>WRFR01000018.1 GCA_009778715.1 Coriobacteriia bacterium | reverse complement strand
TATCACGCCCATGTCAAGTGACAGTACTACTAAGATATAGCTTTCAATAGGCCGACTTATCGCTTTTCTGAAATCAATCAGCGAATCGTTTCGAGCCTGGATCACGTTCTGGACAGCCTGGATGTGCTGTTTCAGATAGTTGAGGTAATCTTCCAGGTCTTTCATATCTAACAGTAATTCAAGCGTTTTCGATTCTCCGGCAGCCAAAGCAGCGAACGGGGCGAATATCCCTGTGAGGTCACCGTCAAAACCCGCAACAGACAGCTGCCCCGGAGCAGAGTTACGCAAAGTTTCTGCAATCACATAGCGAGCAAGATCTATGGTTTTGTTGTCATAGAAGTTCCTTATCCATAGGTTCGCCCTGCCAAGAAAATCCAGTTCAGGCGAGGACTCTCCACCAAAGCGTAGCTTATCTCCGACTTTTAGAATATCGTCAGCCATTACGCTGCCCTATAACCCTTCCTCTGCATTGTGTTAAACACCCAATAACAAGGGGAAGATCGCCAGACTCGCAAAGAGGCGTCTAACCCCTTTGGAATATGCCGACTATGAACGCAACGACTGCTATCACACCGAGATAGGAGCTAGACGCCTCGTTACGGTGTAATAGTCGTGCTCTAAAATATTGAGTTGTTAGCCGACTGCGCGCAGTACGACATATTCCAATAAAAATAGTAGCATAGTGTGATTGTTAACGGTATTTAACCCAAACGCATTATCGCTCTCAGCCTAATTCCTCCATCTATTGATAGATAGAGACATGCCGAACGCTTACATAACGCTGCCTAAAGTGAAATTATGCAACAGCTTGAAGCTCTGCTCCAAAATGCAATGTGCGACAGCCCGTCCGCTCCTCGCTGCCGCAGGCGGGGTCTAAGAACTTCAGGCTCGCCATCTTGTCTTGCAGGGCCAGGAGCTTGGCCTTGTCATGGCCGGCGGCGTTCAGCTCGCTCCGCAGTTCGTCTAAGAACAGGGGGTCGATCACTTTGTGGATGTTGGCGGGGCTGGTGTAGTGCATGCCGCCGGCGCGGCGCTGATCACCGGACAGGATGCTCTCGAAGATCGAGCCGAAGATGACCGGGGAGATCTGGCTCCAATCAAAGGCGCGGGCGCAGTTGACGATCAGCTCCAGACGGATCTCTGCGGTCAGCTGCGGAACCGCGATGTCGTCTGAGAACAGCCCGCCGTTGACGTAGGGCAGCTGCACCAGCGCCTCGTCGAAATCAAGGTTAGCGGCGCGACAGTCCGGGGGCGTATCAAGCACCGCGAAGATGTTGATGAGCGCGTAGCGAAACGCCGTGATGTCTGCCGAGTGCACCTGGAGGTAGCTCGAGAACGCGCCGGGGTCAAACAGGCCGCTGTCCTCCGCATACAGGCAGAAGAGCAGGCGCACCATCAGCACGGCTAGGTCATGGCGCATCGCGTCGGGGTCGGGGTAGCAGGCCGCGATCTTGCGATACAGGTCGCCGATGAGCTGGGCGGCCTTCAGGTCGACTTGCTTCTGCTTTTCCAGCCGCTCCGTGATGGGACGTACGAGGAAGTCGAAGATAGGGAGCTGGCTGGGGAGCTCGTCGAGGGTGACGCAGATAGGCTCCTGGTTGAAGTCCTCGCGGGTGTCGTAGATGCGAAAAGCTTCGAAGTTGGAGATGACGATCCAGTCGGGGCGCTCCGCGGCCGGGAGCCACTGGGCGTAACGCACCGCCTGCTCGTAGGCGGTGAGCTCCTCTCCATCGGACTGTGTGGCGGGGCGGTCGAGGTCGATGTGACGGGACTTCTGCTCGATCAGGACCTTGCTGGCGGCGATGTAGCCGTCGATGCGCTTCGTGCCGTGCTTGGGGATCGTGACCCGCTTCTGGTAGTCGATCTCGTGATGCACGCGCGCTACTCCCATGACCTCGCCCAGGAACTGGCTCCAGAACGTCTGGTCGTGCTTGTCCTCCTGGCCGCGATCACGCCACTCAGCGGCGAACTTCTCCGCCGCCAGCCTGCGCTCTGCCGATGATACCGCCACGTGATCCTTCCTGTTGATTATGTTGGTGACAAGGGGTCAGGTACTTTGTCATGTACGCATGACAAAGTACCTGACCCCTTGTCATGTGCTGCGTTCAATTATAGGTGATTGGTAGGACACCAATCAGGCGGCTCCTTTAAGAAAGTTGTTTCAGCTTCTTGAGGATTTTTTGCAGAGTAAGCGGGGTGCGGCTCGTGAGGTCACGGGTATAGTGGCGTTCAAGCCAGGCCATCGTGTCGACCGTCTGACCACCCGTGTTGTCGCTTACGGTAAAAAGCGTGCCATCTACGCTGCCAACCAGCTTGAAGAACTTGCCTTCGGGGTGATACGGGAGGTCAAATCCAAGGTCTATCGGATGTTTAAAGAACGTGACGAGCTGGTAGCTTCCGGCGCCATGGGGTGCCCCTGCAAGCGGATTGCCATCGACCAGCGCCTGAATCTGCTTTTGGCTTCGCACGATGGTCAGCAGCTCAACGCCCAGCTCTTTGGCAAGCGCGTCGCTGATGAGAGCCTCTAGCTTGTCAGTGCTGCGCAAGTCCGAAGCAAAAAGGTAGTTGCCACTGGAAAGTACCGAGGACAGCCCCGTCAGATCCAACGTAGCAAGCGCGCGCAGGATGGCTGCGTTGTTGCGGTTCTCAATGCTGGGCGCGACTCCCCGTATCAGTGCGACATAGTTTGGCATGAGATAAGTATAACGTGATCATTCAAGCTTGCTGAAGGTAACATGTTGCTCTTTAAGAGAGATTTTGCCAACCTGATAGCCAAACTGAGCGGCTTCTTTTTTGTAGTTCAGGAATGAGTGGTCGATCTCAAAACCCAGGACGTCTTTAATCTCTTCAAATGTCAGTTGGAATGTGTTGCGCCCATCGGCTTGCAGATGTTTCCAGAGTGGTTCGTATTTGCTCATGCAGCTCTCCTTTTCCCTCTGTACTATGATACATACTACTGGTCATCACTGATAACACTAAAGGAGATAACCCATGGCACGCTATATACGGTTCATAAGTGATGGAGCGATCGCCTGGGGCTTGCTCGACAATGATGAGGTCCATGTACTTGCCCAAGCCCCCTGGTTGGGTGTTGAGGAGACTGGCATCTATTTGGATGTTGGAGGCGTCAACCTGCTCGCGCCGTGCGAGCCAGGCAAGATCGTCTGCGTGGGCACCAATTACTACGATCACATCCAGGAGCTGGATTTCGATACTCCTGCCACCCCGATCTTGTTCATAAAACCATCAACCTGCGTCAATGATCCAGGCGCGACGCTTATGCGGCCGCGCAGCAGTCAACGGCTCGACTTTGAAGGTGAGCTGGCTTTTGTGGTGGGCAAAACCGCCAAGCGCGTCTCTGCCATCCAGGCCGCTGACTATATCTTTGGCTACACGATCCTAAACGACGTGACTGCTCGTGACCTCCAGGCCGCTGACGTCCAATGGACACGCGCCAAGTGCTTTGACGGCTTTGCGCCAATCGGCCCCTGGCTGACGACCGGGATCAATCCGAGCGACTTGGAGCTGACCACGCGCCTTAATGGCGAAGTCAAGCAGCATTCACGAACCTCGCTCATGATGTGGGGCGTCCCCAAGCTGCTCGAATTCATCACAGAAGGCATTACGCTGCTGCCCGGCGATGTGGTGACTACCGGCACCCCGGCAGGCATCGGTTCCATGGCCGATGGCGACACTGTCGAGATCGAGATCGAAAGCCTGGGCGTGTTGAGTAACCCCGTGCGCTGGGAAAAGCAACAATAAGAGCGCCTCGTTGCTCTTCAGAACCCGGTGCGGCGTTGGCATCATGCGGCGCTGGTTACACCTTATTATGCTAATATTTGCGATACAATTATCACCAGGGCAACACTGGTATCGACACAATGAAATGAGGATGTCATGAAAAAACGAATACTCCTGATTGTATCTGCTTGCATACTGGTTATTGCAGCGTTGGGCCTCAGCGCGTGTGGCTCGACTGCCAGTACAACTTCAGGCAGTCAACAACCGGCAAACACCTCGTCTGACAGCGCAAGTTCTTCTGACAACTCGTCAAGCAATAGCTCGTCGACCGGCTCTCAGGAAGCGCTTGATAAAATGGTAGCGGCGGCTCAGACAACTGCTGTCGATACCCTGCAAAAGAACTCTGCCACCTACTCAAACGTTACGATCACCGGAGAAGGCGATCATACGCTGGTCTATACCTACACTTATAAAAATGCGCTTGATGCCGCCAAATGCAAAGCTGCCCTTGAAGCGCAAGCGCCTGCTCTCAAGTCGGCGGCGCAAACAGTTAACGCTGCGCTCAAAGCTGCTGGAGTAGTTGATCCGGCAGTTAAATTTATCTACCTTAACTCAGATGGGTCGATGATCGACACCTTCAGCTACTGATAAGCACTTGAGCCTCCGGCACACCTCAGCGAACCGCCACGGGAAAACACATTAAGAGAGCCACCGGGATGATCCTCGGTGGCTCTCTTCATATTATGGAATGCCCTCGCTTTCATGAGAGATGGCGGTCGGCCAAAGCTAGCCGATCTCCAGATCCCTCTGCAGGAACGCGTAGACGCCGTAGGCCATCAGGACGACGCCGATCGCAACCAGGATCACCAAGGTCCACGGGTGAACCTTATCGATCGGATATTCCGGGATCCAGCCAAAGGGCGAGACCTTGATGACCCACTTCCAGTGAGCGTTGTTGCTCAGGAACACACGACCCAGATAGGTGGCGTAGAAGCCTACGGCCAGATATGACCAGGCGCCGATCGTGTTCTGTGGCACCCCACCGACCAGCATCGTGGTAAAGCCGGTCATCGCCCAGATAGCGGGTAGATAGATCGCGATCATCTTCGTGTAGAGCCACAGATCTTTCATCCCCGTGCCCTTGAGGACGATCAGCGCGGTCAGCCACAGAGCCGCTGCTGCGATCGCGACCATGACCACACTCGTGATCAGCGCATAGACCAGGTAACCGGCTATCACGCGGATGCGCTTGACCGGCGCGCTCAGCATGTAATCAAGATGCCCGTTGAACTCCTCATTGCGTAGTTTCAGGACGATTAACATCGATGGCACGCAAGCCACCAAAGCAAAGACGACCATCAAGAGCGCGATAAACACCTGCGCTACACTGAAGCCAGCAATCGGCTTGAATATGCTGCGGAAGAAGGGGCTCGACTGGATGAAGGGTCCGATTACGCCGAGGATCGATCCGTAGGTTGCTCCCACCGCTACCATCACGATGGCCCAGCCGATCAGCTGATTCTTCATAAGGCGCCAGATCAGGCCGAAGTTGCTCGTCAAATAGGCAGGCGCATGCTCTTTGCCCGGACGTTCCGGAATCAGACCGGCGTCAAGATCGCGGCGCTGCGCGAGCGCAAACGCGATCACCACAAGGACGATCGCAACGGCGAACAGGATCGCATAGGGCCAGACCACGTTCTTGATGTAGGGCTGGCCTTGCAGCGCCAACCCGAGCGGCGAGAGGTAGGACATGAACTTCAGGCTTGTGTTCGCGCTACCGCTGATCGCGAAGTCACCAAAGATGCGGATCACATAGAACACCGCCACGATCGCCATACCGATCGTATTCGCACCGCGTGATGTCGACGCCATCTGCGCCACGATACCCGCAATACCAGCGAACACCAGACCGGTGACAAAGAACGCCAACCCATAGACAGCCGCGCCCGCAAGCGTGAACGAAGCGTCCATGCCATGCAGTAACGCCAGCGCGGCAAACGTGAACAAGCTCACGATCGCGTTGATAATAACCGCGCCGATCAAGGTCGACGCCAGGTTGGACAGGCGCCCAACCGGCAGCGAACGCACGATCTCAAGGCTCCCGGACTCCTCCTCCTTGCGCGTCTGGCGCACCACATAGAAGATGTTCATGATCGCAACCAGCAGCAATGTGATCAGCAGCATCTCGTTGGTGCCCAGTATCGCGTACGTTGCCGGCGTTGTGTCCTTGATGAACACCGGGCCCAGCATCGCGACCATCGCGGGAATCCGCATGATCGTCGTAAAGCTGGACAACGCCTTCAGGTCATAAAGCCCCTTCAGTTCGATGGGGCCAACAAGCGTCAGCATTGTCAGGCAGACCAGCCAGATACCCGACTTCGACAGCTCGCGCTTCAGGACCGAGACGGTCAGCCGCCCCGCGTTCCTGAACATCGAGTTATTGGATCCTTGAGCCATTACCGGTCACCCGCCTTTTTCTTGGGCATGTATTGGGCAAAGATGCTCTTGTGCATCTCATTTTCTTCGTCGCCCTCATCGGAGTGGATCTCGTCGCCGTACTGCTTCATGAAGACTTCTTCAAGCGACGGCAGCGCCTCGCCCTTGACCTCCCAGCGGCTACGCAGCTCATCGAGCGTACCATGCTCGACCAGTTTGCCCTTGCGGATGATGCCAACGTTGTCGCAGAGGCGCTCGACCTCGGACAGGATATGGCTGGAAAGAAAGATCGTCTTACCAGCCGCCTTGATCTCGGCCACGTAGTTCTGGAAGACTTTCTCCATCAGCGGATCGAGGCCGCTGGTCGGCTCGTCAAAGATGTAGAGATCAACGTCACTCGCCAGCGCTGCGACGAGCGCCACCTTCTGGCGGTTGCCCTTCGAGTAGCTACGGCACTTCTTAGTCGGGTCAAGCTCGAAGTTCTTCAACAGCTCCTCGCGACGCTTTTGCGCGGCCGCATAGGCAGCCCCGCTCCCGTCGCGTAGCCGTAGGAAGAAATCGATCACTTCCCCGCCGCTCATCGTCGGCCAGAGGTTCACATCGCCCGGCACATAGGCCACCTGCTCGTGAATCGAGACCGCATCAGTCCAGGCGTTCTTCCCAAAGACCTCCGCCGTGCCTGACGTGGCCTTATACACACCCAGAAGCGTGCGTATGGTCGTGGTCTTGCCGGCGCCATTCGGGCCAATGAACCCGAAGACCTGTCCCCCCTCGACACTCAAGTCAAGCCCGTCAAGTGCCCTCAGTTTCCCAAAAGCCTTGACCAGATCGTGTGTTTCGATTACTGCCATCGTTTATGCTCCTTTACGATAGAAGACCGACCTTAACAGGTCGAGATACCGATAGAAATCCTCCCAGAGAAGGTCATAACTTTCAAGCGAAGTCGCATGGTTGCGGATGCCTGCCATCATGTCTCGCTCGTAGCCGGCAAGGCAGTACTGCATCAGGCGGATCGCCTGGGTAGGATCAAGATGCTCAATAAAAAGGCTGGTGTCATTGTTCTCAGAGAAGAACGCCTCCGCTTCGGTGCGTATCTTCTGGGTGCGTTTGACTTCTTTGACCACCACCGGCTCTTTTGAGTCATAGAAATAGAGCGCGTTGAAAAATCCGAACTCGTGAGGATGGGCGCGGTAGGCCTGATACTTGACTTGGGTTGCCTGGCGATACTTCTCCAGGAAGTCAGTCTGATTACTATCAAGCTGGGAGATATAGACGTCGTTTACCAAGCCAAGTGCAAAATTCGCGAGCGTCTTGAAAAGCTGTGACTTACTGCCAAAGTAGTTAAAGAGCGTCCCCTTGCTGATGCCAGCTGCAGAGACGATCGCATTGGTCGAGGCACGGTCATAGCCATTGGCGCCGAACTCGTCATAAGCGGCGTTAAGAATCGCCTGCTGGCGTTCTTCCGGAAGCTCCATAAACGCTGCGTTCATGTGAGCGTGCCGCCTTCTTCCTCGATCATGACCACCCTGGTCAATCCTGCAACAACGAATTACTGTACACCTCTTGACCACCCCGGTCAAGTGTATATCAAAAATACAGCCAGCGGGGTCGAGACATGCTGTGATAGTTGTGCCAGAATCCAGTAGAGTAGTGATAGAAATTTTTGCGTTTAAACTCGCCGATACTCGGCGAAGTAAGGCCAGCTGGCAAGCAGAAGAGCCAGCCCGAGGCCCAGATAGAAGAAAGCGATCGACCACGTCGGCACAAGATGTTCGACCCGCAGGGTGATCCCGAGTGCCATCATGAACACCATGATCAGGTAACCCGCTATTGAATAGACATGCCAGACCGCCACCTTTTCCTCCGTGAAACCGGTAATACGCTTCGCATACTTCTTCCCCACCGGGCCAAAGATCACATAGCGGAAGATCACGAATACGGGAATGGCGGCCAGATAGACCCACCATTGGTGGATCTGCAGGCAACAACGCAAACCGATGATGGCGATGTTGATGCCGGCGATCGCCCAAAGCGCACCGCCGATAATAAGAAGAATCCGTGGTTTAAGCATGCCGGTGTCAGAGCCTTTCAAGAGTCATGTCAGCAGACCTGAATAAAATGAGGGCTCCCAAAGGGAGCCCGTTGTTTCCTGGTAGCCCGTACCGGATTCGAACCGGTGACCTCCGCCTTGAGAGGGCGGTGTCCTAAACCGCTAGACGAACGGGCCGAATGATCCGCGTAACAAACCTGGCTGGGGTGGAAGAAGTCGATCCTTGCCAGAATCCTGGCTGGGGTGGAAGGAGTCGAACCTCCACATGCGGCACCAGAAACCGTTGTCCTGCCATTAGACGACACCCCAACTGCTTGCTTTCGCGGTATTTAATAGTACAGGTTTGCGGGGCGTCGCGTCAACCAAACACAAGCCAGGCGCGACGCCTGAAACGTCCGCATGACGGGTATAATCAAACAGTAGCAAGAGAACAAGCACCAAAACGAAAGCGAGGATCGCCTCTATGCCGCTTACCAGCAGCTCCGGCACACTCAACGAGAATGTAAAGCAACACTCCGGCACGGTGCGACGCACCATTCATTTTTACTGGCAGGTCACCAAGGTACAATGGCCGATGTTTGCGCTGTCGGTGCTCTCGACACTTGGTTTTGTGTTCTTTCTCTCCTACGCTAACCCCTGGGTAGTCGCGCGCATCATCGACCGCATCGGCGCAAGCCATGTCAGCTCCTCGCAGGTCATCAGTGTCTTTGGCCCCTACATCCTGTTGCTCATCGCCATCAATATCATCGGCCAGGCCTCCAGCAAGCTCCAGGACTACTCAGTCTGGAAGTTGGAGCTCAAAGCGAACTACCTGCTTGCCACGCAAGCCTTCGATACGCTCAGCAACCAGAGCATGACCTTTCATCAGAACCAGTTTGGCGGCTCGCTGGTTAGCCAGACGCAGAAGTATATCGGAGCCTACGCGACCCTGCTTGAGAGCATCATCTACTCCTGGTTCGCGATCATCGGCAGCGCGGTGTTTACGATCGTGATGCTTGCGCCGGTCGTGCCCAGCTACGTGATCATCTTGCTGTTTTTGCTGGCTATCTACATCGCTGCCGCCGTGGTCATGTTCAAGAAGATCCTGCCGCTTAACGCGAAGGCCGCGCAGCAGCAAAATCGCTTGTCTGGCGAGCTGTCAGACAGCATCATGAACATCCTCACCGTCAAGACCTACGGGCGTGAGGACTACGAGCGCACCATCTTTGATGAGGCTAACGAGTCGGTGCTGGACGCCGATACGAAGCGCATGTGGTCGACGACCGTCCGAAACATCGTCACCTCGGGCATCATCGTACTGATCATGATGGTCGTGGTGATCTTTGTGGCCGGTGGTAACGCGTGGTTTGGTATCAGCGCCGGTGCGCTGGTCATGATGTTTACCTACACCTACCAGCTCACCAATCAATTCAACCGCATTAGCCAGACGCTTGCGATGACCAACCGCGGCTTAGGCGACGCGCAGGCCATGGTCGAGATCCTTGACGAGCCGCGCCTGGTCCAGGACTCACCGGAAAGCGTTGACATCGACGTCTGCTGCGGCGAGATCGAATTTTGCGACGTTACTTTCAAGCATACCGATGAGCGCGACCAACTTTTCGAGCACTTCAATCTGAAGATCCCCGCAGGTCAACGCGTTGGCCTGGTTGGGAGAAGCGGCGCGGGCAAGTCCACGCTGACAACGCTTCTGCTGCGCCTGAGTGACCTGGAGAGCGGCGATATCCTGATCGACGGCTACGACATCGCGGATGTGACCCAGGTAAGCCTGCGCCGCAACGTGGCCTACGTGCCGCAGGAACCCCTGCTCTTTCACCGCAGCATCCGCGACAACATCGCCTATGGCAAGCCTGACGCCACTGACGAAGAGGTGCGCGAAGCGGCGCGGCGCGCCAATGCGCTCGACTTCATCGAGCAGCTCTCCGATGGATTTGACAGTGTGGCTGGCGAGCGCGGCATCAAGCTGAGCGGTGGCCAGCGCCAGCGCATCGCGATTGCGCGCGCCGTGCTCAAGGATGCTCCGATCCTGGTCCTGGATGAGGCCACCAGCGCGCTTGACTCTGAAAGCGAGCGCCTGATCCAGGAGGCCCTGGCCAACCTGATGCGCAACCGCACCTCGATCGTAGTGGCCCACCGCCTCTCGACGGTGGCAAGCCTTGATCGCATTATCGTGCTCTCCGACGGCGCGATCGTCGAAGATGGCAGCCACGAAGAACTCGTTGCCGCCGGTGGCGAGTACGCCTACCTGTGGAACCGCCAGTCTGGCGCCTTCCTCAGCGCCGACTAGACAGCGGTAACGTCAAACTCCGGCGGGTCAGCCAGGTGCTTCTTGACTTTGCAAAGATCCATGCTCTTGATGATCGCCGGCAGATACTTTTCCGGGAAATCAGGCGGGGTTTGCAATTCGAGATCGATCTTGGCAATATGAGCAGGGTCGGCCGGGTCGGGATGTGTGCGCAGCTTGATGCGAGCCTCAGATGGATCGATACCGCGCTGCTGCATAAAACCAAGCGCGAAGATACCCGCGCAGGTGCCGATCGACGCTAGAAACAGCTCAAAAGGATTAGGGGCTGTTCCCTCACCTGCTGGTATCGGTTGGTCGGTCTCGACGGTGAACCCACCGAAATCAGCATAGACCTTCTTGCCGCCCGGGAAATACACTTCCATATCCATACGTAGTTCCTTTCTCTTAAACGTCATTCGTCCTATCCCATAAACGTCATTTTAACCTCCGAGCCGCAATCTCAGCGCCGAGATCCTTAGGTCTTGCCCGGGATGACGTAACAATTAAAACAGCCCTGAGATGACACCGTCGGGCGTGATACTGATCTTCTCAGCATTTGGGGTCTTTGGCAGGCCGGGCATCGTCATGATGCTTCCCGTGAATGCTACCAGAAAGCCCGCGCCAGCGCTCACTTTGATCTCACGGACCGTGATTGTGAAGTCGTCCGGAGCCCCGCGGAGCAACGGATCGTCGCTAAAGCTGTACTGCGTCTTTGCTACACAAATCGGAAGGTGATCGAAGCCGAGCTCCGTGAGTTGGCGCGCCTGCTTCTCTGCCGCCGGTGTCAGGTGTGCGCCAGAGGCCCGATAGATCTTGCGCGCCAGGTTATTGAGTTTGGCAGAAATCGGTTCATCGAGCTCATAGGCGTAATGGAAATCGTTTGGTTTCTCGCAGATTCGCACGACTTCTTCGGCCAACGCAACTCCTCCCGCGCCTCCCTGCTCCCAAACCTCGGAACGACACACGGTGACCCCCAGGTCATCACAGCAGTGCGCCTCGACCAGCGCCAGCTCGGCCTCTGTATCAGCGGGAAAGCGATTGAGCGCGACCACGCAGGGCAGGCCAAAGACATGAGCGATGTTGTCAACATGACGGCGAAGGTTGGGTATCCCTGCTTCAAGCGCCTCAAGATTTTCCTGTTCCAGCTGATCTTTAGGCACGCCGCCGTGGTATTTGAGCGCGCGTACTGTTGCAACGATGACGACGGCATCTGGTACCAGGCCCGCTGTACGGCACTTGATGTCGAGGAACTTCTCAGCGCCCAGATCGGCCCCAAAACCCGCCTCAGTAACCACATAGTCACCGAGCTTAAGCGCCATGCGCGTAGCAATGAGGCTATTACAGCCATGCGCGATGTTAGCGAAAGGTCCGCCATGCACAAAGGCCGGGGTCTGTTCCAGTGTCTGCACGAGATTCGGCTTCAGCGCATGCTTGAGCAGCGCCGCCATCGCGCCAGCCGCCTTGAGCTGGCCTGCCGTGACAGGCACTCCCTCGCGCGTGTAGCCCACGACGATACGCGCCAAACGTTCTTTGAGATCTTCAAAGCTTTCCGCCAAACAAAGTGTTGCCATCACTTCAGAGGCTGGCGTTATGTCGAAACCATCCTCACGCGGCACCCCATCGAGGCGCCCACCCAGGCCGTCGGTCACGTTGCGCAGCTGACGGTCGTTCATGTCCAGCGTCCGGCGCCAGGTCACACGCCGCACATCAAGGCCAAGTGTGTTGCCCTGGTGAATATGATTGTCAAGTAAAGCCGCCAACAGGTTGTTCGCGGCGCTGATCGCATGGAAGTCACCCGTAAAATGCAGGTTGATATCCTCCATGGGCACCACCTGGGCGTAGCCTCCACCCGCCGCCCCGCCTTTCATGCCGAAGACTGGCCCGAGGCTCGGCTCGCGCAAGGCGATCACGCTCTTCTTGCCGATGTGGCGCAGCGCATCACCCAAACCCACCGTTGTGGTGGTCTTGCCCTCGCCGGGAGGCGTCGGCGTAACGGCCGTCACGAGGATCAGCTTACCATCGGGACGTGCCACCGTCGCCGGATCTTTCAGAAACCTCGTCTTGATCTTGGCTTTGTTCGCCCCATAAGGTTCCATATATTCCAGCAAAATGCCAGCTTTCTCAGCCAACTCAGCGGGAGCGAGCATGGTTGCATTCTGCGCGATCTCAATGTCTGTTGCGAAACTCATAGTCGAGTGATCCTTTCAGCTTTTATCTAAGCATTTGGCAATGACCATCATATAAGAAATGACCGGCAGCAAAGTAGTTGTTCCTGCTGCCGGCCATATACCGAGTGCCTAGCTGTCTTTAGGGTCTGCGGGCAAAAAAGCGATTGCTTTCGTTGAGCGGCGCGAAGACTTCTTCCTGCTCTGCGGCGATCTCCTCCATCTTGTCAGGGATGGCAATATGCTGGGGGCAAAGCGACAGGCAGGTCTCGCACTTGGTGCACATATCTGGCCCATGCGCGGCGCCGATGATGTTCATACTCAGCTGATAGGAAGCAGGCATCGTGTTGCCCAGGTGATAGTGGTTGTACGCGGCGAACACGCGCGGAATGTCAACGCCGCTGGGGCAGTCCATGCAGTAGCGGCAGCCTGTGCAGGGGATAGTTCCTGCGCTGGAGTACGCGACGACCACGTCTTCGAGCAGTTTATGGTCAGCCTCATCAAGCGGTTTGAAGTCACTGAACGTGGCGACATTATCTTCCATTTGCTCCATTGTCGACATGCCAGAAAGCACTGCCTGGACATTCGGCAGGCTTGCCGCAAAGCGGAGCGCCCAGCTCGCCGGGCTCGCCTGAGGATTTGCCGTCTCCAGCAGCTCAGCTGCCGCAGCAGGCAATGCCGCCAGCGCTCCCCCGCGCACCGGCTCCATAACCGTGACCGGGATGCCCAGGTCAGTCAATATCTTATAGAGCCCCTCGGCGTTTTGCTGGGTCCAGTCCAGGTAGTTCAGCTGGATCTGTGCGAAATCCCAATCGTGGGCATGCGCGATGAAGTCCATATCCTCGATCGTCGAGTGAAACGAGAAACCCAGGGCGCCGATCTTGCCCGCCTTGCGATACTCGTCGAGCACCTTGAAAACGCCAACTTCTTCTGCCGTCTCAAAACGCGCGCGGTTCAGCGAATGCATCAGGTAGAGATCGAAATGATCCGTCTGGCACTTGCGAAGTTGTTCCTCAAATGTCTCACGCACATCATCCTGGGAATTCATGAGCCAGACCGGGCATTTTGTCGCCAGCTTGAAACTCTCGCGCGGATAGCGCGCGCAAAGCGCCTTGCCCGCAAAGATCTCGCTCTGCCCCTCATGATAGGGCCAGGCGGTATCAAAGTAGGTAACGCCCTGCTCGTAGGCATAGTCAATCATTTTGAACCCGAGGTCATAGTCGATGTTCGCGGCGTTGCCCTCAATGATCGGCAGGCGCATCAGCCCAAAACCAAGCAGGGAAAGCTCGCCGTTGCCTCCCTCGATACTGCGGTGAATCACACCCATGTCACTCCTTCTTTCTCTAAGATGTGCCCGGCGCAAAATGGAGGGGCGCCGGGCACGCACATGAGTTGGCCTGTAAGCGGGGTTCTGTCATTTAAGACGACTATTTCTCTGGGGGCAACGTCGCCGTCGCCCTCAAGCGAACTACCCGAGCGCCAGCCGGGCCGACCGATAGCGCTCCTATGTGCTCTTGCTCCGGATGGGGTTTGCCAAGCCGCCGCGTCTCCGCGACGCTGGTGCGCTCTTACCACACCGTTTCAGCTTTCCTCGCAACCAGCAATCACTTGCCAATTAAGGGGGTTTTCTTTTCTGTGGCACTTTCCGTCGCGTCACCGCGCCCTGCATCTAACAGGCATCCTGCCCTTTGGAGCCCCGACTTTCCTCACGGCGGTCTTCCGCCGCGCAGCCGTCCGTCCAACTCGCTTCTCAGTGTAGCACTGAGGCCGGTCGCTACAAGCGATCGCCATAAAACCTAGAACATCATCTGAGCGCGCTTGTTGTAAAGGGTGCGGTAGCCAAAGAACAGCGAGCAGAATACGGCCAGGCAGGTCACCGCGCTGATAGCGACAAGGATGGCGATCTGGTAGAGAATGGCGGTCATCGGCATGGTGCCGGATAATATCTGGCCGGTCATCATGCCAGGCAAAGAGATGATTCCCATACCAATCATCGAATTCAGGGTCGGTAGCAAAGCGGTCTCCAACGCCTGGTTGACAAAGGGGATCAGAATCTTGGGCGGTGTGGCGCCAATGTTGACAAGCGTATCGATACGCGCTCTCTGGGCATGGATATTCTCGGTAAAGGTCCGCAACCCCAAGCTGACTCCGGTCATGGCGTTGCCGATGATCATGCCGCTGATCGGGATCGTGTAGCGCGCGTTGAACAGGTCGACGCCCACCACCACAACAATAAAAAAGCACACGATGATAAGCCCCGTCGCCGCCAGGGAAGCTCCAACGATCACCTGGAAGCGCCGATTGAGGCCAATGTTGCGCGAGAGCGCGGTGTAGATGGCAAAGGCGGTCATCACCGCCAGGTAAGCCACCGTGAACCAGGGGCTTGGATTTTTAAGGATATAGGTCAGCACGAGCCCGGCGATCACCAGCTGTACCGTCATCCTGACACTTGCCACCACCAGGAGCTTGGTCTGATCGATCCGGCTCTTCTTCATGATGATGAGCACTACGATGAGGAGCAGGTAGATCAGGGCGAACTGCCAGATATTGAGCGTGATGATGTGGCTCGTATTATTCATGGCAGGGGCTCTCAAGGGTGATACTGCGGTCCGCGAACTCTGCAACCAAGGCGCTGTTATGCGACACGACGATCAGCGTGATTCCGCTTTCTATGCAAAACGCCTTAAGGCGCGCCATCATCGTATGCGCGGTCGCGTCGTCGAGCGCGCTCGTCGGTTCATCAAGCAGCAAGACCCGTGGGCAAAACGAGAGGCAAATCGCGATAAATACGCGTTGGCGCTCTCCGCCTGAGAGAGTGAGGCAATCGCTTTCCAGGCCGAAATCAGCTGCGCAAAGCTCCAGGTAGCGGCGGGATTGACGGTCACTGGGCGCTGGCAGGCCGCGGTAGCGATAGAATTCCGTGAAATTGTCCCGCAGGCTGCCATCAAAAAGATAGGGCGCCTGCCCACAGAGTAGCACGTCGTGTCGAAGCGCCACCGGGTCATAGTCTTCCAGGAGCTTTCCGTCATAACGGATCTCTCCGCTTGCGGCAGATAACGTCTCATTGAGCAACCTCAGCAAAGTCGTCTTGCCCGAGCCGCTCTCCCCACTGACAGAAGTGAGCAGCCCCTCCTCTATCTCGATCAACGGATAGTGGATCAGGTCTTCAAATATGACGTCTTTTGCCGAGAACAACGGCATGGCAAGCGCTACCCTTCTGGACGCGTGTTACGCTTTCTTATTGTATAGGATAGCGGGATAGCGCGCCCGGCCCTGGTTTCCCAGTCGCCGGGAAGGTCAATGTTGGGTTCGGGCTCAAACCGCCTGCTTATGGGGCGCTGGCTTTAATGCGTTGCATCAACTCCATACTTTTTGCCCAGACCTTCATGAGAGCTGTTGTAGTCCTGCACGTTCTTTGAACCGCCCGCCTGACGCGTCAGAGTTCCTTCGCCAGAAAAGGTCATGCTCTTTTTACCCGACTCCGCGACGACCACAAATATCTGCACTTTGCGCGTACCACCCGTACCCTCGTAGAGACTGTTGCCCCACACGGAATCCGGCTCAATGATAAAACGCAACGTGACGTCTTCCTCGCCAGTCGCGCTCGCTGAAATATTGCCCAGCTTAAATGAGCCCCCACCGGTGTCCCCCTGGCCACCAGCCGTGCCTTTGGCCTTTGAAGCCATCGTGAAGGTAGTACTTGCCACATAGTCATCCTTACCAGGACTAACCTGCTTGCCGCTCGCATCGGTAGTGGTCGGCCATGGATTGCCCCCTTTTTCGAAGTCCTGCAGGCCGGATACGGTCAGGGGCATCTGATCGCGCAGCCCGTAGCCTTCCACATTGAAGTTTATGCTCGCCAGGCCATGCACCAGATTCGAGAAGTTCTTAATGTATTCCGAGGCGTCGATCTTTGAGTCCACATAGACGTCGCCCACATAGCGCCCCGCTGGATAACCACCATCCAGTTTGCTGAAATCAACGTCAAGCAGAACGTTGTCATAAATACCTTGCCCCAGATCAGCACGATACTTTACCGCGCCTTTAATGTTCCAGATAGCGTTGGGAGCGACCTTATTGGTATCTTCTTGCTTCGCCGGAGTACCGCCGCCTGTGCCGCTGCCGCCACCGGCGGGACCCCCATATTTGTTCTTATCCTTCGAGCTGCACCCCACAAGCATCGCCAAAGCAAGCACTGCAACCATGACAACCAACCCGACTGTCAGTGTATTCCTCTTCATGAGTGTTGCCATCCTTTCTCCGCCGGTTGACTTTCTGTGCTGATCAGGCAGGCGCCAAACAAGACCTGCATCTCAACGCCTCATCTGGATACCGGCCACCTGAAACACGATCCTCTCTAATGAAAGTACTCCATTGTGACGCTAAAATACAGGGTGAAAAATAGCACAAAAACTCACCCTCCCCCTCCAGGGCGCCTCAAACTGCCCTCATGCAGCCTTCGTTATAGGCTTGATTGGCGCTAATGCCTTCCCAGAAGCCAGCCAAGGCCTCAGAAACTTCATTCACCGGATATGAGAGCACACAGACCTGAAAGAAGTGCGGCGCCGCTAGATTACCGAATCGATCGTAGCGCCCACGAGGACCAGGTCGCCCTTGTAGGCGACGACCGCCTGTCCGGGGGTCGCGGCACGTACGGGCTCGTCGAAGTCAACCTGCAAAGATCCGTCCTCGCGCTGATGGATCGTTGCGGCGCTGCCCGCACCGCGGTAAGACGTCTTCACCAGCGCGCGAAGCGGCTCGAGAGTCGGCGCGATCGAGACCCAGTTGACCGCGCGCGCCTGCAGGCTCTGATGATAGAGCTCTGTCTCATCTCCCAGTGTGACCGTATTGCGCCGGGGGTCTTTTGCGATCACATAAATGGGGCGACCTGCTGCCACCTCCAGGCCCTTGCGCTGACCGATCGTGTAGCGCGCCATCCCCTTGTGCTGGCCGATCACGACTCCCTGTTCATCGAGGATCTCTCCCGGTGCCTCTGTCACACCACGCCACTGCTCAATAAAAGCGCCATAATCGCCATCAGGAATGAAGCAGATGTCCTGGCTGTCGGGCTTCTCTGCATTGTCGAAGCCTTCCTCTGTGGCACGCATGCGTGTTTCAGGCTTGCTCATCTCCCCCAGGGGGAAGCGTACGGACGCCAGCTGAGCCTGTGTAAGCCCGTAGAGCACATAGCTCTGGTCTTTGTGCGTATCGGTAGCCCGCAGTAATTGCCAGCGCTCAGAAGCCGCCTCATAGCGTGTACGGGCATAATGTCCCGTTGCCAGTACGGCGTAGTCGTGCTCGGCTGCATATTCCAGCAAACGCCTGAACTTAAACTCACGATTACATACGATGCAAGGGTTGGGAGTTTCCCCCGCCTCATAGGCGGCCACGAAGCCCTCGATCACTTCCCGGGCAAAGTCCTCGGTCAGGTCAAGCGTTTCAAACGGCATGCCCAACCGATCCGCCACATTGCGAGCGGACTCAACGTCGCCTGCTCCGCAAAAGCGCATCGTCACGCCCGTGCAGTCATAGCCTTGCTCCTGCATCAGGAGTGCGGCGACCGACGAATCGACTCCGCCGCTCATCGCGATCAGCGCCGTTTTATGCTGAGAAGAATTGATGGCATTCCTTTCTTGGAGCGGCGCGAAATAAACGTCATTTGACGAGGCGCCGCGAGGTGTATCGTATACCTATACTTGAGCCTCGCGGGAACAAAGTCAGATGGCGTTTAGACGTGCCGAAAGGCCTGATCCAGATCCGCCAGGATATCTTCAATGGACTCGCAGCCGATCGACAGGCGGATCGTATTGCGCCCGATGTGCTGCTCGGCCAACTGTTCGTCGGTCAACTGGGAGTGCGTCGTGGTGGCGGGATGGATCACGAGCGACTTCACATCAGCCACGTTGGCCACGTCAGAGAACAGCTCCAGTGCGTCGATGAAGCGCAAAGCCTCGGCCTGGGCGCCACAGAGGTCGACCGTAAAGATCGAACCTGCTCCATTGGGGAAGTAGCGATCATAGAGCGCGCGCTGCTCGCCGCCTGCCAGCGCCGGATGGTTGACGCGCTCGACCTGCGAGCACTCCTCCAGGTATGCCAGCACACGTTTCGTGTTCTCGACATGGCGCTCAACGCGCAAACTGAGCGTCTCAAGGCCCTGCAACAGCAGCCAGGCATTGAGCGGAGCAAGCGCTGCCCCCATATCGCGCAAGATGACCCCACGCACATAAGTTGCGAAGGCTGCCTGTCCTGCTACCTCCGTAAATGCGACGCCGTGATAACTCGCATTGGGTTCAGCCAGCTGGGGAAACTTGCCTGAGGCTGCCCAGTCAAAGCCCCCGTCAACGATTACGCCGCCAAGTGTAGCGCCATGCCCGCCGATGAACTTCGAAGCCGAATGGATCACGATGTCAGCGCCCAGCTCAAGCGGGCGCAGCAGGTACGGCGTTGCAAAAGTATTGTCAACGATCAACGGAATGCCGTACGCGTGCGCAACAGCCGCAACCGCCTCGATATCGATGATGTTGGAGTTGGGGTTACCCAGTGACTCAATGAAGACGCCCCGGGTGTTCTCCTGGATGGCGGCGTCAAAGGCCGCGATGCCTTCGTCTGGGTCAACAAAGGTCGTCATTATGCCATAGTCAGGCAGGGTCTGGTCAAGCAGGTTGTAGGTGCCGCCATAGATGGTCTTGGCAGCGACGAAGTGCTCTCCCGCTTTACAGAGCGCCTGCACCACGTAGGTGATTGCAGCCGAGCCGCTGGCAACCGCCAGCGCCGCCGTGCCGCCCTCCAGCGCGGCGATGCGCTCCTCGAAAACCGCTTCAGTCGGATTGCTTATGCGCGAGTAGATGTGCCCACCCGCCTTCAAGGCAAAACGGTCAGCAGCATCCTGGCCGCTGTGAAAAGCGTAGGTCATCGTCTGATAGATCGGCGTCACCAAAGAGTCGGTCGCCGGATCGGCCTTTTCCTGGCCTACGTGAAGCTGTTTGGTCTCAAAACCCCAGGTACCCGGGTCGTGCGCTGTCCCCATGATCTCCTCTTCCGTTATCCTTCGTCTGTGAACAACCCCATCGACAGATAGCGCTCGCCCGTATCCGGGAACACTACAACGATGGTTTTGCCGGTCGCCTCAACCCGTTGTGCTATACGGGTAGCTGCCCAAAGCGCCGCGCCTGATGAGATGCCAACAAGGACTCCCTCGGTCTTCGCGAGCAAGCGAGCCGCCGCGAAGGCATCGTTATCGGTCGCCAGGGCGATCTCATTATAGAGGGAAGTATCAAGCACGCTCGGCACAAAACCCGCGCCGATACCCTGGATCTTGTGCGGGCCTGCCACGCCCTGAGACAGCACAGGGGAACCCGCCGGCTCGACCGCGCAGATATGCAACGCAGGATTCTTCTCGCGCAGATACCTGCCCGCGCCCGTGATCGTGCCACCGGTGCCGACGCCTGCCACAAAGTAGTCAAGAGAGCCCCCCGCGTCATCGAATATCTCTGGTCCTGTCATATGATAGTGCACCGACGGGTTAGCCGGATTATCGAACTGCGCCGGCATGAAGCAGTTCTTCAGTTTTGACGCCAGCATCTCAGCACATTCGATCGCTCCTTTCATCCCCTTTGCACCTTTAGTCAGTACGATCCGCGCGCCATAGGCTTCAAGGAGCTGGCGGCGCTCGATCGACATCGTCTCCGGCATCGTCAGGACAAGCTCGTATCCCCGGGCCGCAGCGATCATCGCGAGCCCAATGCCCGTATTGCCGCTCGTCGGCTCGATGATAGTGCCACCAGGCTTGAGCTGGCCGGAGGCCTCAGCCGCATCGACCATCGCCACTGCGGTACGATCCTTGATCGACCCTGCAGGGTTAAAGTACTCCAGCTTCGCTAATATCGTAGCGGTTAGATCAAGCTCCTGCTCATAGTGAGCAAGGTGTAAGAGCGGGGTCCCACCGATAAGCTCCGTTATGCTCTCTGCTCTTGTCATGATTTCTCCTTACTGTGAAACAACCGCTACCAGTTCGATCTCGACCCGCGCGTTCTTGGGAAGCGTCTTGACCGCCACCGCCGCCCGCGCCGGTTCAGAGATAAAGTAACGCGCATAGACCTCGTTAAACGCCGCGAAGTCATCCATATCCGCCAGGAAGCAGCTCGTTTTTACTACATCGTCAAAGTTGAGGCCAGCTGCCTCAAGTACAGCCCCCAGATTCGTGCAGACCTGCTCGGTCTGTGCCTCAATATCTCCAGCGACCAACGCTCCGGTAGCGGGGTCTATCGGAATCTGGCCGGAAAGGTACACGATGTTGCCAACACGGATCGCCTGGCTGTAAGGCCCGATCGGTTCAGGGGCCGCATTCGTATAGATCTTCTCTGCCATATTGTGCGCCTTTCTCATCATGACCATAATACCCCAGGGGTAGTTCTGTCATCTCTGCGCTCTGCGATCAACGGCGCCTGGCAAGGCGCCGTCGCGCATAGCGGCTTTCACCCGTGAACTTTGTAGCAACAACGCCAGATGGCGTTCAGCGCAGAGTATCCGTCAAGATATAGCCAGCATCCTTCAGGCCATCCTCGATCGCCCTCAGGTGCTCATAATTACGGGTCTCCATCGAGAGTTTCAGGTAACAACCGTTGATGTCCGTGTTCTCGCCCCCGGGGATATACTGTACCCGGATTACATTGGCGCCCAGGTCGGCAACGATGGTCGAGACCTCCTTAAGCTGTCCCGGCTTATCGAGCAACTCGATAGTCAGGTCGGTCCGGCGCCCCGACATGAGCAAGCCGCGATCGATCACGCGTGAGAGGATATTTACGTCGATATTACCGCCTGAGACCACCGCGCAGACCTTCTTGCCCTCAAGGGGCAGCTTGTTAAACATGACCGCGGCGATCGAAACCGCCCCGGCTCCCTCCGCGATGAGCTTCTGGCGCTCGGCCAAAGCAAGGATGGCCGTCGCGATCTCATCATCGGAAACGGTAACCATGTCGTCGACAAAACTCGAACAAATCGAGTAGGTGTACTCTCCCGGGCACTTGACCGCGATGCCATCGGCGAAGGTCGAGACCGAACTCAACGTACTGCGCTCGTGATGCTGCAGCGAGGCGGTCATGCTGCCCGCCCCCTGCGCCTGGACGCCATAGACCTTGCAGTTGGGATTCAGGCTCTTGACCACAAACGCGACACCCGAGATCAGGCCACCGCCGCCCACCGGTACGACGACTGCGTCCATATCTGGCAGTTGCTCCATCAGCTCAAGGCCGATGGTTCCCTGCCCCGCGATCACATCGATGTCATCAAAAGGATGGATAAAGACCGCGCCGGTCTCCTTCTGACAGGCGATCGCCGCGTCGAAAGCGTCATCATAGACGCCGTCGACCAGCACGATCTCTGCCCCCATCGACTCAGTCGCTTCGATCTTAGAGAGCGGGGCCGTACTGGGCAAGAATATCGTGGCTTTCACGCCGAGCTTCTGCGCTGCAAGCGCCACTCCCTGGGCATGATTGCCCGCCGAACAGGCGATAACGCCACGCTTACGCTCCTCGGCGGTCAGATTCGACATTTTGACATAGGCGCCACGGATCTTGAATGAGCCGGTCGTCTGCAGGTTCTCCGCCTTCAGATAAAGATCACACTGGGGAGCCAGATTACGTGTCGGGATCAGGTCGGTCCGGCGTACCAGGTCGCGCAGTACATGAGAGGCCTGATAGACCTTGTCGAGCGTCAGCACCTGATCGCTGCTGTCGCGGATTACGCAGCAGGTCTCGTATGTTTCATCAGCCATATCGGAACTTCCTTAATCAAGCACCGCGCCGCGGTCTGCAGAGGACACGCTGCGCGCATAGCGCTTCAAGTAACCCGTAAGCTCTGACGGCTCCTTGAGCGTCATGGTCTCTTTGCGCGTTGCCAGCTCATCGTCGTCGACCAACAGCTCCAGCGAATGCTCCGGAATGTTGATCGAGATCCGATCGCCTTCCTTCACATAGGCGATCAATCCACCAGCCGCAGCCTCAGGCGAGATGTGCCCTATGGCTGCTCCGCGGGTCGCGCCCGAGAAACGCCCGTCAGTGATGAGCGCAACGTCGCTGTCAAGCCCCATGCCAACGATCGCACTGGTAGGCGAGAGCATCTCGCGCATGCCGGGACCACCGGCCGGACCTTCGTAGCGGATAACGACTACGTCGCCCTTCTCGATCTTGCCACGCAGGATCGCGGTGTCCGCTTCCTCTTCGTTGTCGAAGACGCGCGCGCGGCCTTCGAAGACCAGCATCTCCGGACGAACAGCGCTCTGTTTGACGACCGCTCCCTTAGGCGCCAGGTTGCCAAACAAGACCGCCAGACCACCATAAGGTGAGTACGGGTCGCTGACAGAGCGGATCACGGGTGCAGTGTCGCACCCGCACGAGCTCTGGGACAGGCTTGCCTGCTTGCGGGTAAAAGCGGCATGCTCCTTTGCTGCGACGTCACCAAGAGCCTCGCCCATCACAGTCGGCGCGCTCCCATCGATCCGTCCTGCGTTGATCAACTCGTAGATGACCTCATAAACGCCGCCAGCCTCGTAGAGATCCTGCACATGATGCGGGCCTGCGGGAGCAAGGTGGCAGAGGTTCGGCGTACTCACAGAGACCTCGTTGATGAGCTCCAACGTGAGGGTGATACCGCACTCATGCGCGATACCCAACAGATGCAGCACCGAGTTGGTGGAGCAGCCCAGGCCCATGTCAACGGCCAGGCCATTGCGAAACGCCGTCTCGGTCAGGATGTCGCGCGGCTTGATGTCACGCGCCAGGATATCGATGATGAGCTCGCCCGCATGCCGGGCAAGCCTCAGGCGTTCGCTGTAAACAGCCGGAATCGTCCCGTTTCCAGGCAACGCCATACCCAGCGCCTCGGACAGGCAATTCATCGAATTTGCTGTGAACATCCCTGAACAACTGCCACAAGTCGGACAAGCGCAGTCCTCAATGACCGCGCAGGACTCGGCGCTCATGCGGCCGACCGCTTCTGCCCCAACCGCCTCAAACGTCGAGTTCAGGTCCAGGCCGTGCACCGACAGCGAGGGGCCGCCGGAGACAAATACCGCGGGGATGTTGAGCCGGGCAGCCGCCATCAGCATACCAGGCACGATCTTGTCGCAGTTGGGAATAAAGACGAGCGCATCGAACTGATGGGCTTTCGCCATGCTCTCGACGCTGTCGGCAATAAGCTCACGCGAGGGCAGCGAGTAGCGCATCCCCTCGTGGCCCATCGCGATGCCGTCGCAAATAGCGATCGTGTTGAACTCAAGCGGCGTACCACCACCAGCCAATACCCCGTCTTTGACCGCGCGCGCGATCTGAGGCAGATGCATGTGCCCTGGCACTACCTCGGTAAACGAGTTCACGATACCGATGAGCGAGCGATCCAGGGCTTCCTGCGCCAGCCCGGCCGCTTTAAACAGGGACCTTTTAGGGAGGTTGCCCGGCCCCTGTGTTACTGCGTCACTTCTCACTACTGCTCAACTTTCTTATCAGACCAGCTCATCTGTTTGCGCAGCTCAGCGCCAACGGTCTCAAGCTGGCTTGTCTGCTCTGCCTTGCGCTTGGCCGCAAACCAGGGGCGTCCGGCCTTATTCTCATCGATCCACGCCTTTGCAAAACTTCCGTCCTGGATCTCAGCAAGAATAGCCTTCATCTCAGCTTTGGTATCGTCCGTGATAAGGCGATCACCCGCCGTATAGTCACCATACTCAGCCGTGTCGCTGACCGAGTAGCGCATGAAGGACAGCCCGCCCTGGTTGACCAGGTCGATGATGAGCTTCATCTCATGAATGCACTCGAAGTAAGCGCTCTCAGGCTGATAGCCCGCCTCGACCAACGTCTCGAACCCAGCTTGCATCAGGTGGGTCACGCCACCGCACAGCACGCACTGCTCGCCAAAGAGGTCGGTCTCAGTCTCCTCTTTGAACGTGGTCTCGAGGATGCCCGCACGCCCGCCGCCGATGCCGGCAGCCCAGGCAAGCGCTGTCTCTTTGGCATGGCCGGAGTGATCCTGGTAGACCGCGATCAGCTCGGGTACGCCACGGCCCTCCAGGAACTGGCTGCGAACCGTGTGGCCCGGGCCTTTGGGAGCGATCATGATGACGTCGACGTCTGCTGGTGGCACGATCTGCTTGAAGTGGATATTGAAGCCATGGGCGAAGCAAAGCGTCATGCCGGCGCTGAGATTCGGGCCGATGTTTTCAGCATAGACCTTTGCCTGAATCTCATCGTTTATCAGGATCATCACGATGTCGGCCTTTTGCGTTGCCTCGGCAGACGTATACACCTCAAAGCCGTCTGCTTTGGCGACCTCGGCGCTCTTCGAGCCCTCATACAGTCCGATGATGACATTGCAGCCGCTGTCGCGCAGGTTCTGCGCATGCGCATGCCCCTGGCTGCCATACCCGATGATCGCGATGGTCTTACCCTTCAGGAAATCAAGATCGCAGTCCTTGTCGTAATACATATGTGCCATTTTCGTTGTTCTCCTTATCTGCTACGGTTGTTTTCTTACGTTACTACGCATCGTTTGCTCTTTACTTAGTCTTCATACTCTGCGACCGAAAGCACCTGGCCAAGGTCGCGCGACATCGAGATGAGGCCACTGCGCACCGCCTCGATGATCGCGTCACGGCCGACCCGCTCTAAGAACGCTTCAACTTTTCCATGGTCCCCGGTGATCTCAATGACCACATAATCAGGTCCGAAGTCCTTGATCTTACCACCAAAACGCTCGACCAGGTCGCTGATGCCCGCACTGTATTCTGAAGCTGATTTCATCTTAACCAGCGCGTGCTCGACGCCAACCGTCGAGTTGTCCTCAAAGAGCACAACTTCTTTGACGTCATGGAGTTTCCGCAGCTGTTTGACGACCTGCTCGCGCATATAATCATCACCCGTCGAGACGATGGTCATACGACTGAAGCGTGGGTCCTCGGTCTCGCCTACCGCCAGGCTATCGATGTTGTAAGTGCGTTTTGCGTAGAGTCCTGCCACACGGTTGAGCACGCCAAAATGGTTGTTGACGAGAATACCGACCGCAAACTGCCGCGCTGTATCTTGCTTATCCATACTATTCACCTCAGTCCAACACAATATCGTCGATCGAGCCACCAGGCGGGATCATCGGAAGTACGCGCTCATCTTGCCCGATATGACAGTCGATCAGGCACGGCCCGTCCGTGGGCAACTCGCTGCTCAGGACCTGCTCAAGTTCATCAAGGCTGGTGGCCTTAAATCCTTGGGCGCCAAACGCATTGGTCAACTTGACGAAGTCTGTTTTGCGATCAAGCGTGGTCTGCGAATAGCGCTCCCCATAAAACATCGTCTGCCACTGGCGCACCATGCCAAGCACGCCGTTGTTCAGCAGGACGATCACAAGCGGGAGCTTCTGAGAGACGGCCGTCGCAAGTTCGTTAAGGTTCATGCCAAAGCTACCGTCACTGGTAAACAGCAGCGTGGGCTGCTTGCTTGTTGCAAAACAGCCGCCTATAGCCGCGCCCATCCCATAACCCATGGTCCCGAGTCCGCCCGAAGTCAGCAGCGTACGTGGCTTCTCAAACACGTAGTTCTGCATGACCCACATCTGATGCTGTCCCACATCAGTAGCGACTATCGTGTCGGGACCAAAATGCTTATTTACGGCACGAATGATGGTCTGAGGGTTGAATTTCTCAGGATTGCGATCGCGCTCAGCGGCCTTCGCCCCCGCGATAGTCGTCGCCCACTCTTCATTATGTGCTGGCTCCACACGCTCAAGCAGCGCGCTCAAAATCTCCTTGGCGTCACCGATCAGCGGTATATCAACGGGTACGTTTTTATTGATCTCAGCCTCATCAATGTCAATATGTATGATCGTGCGATCCTTGGCATACTCACGCACATCACCGGTCGCACGATCGCTGAAGCGTACGCCGACCGCGATGATAACATCTGCTTGCGAATGGATGCGGGAGGACTGATGCCGGCCATGCATGCCCGTCATGCCCAGGTTCAGCTCATAGTCATGCGGTACCGCAGAAAGCCCCATCATGGAAAGCCCGATGGGTGCGTGGATCCGCTTCGAGAGTTCAAGCACCTCTGCTTCCGCGCCACTGGCAATGACGCCACCGCCACAGTAGATATAGGGGCGTTTGCTGTGTGCCAGTGCCGCGATCGCCTCTTCAAAGCGCGACCCTGCCAGGTCAGTCCACTGCGTTGGCGAGGACTCCCTGGCGCCGGGAATGATTGGCGTGCACTCATATTCGCAGCTTGTTTGCTGAGTGCTCTTTGGGATGTCGATCAGCACCGGGCCCGGCCTGCCGGAGCGTGCGATCTCAAAGGCCTCACGGACCGTTTTTTGCAGGTGATCGACATTGCGCACCACAAAGTTATGTTTGACGATCGGCTGGGTGATGCCAACGATGTCGACTTCCTGGAAGCTGTCCTTGCCCAGCATTGGCACCCCGACGTTGCCGGTGATCGCAACCAGCGGCACAGAGTCAAGATAAGCATTCGCGATACCCGTTACCAGGTTGGTTGAGCCTGGCCCACTTGTGGCGATCACGACGCCTACTTTGCCGCTCGCGCGGGCATAGCCATCCGCCGCGTGCGACGCGCCCTGCTCATGGGCGGTCAGGACATGCGTGATGCGGTCGCTGTTCTTATACAGCTCGTCATACACGTCAAGGATCTGACCTCCGGGATAACCGAACACCACGTCGACACCCTGAGCGATCAACTCTTCGACAAGTATCTCTGCTCCTGTCTTCTGCATATCCTTCCTTTCTTTATCGGCCCCTGCCACCAGAAACGAAAAGACCCTACAGCGTGTGCTGTAGGGTCTTTTGAGTCAGTGGAGAGTTCCGGTTACTTGGCTCTGATCGCTACAGCACGGCGCGTACCTACAACGCCGATAAGGGCGATGCTAAGTACTACGACGCTCATAATGACCAGATTGTTTAACACGGATTCCTTCGCTTTCTTTTCGTGTGAAAAAGTGTAGCACATCCGCCTTACTGACTGCAAACATCAGCTACAACACCGCCACGATGAGATCACCCATCGCCCTCGTGCCGACGATTTTGTCCGTGGGGGTGGCCGCATCGGCGATGTCGGCAGTGCGCCAACCCTGTGCGAGGATGTTGCTGATGACATTGGAGAGCGCATCAGCTGCGGCGGGTTCGTTCAAGCTGGAGCGTAGCATGAGCTCACAACTCAAGAGCATGGCGAGCGGGTTGGCAATATCGCGCCCTGCGATATCGGGCGCGGAGCCATGGATCGGTTCGTAGAGCGCCACGCCGTCACCAAGCGAAGCTGACGCCAGCATCCCGAGCGAGCCGGTGAGCATCGAGGCTTCATCGCTGAGGATGTCGCCGAACATGTTCTCAGTTACGATGACGTCGAACTGTGCCGGGTCGTTGATGAGCTGCATCGCAGTGTTATCGACAAGCATATCGATCAGTTCAATCTCGGGGTAGTCGTGTGCCACGCGGTGGACGATCTCACGCCACAGGCGTGATGTTTCGATCACGTTGGCCTTATCGACAGAATGTAGTTTGCCGCGACGAGCGCGCGCCTGCTCAAAAGCGACACGCGCGATGCGCTCGATCTCGTATTCGCGGTACTCCAGCGTGTCATAGGCGCGTTGTCCGGGCACGCCGCCTGCTCCCGCGTTCTCTTCGTCGTAGAAACGCTCGCGCGCGCCGAAGTAGAGCCCGCCGATCAGCTCGCGCACCACGAGCAGATTCACGCCCTCAAGACGTTGCGGCTTTAAGGGCGAGGCGCCGCGCAGCGCGTCAAAGATGCGTACCGGGCGCAGGTTCGCGTAGGCGCCAAGCGCCTTGCGCAGACCCAGCAAGCCTTGCTCGGGACGCGGCTTATCAGGATCGGTCGTATCCCACTTGGGACCGCCGATTGCCGCGAGTAGCACCGCGTCGCAGTCAGCGACCAGCTGTCGGGTTTCCTCCGGGAAGGGATCGCCCGTCGCGTCGATCGCCGCGCCACCCAGCAGGGCTTCGGCGTAGGCACAGCTAAAACCGAAACGTGCGCCCAGGGTGTCGAGAACCCGGCGCGCCTGCGCCATGATCTCCGGCCCGATGCCGTCTCCTGGCAACAGGGTGATCCGGTAGGTTTTACTCATGTGTGCTCCTTGCTAGCTGGTGGCGCGTACGCTCGACCAGGCCTCCGCACTCGATGATCTCCTGGATAAACGGCGGAAACGGTTCTGCCTGCCAGCTTGCACCGGTGGTCTCATTAACGATCCGCCCGCTGCCCGCGTCCACCGCGACCCGATCCCCCGCAGAGATCCCCTCAACTGCCTCCGGGCACTCCATGATCGGCAGACCCGTGTTGATCGCGTTGCGATAGAAGATGCGCGCGAAGCTCTTCGCTATCACGACGCTGACGCCAGCGGCTGACAGCGCCACGGGGGCATGCTCGCGCGATGAGCCGCAGCCAAAGTTCTCCTCCGCGACGATGATATCGCCGGGCTGGACCGTCTTGATGAAGTTCTGGTCGAGATCTTCCAGGCAGTGCTGTGCCAGCTCGCCAGGATCCGATGTGTTCAGATAGCGAGCCGGGATGATAACGTCGGTATCGACGTCGCGTCCATAGCGATGCGCTGTTCCTTCAAAGTTCATAATAACCTCTCTGTTTACGTCATTCCGGCCTCCAAGCCGGAATCTCTTTACCGTTGTCGCCCAGCACTATGCCAGGTCTTCAGGCAGGCCAATGTGGCCGAGCACCGCCGTAGCGGCCGCGACCGCCGGGCTTGCCAAATAGACTTCAGATTCGGGGTCGCCCATGCGCCCCACAAAGTTGCGGTTGGTCGTAGCAAGCGCGCGCTCGCCCTTTGCAAGGATGCCCATGTATCCTCCCAGGCACGGGCCGCAGGTCGGTGTGGACACGGCGCAGTGCGCGTCGATAAAGACTTCCGTCAGGCCCTCCTCAATGCACTGTCGATAAACCTGCTGTGTAGCGGGAATAACGATGCAGCGCAGATCCGGATGCACCGTACGCCCCTGCAGCACCTCGGCCGCCGCGCGCATATCCTCGATGCGCCCGTTTGTGCAGGAACCGATGACCACCTGGTCGATCGTCACATCGCGCGCCTCGCGCACCGGACGGGTATTACTCGGCAGGTGCGGGAAGGCCACTGTCGGCTCGATCGCGGCGGCGTCAATGTGTATGACCGAGGCGTAGACCGCGTCCTCATCAGAGGTATACGGGGTCCATGGGCGCTCAGTCCGACCTTCCAGGTAAGCACGACATACCTCATCGACCGGGAATATGCCTGCCTTGGCGCCCGCCTCGATTGCCATGTTCGCGATCGTGAAACGATCATCCATCCCCAGGCTTGCCAGCGCGGTGCCCGTGAACTCCAGCGCCTGATACAGGGCGCCATCAACGCCGATCAGGCCGATCAGATGTAAGATGACGTCCTTGCCGCTTACCCCCGGTTCAAAGGCGCCGTCGATCACGACCTTGACCTGCGCCGGCACCTTAAACCAGGTCCGCCCCGTGGCCATACCCACGGCAGCGTCCGTCGAGCCAACGCCGGTCGAAAACGCGCCGAGCGCTCCATAAGTACAAGTATGCGAGTCGGCGCCAATAACCAGGTCACCAGCCCCTACGATGCCCTGCTCAGGAAGCAGCGCGTGCTCAATACCCGCGCAACCGACCTCGTAGTAATGCGTGATATGCTGCGCTTTGGCAAACTCGCGCATGAGCTTGGCTTGCTCGGCGGACTTGATGTCCTTGTTGGGAACATAGTGGTCGGGGATCAGGACGATCTTTTCTGGATCGAACACCTGAGCCGCCCCGATGCGCCCAAACTCCTTGATCGCAAGTGGCGCGGTAATATCGTTTGCCAGCACCAGGTCAAGGTCGCACTCGATCAGCTGGCCAGGCGCAACTTCTTCAAGTCCCGCGTGAGCGGCCAGGATCTTCTCGGCGATCGTCATTGCACGTGTCATAACTGATCCCTCCTTACTCTTCAACCGCGACAGCTGATACTTCCGCGGGAGCTTGCGTCGCAACCTGTGCGATGTCGATGGCGCGAGCGGCCATGAGGCGGTTGAGCGCATTGGTGTAAGCGCGCGCTGAGGCAGTGATGACGTCTGGATGCGCTCCGCGCCCCGTATACACCTTGCCATCGGGGGCCTTGATGCGGATCGTCACCTCGCCCAAGGCGTCGATGCCGCGTGTAACCGCCTGGATGCTGAACTCGATCAGGTCGTTGTCAACGTTAAGTATCCGGTTGATCGCGCGATAGATCGCGTCGACCGGGCCATTGCCATGGCAGGAGTCAATATAGGTTGCTCCGTCGCGCGAGACCAGCTCGACGGTCGCAGTCGGGATGCCCGGCGTACCGCAACTCACCTGCAGGCGCTCCAGTGTAAAGGCTGCGTCAAAAGTGCGGTCAGCCTCGTTAACCAGCGCTTCAAGGTCCTCGTCATAAACCTCCTTTTTATGGTCGGCCAGCTCCAGGAAGGCCTTATAGACTCGCTCAAGCTCATCATCTCCTAAGTCATAGCCCAAAAGTTCCAGCCGGTGACGCAGCGCGTGATGGCCACTCCTGGCCGAGAGCACAATGCTCGAATCACCCGCGCCTACATCCTTGGGATCGATGATCTCGTAGGTAGAGCGGTCCTTGAGGATGCCAGCCTGGTGAATACCACTCGAATGCGCAAAGGCGTTTGCGCCAACGATCGCCTTGTTTGGCTGAACGATGATGCTCGATATCTGCGAAACCATTTTCGAGGTCCGCATGATCTCGGTGGTCGCAATGCCCGTCTCAAGCCCGAAAGTATCGGCGCGCTGCTTGAGCGCCATTACGACTTCCTCGGTCGCCGTATTGCCCGCCCGCTCCCCCAGGCCGTTGATCGTGCACTCGACCTGGCGCGCGCCGTTAGCCACACCGGCCAGGGTATTGGCGGTCGCCATGCCAAGGTCATTGTGGCAATGGACGCTGATCGTCACGTCCTCGATGCCAGGCACGTTCTCACGGATGCCCGCGATCAGCGCGCCAAAGGCCTCAGGCAACGCGTAACCCGTCGTGTCGGGAATGTTTACCACCGTGGCGCCTGCCGCGATGACTGCTGTCAGCATACGGTAGAGAAACTCGGGGTCAGCCCGTGCAGCGTCCTCCGCGTAAAACTGCACGTCATCGACGTAGCCCTTGGCATGCTTGACTGCCGCGACTGCCTTTTCGATCGCCACGTCCTCGGTAATATTGAGCTTGTTCTTCAGGTGGCTCGGGGAGACACCAATGCCCGTATGGATACGCGGATGGGCCGCGGTTTTGAGCGCAGCGGCTGCAGAATCGATGTCGGAGAGCACCGCGCGGGTCAGCCCACAGACAATAGCGCGGTCCCCCACCAGCTCACCGATGCGCGAGACGGCCTCGAAGTCACCGGGGCTTGACGCCGGAAAGCCCGCCTCGATGATATCGACGCCCAGCCTGAGCAGTTGGCGTGTGATTTCGAGCTTTTCCTCGACGTTCATACTCGCGCCTGGGGACTGCTCCCCATCACGCAGGGTCGTATCAAATATCTGGACACGAAAAGTCGTTTGCTTGTTATCTGATGAATAACTCATTGTTTTTCTCCTTTACTGCGCTTTCTTTGCGCTCTCAGCGGCTTGAAATACCCGCTGGCCAGGCGCATGAAATGGGCGCACGAAACGCAAAATCGGTTATGCGATTATCTGGGAATAAGGGGCTGAGTGCAAAAACTACACTGAAAAAGCCGGATTAATACGATTATTTGGCACAAGCCAGCAAGAATCGAGACCGGCTAGCTAAGTCGATCAAGCAGAAGCGCGAATGAAAAGATTGCTCTGTCTACTCCGATTTTCATGCAAACCAGTGTAACACGAAACCTGAAGGGAAAAGCAAGAGGCAAAACTTGTTGTTATCGAGCGATAGTTGTCTGGGAGATAAAGGTTTATCTTTATCAGAATGTGAAGCAGGTGCGACCAAAGCCGCACCTGCTTGCAAGAAACTGGTTCACGCTATTCCGGTAAACCGCTTCTCTTTTATGCCTTTACTCCTACCCGTTAATGCGACGGTACCTTTGCCGTAAAGTAAACGCAACGACTGCTCCGGCCATCAGGCCCAGCCCAATAATCGAAGAGGTCTCGAGCGCGCTGGTATCTCCAGTAGCCAGGAGTGCCGTAGCCGTTTTCTTAGTTTTCTTTTTCTTATTGGAACCCGTCGTTTTCACCGTGTTGGTGTAGTCGACCCGGGTCGCGCCATCAAACGGAAGCTCTACGGTATCCCCGGTACCGTTTGTGACAGCCTGACCCTTGGTGCGCGTGTAGGTCGTCGTATAGCGATCAGCTTCTTTCCCATCCCGTATCTCACGAACCTCATATTGTCCATCAAAGAGGCTATGAACGGTCGCGACCTCGCCATGCTTAAGTTCAAGGACAACCGGCATGGATTGCTTGCCCCAACTCGGTTGATACCAGGACATGTCAATATCACTGGACTTAATGCGGCCCGCAACCTCCGCCTGGCTCAGCATGGCGCCGTCGGCGCCCTTGATGCTGACTTTCCAGGACATGAACTCGCCCAGTTTACCAAGCGTCACCCAGCCGCCTTTTGCCGAAAGCATGACTGGTTCCATGATTTCTGGAGCGCCACTCTGCGGATCAGCAGGTATTTTATGAGAGAGCGTAAAGGGGAACAGTTTGGCGCGATCTGCCGCTGTGGCCGCGTCGCCCGCAACGGTCTTGCTCAGCGTGAGGTCATAGGAGTTGCCCCCATAGTTCGCATACGTAAAGAGGTAGTTCCCCATGTCCTCTGCTGTGATGACGTCCGACTCGCGATCTCCTGGTCCGATCCATATCGGAGCATTGACCGCGGCAGTCGGGATCGTCCAAGCGCCCTTGTTATCCTGCCCTGTTATCCCAAGAGAACTCCACCAGCCGGTTCCCGGGTCAAGCTCGACAACCCGATACTGGTAACCCGGATCGACCTCAACAAAGGCCTGCTCAAGCGTATGGAGTGTAAATTCACCTTTCGATCCATTCGTGATCGAGCCGCCGCCATCAGCGGATGAGCCGCCCTTACTGACAAAGTTATCTGCGCTTAAGGGGTACGCCGCCCAAGTCGCCCCTTTATCTTTCGAGTATTCGAGCCTGAAATTGAATTCCTTTGCCAAGGCGCCACCAGGCGAGTAACCATCCCCGTCAACGTCCATGGCATACTTTGCTACCTGGAGGTAGGCTCTTGTCGCCTTGGTGTTGTAGAAGGTCACCATGCCAAGTTCATTAGTATCGTCAAGTTGGAAGGGGCCCGCTACCCCATCACCGGGAGTAGTTATCGTTTGTCTACTCACCGGTGTCGCCGCAATGGGAATTTCAAAGCCTTTGGTATAGCCTGGGGTATTTCCAACCTCTACAACCCAGTAGTAATAATCCTCTATCGGGAGGCTGTCGACCATCGCAAGGTCACCATTTTTCAAGGTAAAAGTATTATTCGTAAGATCGACACTCGACGCAGCGTTTACCGGATGATCCGTCAGGTTCAGTACTGTGGCATTAGCAATATCCGGACTTCCTGGATCGTTAGCCGTATGATGTTGATACATGATCTTGAAGGTGAACTGCTTGCCCGCATCCAGAGGGGTCTCATTCTCGACCTTTTTCTGAACATAGAGCTGGCCAAGCGTGCCGTGTGTAGTCAGGCTGTCCTCTGCATACAGGTCGATCTTCATGTTCTGCTCGGCCGCTCCGGCAAAGGCCTGTACTTTGTTCCAATCCTGAATGCCTGTCTTGGGATCCTCATTAACAAGAAAGACCGGGGTTCCCTCCGTTACCGGAACACCAGGAGCCTGGGTCATTGCCTTGATCGTTAACTGGTCAAGGTCCAAAGCACCACGGGCATTCTCAGGAACCCGCAGATAAAACTCATCGCTGGTCCAGGTGCTACCCGTGACATGCCCGCCGACAAATTGGGTATCCTTAACGCTCTGGTCAGCTCCGAAAAGAGCGTCTTTGTCAAGCAGGGTTCCCGGATCGGTCGTTGTCCCATTGGTAGTCACAAATTCAGCCCCAGCTGTTCTTGACAGCTGACCGCTGGCTGTCAGGAATACCTTACTTATGCCAGATATCCCATCGCCATCTGCTACCGCCGTTAACGGGCCGTAGTAGTAGTAGCCATTGTGGTGATTATTTATGGAGTCCAAATTACTCTCATCGAGATGCAGGTTGAGCTTAGCAGCAGGGGTCACGCCACCGACCACACGGCCTGCCTTTGCGTCTCTTACCAAGAAGTCGACCAGCTTATCAAGCTTCGCGCGCGCTGCAGGATTACTGTCGAGCGAGGTACCGGTAACTTGTACCGAGTTCCCCTGGCCATCATCAGTGACCGCTTTCCAGATCGCGATCTTGGTAGCCATTAACGCCATTGTTTTGTTAATGACGCCGTCGCCACCGATTGCAGCTTTGATTTCTGCAGAGTAGAGATCATTCAGCCGCTTTACGCTGGCCTGGCTCTCACTTCCTGCCTGGCCACCACGGAAGTCACCTCGGTAGCCATTGAGCACAAGCCAGCTAACCAGATCAGCGTTCTTTTGCATGTCGCCGGACATTTCCCAAGGAGCCACAGCAACATAATTGCCCTTCGTGTCAGTAGTCGTTGCTCCCCAGGTATTGCCTTCATAATCCGTTGCTGTCGGACCTATCCATTCGGTTTTATCCGCCATGGAATGATAAGGGACAAACGGATCGATGCAATAGATCTGGCTGAAGTCGCTACCGCTCCCATTGGTCGCGCCGCCGATCGGTATGTCGGCAGAGCTCGTCCACACATCACCATTTGAATAGTTGTACGAATAGGAAGCCTTTACATTGTCATAGAACTTCATCTTCGTGGTATAGGTCGTAGACGCATCAGCGCCATATGCCGGAAGCGTTCCAAACACAAGCGCGCCCGCCAACAAAGCGAGTACAAAAACTTTTGCTACATCTCTCATCCGACGCGTACCAACACACACTCTACGCATAGCACACCTTCCTCCTTCAAAAGCGACATGCTTTTCCTGTCTGGTGCAAAGATATTGTGTATATATCGCTCTCTAAGATTATATACCTTTAGAGCTGACTCATAATTCGTCTTACAGATTGAAAGTTGCCGATCCGATACCTTCGACGCCAGCGCCCAGGACATACTCCGCATACTGGTCGCAGCGCAGGATTGACTCATCGAAAGTCAGTACGTTGTAACTTATGCAAGTCAATCCAGAATCTCCGGCCGCCTCTCTGCGGGTCGACGAACCGCAGGCGATAACAGAGATGCCCTCATGCTGCGTAATAAACGGAACATGTTTGTGCCCATGCAGGATAAAACTCACCTGATGCTCTTTCAGGAAGCTGACAAAAGCCTTCGCGTCAGTCAGGCGCATCGTTCGTTCCACAAAGGCAGTAATAAGAAACGCTGATAGCCATCGTGGCGCAAGCTTCTTCCAAAAGGACGGAAGGGGCGCACGCGCCTGTGGCACGGGTGCAACATGATGATGAAGCACCGCGATCAGGGTGTAGTCACTCAAGTTTTTGACCTTCGCAAGCAGCGCAGCGGCGGCCTCCATCTGCTGCCGGCCAATTTTACCCTGAGCAAAGATTCCATCGACATTGGAGTTGAACAGGATAAAGATCACGCCGATGTCGTCGACGCGCTTCAGACGAGGATAGCGCCCCACATAATTAGCGAGCGTTTGGTTGCTATCACCAAATGCCAGCCCCCGGTAATTGACGTCGTGATTGCCCAGCACAACGAGAGGTTCCCGTCCAGACTTTTTGGCCAGGTAATCAGAGAACGCAAGAAACTGGGCGCCGTTTGATGGCGTCGGACTGTCGACGCCATCCCCTGTCACAATAAAGCTGACTTTAGTATCCGGCTTAAACGTGGCGAGCTGTGCTTCAATAAGCTCCTTCAGCCGTGGCAAAACCTCGTCGACCCCTTTGGAACCGAAATGCGTATCGCTCAAATGGATATAGGCGCGCACGATTAGCTCCGACGCCTCAGAGCAACGCGCTCACGCTCAGTAGCCATACTCTCCTCCACCCTTCAGAGATCTTCGCGTTCTCGTATGCGCAGGCTGATGCCCAATTTGTCACAAAGATTTTGGCAAGCCTGTTGCTGGTCAGCATCAAACACATCGACTATTGTGAAATTTACCTCAGGGATCAACTCTTTGCAGTCAAGCGCAAAGCGCAGGAGAGCGTCAAAGGATCCCTCACCAAAAGTGGGGTGACAAAGCGCATCATAACTTTCCTTATTTGGAGCGTTGAGGCTGATCGAGACATGATCGATGCAGGACGCCAGAAGTGGCGCTGTTTTCTTGTGATTGATCAGGTCACTCAGGCCGTTCGTATTGAGCCTGATCGGCAGCGCTGTTGCCTTTTTTATCATCTGCGCGGTAGCTATCAAGGCATCGAGGCGCTCGGTTGGCTCACCATAGCCACAGAAAACCACTTCTTCATAGCGGGAGAAATCAACATCGCCCACCGTCTGTTCAATCTCTTCTAACGAGGGTTCGTGGTCCAGCCAAAGGCTTTCTCCCCGATTGATACCGTCGGCTTCATTGCGCACGCAAAACGAGCAGTTGCAATGACATCGATTGGTCAGATTGATATACAGACCCTTATGTACCTCATAGGCGATGATCTCACTCACAACAATTTCTCTTTCAAATCCTGGCGATCCATCACTTTCGCGATCACAAAGTAAAGAATAGCACTCCCTGCAAACTGCACGATCCCTGCCGGTACTGACGCCAAAGGCTCTAAAATATTACCCGTTAAAAGCGCCTCGGCAACGTAATATCCCAGGAGACAAATGAGTCCTGCAATAAAGGGCGCTGCGAGATTGCGCTTTGGCCCAAGAAGCTTTTTGCCGCGGCTGGTAAAGCTCAGCGCCATCAGGGCTTTAATAACCAGGGTAAAGGGGATCCACATTGAGGCCCCGCTCGCAAAATCTGCTAAACTTGCTCCAATCGCAGCGACAAACAGCGCATCGGGAAAAGGCAAGGTCGAGGCCGCCAGAAAGATAAAAATATCCCCAAAATGTATATAGGCCCCGGCGCCACCGACCGGAATATGCAGGATGTAGGCCGTAAACAAAAAAACGAGCGCTGTAAACAACGCCGCCAGTACGACCCTTTTAGTTCGATTGATACGCCGTGCGCTTTCCATGCCGATAGATTATACCGTATCAATAAAGCGCTCATTTTCCATACTATCCCGCCTGATACTACTCTTCCTTTCGAAGAAACTCATCCTCCATCTTATTAATTGCACCTGCAACTTTACCCATGTCACTTGAACTTAGTGAATTGTATTTCTCTTCATACTCTTCTTGGGGCAATGATTCATCCCACCTTCTGTCAATTAGTTCTTCAACCAAGTCCGGATTATTTGCTCTTCTTCCCATTTACAACCTCCTCGTTTTCACAATGCAATTAGGGACTTCCCGCTCTCGCCCATCGGGGTTCGATTCCCCGAGAGTCATTGCCAAGTCTGTGGTGGAGGTGGGGGGAATCGCGTGTCTTGCTTCGCAATCCACGAAGACCTCGCTTTGCTCGGCCCGAAACAACCCGCTGGGTTGTTTCGCCCTCCGGGGTTCGATTCCCCGAAAG
>WRFR01000017.1 GCA_009778715.1 Coriobacteriia bacterium | reverse complement strand
CGCTTCTTTCACCAACAAAAGCGACGTTACAACTGATCTTGAACCCAGTAACGAAACTGACATTCATACCGGTACGCTTAAGATCACCAAGACAGACTCGATCACTGGTACCGCTATTACTACCGGCGCTATCTTTAAGATCGCGCTGACCTCTGCTGACGCTAAGGCAGGAGATTTCCTGAGGGTAGATACTGACGGCAATATCGTAAAGCCGGGCGACGCTAACTACGCTACCGCTACTGACATCACCATTACCACCGGCGCCGATGGAACTGGCTCTTTTACCGGGCTGGCTGATCTGATGAATGATACCGCCGCTACCTACTGGGTATCTGAGACCAAGGCTCCAGCGGGCTATAACATCTTAGTTAATCCTGTACAGGTAGTCTTTAGCGCTGCCACTAAGGCAAATGACTGGACCGCGGCAATTACTGTCAAAGACTCCAAGGGCTTTACGCTTCCTTTGACAGGAGCTGCTGGCGTTGCGATCTTTACGATCGCAGGTATTGTCCTTGTCGGCATGGCTGTGATGCTGGTGGTTAACCTCAAAAAGAAAGAGGCGACTGACAGCCAGGCATAGAAATAACAATCCTTATGTTTGGTGATAAGAGGTAACTTTTCTTTTGGCCTCTTTCACATCGTGACAAAGGGCAGCCCATCCCTTCCCCCCCTTGAGGCTGCCCTTTGCCAAACACACTCTTAAGGCTTAATAAGCTGCACCTATGAAGCGACACGCAACTACTATAAAGATTATCTTAATATGCTTGCTTACCCTGGCAGGTATTGCGGTATTTTCCTATCCCTACGTGTCGTCTTATCTCTCTAAACTTCACGCCTCTCGCGTGGTCAGCGCGTATGCAAAAAATGTCGCGGGCACAGATCCCAAAATCCTTGCCGCGGAACTTAAACGCGCCCATGACTATAACGATGACTTAGCCGGAAATCCCGTCCATGACCCCTTTTTAGCCGGAAGTGGTATAGCGCTGGATAAAAACTACCTCTCGCTTTTAAATATTGATGGGGTAATGGGTTCAGTGGTGATCCCTAAGATAGGGGTAAACCTACCAATCTATCACGGCACTGCGGCAGAGACCTTAACTAAGGGGATCGGGCACTTAGAAGGAACCTCACTTCCGGTAGGAGGAGACAGGACGCACGCAGTACTGACGGGTCATACCGGGCTTTCATACGCGCGTATGTTTACGGATCTAACTGAGCTGAAAGTTGGCGATGAATTCTTTATCCAGGTTCTTGGTCAGACCCTTGCTTACCAAGTTGACCAGATAAAGGTGGTCCTGCCAGAAAATACGACTGACCTGCGCCTGTTTCCTGGTCATGACTATGTAACGCTTCTTACCTGTACTCCCTATGGGATAAACGACCATCGGCTTCTGGTCAGAGGAACACGCGTGCCCTACCATCCTGGCGACGAAAAGAAAGCCCCTTCTACTAAAGGGTTGACCTATGAACAGAAACTTGCCCTTATCACAGGCTTAATTACCGCCGCGGTTATGACGCTGCTTATTGTAGTAGCCAGCCTGGTGCAGCGCAGAAGGAGACAGACGCGCGCCAGAAAATTGACGCGAACCCCGTAGTCGCTTAAACTGAAAACTTCATTTCAACCGCTCTTCAGCAGCGGTAAAGGAGGCATCACTATGGTCAGAAACTCTCCGCTCCCCCTCTATGACACGTTCGAGCGCGTGAATACCGTCGACCCCGAGCTTTATATTGGTAGCCGCGTCAAGCGGGGCCTGCGCAATGACGACGGCACCGGCGTGGTCGCCGGCGTCACCCGGATCAGCAGCGTCCATGGCTACCTGCTTTCTGACGGAGAGCGCATCCCCGACGACGGCCGCCTGACCTATCGTGGGTATGACATCGCTGCTCTCCTGGGCCAGACCACTCCAGAAAACCGCTTCCTGTTTGAAGAGGCTTGCTATCTTCTGTTGATAGGAGAGTTGCCCACCCGCCCTGAGCTGCAGGGGTTTGTCGCCTCACTGGATGCCGAACGCGAGTTGCCGGACGGGTTCACCACCCATTTTGTCATGAACCCTCCCACCAACAACATCATGAACGCGCTGGAACGCGCGGTCCTGATCCTGTACGCTGACGACACCAAAGCTGAATCGCGCACTGCTGATCACGAGATCATGACCGCCATCAGCCTGATATCGCGCCTGCCGCGTATTGCCGTATTGTCATACTACTCGCTGGTCCGGGCGTTTCAGGGTGGCTCAATGATCATGCACCGCTTCATCCCCGGACAGTCAACGGCAGAGACGATCCTGTCCATGCTGCGCGTCGACCGGCAGTTCACACCCGAGGAAGCCCATCTTCTCGACATTATGCTCGCGCTGCACTGCGAACATGGCGGCGGCAACAATTCGACCTTCGCGTGCCGTGTCCTGACCTCCTCTGACACTGATCCCTACAGCGCTTATGCCGCGGGCATCGGCTCGCTAAAGGGTTCGCGCCATGGCGGCGCCAACGCCAAGGTGCTGGCCATGCAGGCCGACATCATGGAGCATGTGGATGCCTGGGATGACGAGGAGGAGCTGCGCTCCTATCTGGAGCGCATCATCGGTAAAGAGGCCTTCGATGGCGCCGGCCTGATTTACGGCATGGGCCATGCGGTCTACACCAAGTCAGACCCACGCGCGGTCATCTGCAAGCATTTCGCGCGCAAGCTGGCCGCTGGCACCGAATTCGAAGCGCAACTGCGCTTGCTGGAGGCCGTCGAGCGCCTGACGCCGGAGGCCTTCGCGGAGGTCCGCGGCGTTGGGGTCAAGGCGCTCTGCGCCAACATCGATCTGTATTCCGGCCTGGTGTATCGGATGCTCGGCATCCCCGATGAGCTGTTGACGCCGCTGTTTGCGTGCTCGCGCATGGCGGGCTGGGCGGCGCATCGCTTCGAGGAGATCGTGTCCGGCAATCGCATCATGCGCCCGGCCTACAAGGCGGCCACCTCGGCACGGGTGTTTGTGCCCCGGGATGAGCGATAGCGCTTGTGCTTGTGCCTCGGGATTTTCTTTCATACAGCGCCGATGGGCTGCGAGCGCTTCTGGAAAGCTGGGGTGAGCCTGCTTATCGCGCGCGCCAGATACGGGAGTGGGCCTGGCAGCGCGGCGCCTCCGACTACGCAGAGATGACCAACCTGCCAGCTGCTCTGCGCGAGCGGCTTGCTGCTGAGGCGCCCCTGCAACGCGCGATGGTCGCCGAGCGCCGGGTGGCAAGTGATGGCGCCCGCAAGTATCTGCTCGAGTTCGCTGACGGTGTCCGCGTCGAGACCGTTGGCATCCCGGATGACAAGGGGTCAGGTACTTTGTCATCTAATGACAAAGTACCTGACCCGTTGTCATCTCCCTCGCCACCAACCCGTCTGACCGTCTGCGTTTCAAGCCAGGCTGGTTGTGCGCTCGGCTGCGTGTTCTGCGCGACAGGGCGGGCTGGGCTAACGCGCAGCTTGGGCGCTGGTGAGATCGCCGAGCAGGTCCGTATCGTCGCGGCAGACTTCGAGCGAGCCGCCACTAATGTCGTCGTCATGGGTCAGGGTGAACCCTTTGCCAACTATGACGCGGTACTCGGAGCGCTTCGGCTGCTCAACGACCCACAGGCTCTGGGCATCGGCGCGCGCCACATCACGGTCTCGACCAGCGGGATTATCAGCGGCATCGAGCGCCTGGCAGAAGAGCCGGAGCAGTTCCGCCTGGCCGTATCGCTGCACGCTGCCACTCAGGAGCTGCGCGATCGCCTGATGCCAGGGCTGCGCAAACAGCCGCTGGATAAGCTGCGTCAGGCGCTTGCCAACTATCGCGAACGCAGCAGGCGGCGCGTGAGCCTGGAATATGTGCTCCTGCGTGACGTCAACGACCATGACAGCGACCTGCAGGCCCTGGCGGATTTCGCCCGCGCGATTGGCGCGCATATCAACCTGCTCCCCTACAACGATACTGCCACAGACGGCATGGCCGCCGAGAACGCCGCGCGCACTCAACAAGCCGCCGACTTCCTCCGCAACGTCGGCATCGAGACCACCATCCGGCGCTCGCGCGGAGCCGAGATCGCCGCCGCCTGCGGCCAACTCGCCAACGCATCTTAGACCCCTTAGACAACCTTCCTTTCACGTTGTAGGGCACGACGCCCTCGGCGCGCCTTTGTTCCAGCTGGCAATGTTATGCTATAATCTAGCTAGACTAGCTAGACATGAGAAAGGAGCGGCCTATGCCAACAACCGCAGCCAAACGCCGTGAAAGCGACATCACCACACCAGAATCCTCGACTTGGCAGTTGCAGGAAGCAAAGAACAAGTTCAGCGAGGTCGTGCGGCGCGCACAGAAAGAGCCGCAGGTCGTCACCGTCCATGGCGAGCCTACTGTAGCAGTGATCAGCTACGATAAATATCGTGAGGTCGTACGCCCCCCAAAGATGTCCTTTCTTGAGCTCATGGCAACTTGTCCTCCGGGCGCCGAGGAACTCGAGAAATATATGGACTATGAATTCGACGCAACACCGCGGGAGGTTGAGTTCTGATGTTCCTGCTTGATACCAACGTTGTCTCCGAATTAATGAAACTAAAGCCCGACCCGCAGGTCAACCTTTGGTTAAAAGAACATGATCGAAACGAGGTGTTCATCAGCGTGGTTACCGTCGGGGAGATCGTTTATGGATTTCACCGGATGCCTGAAGGGGAAAGGAAAACGCGACTCAATGACTGGTTTGAAATCGACTTCATGGAGTGGATCCAAAGTCGCATCTTCCCCATCGGAGAATCAATCATGCGTGAATGGGCACGGATCACCGCCACAAGCAGACCCCTGCCAAGAATGGATTCTCTCCTGGCCGCCACTGCCATAGCAGCTGACGCTACGATCGTAACTCGTAACACCAAGGACTTTACGGGCGTCGAGGGCCTAAAGCTCGTCAATCCCTGGAAATAGGGCAGCCGGCTGCGGGTACCGGACAGCCATTGCAGATAAAAGCGTCGGCGGCCGTCGGTGAATCAGGACCCGTCCGCTCCATATCATGGATCGCGGAGACCAGACTGGCTTCGATGCTCGCAGAGTCATCAGAGGTATAGGGTCCCAGCGCGAACACCTGCGCAGCGCCACCGTCGCCGGTAACCTCCGGGCGGATGAAGCGCACTTCGACAGACGGATGCCCATCGGCCAGGCCGACCAACGCGTAGCAACGCGCCTGGTCTTCATAGTCGCTCGCCTGCGCTTCCGCGCGTGTGCCGGACTTGTAATCCAGGATCAGCAAACTTCCATCCGGGCGCGTGCCTTGAATATCAATGTAGCCTTTAAGAAAGCGTACAGGGCCTACCGGGTCGCGCAACGCCAGGTAGAACTGCCGCTCGCGCCGGATGTCGGCGCCCGCGCTGACTTCAGCATACACGGGCGAGTCCAAAACCCGCTGCGCAGCGTCACGCAGTGCCTCTTGTTCGCGGGGGTCAACGACCTGCTCACGCGCAAAAAGAACTCGGGCCTGCGACTCATCCAGAACGCCGCCTTCAGCGCCCTCCAGCAGCGTGTGCATGAGGGTCCCGCGCTTGACCGCCGTGGTGGCCAGCTCTGGCAGCGTGCCCATACGCAGCCGCTTCTCGTAGTAATAGCGGCGCGCGCACTGGTGATAGGCGCCCAGGTCACTGTAGGAGATCTGGATAAGGTCAGCCATCATGCTCTCCTTCCTGCGCGCCTTCCCGCTCACCATCCTGCTTAAGTTCCTTGAGCGCATCAGCTATCGCCAGCGCAAGGCCCCCTTTCGCGTCTGAACGATAGCTCAACAGCAGCACTTCCTCAGCACGCGTACAGGCCACGTAGAGCTGACGGCGCTTTTCACGTTTCTCTGCCTCCTTGTCCTGCTCGACTACTGCGGTCGCGACCGGCGTCGACTCGGTATCAGGCATCCCCACGGGATTGGTCTTCAGCCCCAGAAGCGGGTGTGCTGCTCCATCCTCACCAAGAAAAACACTCGCGCTCGACGCGGAGGGATCCTTGATATCCTGCGCGCAGGCCACCGCCACTACGGGGAACTGATGGCCTTTGGCCGCGTGGATAGTCATGACGCGAACAACGTCTGCCTTGTCGCTGGTCACCAGCGGCGCATCCATCTTCGCATTCGTGCGCTCTTTCTCGTCCAGGTAGGTGATCAGGCCGACCAGGCCGCCGCCATCCTGCCCGACGCTATCGGCGATGCGGCAAAGGTGCTGCAGGTCGGCTGCATTTTGCAACGGATCGCTCTCAGCCAGCAGGTAGAGGCTGTCCGCATCACGACGGGCAAACGCCCAGGTGATGATCTCAGAGAGCGGCAAGGCTTCCAGGCACGCAAACGCATCGTGCAGCATCGCCCTGGTTTGGCTCAAGTTCTCCGCATCAGCCGGATCGCTGAGTAAGGCCGAGGACGCAACCTCCCAGAGTGGAGGGATCTCAGCCTCATGCTCCTCCTGAGCTTGCAGTGCGACAGCCGCGCTCGCCAACTCATAGAGTCCCTGGTCGCTGACCCGCCCCAGGCGGGAAAGCAACAGCGACAGAAACGTAGCGTCATCAGTCGGGTTTCGCAGCGCCGCTAACAGGATGCGCGCATCCCGGATGATCGGCCGGGTGAGGAAATCGTCCCCGCCGATGATCTGCGCGGCCAACCCGTGTTCGGCCAGCGCGCGGACGATCGCGCGCCCATAGCTGCGCCATGACACCAAAACGACCAGGTCCTGTGCGCTGAGGCGCTTGCCAGGATCATCCTTCGTAGGACAGGGGCGCCCAATGAGCTCTGCCAGGCGCTCGGCGATCCAGATACCTTCCTGCCGGGCAACCGAGCGCCCAGAGTTCGGATCGATTTCTGCCTGTGGCACAAAACCCGCAAGAGCAACGTAAGCGGGAGTAGGGTCAGGCGTCAGCCCGTCTGCTGCCGCAGAATCCAACTGCAAGCCCACTTCGGGGTCATCGCGACCCAATTTCAGGCGCTCGAAGTGATCCGGCATGATCTTGCCGTCCTGAAAAAGCTCATTGACACAGTCGATCACCTCTGCGCGCGAGCGATAGTTCTCACTGAGAGTGAAATACCTGCTCTCTGGGTCATCGTCGTTGCGAGCACGCATGACCAGCTCGTTGAACACGTCTGCGTCGGCCCCCTGAAACCCGTAGATCGATTGCTTGAAATCCCCCACGAAGCAGCGGCGCTGCGCGATGCTCTCCAGTAACCGCAGCTGAAGGCGATTGGAGTCCTGGGCCTCGTCGAGCATTACTTCAGTGAGCTGCTGGCGGTACAGATCGCGGACCTGTGGTACCTCGAAAATATCGCGACACTTGAGCAACAAATCCCCAAAGTCATAGGCGCCCGTACGCTGTTTGAGAGCGGCGAATTGCTGCTGCCAGAACTGCGCAAAGGCCAAGAGCAGCTGAATGGTCGAGCGATCGGGGCAGTTCTTCTGGCTCAGCTGCTCGGGAGAGAAACTGTCCGGCCGCAGATCTGCCAGGTCGACTCCGGCCTGGGCCGTCTCGTCGACTAAGCCATAACAGATGCCGCGCAGTGAACCATCCTTGAAGTGGCTACGCAAACGCAGCAGGTCAGCGCGCCTTTCCTGATAGAACTGGACGAGTGCCTGGTCGTAACTCTCCCGCCGCAGCCGTACGCGCTCATCGTCGGACAACACCGTGAAATCCGGATCGACTCCGGCCTCAAACGCAAAACGCTTCAACACCCGCACACAGAAGCTATGGAAGGTCGTGATCAGCGCGCTGTCCATCTGGCGCGCAAGGCTGACCAGGCCAAAGCTGCGAAGCGCCGCTTCGATCCGTTGCCGCAACTCATCGGCCGCAGTGTTCGTATACGTGATTGCAAGCAGGTGGTCAAGCGGACGCTGCGCCTGCTCCCCCCCCTGCTCTACGCTTTCCAACAGCAGGCGAAGGAAGCGCGCGACCAGGGTCTTCGTCTTGCCCGTGCCGGCGCCTGCGCTCACGACGATCAGGCGTTTATCGCTGCCTGCCGCATCACGCTGCTGCTGATTAAGATCACCGTAATATGAAGAGCTATAGAGCGTGTCGAGTAGCGTCATGACCAGTGCCCCCGCTGATAGTAGGGACAGCCAATGAACAGACATCTTCTTGCGAACAGGCAGGCAGCGGTGCGGGAAGGATCGGCGCCAACTCCAGTGATCGATGCGTCCCCGCAGCTTATGTTGCGCGCCGCATCGGCAACCAGAGCTTCAATATCTGCCAGGCCCTGGTCATACTCACTGAGGCCACCGTCTTCCGGATCCTCATCCCTGATAGCCTGAGGTTTTTTATTCCAGGTCGCAGGAAACCCCAGCTCCTCAGCGTAACGCTCCCTGATGCTTTTGCGATGTTCGGTCTTTGAGAGATCGGCGGGGTTTAAGATGTTGCGATAAGTCGAACCTGCATAACGCAGTGGTCGCAGCATTTGCTCGGCGACCAGGCCATAGACAGTCGCTTGGAGTTCACGATGTTTGGCTCGGGTCTTAAGCGACCCCCCATCTTTCGCGCCATTGCGTTTATAGTCAACCACGAAGAGGAGGCCCCTGTCCTCTGGCTCAGGCCGGGTCTCATCCTCCTTTTCGCTTTCTCCCCCACCTTCACCCTCAAGCTGAGCCTCAGTCTTCTTCGCGCCTTTTGCAGACTGTGCGGGCTCCAGCGTGTCGATGCGATCGATGGAGCCACGCAAAGCAACGCCACCAATGATCGGCGCAGGCGCCTCTCCTGCTCCTTCTGCGCCAAACTTCCACTCAAAGTGGGTCGGCGTGAAACCGGGCAGCCAGGCCGCCTCGCTTTCCAGGAAGGTATGCAAAGCATCCTGCAGAACATCAAGCGAGGCCTGGGTGTTCATCGGCAAACTGGTGCGCAAATCCCCTGATCGGAGTTTCAGAACCTGAGTAGCCGCCTCATCGAAACAGGCGTCAAGCAGCCGCGCAGCCGCCCGCTGGTTCTCTGTGGTCACCCGCGGGCATCCCAGGGTGTCACGCGCGCGCTCATAGAAGTATTGCAGCGTCTTGTGGATGATGTTGCCTTCGGTCAGCGCGTCAGTGTTTTCAGTGATGCTGCAGCGCGCCACGAAGTCGCTGAGGAACCAGGCATAGTGACATTTGGCATAAGTCTCGAGGGTCGTTATTGCAAACGGCGCCGCAGCATGCGCGCTGAAATCGAGCCCCGTGAGGCGCCCACGCGGCGGACAGGACGGCGCCTGTGAAGCATCACACGCCAAGAAAGCCTGGGCTTTCTGGCTCCCGGATTCTGTATGGGTCTGCAGGAGTGTGAGCTCATCGTGCAAAGAATGCGGGAGTGCCGCCTGCTCCCACTCGCCTTTCTGTCCACATAAGGCCAGGATCTCCTCCAGGAATCCCGAAGGCGCCAGCTCCTTGCCGGACAGGTCATAGTTCTGCCCAATGAGTATCAGCGACTGGCGCGCACAGCCGAGCAAGTCGTACCACAGCTGGTGCTCGCCGACTATCTTATCAGGCTCTCGTCGCCCTGTGATACGCGCGATCATCCGCTCTTTAAGCGAAGGTTCGGTCACCATCATGAAGTCTTGCTGAGCCAGGCCCGCCAGGATCACGGTATGGAACTGGCGGCCACGCGCGCGCGAGGCTTCCGAGACCAGCAGGCGCGTGCTTCCGGGAGCTGGCGTGAGTTTCACCTTGAGATCCGCAATGCTGGTGAGGAGTTTGCCGGGATCAAGCGACGTGGCATCAGATGCCGAGCTGTGGAGACCCGGGATCTGCTCGAGGGTACGCAGCTCATCAAGGACCGCAAGAAATGCTTTGTGGGCAGCAAAGTCGCCCTGATCGAGAAACTCGCTACGCGGGATAGCCGCCGCTCGCAGCAGCATGTTTGTCGCCAACTGAGCCCAACCTTTTGCCGTCAGGCTACTTGCATCCGGGACAACGCCCTCCTGCCTGATCCGGGCATAGTCCATCTGCTGCTCACGCAGGCGCTTCTCCTGAAAGTACGCTTCCGCTTGCGGTACACCACCGTACGAGGAGAGCAGGTGATCGGCGGCGAGCGTGAGGGGATCATCGGAAAACGGCAGGTGGAGAAGCCGCGCCAGAGCTGCCCCCAGGCCAGTTTGTTCGAAAGGAACGGTCAGGTCGAAGTCAGCCGGGACCCCAAGGAAATCAAGAGCTTGGGCCAGGCGGAGCGCCTTTGTGCCCAGTTGGCGGAAAATCAGCGCAGCGGGGGCATCATCGGTCGTTATGTCTGCTTTATTACGCTGTTGTGCGATAGCATCTATCGCTGTTTGTGCAGCTTGCGCAGCACTAAGTATTTCTTCGTCTTCCCCCCGTGCAGGAATCATCGATACCGCAAGATGAACTGCTGCCCCCGTATGCTCCCCCGTATTCTCTCCTGGTGCTGGATCTCCTGCAATAAAGTCTTCAGCCTGCAAGAAATCCCTGCGCAACTCAGAAAGCTCTGCGGCTGGCCCATCGCCTGGAGGCGCTGCCTCCTGAAGCAGAACGGGTTCCTCGCCTGTTCGTCTGCGATAATCCTCTGCAAGTTCTACGGCAAAACGCCGTCCTTCCTCAGAAGCATCGCCTGTAAGCTCCGACGTGACAGCAATCGCCACATCCGAGCACATCATGAGCATCTCCCCATACGCGCGTTGGGGAGGCGGGAAGTCTGTGAAACCCAGCAGGCCATAAGCAGCCTCAATGAAACATCCGCGAGAAGCAAGATCGAAGAGCGCTGCGTCGTGCTCGATCAGGCCGCGCTCCTGTAAACTTCGCCTATAGTCCTGCCCCAGGTCTCTGAGCACGCGCGGCACAGCAAAAGACAATGCCCCAGGGATCTGAGGCCCCCCTGCAAACGTCTGAACGACATCGGAAAGGAAACGCCTGCCGCCAGCAGTGAAGAGGCTTTCAGAATGACTGGTGCGGGGAAGATCCTCCAACAGCTCACTGATCACTGTCTCGCGGGCCGCCTGCCCGATGAGTGCGCGTTCGTCACCTTTAAGTCCCCAGAGTTTTTCTGTCAGGTCGTGAAACGTCATCGTAGTTATATGTGACTGAGAAGACAATATATGGTCGTCCTGCAGACGGCGCAGGGCCAAGCGCCGGCCAAGGCTGTCAGAAAGATACGTTGTCGCACACAAGAGGATGATCTCGGGCTGCGCCGTGCCAGAAAGCGCCTTGATGCAGGCTTGCGTTTTTCCGGCTTGGGCCGGCCCTGTGACGATCGTTAAACTCATGATCTGATATTACCAGAGAGCTCGGACATCACGGTATAAACCTGCGAGAGGCAGGTAGAGCGCGTTCCCTGAGACGCCACGTCGCGTCATGAAAGAGCTTAACTCAGCGGGCGCGTATCGTTGCTCAGCAGCTGATAGATGCGCGCCAGATCAGCTTCATCCTGGAACTCGATCTCTATCTTGCGCTTGTCTTTTGTCTGCTTGACCCGGACGTTTGTTGTCAGAAGCTTGCGCAACCTCCGTGCGGCAGTCTTAAATGACTTCGGACTGATCGGACGAGGCGAGCGAGGCAACAACCCGCCCGAGGACAAACGCGCCATGCTTTCAACATCACGGACGGAAAGATTATTCTCCACAGCTTTTTCAGCTAACTTGACACGCAGGTCATCATCAGGGAGCGCTAACAGCGCCCGTGCATGCCCGGCCGAAAGCTTGCCCTCGTAGAGATAAGCCTGCACTTCTTCAGGCAGATCGAGCAGGCGCAGCGCATTAGTGATCGACACGCGCGACTTCGAAAGGCGCTCCGCGAGCTTTTCCTGCGTCAGGCCATATTCGTTGAGCAGGCGCTTATAGCCATAGGCCGCTTCCAAAGCGTTGAGATCCTCCCGCTGCAGGTTCTCGATAAGAGCTACTTCCAGGCTGCCCGTATCATCGAGGTTGACAATACGAACCGGGACTTTCTCAAGTCCTGCTAGGCGTGAGGCGCGCCACCGGCGCTCACCAGCAACGATCTCATATTTGTCGCCATGGGGACGTACCAACAGCGGCTGCAAGAGCCCATGAAGCGCGATCGAAGCACTCAGCTCCGCGATACCCGACTCATCGATCTCAGTACGGGGCTGGTCAGGGTTCGGTTCGATCAGATTGAGCGCTAATTCATTGAGATCTGTGCCACCAGAGCCAGATTCAGCTGATGCGCTGGGGATAAGGCTGGAAAGTCCTCGCCCTAGTCCACTTTGATTAGCCACGATTGATCACTTCCTTTGCAAATGCCAGATAAGCCTGTGCGCCTTTTCCGGTGGGGTCATACTGAAAAATCGTTTGCCCAAAGCCCGGGGCTTCTGACAAACGAACGGTGCGGGGAATGAGCGTCTCGAATACCGTATCCCCAAAGAACTCGCGGGTTTCATCGACCACTTGCTGCGCAAGTTTGGTCCGCTTGCTGAACATGGTCATCACGACGCCAAACACTCCCAAGTCAGGATTCAGATGCGTTTTGACCAGCCTTTCACTGTCAAGCAGCTTGGAAAGTCCTTCCAGCGCGTAATACTCGCACTGGACCGGGATGATAAGCCCATCAGCCGCAGTCAACGCATTAACGGTCAGCAACCCCAGTGAAGGAGCACAGTCGATAAGGATATAATCGTAGTCACCCTTCAGGGGAGCAATCAACCCTTTCAGCCGTGTTTCCCTGCTCATCGCCGTGACTAACTCGACTTCTGCGCCCGCCAACTGGATCGTCGCGGGCACAACATCGACAGTGCTCTCTGGGATGTGCTCAATTATGTCCCGCAAAGGAATCTCTTCGATAAGCGCATTATAGACACAGCGCTCCCGCTGTTTTGTGAGGCCAAAGCCAGACGTCGCGTTCCCCTGGGGATCAAGATCGATAAGAAGGACTTTCTTGCCAAGTAAACCCAGCGCAGCTGTAAGGTTGACCGCAGTGGTGCTTTTCCCTACGCCCCCCTTCTGGTTAACGATGGCAAAGGTATGGCCACCATTGGAGAGATTCTCGGTAAAATCGTTCAAAACCACTCCTTTCCCTAAACACAGTGCCAAAAGTACTCGAAACGTAAGAACTTGGCAGCCTGTTCCTGCTTTACGCTAAGGGTTTGCGTTGAGCAAGCCCTACTCGACGAGGCAACTCAAGTTGTGCATGTTTTATTTTCTCATAGACAATGACCTCGCGACGTTCTCCGCTTGGTAACGAATAAGTCCGCTGACCAGATACTGCCAACCCAGTGGCTCCTTCCAGCTGTCCCGATCGGGCGATCTCATCAGGTTGCGGCTGTCCTTTAAGTGCAATCAGATGACCGCCTATCGGCAATAACGGGCTGGCTAGTTCAACAAGTGTGGGAAGTGCGGCAAGTGCACGCGCAACTACCACTGAATAGCCTGCCTGTCGCTCAAGAGCGAACTCTTCAGCGCGTTTCGATATCGCTTCACAGAAGTTCAACTCAGGATGCAAAGAAAAGAACTCTTTGATTGTCATGATCTTCTTCTCGCGCGCATCCAGCAACGTTGTCTGTCGTTGCGTCACTATGGCAAGAGGCAACCCAGGGTAACCAGCCCCTGTGCCTATATCGATCAAAGCGCCATCAGGCGCATCTTTCACCTCAGGAAGTACCAGAAGCGAGTCCAACACATGGAGGATTAGCGCGCGATCATAATCCGTAATCCGGGTAAGATTGACCGCTTGATTCTTCTCGAGAACAAACCGTAGATGCGCTTCAAGCAGCAGGGCCTGCTTCGAATCTATCTCGATACCATATGTTTGTAAGAAGTCGATCATAGTGTTCCACGTGAAACATTCCAGAAAACAAGCAACAACGTTCCACGTGAAACATTATACAGAAAACGTCGCCTAATTCGGAACAGTACTTCCACACACGATATCGAGATATAGAAAGAGCGCAGTTTCCCGCGCTCTTTATCTCTTATGATGCAAAAGCTAATGTGTAGTAAACGGCATCTGGCAAGTCTCCGCAAAGCGATATGGCCTTAAGAGAGGCCCTGCATTTTGCAAGAGCGCCGCCGGGCGGCATTCTGGCACGTCAGACTGGGCTGATGACTACGTGACGATACGGCCCTGATCCCTCGCTGGCAGAAGTCACCCCGGGCGTACTGCGCAGCGCCATATGAACAACACGACGCTCGTAGGGAGTCATCGGCTTGAGCGATACAGGACGATGAGTACGGGTACAGCGGTCCGCTGAACGATAGGCAATCTCGGTGATCTTTTGCTTGCGACGATGCTTATAGCCCTCAACATCGACTGCCAGGGGGTAGTGCATGCCGCAATGTTTCGTTGTAATCGACGACATCAGCACTTGCAAGGCGTCGATTGTACGACCATGACGACCGATCAACAGCGCAAGGTTCTTTTCGGCTGTTATGTCGAAGATGATCTCGCCGCCGTCTCCTTCATACTCGTCGATACTTACTTCATCGATATCAAAATAGCTGATGATCTCTCTCAGTACTTTGATCGCTTCATCGGCAATGGCGTCGACTTCTTCCTCGCTCAGGTCCTCATAATCACGGCGTGGCACAGAGTCACCAGCTAATTCATCATAGCCAGCCGGTTCGTCGCTGAATTCTTTCTCTGACTGGAGCTCGCGCAGGTAATCCTCGCGGATCGTTACGGTAACAACCGCTGGTTTCGAGCCGGAAAAGAACGACTTTGAGGGCTCTTCGACAACTTCATAGGTCACTGCGTCCTGCTGGACCCCTAACTTCTCAAGTGCTTCATCCAGCGCAGCTTCAACGGTTTCTGCAGTGGCAGTATATTCTTTCTCCATCACATAACTCCTTATTTCTTTGAACCGGATTTTGACTGCGAACCGGACTTAGGATCAGCTCCCGTGTTCTTGGCCTTCTTCGGACTAGCTCCCGTGTTCTTGGCCTTCTGAGAATTTGCTCCCGTGTTCTTGTTCTTCTGAGAATCTGCTCCCGTGTTCTTTGCCTTGCTCCCTTTTTTATTGCTGGAGCCCTCGTTTAGCTTTGGAGTTGGATCATCCTTAGCCGAACCTGAGTTTTTCTTGCCCTTTTTCTTGCTGGGCTCCTCGGCAGCGATGATCTCAGCGATCTCCTCTTCTTCTGCAGCCTCCATGCGCTTTTGGATAAATGCCTGTTGCCCAACAGCAAAGAGCGTCGACACATCATAGTACAACAGGGCGCCCGCCGGGATGTTGAACCCGATGAACAGCATGAAGAGCGACATGAAAATGCCCATGTTCTTATTCTGGGAATTGCCACCCGGCATCATCAACATCGGGATAAGGCTTCCAATCGCGAACAGCAGGAGTATCACCAGGTAAGGCCACAGCGAAGGAAGCGCCCCGAGAATGTTGTTCCAGCCGCCGTGGGCCTTCAGTATCATATCTGGCGTCGTCATGATGTCCGGCAAAAATCCGGGGGTTTTCACGCCAGGAAGGTGGATGAACCTGAGGAATGGCGCCGGGTCGATCTTCACTTTCGTGAACACAAACGTGACCTTGTCAGCGATTTGGACTGGCAGATAGCTGTAATGCGCAAGAGACTTATACAGAGGGCCGCCGCCCGTCAATATGCCGCTTTTATCTGCGCGTGCTATGTTCAACATGCTATAGAAAGCGAACAACAACGGCATCTGGAGCAACAAGGGCAAGCAACCCGCAAAAGGACTGACCTTCTGCTCCTTATATAACTTCATCATCTCTTCGCTCTGGCGTTGCTTGTCGTCAGCATACTTCTCCTGGACCTCTTTCATCAAAGGTTGGATCTTCTGCATGCCGACCGTGCTTTTCACTTGTTTGGTCATCAGCGGCCAAACGAGGATACGGAACACCAGGGTCATCAGGATGATGGCCAGGCCCCAATCGCGGGTGAAGCTGTAGAACAACTTCAACACCTGGAAAAGTGCATTAATGATCGCAGTCCACATCATACCTCCTTACGCAGGCTCCGCCTGCTACCAGATTCTCAAAGATACCTTCTGGAACCTGATACCCTAGGGCACCGGATCATACCCACCGGGATGCCAGGGATGGCAACGCAAAATACGTTTGATTGCCAGCCATCCGCCCTTTAGTACACCATAGCGCTGTAGTGCTTCTACCGCATAAGCAGAGCACGTCGGTACAAATCTGCAGGATCGTGGAAGGAGGGGGGAGATCACCTGCTGATACCCTCGTATCAGGAAAATCGGTACCAGGCGGGGCAGCCGTTTGAGCGACTCACCCAAGCCTCGCGTTGTTTCCGTATGAGCCATTATATATGAGCTTTCCTGAAAAGCATAGCTAATTCTTCTGCAACATCATTCGATGAGCTTGCGGCGGTCCGGCTATTAGCAACAAGAAGCAGGTCATAACCCGCCGGAGTCCCGCCCACCTGAGCTAAAGCCGCACGCAAAACCCGTTTCGCCCGGTTACGCCAGACAGCTCCGCCGAGCTTTTTTCCTGCGATGAATGCAACACGACCCCTCGGCGCTGTTTCTGCCTCCTGGAGCGTATGAGAAAGGGAATAAAGAGAGAGCAGGTCGCCATTGTAACGACGCCCACGCTTAAAGATCTGGCCGATCGCCTCAGATGATGCGATGGTATTGACTTTGCGTGAAGTCATAGACCCACCGCATCAGAGTGAACTAGGCGCAAAGAGCGCGACGGCCCTTCCGGCGGCGTGCAGCCAGAACAGCGCGACCCCCACGGGTCGACATGCGCGCGCGGAAGCCGTGCGTCTTAGCACGATGGCGATTGTTAGGTTGATAAGTCCTTTTCATCATGCCTCCCAACACAGTCGTAAGTATCAACTTATCTATTACACAGGGTTATCCATTGTATGATTGACGCTTCACTGCTGTCAAATATCCTGATCAAAATCTCAAAACATCGAAGAGCGCAACCCGGAGAGGACAGCCCCTCCTGACCTGAAGTGAACCAAAGTAGGCAGCGGGTTCAACAGGGGTGATCGTGCATGCTGGTCACTGTGCGCTAATCATCATGCGGGGAGTCGGCAGGTTATTTCAGGGGAGAGCGCTGGATTTGTGGAAACAGTGGATAACTCTCTTCTGTCTGCTGCTCAATCGGTTTCTGACTGTGGAAAACCCACCAGTTGCCCTTTTCCAACATCGCGGATACGCTAAGATTTTCTTTCACTGCAAGAGGTTTTGCATCGGATTTTTTTCGTTTGATAACTGAATATCCAGCCCGTCACCAGTTCCTCGAAACAAGAGGGTAAATGGACACACCGACGTTATGCTGCAAGTACTGCACTCGAGGGTTGTAAAACCAGAAGTTATCAACCGTTTTCCCATCCCTGTTGATAACTTTTTTCCAGCAGTCAGACCACCTTGAACAGGCGTTCGTGCAAACAAAACCGCAGGTCAGAGGCTTGGCGATGATTCTTCTTCTTTATTTGTCAAGGGAGACGAAAGTGGAAACTGGGGAAAACACTTGAAAAAAACCGGAGGAGAAAAAGGCTGGATGAAAAAGATGAGAATCGGGGCTTTCGCAGGATCGTTCAGGTGATAAGATAAAAATCCACATCGGTGGATTCTTATTACTTGGAAGAAGACAAGAGTTAGAAATTTATTTGACCGCGCAACGCGCACTGAGGATTAACATGGACAGCATGAGGCAAACACAAAAAGCAAATCGAGATGTATCGCCTCTTTCTGATACCACCGTATCGCAGATCCAAAAAACATCTTCTGTTCCTGCCTCATCCGCTCCCTCTTCTCCCGCCTATGAGTCGGCTGACGCCCTTTGGGCTGACGCGCGGAACCTCCTGGAGTCGCGCGCGCCTGCTTCGCGCTGGGGGCTTATCCTGAGCCTGACCCCTCTTCCTGGTTCGACTCCCGACCACCTGCGTCTCGGCATTTCGAACAACTTCAGCCGCGACCTGGCGGAGACGACGTGCAAGGGCATTATCATCGAAGTCCTGAACTCGCTGATCAAACACCCGGTCGAAGTTACCATCGAAACTGATGAAGCGCTGGCAGAGACTACCCTTCATCCCCCCAAAGAGGGCCTAACCAACATCAACGATCTCATCCCAAAGGACCGCCCAGTCGTCGATTCCTCCGATAAGTCGAACTTCGACCCTAAGTTCACGTTTGATTCGTTTGTGGTTGGCGATCAGAATGCCTTCGCCCGCAACGCTGCACTGGCAGTCGCTGAAGCCCCCGCTCTCAAATCGGGCTTTAATCCCCTGTTCATCTGGGGGTCGTCCGGTTTAGGGAAGACTCACTTGCTCCAGGCGATCGGTTCTTACGTCAAGGAGATCTACCCTGAGAAAAAGGTTATCTACACGACTTCGGAGGAGTTCACCAACCAATATATCAACGCCTCGACCGGCGTAGCGCGGACTTTGGATACCGAGGCTTTCCGGAATCACTACCGCACGACTGATATCCTCCTGATCGATGATATCCAGTTCCTTGAAAGAAAGTACAGTACGGTCGAGCAGCTCTACTTCACGATCGACTTCCTGAAAGGCCGGGGTAAGCAGATCGTTATCGCTGCTGACCGCTCGCCTCTTGAACTGGATATGGATGAGCGTTACACCAGCCGCTTCGGCAGCGGCCTTCAGGTCGATATCCAGCCGCCACAGTATGAGACGCGCTATGCCATCATCACCAAGTTCCTTGAGTCAGAGAAGCTGCCGTTCAGCACCGATGCGATCGCCTATATTGCCGAGCAGGCAACGGGCAACATCCGCGAGATGGAAGGCGCGCTGACCCGCATCATCGCGTTTGCGGAATTAACTCACAAAGAATATGTTAGTCAAGAGCTGGCTGAGCTTGTCGCAAAAGAGCTGTTCAAGAAAAAGATTGTAAAACCTATTACGATCGCCCAGATTCAAGCTGAAGTATGTCGCTATTTTTCGATAAACCATACCGATCTTATTGGAAGTAAGCGTAAATATGAGATCGTATTTCCCCGTCATATTGCAATGTATCTCTGTCAGGAACTAACCGACTCTTCATTCCCCCAGATCGGGCGTGCCTTTGGCGGAAAAGATCACACCACAGTTATGCATGCGGTCAACAAGATCAAAAAAGTGATGAGCTGCGAGAATGATGTTTATCAGCAAGTTCAACACATCACCAGCGCGCTTAAGATGAAGAACTGATATATCTTTCTAATATGTGCTTGTGTATTAGCTGTGTATGATATGTTAATAAACAACAAGAACGGAGGAAAAGAATCGTAGAATTTGGTAATTGATTCTGGACTGGTTGAAAACGTGGATAAAGAGTGTTTGTTATTAACAGCGTTTTCCCTCAGCATCTACCACACTTACGCAGGATAAAGTTCTCTTATCCACTTTTCCACCGGGCTTATTATGATGATTATTGGGTATCTATAAAAGTAAAGAGGTCACTATGCAGATCAGCATCGCCAAATCAGAACTTAGCGCAGCGCTGGCCCGTGTCATTCATGCGACTGCATCTCGTTCATCGGTACCGTCGCTTTCAGGGATACTTATTTCCTGTAAAGAAGGTGTCATTACTTTCTTTGCTTCTGACCTTGAAACTTCGATCAGGACTCAGGTCGAAGGCCTGATTACCGAACCTGGAATAATTGCGGTACCAGGAAAGATTTTTGCAGATATTGTACGTTCTTTACCAGAAAGCGCGATCAATCTCACTCTTAATGGTGAGCAGTTAGAGATCAGCGCACAGCAGTCACATTTTACGATCCGTACGTTAAATCCAGATGATTTTGTTCGTTTCCCTGAAGTATCAGAGAACCAACAGATTACTTTATCTTCTGAGTTAGTTAAGACAATGGTTAGAAAAGTCGGAAGAGCGGTAAGTAAAGATGAGACCCGCGCAGTATTGACGGGCATCTACCTGACAGCTGAAGCTGATGAGATAAAAATGGTCGCGACTGATATCTATCGTCTTGCGCTTATATCTAAGAAACTTGAACAATCTTTCGACGAGCCCTTTACTGCGCTGATCCCCGGACAAGCTTTCGAAGAAGTTGTAAAAATGGTAGATGAGGAACCAATAACGATATCCCTTTCACAAAATCAGATACTGTTCAGTTTTGGGCAGACTCAGTTTGTGACCCGTAAAATCGAGGGGAATTACCCGAACTTCTCCCAACTGCTCCCTAAAGAATGGACAGTTCAGGCAACGGTTGCTCAGGCGGAATTATTTGATGCGGTCAAACGTGTATCGCTTCTTGCGGTGACAAACGCTGCCATAAAATTCTCCGTTTCCGTAGAGGACCAGGATCTCACCCTGACCTCACAATCACTTGACCTGGGGTCGGCAACCGAACACGTTATGATTAAAGCCGAGGGTGATGACCAGGAGATCGCTATCAATTACAGCTTCTTATTGGATGGCCTGTCGGTGATAGAAAGCGAGTTCATCACTATCGAGATCCAGGACCCGATGAAGCCGGGGATTATCCGTGCGGCTGAAGAAGATTTCCTGTATCTTGTGATGCCGATGCGCATCAACTGAGCGACTTCCGAAAACATTTGATGGGCTAAGTCCAGAGTCATGTCGTTTTTGATCGAAACGCTTGAACTGGCCCACTTTCGCAGCTATAAGCAAGCGGCGCTACGCTTCGGCTCTGACCTGACGATCATCACCGGGCCGAATGCCAGTGGAAAGACCAACGTTGTCGAAGCATTACAACTCTTGACACAGGGGGTTTCGTTTCGTACGGCAAACTGGCGCGACCTGGTCTTTTGGGGGAGCGATCACGCGCAAGCGGTATTGTCAGCAGCCGACCAGGGACGCGAGCGAACCGTCAAGTTGGACATCGAAGGCGGCCGTCGCCGCTACCAAGTAAACGACAAGGCAGTTCGTACCAGCGTGGCCCTGGCGGGAGCGTTACCCTGTGTATTGTTTAGCCCGGTCGACTTGCGCCTGGTGCGTGACTCCGCTGCGCAGCGCCGCGATGAGCTTGACGATCTGGGGGCTCAGATATCCGGGGGCTATCTGCGGCTGCGCCAGGAATATAAGAAGATCGTCCAGCAGCGCAACCGCTTGCTTAAAGACGAGCAGTGGGATGGGCCGGTATATGAAGCCTGGACCGAGCGCCTGGTCGAAGTTGGGGTCGCCTTTGTCCAGCGGCGCCTGGCTCTGTTCAGGCAACTGTGCCCGGTGCTTATCGCTGCGTACCGGGGGATCGATCCCGATTGCCAACTTGAAGTGAACTACGTGGCCGACTGGGCCGGCGGCGCTGATCCCCACCTGGACACAGAAGCCTATGCAGAGGCGTTCTTCAGCGCGCTTGACAACGACAGAGAAGTTGAGCGCACCCGGCATACCACAACGGTCGGCCCACATCACGACGACCTTGTATTCACGCTCGGCGGGCAGGGAGCGCGCAGCTTCGCCTCTCAAGGGCAGCAGCGCAGTATCGCGCTGGCTGTCAAGATCGCCGAGATCGATGTCATCACCGCGCTTTGCGGGACTCGTCCGCTGCTATTGCTCGACGATGTTATGAGCGAGCTCGACGAGAGCCGCCGGGCAGCGCTGGCTGAGTATGTAGGCACAGTGGCCCAGACGGTCATCACAACGGCCAACATCGATTACTTCCGTCCCGAGCTCCTGGAGCGCGCAACAATGATCGATATCACGGAGCTTGTATGACTGACTATGACGACACCGAGGAGTTTCGCGCGGACGAGGAGCTGGCCGCGACGCTGGCAACGCCGCCTGCCTATAAGCCTGATGACTTTGATCATCCGGTCAATCGCAAGCCTCCGCGCCACCAGCGGGGAAAGCTGCTCGCCTTCGATCTGAGCCTGGAACAACTACGCGCCCGTATCGACCCTACGGGGGAAAACATCGGTCAGATCGAACGCCTGCGTAACGCCTGGGAGGCAGTAGCCGGCCCAAGCGTTTCGGCACATACGAAGAACCTGCACCTGCGCGGCGATGAGCTCATCGTCTGGCTGGATTCTAACCTCTTTGCGCAGGAGCTACCGCTGCTGGCCAACGAGTACCGCAAAGGGCTTGAGCGCGAGCTCGACGGCAAAGTTGTACGCCGCATCAGCTTCCGGCTCGACCGCCACCGTCGACGCTAGTTGATTGACGACAAGAGATCAGTTCATCGTCCATGAGGCGATCCCTTTGTGTTCGTGTACACAATTAAAGCTTGGGGGGTGAAGTTTTGTGCCAAAATTCACCCTATTATTTCCTGCAGAAGCGATGTACACTGACAATCGTAACCTTGATTAGATAAGGAAGTGGACGATCATGAGAATTCTATCTAAGAAGATCCTGTCGGTCATGCTCTCGTTTGCGATGGTGGTGTCACTGGCATCGATTGCTGTGGCGCCAGCCAGCGCATTGGCAGAAGAAACAACGGAAACTGCTGCGCCTCAAGCAGCTACGCTTCAGGCGCCCGGCAATACTGATGCGGACACAGGCCCTGCTGCAGGCAACATACAGGCGCCAGCCAAGGCAAAGGGCGCCACAGCGCTTCCCGGCGCTCCTTCAACCGCAACTACGTCCACGCTCTCATCTACGCCGGCCGGCGTTATTGCCCCAGGTGATGTCTGCGCAATTGGAGCAACGGGCTATCCCTCACTGGACGCTGCGCTGGTAACCATTACTGATGCTACGCACACCACGATCAAGCTGCTGACCGATATTACCGAGCCGAATGGCTGCGTAATCGTTAACCGCAACATCACGTTCGACCTTAATGGCAAGAACTTGATTTTTACAAATAATAATGACAGCGCACTTGACTTAGAGAGTAGTAATATCGATTACACCAACCCCGGAACACTTCAGGCGATATGCACGGTATCAGGCTCCGGAGGCTCTGGGCTCTACATATCGGGGGGATCCTGTGAGCTCACGCACGCTGAGAAAAATGGAGATTACTTTGAGGCAGTTACCGCTGTTGATGGAGCAGTCGTTACCGTAAACGGTAATGTTGTGGCAAAGGGCGAGACCGCTTGGGGCGTGTATTCGGGAGATGGGTCCAGCGTAACGGTAAATGGCAACATTTCTGCAGAAAATGGATACGGCGTTTATACCGAAAGTGACGGCTCGAAGGTAACGGTTATCGGAAATGTTACCACGGGGGACCTATCGGGAGATAGCTATAATGCCGTTTATGCAGTAGATGACGCGAAAATTACCGTAACAGGCAATGTTACTGAAGCCGGTGGCGGTGATGCGGCTGTATATGCCGATGAGGGCTCAACGATTACCATTGTTGGCAACGTGCTTGCCTCTGGTAATGATTGTGACGCTGTTGATGCTGTGAGCGCAACCGTTACCATTTCGGGTAACATTTCTGCTTCTGGTAAAGGCAGCTGGGGCGTGTATGCAGACCCTGGCTCTACTGTCACGATAACGGGCAATGTGACTGCCACTTTCATAGGCATAGAAGCCTGTGACCCTGGCACTACCGTGGTAGTAAATGGCAATGTTAAAACAACCGAAGACGACTCTGCTGGTGTGGTTTGCTATGATAAAGCAAAAGTCACCATCAACGGTGATGTGACCGCCGAAGGCAACGGTAATGTCGGCATATTTGTATATAGCGGCCAGGTTGGCGCTGGGGTAGTCCACGTTACCGGAAACGTCAATGTCCCCGGTAGTGGCAGCATAGGCGCCCTTATCACGGGCGCTGCCGGTGAGCAGGTCACCATCGATGGCTTGATCAATACCGCCGATGAAGTCGATGGCTATGTGATAGTCGGCCAGATTCCAATGGCTAAGGCAGACGGCGTGGCAAGCACGCTGAAGTCAGGGTATATGGCCTATACTCAGGGCACAGAGGGAACAGACGGCACGGTCTGGGTCGGGAATAAAGTTCCCCCGGCTCCCACGCCCACGCCTACTCCGACCCCCAATCCGACCCCCAAACCCAAGCCAACGCCTAAGCCCAAGCCGCTCAATGTTCCCCTCAGTGGCCTGCCGGCTACCGGCGACAGCGGCCTGCCAGTCACTGGGCTTGCGATCGGGCTGGTCGCAGCGCTTGGCCTAAGTGGCCTGGCTTTGCTCGACGAACGGCGTCTCTTCTGGGTAAAAGCACGATAAGCTATTAGCCAGGATCAGCAAGCTCTTTGGTGAGAGCTAATGGTAAGGATGCCCGCTGTGGTCTGGCACTACGGCGGGCATCTTCGTATGCATCAAAAAGAAAACCCCGTGCGTTTGAAGCGGAAAAATGCTGACAAAGGGGCTTGGCACTTTGCCAATTATTTCTTACAGGATAACCACCCTGCTGAAGCCCTGAATAGCCATTCTTAGCGGTCCGAGGGGTGTGCAGCCTGAAAACTCCTCTCAGAAGCCGTAACGTTACCTCACAGAGCCCAGAAACCACTCCTCACTGTGGTATAATTAATAGTCCCTACCAGATATAGTAGGTTCACCGTATCAGACTCGCATATAAAACCCTCTGAAAGGGAGTGTTCTGTGGCAAAAAACACGTCGCATTATACCGGCAAGGATATTCAGGTCCTGGAGGGACTTGAGGCGGTGCGCAAGCGCCCCGGTATGTATATCGGCAGCACGGGCCCGATCGGGCTGCACCACTTGGTCTATGAAGTCGTCGATAACTCGGTCGACGAGGCGCTGGGCGGCTTTTGTACGGCCATCGAAGTCGTGATCGCGCCCGATGGCAGCGTGGCGGTCACCGACAACGGGCGCGGCATCCCGGTCGACAAGCATCCCAAGATGAAGAAGCCGACCCTGGAAGTCGTCATGACGATACTTCACGCCGGCGGCAAGTTCGGCGGCGAGGGCTACAAGGTCTCCGGTGGCCTGCACGGCGTGGGCGTCAGCGTGGTCAACGCGCTGTCGACACGCGTCGAGGTCGAGACCAAGCGCGACGGGAGCATCTGGAAGCAGAGCTACGAGCGCGGCAAGCCTACCGGCCCGGTTACGGCTATCGGCAAGAGCAAGGCTACCGGCACGAAGGTCACGTTCTGGCCTGATCCCGAGATTTTCGAGACGACTCACTTTGACTACGACACGTTGCTCACTCACTTGCGCGAGACGGCGTTTCTTAACAAGAACCTTAAGATCACCTTGCGCGACGAGCGTGAGCTTGAGCCGCGCACGGCCGAGTTCAAGTATGCCGACGGCATCAAGGACTTCGTCAAGTACCTCAATCGCAACCGTGAGACGGTCAACAGCAAGATCATCTACCTTAATGGCGAGGACAAGGGCGCCTCGGTCGAGGTCGCGCTGCAGTGGAACCAGAGTTACAGTGACTCGACGCTCGCCTTTGCCAATAACATCAACACCACGGAGGGCGGCACGCACCTCGAGGGCTTCAAGAACGCCCTGACTCGCACGATCAACGACTATGCGCGGCGCCAGAACATCCTTAAAGAGAAGGACGAGAACTTGAGTGGCGACGACATCCGCGAGGGACTTTGCGCCATACTCTCCGTCAAACTGACCGATCCGCAGTTTGAGGGCCAGACCAAGACCAAGCTGGGCAACACGTTTATGCGTGGGCTTGTGCAAAACATCATCACGCAAGGCTTGGCGGAGTTCCTGGAGGAGAACCCGCGCCCCGCGCGCGCGATCGTGAACAAGGCTGCCCAGGCGAGCAAGGCCCGGGCCGCCGCGCGCAAAGCCCGCGAGGCCACGCGCCGCAAGGGGCTGCTTGAGAGCTCGGCGCTGCCGGGCAAGCTCGCGGACTGCTCGATCGCCGACGCCGCGCTCTCCGAGATCTACCTGGTCGAGGGCGACTCGGCCGGTGGCTCGGCCAAGCAGGCGCGCGACCGCAGCTTCCAGGCGATCCTGCCCCTGCGTGGCAAGATTCTCAACGTGGAACGCGCCGGCCTGACCCGCGCGCTCTCCTCCGAAGAGATCCAGGCCATGATCACAGCCATGGGTACCGGCGTAGGCGAGGACTACGACATCACGAAGGCTCGTTATCACAAGTGCATCATCATGACCGATGCCGACGTCGACGGCGCCCATATCCGCATCCTGATTCTGACCTTCTTCTACCGCTTCATGCGCGAGGCGATCGAGCAGGGTTACGTTTACATCGCGCAGCCGCCGCTCTATAAACTGGCGGTGGGCCGTAAGTCTGACTACGCCTACTCTGACGCCGAGCTGCAGGCGCTGATGGCGGACCTGCCGGAGAACGCCAAGTACAACATCCAGCGCTACAAGGGCCTCGGCGAGATGAACCCCGAGCAGCTGTGGGAGACAACGATGGATCCGGCGACGCGCACCTTGCTGCAGGTGACGATCCCCGACGCGATGGCCGCCGAGGACGCGGTGAGCGAACTGATGGGCGGCGACGTCGAGCCGCGCAAGGACTTTATCCAGACGCACGCCAAAGACGTGCGCTTCCTTGATATTTAACGAGCGGGACTGAAGAAGGGTAGCTAACAGAGATGGCTGACAACGAAAAAGATCTGACGCTCGAAGAAGTCACGGGCAATATCGAGCCGGTTGAGATCCATCATGAAATGCGCCAGTCCTTCCTGGAGTATGCGCTGTCCACGATCGTGGCGCGCGCGCTGCCGGATGTGCGCGACGGGCTCAAGCCGGTGCACCGTCGCATTCTCTTCGCGATGAATGAGAGCGGCCTGACCGCCACCAAGCCTTTCAAGAAGTCGGCGTGGACGGTCGGCGAAGTTATCGGCAAGTACCACCCGCACGGCGACGTGGCGGTTTACGACACGATGGTGCGCATGGCGCAGGATTTCGCGATGCGCGTGCCGCTGATCGACGGGCACGGCAACTTTGGCTCGGTCGACGGCGACAGCCCGGCCGCGATGCGTTACACCGAGAGCCGTTTGCAGCGGGTCGCCAGCGAGCTGCTCCGTGACCTCGACAAAGAGACGGTCGACTTTGGCCCCAACTACGACGAGTCGCTCAAGGAGCCCTTGGTCCTGCCCTCGCGCTACCCAAACCTGCTGGTCAACGGCTCGGCGGGCATCGCGGTGGGTATGGCTACCAACATCCCGCCACACAACTTGAGCGAGGTCATCGACGCGGTCGATATGCTGATCGACAACCCGGAGGCCACGACCGCCGACCTGATGACGGTTCTGCCCGGGCCGGACTTCCCGACCGGCGGGCTCATCATGGGGCGCGCGGGCATCAAAGACGCCTACGAGACGGGCCGCGGCTCGATCACCATGCGCGGCAAGGCCCACATCGAGCAGACCACGACCGGGCGCCAGCGCATCATCATCACCGAGATTCCTTACCAGGTCAACAAGGCCAAGATGGTCAAGCATATCGCCGACCTCGTGCGCGACAAAAAGCTTACTGAAATCTCTGACATGCGTGATGAGAGCGACCGCAAGGGCATGCGCGTGGTCATCGAGCTCAAGCAGGCCGCGATCCCGCAGGTCGTGCTCAATAAGCTCTACAAGCACACGCAGCTGCAGCAGAACTTCGGCGTAATCATGCTCGCGCTGGTCGACGGCGTGCCGCACGTGCTGACGCTCAAGGAAATGCTACAGCATTACCTGGCGCACCAGGAAGAAGTCATCGTGCGCCGCACGCGCTACGATCTGCGCAAGGCCCAGGAGCGCGCCCACCTGCTGGAGGGTTACGTGTTGGCGCTTGACCACATCGACGAGATCATCAAGCTGATCCGCGCAAGCGCCGACGACAAGGTCGCCAAGGCCGCGCTGATCGAGCGCTTTGGGTTCTCTGAGATCCAGGCCGACGCCATTCTCGAAATGCGCCTGCGCCGCCTGACCGCGCTCGAGCGCGAGAAGATCGAAGAAGAGCTGGCAGACCTGCGCGACAAGATCGCGTACTACGAGAAGGTACTGGGCGATGAGACGCTCGTGCTGCAGATCATCAAGGACGAGATGGGCGAGATCCGCGCCAAGTATGGAGATGCGCGCCGCAGCGAGATCTCGGATGCGGCCCGTGACCTCGACGTCGAAGACCTGATCGCCGAGGAGGACATGGTCGTGACCATCACGAAGGCGGGCTATGTCAAGCGCCTGCCCGTGGCGACCTATCGCCAGCAGAAGCGCGGCGGCAAGGGCGTGGCTGGCGTCAACCTCAAAGACAACGACTTTGTCGAGCAGCTCTTCATCGCGAGCACGCACGACTATGTGCTGTTCTTCTCGACCAAGGGCAAGGTCTATCGCCTGAAGGTCCATGAGTTGCCCGTGGGGAGCAGGCACGCGCGCGGCACGGCCGTGGTCAACCTGCTGCCGTTTGAGGCCGACGAGAAGATCGCGGCCGTCATCAACACGAAGACGTTTCCGGCCGACGAGTTCCTGCTGTTCGCAACACGCGCCGGCATGGTGAAAAAGACCGCCATGGACGCCTACAAGAACGGGCGCCGCGACGGCATCATTGCAATCAAGATGCGCGATGATGACGCGCTGATTTCAGTGCGGCGCGTGCGTACTGGCGAGAAGGTCATCATGGTGAGCACCGTGGGCAAGGCCATCGTCTGGGACGAGAGCGAGGCGCGCAAGATGGGGCGCGACACCCAGGGCGTCAAGGGCATGAACATCAAGGACGGCGAGGCGGTCCTGGGCATGGAAATCGCCCCGAAGGGTTCCGACCTCTTTGTGGTGACCGAGCGCGGCTACGGTAAGCGCACGGCTATCGACGAGTATCCGACGCATCACCGCGGCGGCCAGGGTGTTAAGACCATCGTGGTCACGTCCAAGAAGGGCCTGCTTGCGGGCATGAAGATCGTCGGCCCGGGTCACGAGCTCATGCTTGTCAGCGAGGAAGGCGTGGTCATCCGCGTCAAGAGCGACGACATCAGTAAGCTGGGCCGCTCGACCCAGGGCGTCAAGGTCATGAACGTCGGCGAGAACGACCGCGTGAGTGCCATCGCTCGGGTGAGCAGCGGCAAGAAGAAAGCTAAAGTCGCCGCCAAGCCCGCCGTTCCTGAGGGGCAGGAGACCCTGGCCGTTGAAGGCCTGGAGCCCGAAGAGCCCGAGATCGACGAAGCCGATGAGCTCCTGGACGAGGAGTTCGACGAAGAGTAGAGCGGAAAGGGAAAGGTGCTAATGGAGCAGACGATCAACCATGCAGAGGCCATGCGAGTTCTGCGTGATTCTTTAAAGCGATGCAAGACTGACCCTTCGACTGATTGCAAAATGAAGCTAGCAATCGACTTTATTCTAACGGGGAAGAATTGCTTGACGTATCGCTATATTCTTATGACGGCGCTAACAGCAAAGGCGACGAATGATGGTATTGATATACTGTCTCTGCAGGCGAGTGACAATTCTGCGGGCGCTTATGATGCGCGTTCCCTTTGCAGCCATGTAGTCTTTCCCTTCCAGCGTGATTTCCTTAATAATGTTCTGGACGGGAGCAACGAGGACCCTCTCGTAAATAACCCAGGGAGGAATTCAAGGATTCAAAAGAGCAATAAAGCGGCACCCGGAGATCCGAGCAAAGCGCTTAACTTGCTTTGTGATTATTTACCGACCATCATTGCTGCAAGTGACACCCAATCATGTCTCGATTACCTTATCTCTCAGTGTTTATCACAGGCTGAGCTAATGGAGACGCAGGCAGCTTCATTTTCAAGCACAATCACTTCGGCTGATATTTTTTACATCCGAAAATTTATGAGTGATTTGCTTGATCAAAATTTTGGTGGAGCTGCGCTGCTCCTTGTAGTTACTTCAGTATTAGATGTTTTATTTTTCCAAAGTCTTGGCTATCAAATTGTCCCTCATCCAGTGAATCAGGCGGGATCTTCCGGAAAGCAAATGGGCGATATTGATGTCTATAAACAGGATAGTAAACCATTTTTGGCTCTTGAACTTAAAGATAAGCCTTTTACTGCAGCGGAGGTTGCCAAAGCAGCAAAGACGGCATTTGACCATAATGCTCCATCGATGTTGTTTATTGCTGGCCGGGCAAGCACTATTTCGGACGAATTGTATCGATATTTTTATGAAACAAAAAAGGAATACGAACGCAAAGGGATGCCCATTGGTATTATGACAATTGACGCGCTGTTAGATTACTTCTTTACGACGCATTATGAAATCAATGCTTCTCATGTTTTTCAATTGATGGATAAAACAATGGAGGACATTCACGCAACGCCTGAAGTAATGAGCTGGGTATATCGCAAGGTTGAAGAGCTATAGACTGGTTTTGGCTATGGTGTCCGCGATTGCGCACGCGAACGAACTTGCAACCGCATTTCCGATCTGCTTGTATTGTTGTGTTTTCTTGCCACAAAACTTATATGCAGGCGGGAAAGTTTGTAGCGCCGCGGCTTCTTTGATGGTGAGTCTACGAATAGTTTTAGGAATACATGCTTTTTGGGGGGATGTTTTGCCTGCTAATAATGCACGGTGGTATCCAACAAACCAGTTCTCAGTATTATTTTCGAGTGCAGCTTGATCAATGATCGGGGTTTTGTTACCACCCATTGATGCAGGAAGAGTTTGAGCGACACCGTCAAGATTGATTGGGCGCCCAGCTCCGTTAACAAGCATTCCCGCATAAGGGCTTTTTCGAAGAACTGGCTTTAAGGCAAGTGAGACGTGTGCGGTGCAGGTTTGTGGATTATCGTCAGTTCCGAACCCCCCAGTTTCCGTTAGCACTTTACGTAAGGATTTAGGACGAGTTCTTGACGTGGCCATCAGGGCAAAAAATTCTTCTTGGGAGTTGAAATCCCTTGAACCGAAGAAAACTACACGTTCTCGATTTTGTGGAACCCCATAGTCGCTTGCAGAATAGATGGCAAAGTCACAGTAATAACCGAGCTGGCGGGCCCTCGTGATTATTTTCTGTCGTACCGTCTGCCATTTCGAAAGCGTTCCAAGCGCACGCACGTTCTCAATAATGAAAACTTTTGGTTGTACGCGGTTGATTACTTCCATGAATGACCAAATAAGCTTGTTGCGGGGGTCTTCAGAGTTCATTTTCCCTGCTACTGAAAATCCCTGGCATGGCGGACCACCAAAAACCGCATCAACATCTCTATAGGATGAAAGTTCGTTAAGGTATGAATTTAGATCTCCTTGATGCATCGCATGACTGTCAGGGCGGTTAGCCATCCAAGTGTCTGCCGCATCTGCATCAAGTTCATTTGCGAATAAGATATCAAATCCTGCTTGCTCAAAACCTATATCCAGTCCGCCAGCACCAGAGAAAAGAGACAATGCAGTATATGCTCGCTTCTTCATACTCGTGGAGTACTCCTTTCCGCCTCAATATCTATTTTATCTTAGATGCCGCTGAAACTAATTCCCCTATATTATAGCGTACAAATGTTTGTATTTCTACAGTTTGAAAACGCACAGCTTGAAAATGTGCATTCCTGAGGCTCGTTTGGTGTGATCTGTGATTCAATATGGTGCGTTCTTGTAATTTGTAGGTGGTTCAAATCGTGGCGGCGAAGGCGCGGCCAAAGGCATCGGCGGAGGCCAGGTCCTCGAGAGTCGGGACAAACTTCACGCGCAGCCGCTGCTCGAAAACCGTGGCTTTCAGCGAGGCCAGGTGCTCAGCGACACGCGGGACTCCCTCGCCGCTCCAGCCGTAGCTGCCAAATACGGCAACCGGGCGTTTAGTGAAGTTGATGCTATCGATACCAGCCAGAAGCTCCCATACCACGGGCAGCGCGTCACGGTTGATGGTCGGCGTGCCCAGGGCAAAGGCGTCGCTGGCGTTCATCAAAGCGCGCATCTCGGCCAGGTCATGGTCGACCAGGTCATAAAGTCCCACCTCGGCCTCAGGCAGCGCGGCGCGGATGCCGACGGCGACCCGCTCGGCCAGCGCGGTGGTGTTGCCATAAGCACTGCAGTAAAACACGGGGATACACAGGCGGTCACGCACGGCCTCCGCTGACCACGCGCCATAGCGCTCGATCTGACGATCCAGCTCACAACCGCGTGTCAGGATAGGACCGTGGCTGACGCAGGCATAATCGAGATCTAACGCGCGCAGTTTCCCCAGCCCGTCGCGTACCGACGGCAGAAACGGACGCATGATGCTGTCGAAGTAGTGCTTTGCAGCGCTCTCATAGGCGGCAGGATAGGTAATCTTTGTATCGAAGATCCCAGGCTCGCAGTAGTGGGCGCCCAAAAAGTCGCAGGTGAAGACCGCCCGCTCCTCGGGGCAGTAGGTAAACATCGTGTCGGGCCAGTGCAGCAAAGGAGCGCTGATGAACTGCAGAGTCCGCCCGCCCAGGTCAAGCGTATCGCCATCGCTCACGATCAGGCAGTCGAGGTCGTCGCGGTTGACAATGCTCTTCAGGAACAACGCGCCGGGGCGGCTGATGACGACCGTGAGGTCCGGGTAGCGTTCCAACAGCGCTGCAACGGCGCCCGTGTGGTCAGGCTCGGTATGATCCAGCACCAGATAGTCGGGCGTGCGCCCGTCCAGCGCAGCATCCAGATGCTCGAAATACGCATCGACGAAGTCGGCATGCGCCGCCTCGATCAGCGCGACTTTCTCGCAACCTTGCATCACATACGAGTTGTAGCTGGTGCCATACTCCGTGTGCATCATGACGTCAAAGACCCGCATATTCGGATTGAGCACGCTGGTCACTAAAATGGACGGGGTAACAGAAACCATGATCTCACTCTCCTGATAAATCGTTTTCATCTCCATTGTAGTAGAGTTGAAAGCACGTAAGAAAGGAACCTCTGCCTATGCCTCTTCACCTGCTGAAAGCAGCCGATCTCATCACCCGGCCGATCACGGTCATCGTCGGGCATTACGGCGTGGGAAAGACCAATCTGTCGCTTAACCTGGCGATCGACTTGGCAGCTACTTCCCAGCAGGTCATGCTGGTCGATCTTGATGTGGTCAACCCCTACTTCCGCAGTTCTGATCACAAGGAGAGTCTGGCGACCGATCAGGTCGAACTGATCGCGCCAACTTTTGCAGGGACCACACTTGACACGCCGGCGCTGCCCCCGGAGATCGCAGCAGCGTTTCAGCATGTCGGGCCGGTCATCTTCGATGTAGGCGGCGATGACGTGGGAGCTACGGCGCTGGGTGTCTATCACGACCAGCTTCAGCGATTTGCCGAGGCCGGTGAACTCGCGTTTTACTATGTGGTGAACCGCAACCGCAATCTCACCGAAACCGCGCATGACGCGGTCAGCGTTGCTCGTGAGATCGAGGCAACGACCCGCCTGGCTCTCACCGGAGTCATTAACAATAGCCACCTGGTCGACGAGACCGATCTTTCGACTATCGCGCACGGGTATCGATTCGCCCGTGAAGCCGCGGCAGAGATGGAGCTGCCGCTGGTGGCGACAACGCTGCCGATTACGCTGACGCCAGCAGCTCAGGCTGCTCCGGAATTCATTGAGGCGAGCGAGGACGCAGCTTTCTATCCGGTTACCCGTCTCGTCCTGCCTCCCTGGGAACAAAACGTGCTAGACGCCCGCTGAGTTCGTTGTTGCAAAACTCGCGGGCTAGAGCCCGCCACGTTTTGCAACGCCTGCTCAGCGAACGTCGATCGCGTTTTGTTAACAGCGCGTCTAAACGCCACAGTACGTCTGCCGGGCAGTCATATCTGGTACGTTTGGGTGTCGTTTCGCTACTATTCTTGTAGTACACTTGATACACTATCTTTTTACTTGAAAGGAGCGTGAAAGATCATGTACAGAAAATTTGGAGCGGTAGCACTAGCCCTCGTGCTGGTTCTGTCGCTTGCGCTGGCTGGTTGTTCTTTGAAGAAAAATGACAACACCAGCAACACAACAAGCAGCAGTGGTGGCACGATTAAGATCGGCGCTAACTATGAGCTCAGCGGCGCTGTTGCGACCTATGGCAGTGACTCGCTCAAAGGCTTTAAGATGGCCATCGATGAGATCAATAAGAGCGGTGGCGTCTTGGGCAAGCAGATCGAAGTTATCCAGAAGGACAACAAGTCCGATGCCGCTACGGCCACCTCGGCGCAGCAGGCCCTTATGTCCCAGGGCATCGTGCTCTCCGTTGGGCCCGCGACTTCCGGTAACTTCCGCGCGGTCATCCCGGTTGCTGAGAGCAGCAAGATCCCGGTGATCTCTTCATCGGCGACGGCAGACAATGACATTACGGTCGACGCAAAAACAAACCAGGTGCGCCAGTTCGTATTCCGCACCTGCTTCACGGATTCATTCCAGGGAGCTGTCATGGCTAACTATGCCAGCCAGAAGCTCAACGGCAAGACCGCGGTCATCTATGCGGACAATTCGAGCGACTACGCCAAGGGCCTGGCCGCTAACTTCAAAAAGCAATTTACAGCCAATGGTGGCACGATCGTTTCTGAGGATGCCTATGTGGCAGGCGACAAGGACTTCAGCGCGGCATTGACCGCTATGAAGGCCAAGCAATTTGACGTCATGTTTGTTCCGGGTTACTACCAGGAGGCCGGCCTGATCATCAAGCAGGCACGCGAGTTGGGCATCAAGCAGCCGATCCTCGGCGCTGATGGTTTCGACTCACCGGATCTGACGAGCATTGCGGGTGCGTCCAATGTCAACGACGTGTATTTCTCAAACCACTACTCATCGCTTGACCAGGCTCCTGCCGTGCAGGATTTCATCAAAGCTTACAAGGCCCTCAACAACAATGAGGAGCCCAACGCATTCGTCGCCATGGGTTACGACCTGGGCAAGTATGTGGCTGACGCCATCACGCGCGCAAATTCGACTGATCCAGTCAAGATTGCTGACGCGCTGGCTTCAACCAAGAGCTTTACTGGCGCGACGGGAACGTTCAGCGTGGGCGCGGATCACAACGTGATCAAGTCTGCGGTCGTCATCAAGATGACTGATGGCAAACAAGCCTCTGCCGAGCAGATGAAGATGTAGGTTTATTTGGTAACGTGCGGGTATGGAGAAGTTTGCACAGCAAATCGTTAATGGACTTTCCCAGGGGAGCATTTATGCCCTGATCGCTTTAGGCTACACGATGGTCTATGGCATCGTAAAGTTGATTAACTTCGCGCATGGCGACATCTATATGATAGGCGCCTACGTGGGTTTTGCGGTCACGACGTTCACACGCTTCGGGCATTCCCGGTTTGGGTTTATCGCGGCGCTGGTCATCGCTATGGTGGCCTGCGCCGTGCTTGGAGTCTGTATCGAGCGCATTGCCTACAAGCCTCTGCGAAACTCATCGCGCATTGCCGTGTTGATCACGGCGATCGGGGTTTCGCTCTTCCTTGACTATACCCTCATGTATTTTGTGGGAGCAGGTACCCGCTCCTATCCGCCGGGCGTCCTGTCTGACAGGTCATTTACGGTCGGAGGTGTCGTCATCAAATACCAGCAGGTCATTGTGGTGTTGGTCTCGATCGCTCTCATGATCCTGCTGCAGTTCATCGTCAAAAAGACCAAGCAGGGCAAGGCCATGCGCGCGGTCTCCTTTGATAAGGAAGCTGCTCAGCTGATGGGCATCAATGTCGACCGGACGATCTCGTTCACCTTCCTGTTGGGCTCTGCGCTGGCGGGCGCCGCGGGCGTGATGGTCGGCATCTACTTCAACTCGATTGATCCTCTGATGGGCATGATGCCGGGGCTCAAGGCCTTTGTGGCCGCGGTGTTCGGCGGCATCGGATCCATCCCGGGAGCAATGGTCGGCGGCTTGTCCATCGGCGTGATCGAGACGCTGGTCGCTGGCTATGGCGGCTCGCTCTATCGTGACGCGGCCGTGTTCGCGATCCTGATCCTCGTCTTGATCATCAAGCCAACGGGACTGATGGGCAAGAGCACCGGGAGCAAGGTGTAGAGCCATGGGGAGTAAGAAAAAGGGCCTGGCGCGTGGCGTCGGTGTGCTCACCTGGAAGAACCTGGTCATCTTCTTGGTGACGCTGGCGGCCTTTGCTATCGTGCAGGCGCTGCGCTACCTTGGCTGGATCAACGACGTCTATGAGAGCACACTCGCGCTCATCTGTGTCAACATCATCCTGGCAGTCAGCCTCAACCTGATCACGGGCTTTACGGGGCAGTTCTCGCTCGGGCACGCGGGGTTCATGGCACTGGGCGCCTATACCTGCGCGATCGTTGTGGGATATTATCCGACGGTCCCCGGTTTTCTGATCGGGATGTTGGCCGGTGGCGTGCTGGCGATGATCTTCGGAATACTTATTGGTTTTCCGACTCTGCGCCTGAAGGGCGACTACCTGGCGATAGCAACACTCGGTATGGCCGAGATTATCCGGGTGGTCATCCAGAATATGAATATCACCGGCGGGGCTTCCGGTCTGTTCAGCAATAAATCCATGGCGACCTGGCCCTGGCTGTTTCTGTTTACGGCCATCACGATACTGGTGATCAACAACTTCGTCAAGTCATCGCGCGGGCGCGCCTGTATCGCGATCCGCGAGGATGAGATCGCGGCCGAATCGATGGGTATCAACTCGACCAAGTACAAGGTCATGGCCTTTGCGATCGGCGCGTTCTTTGCGGGGATCGGCGGCGGGCTGTATGCTTCGTACTTCTTTGTCATCAAGCCGACCACTTTCAGCTTTTTGATGTCAATCAACATCCTTGTGATCGTCGTCTTTGGTGGCCTGGGAAGCATCAGTGGCTCTGTGATCTCGGCAACTTTGCTCACCCTGCTCACGAACTTCTTCACGATATCGCCACCGGTCAATGTTTTTGGCCTGTTCACGATCGATTTTTCTCGCGTGAACATGATCATCTACGCGTTGCTGCTGATCATCATCATGCTCTTCCGCCCAAAGGGGCTCATGGGCACGACAGAGATCGGCGACCTCTTTAAGCGACAACGCTGGCGGCGCAAAAGCCAGGAGCGAGTGGAATAACATGAGCGATCCGACTGATAAGAACCGGGGTTCTCAGCCCTTGCTCTCGCTGGAAAACGTCACGATCGTCTTTGGCGGTCTGACGGCGGTCTTTCGGGTCAACATGCATGTTGAAGAAGGAGAGCTAGTGGGGCTGATCGGCCCCAACGGCGCGGGCAAGACAACGATCTTTAACCTGATCACAGGAGTCTACAAGCTTTCCGAGGGCACGATCGAGCTGAAGGATCGCAACAAGGATCGCACGATCAACCTGGTCGGGCGCAAACCTTATGCGGTCACGGCGCTCGGCGTGGCGCGCACCTTCCAGAACATCCGGCTGTTCAAAGAGATGACGGTGCTGGATAACGTGCGCATTGCGCTCAATCGCGACGTGCGCACCAACCTGCTGACCGCGTTGACCCATCTGGGGCGCTATCACAGTGAGGAGCGCCGCCTCGTGGAAGAGGCAGAGAAGCTTCTGGATGTCTTCGACCTGCGGGGCAAAGAGAACGAGCTGGCCCGCAACCTGCCTTATGGAGAACAGCGACGCCTGGAGATCGCGCGCGCGATGGCCACGCGACCCAAGCTGCTGTTGCTGGATGAGCCAGCGGCGGGCATGAACCCAATCGAGACGGCCGCCCTGGCAGAGACCGTCAAGCGCATCCGGCGCGACTTCGACCTTTCGGTGCTTCTGATCGAGCATGACATGTCGTTTGTGATGAATATCTGCGAGCGCATATACGTGCTCGACCATGGGGCGCTGATCGCAGAGGGTACGCCCGCAGAGATCCAGAGCGACCCTCGGGTCATCGAGGCCTACCTGGGAGACGACGATGATATTTGAGTTGAAGGACCTGGAGGTCAACTACGGCGTCATCCGCGCGCTCAAAGGCATCAGCCTGGAAGTCGAGACCGGCGAGATCGTTACGCTCATCGGGGCGAACGGCGCTGGCAAGTCGACCACGCTGCGCACGATCTCAGGCCTGATCAAACCTAAGTCGGGACAGGTCATCTTCGATGGCGCCGACATCACCCATCTTTCCGCGTCCAAGCGTGTTTCCGCGGGTATCTCGCAAGCGCCGGAGGGGCGGCGCATCTTCGCCGAGATGACCACGACGGAGAACCTCGAGATGGGGGCTTTCCTGCGCAGCGACAAAGCAGAGATCCGCAAGGACATGGCCGATGTCTTCGAGCGCTTCCCGATCCTGGGGCAGCGCAGCAAACAGCAGGCCGGGACGCTCTCGGGCGGCGAGCAGCAGATGCTTGCGATCGGGCGCGCACTGATGGCCAAGCCGCGCCTGATGCTGCTTGACGAACCCTCGCTGGGCCTGGCGCCCATCGTGGTCAAGGAGATATTTGCGATCATCCGCGAGATCAACCAGGCTGGTACAACGATCTTTCTGGTGGAGCAGAACGCGCGCATGGCGCTCAAAATCGCTGACCGCGGCTATGTGCTGGAGACCGGCGAGATCACCCTGTCTGGCACCGGCGAAGAACTCGCGGCGAGCGACGAAGTCCAGCGCTCCTACCTGGGCCGCACGTAAAATTGCGCTTAGCACATTATCTAAATTATTTTTCAAAATCCCCTTGTGTGCTGCAGCTAGTATAGTTCATAATATTCTCATTCAGAGGAAGCGCCCACCAGAACCCAGCCACCACCTAGTCTGAATCTCAAATTCAGAAGAAAGAGCGAGGCCGCTATGGGGGAGTTCAACCACCAATTACTACCACCAGAAGGTGGAGTTTGCTTAAAGGGCAATAATTTCGCCCAACCCCCTCCTCCTGAGATCGATCTTACTATTGTTAGACCATTACTTTTGCCGGCACGCTTTGTTGTGTGCCGGTTTTTTTGTGAGTAAAGCCTAGTGGTCATAATGGGAGGAAATGCCATGAAAAGATTCTCAAAAGTAATCTCTATCACTCTTGTTATTGCGTTACTAGTGGCGATTCTCCCGTCGCCTGTTGCGGTTGCTTTTCCTGATACAGCAGAGACGCAATACAGCGGACCGGCGATCAATGATCAAGGTGGACAGATGCAGTCAGTAGCTTCCACCCTAACGACGCAACAAGCAACTATAGATAGTCAACAAACCGGGGAAGAGTCCTATCAGACGTCTGAAATCGTAGGCGAAGAGACTGACATGCGCACCGAGACCGGAACGTGCTTTCGCAATGCCGACGGAACATCGGTGGCGGTAGATTATGGCTATCCTGTCCACTACAAACGCTTTACTAATGGCCCTTGGGAGCCGATGGATTATTCCTTGGTAGATAATGTACTGCGGTGAAAATGCGTTAGTGGGTTCTGTTGTCGTATATGCATACAATAAAGGCAATCGACAACGAGAGGAAAAACAGACATGCCCAGTAACAACAGTAAGTATTCCCCGGAGTTTCG
>WRFR01000016.1 GCA_009778715.1 Coriobacteriia bacterium | reverse complement strand
TGAGGCGACCTCAAGCATTGACACGCGTACCGAGAAGCTCATCCAATCCGGCATGGATACGCTCATGAGCGAGCGTACGACCTTCGTGATCGCGCACCGGCTCTCGACGATCCGCAACGCCGATACGATCTGCGTGATCGATGGCGGGCGCATCATCGAGACCGGCACCCACGACGAACTGATGAAAGAGAAGGGCTACTACTTCCAGCTCTACACCGGCGTCTTCGACATCGAATAAAACGCGCCTAAACGCCGCCTGGCTTTGTTCTCGCAAAACTCACAGGCAGACCGCATCGTTTTGCGACGCCACGCCAGACGACGTTTATTTCGTGTTTTAGCCTACGCGCTTATGTCGCTTATATCACTTACGATACGCTCTTCGACCACTCAACGAAAAAGAATTGACAGAGCGAAGGGGTAATGCATAATTAAAGGTGGGATATGCCATAGAGAGTGGAAAGAATCAGGTTATATCTGTTTCTGTGGATGAGCAAAAGGGGAGGATAGCCAATGTTTGAGTCAAAGAGTGTAGGAAGAGAGCTGAACAGAGGCGCTGCTGAAAAGCCCTGCGTGCCTATCATTCGAACTCTCAGTTTGTTGCTTTCTGTCGCGATGGTATGCGCATTGGTGGCTTCGCCACGGGTAGCGCATGCGGTGACAGGCGAAGGGCAGATCGGATATGACGGAGGCGTTAGTGTCAATGCGGACGGTTCAACGACGCCGAATGGACCGACGATCGATCCATTCGCCGATCTGCAAAAGAGCGTATCGGGCAGTAAATCAGCAACGTCGCTTGATTTACATGACCAAAGCAACGTCACCTTCTCGCTTCCTGCCCAGGAATACCAGAGCACCTATGATGTCGTCCTTTTAACAGACAGCACTGCCAGCTTCTCGCCCATGACGGCTAACGCAAAGGATTTCCTGGGGGATCTGGCTAACAACCTGGTCAGTCGTGGCGCAACGATCAATGTGGGCGCCGTATCGTTTGGGACGGTGGCCTATACAAAGTTCACGGCAGGATCCGGGTTGAACTGGATGGGGTATAGCTTAGCTATGTCAAACGGTGTCCAGAATACGCTGAACAACCCGCTCCTTGGCCCTGCTCTGCAGAGTGCGATGAATGGATTTACAGCGGATCAACAAACCATGCTAAAAAACCTGGCGCCTTTAGGCAGCGCGTTTCCGACCGGCGTCGTGCCGGCGGGCGGGTACAGCGAATCGTATCACTATCTCTTAGGCAACGATACGACGGGCTTGATGCCGTTGACTGACGCTGCGACCGGATCGACCTCTGCGGCCTCATTGAACAGCGCTCTGCAGCTTGAGGGCAGTAAGGTGGCTGCGCGCAACATGCTGGTGTACGGCGCCTACACAAACAGCAGCATAGTCAGTACCCTTGGGTATTCGATGGATAATCCGGTTATAGGAACCAACCTTGAGGCGGGGGTCAAGGCCGCGCAGCGTATGCTCGCTGTCGATTCGACGACCCCGGCGCAGAATAAATACCTGGTTATACTTACCGATGGGGGAAGCTACTTCTACGATGGTACGACCGAGAGCACAGATACGCCCGCGACTGACTCTTATACAAACGCCTTGACCAACACAGCCAAGACCGTCATTACCCCTGGCCATATTGCTGTCGATTATAACGGCATGCCCCAACCGATAGCGGCGCTGAGTATGCCTTTTGGCAATTTCCTGACGGATACCGACGTGTTGACGAATTTTAAGAGCACGATAAAAATAGGCGACTATGAAACGTATAACGGGAACTTGACTCGTCCCTTAGGTCCCTCTGCCCAGCCAGCCTCCGCTTATCCGGGGATCGCGGGCCTGGCGACCAGCTCCGCGAATTCTGCAACGTATCCCTATGCCGGGATCGAGCGAGGTACGGCTTGGGCGGCTGAACACTTAAAAGAGATCGCTGATAGCCACAGCAGCAGGATCATTCTGCTTGGTTCGCCCTATAATCCGACGTGGCCCTGGCCTCAAGCCACGCAAACCGCGAAAGCCTTTATGGACTGGGCAAAGCAAACGGTCGCTACGAATTCTTATGACATCAGCACCACCACGACGTCGGCTGATATCTCAGATGCCTTTGATGGGATCGTGAATGACCTTACCTATCAGGTGAGCGAAGGTACCCTTACCGATACGATCGGACCAGAGTTTAAGCTCGTAACGACGGGAGCAAGCGGAGCTTTAGCTGCGGGAGATATTAAGATCGCATTGGCAGATGGGAGCATCGATGAGAACAGAACCATCGATTCCGGAAACCCGAATCTGATCGATTATGGTACGCCGGATGGCACGACCGGGCTCTATCCCTATACCGCGCTTTATACGCCGGGCAGCCCTGGTAAGATCACGGTCACGATCAATGTTCCGGTCGAGATAGACAACAGGTTGACGATCGACTATAAGCTTCAGTTGGCGCGCGATACCTCAGTGGCGGGGTGGCATGAGAATGTCAAGTTGAATGACTCTGCCGTCCTTGATTACACTTCAAGTAATGGGCAGGCAGGTTCGGTTGCATTCCCGGTTCCTTACACACGCTACTGCCTAGAGACCTATCCTTATACGGTCAACTATTACAAAGAGAGCGTCAGCTCCACCAACCTGCTGGCATCAACAAACGGTACGACTCTCTTTATCGCTGGCTACCAGCTTACTCTGGCAGACGTAACAGCCGACCTGGGCGCTTCCTGGATCAACCTGGAAAAGCCTGCTGGCTATGATAACGGCATGGTCATGGGATATCCGGTCATTACCATAGATCCGTTGACGAACGTGATAAATGTCGTCTATCAGAAATCGATCGTGGAGCCTCCGATCGCTCTTCCTGACAAGAAAACGACGCCGAAGGTGATCACGCCGAAGAAAACGAGGCAAAAGACAGTCACGCCAAAGAAAACGACACCGAAAAAGCCGACAACGTCAACGCTCAGCCTGCCCCAAGCGGGAGACGCGAGCCTGATTGTGGCGCCGTTTGCTCTGTCTGTTCTCGGATCGATCGCCCTGATACGCGCCCGTCGCCGACGCCGTGAAGCATGACGCAGCCAGGCCTCATGGAGTGCTTGTCGTAGTGCGCAACCTTCCGCTCACGTCTTTTGGAGCCCTGCTTTCCCGGCAGGGCTCCTTGCTGAGGCAGGGTTTTCTTCGATAGAGCTCTGTAACTTCTCGTGGTACTCAGAAAAATGCGCTATGCTAAAACAGCTAAGGGAATCTGACGAAAAGGCTAAAGCGATGTTTGAACAGGTCTGCGCCTCTTCCGACAAAGGACTGACGTCTACACAAGTTAAGCAGCGCCAGGAGGCGGGCGCTGTCAATGTGCTACCCGGCGGGCTCACCTCTTCTGTCGGAAAAATCCTGCTTAGGAACATTTTCACCCTGTTTAACTTCATCAATCTTGCGCTTGCGGTACTCCTGATCGCGGTGGGAGAACCGAAGAACGCCCTGTTCGCGATCGTGGCGGTCATCAACACGATCGTCAGCGTGTTTCAGGAGCTGCGCGCGAAGCGAACGCTGGATACGCTCTCGATCCTGGGTAAAGGAAGCGCCACCGTCGTCCGTGAGGGCGCCAGGATAACGATCAGTCCCGATGAGATCGTACCCGATGACATCGTGTGTCTGTCATTGGGCGATCAGATCTATGCTGACGCTACGGTCCTGGAGTCTGAAAGCCTGGATGTCGACGAGTCCCAACTGAGCGGCGAGTCAAGCGCGGTCCACAAACAGGCAGGCGACAAGCTGCTGTCAGGCAGCTTTGTCACGGCCGGCAGCGCAACCAGCAGGGTCACGGCGGTCGGCGCGGACAGCTATGCGTCAGCGCTAACGATCGAAGCCAAAGAGATGAAGGCGAAAAAGTCCCAGCTGATGCGCGTGCTGACGGGCATCATCAGGGTTCTGACCTTTGTGATCGTCCCGCTGGGCGCACTGCTGTATCTGGTGAAAGTGCTTGCAGGCGCGACGAAAGCCAGCGCGCTGCTCGGCACGGCCGCAGCGATGACCGGCATGATCCCGCAGGGGCTGGTGCTGCTCACCGGCCTGACGCTCATGGTAGGCGCGGTTTCCTTAAGCCGCCGCAAGGCTCTGGTCCAGTCGCTCTATAGCATCGAGACGCTTGCCCGCTCTGACGTACTGTGCCTGGACAAGACGGGCACGATCACCGACGGGACTTTAAAGTTTGAGGAGCTTATCTGCCTGGATGGCACTTCTGCAGAGGTTGCCAGCAGCGCCCTTGCTCGCCTGTGCGCTACGCTACAGGATGCAAACACGACCGCGCTGGCCCTGCGCAAGGCGTTTCCTTTTGACGGGGAGGGGGCGCCAGCTACCATGAAGGCGCCGTTTTCTTCGGCACGGAAGTGGAGCGGCGCGTCTTTTGCTGAGTGCGGCAGTATCGTGATGGGTGCGCCGGACTTCGTATTTCCGGACACCGCGGCGCCAATTTCTGCCGACGTCGACCGTCTGGTTGCTGAGGGCTACCGGGTGCTGTGCCTGGCAACCTCAGCCCAGGGACTGACGGAAGGCGAGCAGATGCAGCTGCCAGAAGGCCTGCGCGGTCTGGCGCTAGTCGTCTTATCCGATACGATCCGCAAAGACGCGCCCGATACGTTTCGCTACCTCAAAGAACAAGGCATGGCGATCAAGGTGCTCTCGGGCGATGATCCCCGTGCGGTGAGCGCGATCGCGCGCCGCGCTGGCCTGGAGGGCGCAGACCTCGCTCTGGATATGAGCCAGCTTGCCGGGGACGCCGATCTTTCCCGCGCGGTGGAGGACTATACCGTCTACGGGCGGGTCTCGCCGCATCAGAAACGTAACATGGTTCGCGCCCTGCAACAAGACGGGCATGTGGTCTGCATGACCGGCGACGGGGTCAACGACGTGCTGGCGATGAAGGAGGCTGATTGTGGCGTTGCCATGCTCGGTGGCAGCAGCGCCGCACGCAGCGTGTGCGATTTCGTGCTGATGTCTGAGAATTTTTCCGCCATGGTCAACATCTTAAACGAGGGTCGTCGGGTCATCAACAATATAGAGAGCGTGTCCGCGCTTTATCTGGTTAAGACGATCTACTCGGTCCTGCTGACGCTTATCTTTATCTTCCTGCCTTTGGCCTACCCGTTCGAGCCGATACAGATGACGGCGGTTACGGCGCTGGTCATTGGTATCCCCACGTTTTTGCTGGCATTTCGCCCCGACAAGCGCAAGCCCGAAGGGCGGTTCGTCGATGGCCTGCTGAAGCGCTCCCTGCCCGCGGCTCTCGCGGTAGTTCTCGCCGTGCTTGCGGTGCAGGTCACCCAGGCCAGATCCGCTCTGAGCGCAGCCCAGGCTTCGACCATCTGCGCGTTTCTGATCGGGGCGATCGGGTTTGCGGTACTGTTCGTGGTAGCGCGCCCGCTCAACCGCTTGATTACGTTGATGCTTGGCCTGTTGGTCGTGGCTTTTCTTGCGCTCTTCTTCGTTGGCGGGCGCATCGCGACGCTTTTCTCGCTGACGGGCCTGCTGAGCATCAACGCCTGGACCTGGGCGCCACTTCTGTGCGCCAGCCTGGCCACGTTCTGGGCTCTCAAATTGATCGTGGACGTGATCATCGACAGGAACGTGTCCAAAGTCGCACAAGGGGACTGAGTGCGCTATGCTAAAGCAATCGATATAAATCTGTGAAGGAGGCAATGCGATGTTTGCACCAGATGTTGAGAAGCTGCTGAACGAGCAGATCGTCGCTGAGATGTATTCGGCTAACCTGTACCTTTCGATGTCGGCCTGGCTGCGCGACAGGAGCCTGGACGGCTATGCCCACTGGTACTACGTACAGTATAAGGAGGAGATGGATCACGCGCTCATCTTCTGCAACTTCATGTTCAACGCTGGCGGCCAGGTGAAGCTGGGCGCGATCGACGCCCCAGCGAGCGAGTTCGACAGCCTGGAGGCAATCCTGAAGCAAACTTTGCAACACGAGGAGTCGGTGACCGCGCTGATCTATGGAATCGTTGAAGCGGCGCAGAAGGCGAGCGATTTCAAGACCGTACAGTTCCTTGACTGGTTCGTGAAAGAGCAAGTCGAGGAAGAAGACAACGCGTCCAGCAACCTTGGTCGTTGGCAGAACTTTGGCAGCGATAGCATGGGGCTGCATACGCTCGATCAGGAGATGGCTGCGCGTATGTATACCCAGACCGCACAGCTGGCGCTCGTTGAGACTGGCGCGTAGGCGGGGCAGAGGGCAGGGCAGGGACAGGAAGCGCTGATGTCTGAGACGCCTCTGAGTTTTCGTGCGCGACGTTTTCGATTACGCCTGCGCAAGTTGCATTTCTCGATGCTCGCTGATGGGCGCAAGCGCGCGGCCTACTTGAGGCGCCACCACCTGCTGGCGGGCATTGGTGCCGATGTCTACTATCACGCGACGAGCCTGCCTGCCGATCCTTCGCTGGTTGAGCTGGGCAGCAATGTCGTGGTGGCAAGTGACGTGACGTTTGTCTGCCATGATCGGCTCGACCTGGTATTTCGCAACCTGCCCCAGGTCGATCCGGAGGACCAGCGTAAGGTCTATGGTTGCATCCGGGTCTGTGACCATGTTTTCATTGGCACAGGAGCGTTGATCCTGCCGGGTATCACGGTCGGCTCCCATGCGGTCATTGCTGCAGGCGCGGTGGTGACTCATGATGTGGCGGAAGGCAGCGTGGTGGGTGGCAATCCTGCCCGCGTTATCGGGAGCTTCGATGACCTGCTCGCGCGCCGCCAGCGGTGGCTGGCCGATCATCCTGACGAGCGTCACCCGGCCGATTACTGGCGTCTGTTCGAGGACTTATAAGGAAGCGCCTCGTGAACCAAAGTATCCTGCTGTTCTTTAATAGTTTTGTACATCGGTCGATGGTATTGGACGACCTGGGGATATTTTTGATCCAGGGGTCGCTGTTCATCGTGCCGTTGATCGTGTTGGCGGTCTATGTGCTGGGTATCGTGCGCAAGAACGAGCGCTGGCGGACCGGCGCCGTTACGGCGGGCGTGTTTGTGGTTGCATGCGTGGTGATCGCAGAACTGCTGGGCCTGGTCATCCATGAGCCGCGGCCACTGTTCGTGTTGGCGTCCCAGGTCAAAGTGCTTCTACCGCACGCGAACGACTCGTCGTTTCCAAGCGGCCACACGACGCTCTGCTTCAGTGCGGCGTTCGGGCTGTATCTGCTGGACAAGCGCTTCGGGATCGTGATGATGGTCTTTGGGCTGTTGGTCGGCTTCGCGAAGATATTTGCGGCGCACCACTACCCGCTCGACATCGTCGGGACGATCCTGCTCATCTTCGTGCTTTTTCTACTCTATCGCGCGTTTGTCACAAAGTGGGTCGAGAAGACCTACCTTGCGTTGGAGCATCGGGTGTTGCCCTCACTCTCCTGACAGAAATGCTCGGTGACAAACACCCCTGGGGTACTTGTTACCAGCGCCGTCAGGGCGCTACTGCTCGTCGCCCCAGTAGGCGAGCTTGCCGTCATGGAAGCGGTGCAGCTCTTCTGTGGCCAGCGCGATCTTCGTGATCGAGAACGGGGTGTCGCTCTGGGGGAATAGGTAGAAGGTATCGTTATTCGTGTTCAGGTCGATGCAGTCGCCACGCTTCTTGTAGTCATACTCGATGTGGCAGGAGTACAGTGAGAGAACAGGCCAGCTCTGCGTGAACGGCTCGCCCTGACAGATGCCGCTCAGCGTAAAGCCCTCCGCGTTATGTGTGAGGTGGCCGGGCTCCTCGAAGACCACGAAGCCCTTTGAGTTGGGCAGTGACTCGATGCGTACTTCGGACTCGAAGGCGTAGTCGCCCTTCTCAACTTCGCGACGTACGTTAGCGCGTTGCCACTCGTACCAGTCGGGAATGTGCGTGAACTCGGTTTCGCCGGATTGCGCGCGCAGCTCACCCAGCTCGGTCATCTCCCAGGTCTTGTCGCAGTGCTCGCAGTGTAACAGGTGGCCGTGGGCGCTCATCTCATACTCCGTGTGACAGGCGGGGCACTGGTAAAGCACCTTATGGAGCCCCTCGGCGCGATCCTTCCGGGCGACCCGTATGCCGTGCTCCTTTTGCCAGGCGAAGTCGTCGTAGAAGTAAGCCTCCTTCAGGCGCGCGTTGAGCTCGTCGACCGGCAGAGTCTTGACCTCTTCCTGAGTGAACAGGAGCTTCATCTCTGCGTGCAGCGGTTTGGCGCCTCGGTTGCCCACATGCCAGAACGGCGAGTTGATGTGGTGGCCGTGCATGATGAGTATGACGACGGGGATGTTCATCTTGCGCACCATCTTACCGAGTGATTCCGGCAGGACGGCGGTAGTGCCGCAGAGTGAGTAGCGTGCTTCAGGGAACAAGACCTGGATCGTGCCATTGTCGCGGCCCCGCAGCATATTCTTGACGGTCGTGATGTTTAAGGTGAACTTGCGCGCGCAGATGCCGCCGACAGGGCGCAGCAGCCATTCGATGCCGATGAAGCCGTCGATCGCTACCACGTAGTTGCCTTGATGGGGGAAAGTCGCGCAGCTCATGATCATGAAGTCCATAAAGGAATTGTGGTTGCAGAGCAGGAAGTAGGGCGGTTTCAGGCCTGCGGGCAGGCTGGTCTTGTCGACTTTGTCGTGGTGCCTCCAGAACTTGGGAAAGCTAAGGCTCCAGATGATCGGCGCCAGCACACGCCAAGGTTTGGTGGGCTTGCGTCCCATGTCGAAGCGTTCATAATTACCGATCATAATGAGGAAGTCCTTATCAAGAAAGAGGGGCGGTCGGTTAGGAGGGCGTTTTTGTCAGTCTTCTTATTCTACTTGAAATGAGGGAGCAGGAACCAAATTGAAAAGTAGAACTGGGATTACTCAGCTCTACCTGTAAGTAGTTGAACTTTTACAGCCGGCGACACACGCCTGCTCAAACGGCGGCAACAGGGGGGAGCTGCGCCAGATAGCCTGCCGCTTCCTCCAGCGTCCCGTGTTGAAAATCTGAGATGTTGCGGCCGGTTTCGTTTTCCAGGAAGTCGGTGACAAGATAGGTGCCCATACTCAGAGTGCCTGCGACCATGTCCTCATACGTGTTGTTGCCGACCATGAGACATTGATCCGGCGCTTTGCCGACCTTTGCGAGGATCTCCCGGTAATAGTCAGGGTTCGGTTTACAGTAGCGGCTGTTGGCATAGTCAGTGATCAGGCTGAAGTCCTCTGGCGCCAGTCCGATCCAATCCAGCCTTGTTGTGATCGCGCAGCTGGGGAACAGAGGGTTGGTGGCCAGTATGACGTCAAATCCCCGCGAGGCCAGCTCGTCGATCATCTGCCGGGGAAGCGTGAGGTCGGTATTCTTCAGGATGGAGCGCACCGTATCAAATTCTCCGGAGTAAAACGCTTCGCAGGCAGCTTCAATGCGCGCCAGCTGCTCGTCTGGCAAGCCACCACCCATCACGTGTGCAAACTCCTCCCAAAACCGCTCTGAGTTTAGCTCTGAGCCATCATTTAGTATCATAGCTTTCGTGCCATCCCAGATGGCCTCGGTGGCACGCTGCGGGTCCAGCCCCAGGCGGGCGAATACCTTCTGGATCTTCCCGAAATACACAGTAACGAACTCATCCTGCGTATAGTGCAGCAATGTTCCGTCGAGGTCGAGCAGTATCGTGTCGATCATAGTTTCCTTCCTGACGTGCGCCATCGTTATCGTTCATTTGGTGGGAGCAGTCGTTTCCTGGTTGGCGCCTGTGGCGTCCAGATAGGTATCGATTGTGTCTCCGATATGGTCGTAGAGCAGCTCGTGAGCGTCGTTGCGGATCGCTCCCGTACGCACCCGCTTGTATCGCCGGGGCAGATACTGGCTGAGCAAGGGCAAGGGGAGGGGGGAGCGCGAAAGGTTTTCAAGCAGCACGTTTTGCGCGGCCTGCACCCGCGGATCATTTAAGTAATAGCGCGCGCGGTCATAGAAGCTCCAGGCGCGCGCAAAGCGTTGCGCTTCTTCTGTCCCGGGATAATAGGGGCGCCAGTACCGGGGGTCGGCGCACATGACCTCGTCCAGTGTCGCGCGAAACCTCGAGAGGCCCGCGTCGCTGCTGTCACCCAAAAGTTCCTGCTCGATCTGCTCGAGTGAGTACAGCGCCTCGCGGGCTGCAAACGTAAAGGCGGGGCCAACTTTTAAGATGGCGACCCCATCCTCACACAGGGAGCGCAGATTTGCCGCCGTCTGAAAGTCGGTCGAGTGTCCTTCGATGCAAAGCGGAGTGGCGCGCATGGCGGCAACGAGTTCTGCTGTGCGTGTCCGATCATACTCGTCAAGGGTGAACTCATGGAACTCGACCCCCATTTCGAGTACCAGGGCTATAACGCGCGAAAAAGCGGCGCTCAGTCCCTGGGAATCGAAAGCTGCGCGGTAAGCCTCGATCGTCTTGAGCGCGTCGTCCGGGTCGCTGACCCCCATCGCGCCGACCTTGACGTCACCCCCCGGCACGGGTACCTCGCTGCCGATGACATAGCTCGGTGGCTCGCCGCAGCGATCATGATCCGGAAGCTTCGCGTAGGCCTGCTCGCAAGCGGCCGCAAGGCGCGCCCCACGTGCTGCGCAGACTGTCACCGGAAAGGCCAGCGCAGGGTCATCGCTTGCCAAGCGCATGCTGGTATCCAGGTGGATCTTGGAATACCCCGCCCGTACGCAATCGGCGACCAGGCGCTCGGCATGCGCCATCGCCTCATCCTCGGGCAGATCGGTCCAGGTCAAGGGGCCCAGGTGGTCTCCGCCTAAGATGACCTGTGAGGCGGGCACTCCTTCTTCGCGGGCAAGGCGGTACACGAGCTCTGCGAAGTTATCAGGCGTCATACCGGTGTAGCCCCCGAATTGGTTTACCTGGTTTGCGGTCGACTCAATGAGCGCTGGGCTACCGGTCAGGCGCGCGCGGCGCAGCACCGCGCGCAGGACGTCAATGTTGGCCGAGCAGCAGGAGTAGATGCCGCGACCCTGTCCTGCTTTATTCGCTGCAATGATCTGCTGGAGCAAAGTCATCGTCATCGCAGGGCCTCTTCGCTCTCCGGGAGCTCATAGATGGTGACGCCTTTCACGACCCGGTTTACCTCACCGGTCGGTGAGGGGTCATCGGTCGTAACACCCAAAGACAGCGACTTGAACAGGGCAAGCAACTGACAGAAGACGAGCATTTCCAACCCGGTGCAGAGAGCTCTCCCGCAGTGATAGCAGTGCGAGGCGACCGGCAGGACTACATCGCCGGGCAACTCTCTCGCGCCCTCTCTGCAAAGGGTGATGACTATGTTACCCTTCTTTTGCCCGTATACCTCGCGCAAAAGATCGATATCGTAGCGAGCCGTGAAAGGATCAGGGGAGATCAGGTGGACGGTGACCGTTTTGTCCTTGATGACGCTCTTGGGCCCATGGCGAAATCCGGTCGAACCCTCAAAGGTCCCATTGATCGTACCGTTGGTCAGCTCCATCATCTTCAACGAAGCCTCATGCGCGATGTGCTTGAGCGAGCCGCTCCCCAAAAAAGCGATCCGGTCGAAATCCATCCCGGCGCAGCGCCGCGCGACTTCAACGTAGCTCGTGGCGGCGTCCGTGATGTTGCAGGCGAGCAGGTCGATGTCTGCTGTCAGGTCAGCGGTCGCGCCTCCTGCCAGTAGCATATATCCTGCCAGCATCATGCATGAGACACTGCTTGTCATAGCAAATCCCTTGTCATTGGAACCCTCGGGCATGACCAGGGTCAGGCTGTTATCCGACTGGGCGGTGTAGTCGTAGAGCGCGCTTCCTGCGGCGCAGGTGATCGCCACTTCAGAGAGCTCTTTGATGATGGCGCGAGCGTAGCGGACCGCTCCCACAGATTCGGGGCTGTTGCCCGAGCGTGCAAAAGAGACCAGCAAGGTAGGGACGTCAGCGGACAGGTAGGCGTCAGGGGCAGCCACGATGTCGGTCGTGGGAATGGACTGGACATCAATCCTGGTGTCGCGCGCGATCAGTGGCGCCAGGGCATCGCCAATAAACGCCGAGCTGCCGGCGCCGGTCAGGATCACTTGTACCTGGCGCAGGTCTCCCACCTGTGCCAGAAAAGCTGCGATCTTGTCTTTGCTTTCTGTCATGAGAGCGCAGGTTTCGGTCCAGAGCCTCGGTTGTTGCGCGATCTCAGCAGAGGTGAAACCACAGCTTCGCTCTTCGAAGTACGCTTTGTCTTGTCCGAAAAAGACGTTGAAACTGTCCATACTTTCCGGTCCTTTCAGGTCACGTGTTCTGTAACAGGTTTGCGGTAGCGCTGTTGAGCGCCTCGGGGCAGAACTCCCTTATCGCACACAGCGCCGCGCCTTGCCAGGGCTCCAGAAGCGGCTCTTGCAGCGTGGCGCCAAGGGCCCCCACTTTCTTGCGCAAAGAAGCGACCACGTACTTCTCTTTTGCTGCAACGGCGCGCGCGTCCTGGCTGCCAGAACGAAACAGGCCGCCTGAGTAGGATACGGGGAAGCCCCCTTCCAGAAGACCGAGGGTTGCCGCAACAGTGGCAATGTCAGTAAATAACTCGTCGGTAGCCTCTTCGTAGAGCGCCACTGCTGCGAGATCGCCTTGTGCCGCCGCGGCTTCGAGCAGCAGCTGAAGTTCGGCGACCTTGCGGCGTGAGCCAATGTAGTCTTGTTCCATACGCACGATGAATTCATAGTCGTTTCCAAGCGCGAAGGCCTGGTAGACGATATCGTAGAGCGGGCCCCGAGGCTCGCGCCCGTCAGCTTCTTTCGAGAACAACTCCATTGCTCTTCTGCCCAACCAGTAACAGGAGCCTTCGTCGCTGAAGAAGTGGTTCCAACCGCCTGCGCGCGCCGCTGTCCCCGATTCGTTCTGCCCGTAGGCCATAGCTCCCGTACCCGCGACGATATTGACGCCGGGCTTGCCAACCAAAGAACCGGCCCATGCGACCTCACAGTCGTTCGTGAAATAGCAGCCGACTTCTCCGAGTACCTCTTTCAGGGCAGCGGTGATCTCAGCGTCTTTATCTGAGAGTTCCCCGTAGTAAGAGAGCCCGATACAGGCGCCACTTATCTGCGCCAGGTTTATCGGGCCCGGGCTTGAGGCGAGGCACTTCTGGATGCCTGCTGATATCTGGCCGACGGTCACATCGGTAGGGTCGGCGGTACGATTGTAGCCGACGTCGAGGTGCAGGCTGAGCGTTGCGCCCTCCTCGTCGATCAGGACATAAGCTGCTTTTGATCCACCGCTGTCGATTCCGAGAAAATACTGCACCGGCCCTGCCTTTCATCACGCGAGTGCCACGCGGCGCTTTGCGGGCCTCATCGATCGGTGGTTACTCTTTGACCGCTCCTGCCGCCAGGCCGGTAATAATGTATTTCTGAAACAGCAAAGCGATCAGAACTGGTGGCAGGCTTGCCAGGACGCCTGCCGTAGCAGACATCACATAATTAGCCCCAAATTTGGAATTAAAGTCATAAATTAACACGGGCAAAGTCTTGGCGTCTAAGGTCTTTGTCAAGCTGAACGCATAGAAGAATTCGTTCCACGTGATGATGAACGAGAAGATCACGGTCGCAGCCAGCCCCGTCGATATCATGGGCAGGACCACAAAGAAGAAAGATTTCAACCTGCTGCAGCCATCGATCATCGCGGCCTCTTCAAGTGTCTTGGGCGTAACGTCGATGTAGCTCTTCATGATCCAGATCAGGTACGGCAGTACCAGAGACAGGTAGATCATGACCAGCGTGATGCGATGGTTTATCAGGTCGAGCCGCTTAAAAATGATAAACATCGGTATGATGAGCGCAATAGGCGGTATCATCTGCGTGAAAAGCGAGAGGTTTAACAAGGGGTTCTTTCCCCGGAACCTGAAGCGGGAGAACGCATAGGCGGCCAGTACTCCGATGATCACCGATATCACGACGACCGACGAGGTCACGATGATGCTGTTCATGGCTGCGGGAATGAAATCCTTCGACATGAGATCCTTGTAGTTTGCAAGGGTGATGTTATGCGGTATCAGGAAGATCTGCCGGCTCATCAGCTCGATCTTCGTGGAGAAACTTGAGATAACAAGCCAGAGATAGGGCGCGAGCGTGATTACGATGATCAGTGCGACCAGGAAGTACAGGATCGTACGGTTCAGGACTTTCTTAACCTTCATGAGCGCCCGCTAACTTCTTCTTGAGATGCTTTTTTATTTTCTTCTCGTCGTTCTCATCCTTGTTCATGAACACTTTGATATAGACAAATGAGAGCGCAAAACATATCATTGACAGGACGTAGCTCATGGCGGCCGCGCTCCCGAAATCGGTCTGCTTGAAGGCGACGAAGTGTATGTAGTACGAGAGCAGGTTCGTCGCGTTTTGCGGCCCCCCGCTCGTCATGATCGCGACCAGGTCGAAGGTCTGAAACGCCCAGATCGTTTTTGTGATCAGCAAGATCAGGAGCACCGGTTTGATCATCGGCAGGGTAATGCGCCAGAATGCTTTCCAGCCTCCGGCTCCATCGATGCTGGCGGCCTCGTAGAGATCCTCGGGAATCGTCGAAAGGGCGGCGATCGCCAGCAGGATCACGTACGGGGTCTCTTTCCAGACGTTTGCGAGGAACACACAGAAAAACGCCATCCTTGGCGTGCCGAGCCAGGCGATACTGGTTTTGATCAGTCCCAGCTTGAGGAGCAGTCCATTGGCTGCGCCGTACTCGGCGTTAAAGATCCATTTCCACATGACGGCGTTGACGACGGTCGGCATCGCCCAGGGCAGTATCATCAACCCCCGGACGAAACCCCGGCCGTGAAACTTCTTATTAAGGACCAGTGAAGCGGCGACCCCGATGACGATCTCAGTCGCCACGGTCAACATGACGAACAAGAGCGTTACAAGGAAAGAACTCTTGAACCAGGGGTCGGTCGTGAATAAGTTGATAAAGTTCTGGAGCCCGGCGAACTTATAGATCGTGTCGGCGCCCCGAAACGATATCCGATTAAGGCTCATGTAGAGCGCATAAAATATCGGAATAAATAATATCCCGAAGATGACCAAGGTGCTTGGTGTGATGAGTATCGGACCCAGATGTCTTTCGAAAAAGGGTTCCTTCTCACGTTTCTTCAGTGGCTTTGTCTTCATATTCCTGTTCTTTGGTTTTAGCTGTTTCCAGCGAGGTGGGTCGGTGAGGTATCCCCGGCGCCAAGAATAGCGCCGGGGATACCTGCTTGCGAATTACTGCTGGGCAGCCGCTTTCTGCGCGTCCAACATAAGTTTTTGCATCTCGTTCAAACCTTGGTCAACGGTGACGCTGCCCGATAGGATCTTCTGAGATTCCTTGGCGACAATGTCAGAGAAACTGTCGACCCAGACGATCTTCGGATAACCCTTGGAGTTTTGCGCCTGCTTACCAAACTGCTCCCAGTACGGATACTTCTTCAGGAGCTCAGGATCATTGTAAAGCGATGACCAGATCGGCAGCGCGCCGATCTGCAGTGCCCGCTCTTTATCCATTGACTTGCTGGACATATACTCGATATATTTCCAGGCGGCCTCTTTATGTTTAGAGGTCGAGGTAATGGCCATGGCCTCAGGAAGAGTCAGGACGACTTGCTCATTGCCAGTCTTGCTTACTGAGTAGTCCGCGACATTGACGTCGCCAACGATCTTTGACTTTGTGCTGTCGTTGGAATCAGCATACACGCCCGGCCATGCCTGGAGCATCAGCGGGAAGTCCCCGTTATTAAAGGACTGGGCGACTTCTTCATAGTCCATGGTCAACGTTGCCTTGCCAAAAACGCCATCTTTGTAAGCCTGTGCCAGCCAGGTATAGGCTTCCTTGACACCGGGGTCCGTGCTTACGATCGGGTTACCCTGGTCATCGACGAAGTTCCCACCAAAGGAATAGACGCAGAACATCAATTCGTTAGTGCCCATCTGTTCCTGTTTGTAGGTGTCCATGTAGGCATTCTTGCCGGTCTTCTTCGAAAGGGCCGCGACCTCATCCCAGGTTTTGGGAGGAGCGGACAGGCCTGCGTCGGCCAGCATCTTGCTGTTGTACATATAGAAGCGGGTGTCGTTGTTCCAGACGATCCCGTAGTGCTTTCCACCTGAGGAGAACAGATCGAGAAGCCCGGGGACCATGCCGCTCTTCATATCAGCAGTCATGTATTGATCCAGGGGAGCTACCCACTGGTTTTTAATGAATTTCGCGATCCAGGAGTTATCGAACTCGATGACGTCGTAGGTGCCGCCGCCAGAAGCAAGGTCACCGGTAACGTCGTCGGAGACGCCTTCCCAGCTTTTCTCGATAAGTTCGACCTGGATGCCGGTTTCTTTCTCGAACTCTTTGGTCTTCGCTGCGCGGAAACCAACGGTATCCGCCTCGTTCTGAGGAAGGATGACCGTGATCTTTTGCCCTTTCAGCGAGCTGCTCGAGGATGTGGAGTTGTTGTTCGACTTACCGCAACCTGCGCTCATGAGCACTATAGAAAGCACCATGACCAGAGCTATGATCAATGTCAGTTTCTTCTTCACCTTATTACCTCCGTTTGTGTTGTCAGATCGATCAGTGAGCGCCATGAAACCCGCAGGCGCCATGGCAACGCTTTGCCAAAATGACGTTCAGGCCGCACCACCTCCCAGTTGGACGATGATCAGAAGCGGTTCCAAAGAACAATAATACGTAGTGGCTCCTTTCAAAAGAAACCAAGTAGTCCCTCTAATAGTAGCAGATACCCGATGTGAACTGGACCGCATAGCTTACTTGCTTATGGTCAGGCCAGTCTCTTTGTCGAACGCGTGGATCATGGTGCAGTCGACGGCAAAGGAGACGCTTTCTCCGCTCTGGATAGGACTACTTCCGGGCACTTTCGCGATGCAGGGGCAGCCTTCGCAGGCGAAATAGACGAACTTCTCCGCTCCCATGGACTCTGCGAGGTCAACGTCTCCCGTCATCAGGTTATGCTCTTCCGAGTGTGATCCGGTTTCGCTGATGAACTCAGGCCTGATGCCCAGTACCACCGGCTTGCCTTCGTAGTCCGCGCAGACAGCGGCTGACATGACCTGCTCGGGAATCCCGATTTTAGTCTCGCCGAAAGCCGCGCAGTAGCCGTCCGCGGCCTTTTCCACGGTCGCATCGATCAGGTTCATCTGAGGCGAGCCGATAAATCCGCCCACGAACAGGTTCTGGGGGTGATCATACAGGTTCTGCGGCGTGTCGATCTGCTGGATGACGCCGTCTTTTATAACCGCGATCCGGTCTCCCATGGTCATCGCTTCTGTCTGGTCATGTGTGACATAGACGAAGGTGGTGCCGAGGCGTTCGTGCAGCCGGGTGATCTCAGCGCGCATCGAGGTGCGCAGTTTCGCGTCAAGATTCGAGAGCGGCTCGTCCAGCAGAAACACTGAAGGGTTGCGCACCATCGCGCGCCCCAGCGCCACGCGCTGGCGCTGGCCACCCGATAAGGCCCGGGGCTTGCGATCGAGCAGGGACTCGATGTCTAGTATCTTTGCGGCAGCCCTGACCTTCTCGTCGATCTCCTTTTTGGGGGTCTTGCGCAGTTTCAAGCTGAATGCCATGTTCTTATACACGGTCATATGAGGATAAAGCGCATAGTTCTGAAACACCATGGCGATGTCGCGGTCCTTGGGAGCGACTTCGTTGATGAGCCGGTCCCCGATGAAAATCTCGCCGTCGGTGATCTCTTCGAGACCGGCGATCATACGGAGTACGGTAGACTTTCCGCAGCCCGACGGCCCTACCAGAATGATGAACTCTTTGTCCTCGATCGATAAGTTGAGGTCTTCAACTGCCGGTACCGTGGTGCCGGGGTACCGTTTGGTGATGTGTTTTAACTGGATACTTGCCACGCTCTATCCTCCACCTGTTCTCAATGGCCTGCTTTTCGCTGAAGTAGATCGTCTCTATTATACGAATAATCCGGGGCAAGGGAAGTGGAAAGATCGATGTGGATGGCACGACTTGGCTGGCGTTAGTTCGCGCAACTGCTGAGTTGGTGCGGGCGATAGGACTTGAACCTACACGGGTTGCCCCACCAGGACCTAAACCTGGCGCGTCTGCCATTCCGCCACGCCCGCAACGCGCATTCCAGTATAGCAATCCTAGGCGGGTGGCTCCGATGGTTCCTCTGGCAAAGCATTCTGAGCGCTCAACTGGTGGTACAAGACGCCTCGAACAACTTCTGCGAACGCGAACGTGATAACAAGGAGCAGGCTGGTCACTGCCGCAACGATAAGGGTTGCAAGAGGATGGCCCTTGAACACGGTTTGCGGAAGTACGCTGCTTGGTAGAGTGAATACGGTCGCGGTTAAGAATACAAGCGCTATGACTCGCACATGATTGCCTTTTATCAGCCTGAAGCTCGCTTTTATTTTGAATCCAGATGAGTCCTCTAATGCGATCATTGGAACAAGCATATAGATCACTGATAAGAACAACAGGCTGAGCGGTATCGTGACCAGAAAAGAGAGCGGACTTTTCAGAGCATTGAATAGGTAAATGACAGCCAGCAGAGGTATAACAAGGATGAGGACCAGCATCATCATATTCGAAATAAGCCATGCAACCCTTCCCTTGGTTTTTGTGAAAGAATCCCGTACGCCTGGCTTTTCACCCCTGATAATACCTGCGATATGGATCTGGATTCCTAACATCGCTTTTGGGACTACTACCAAGAGGAGCACATACATGGCGATCATAAGGAGCGCTGCCAGTCCCAGCATCAGTGGCGAGCCGACGCTTTTGCCAAAGAAGAAAGTGGAAAGGGCGGAACACATCATAAAGAGCGCGTATAGTAATGAGAACGCCGACAGGCTCTTGAAGTTTTTCTGGTAGAGAACGAAGGCGCTTTTTAACGTGGCCTTGATAGATATTTTTCCCATTCTTATCCTTGTCTTCTTTATCTTCATGTCAGATGCCTCAGTATAGCAAAGAGCTTTTGGAGGGATAAGTTATACCCTTGATGTGCTCATTAGATTGGATTTTGTGGTCTTGTACTAAATGGTGTAGGACAAGATGCTCAAAATAATCTATTTTAGTGTTGACATCCTTACTACTAAGTAACACAATGTAGTAGTACTAAGTGGTGCTGCATATCAGTAGTGCTAACTAGAGAAGCTCTTGTGAGTGACCAGAGGAGGTGGAAGATGGATAACCTGACCGAGATGCTCAAAGGCGTCCTGGAGGGCTGCGTGCTCGAGATCATCAGCCGCGGTGAGACCTACGGCTACAAGATCACGCGGCGGCTCAATGAGCTGGGCTTTACCGACGTGGTCGAAGGCACGGTCTATACCATCCTGATCCGGCTGGAACGGGGCGGCCTGGTCGAGACGTCCCGCAAGCCATCCGAGCTGGGCCCGCCGCGCAAGTTCTTCAAGCTCAACGACGCGGGGCGCGCGGAGCTGAAGACGTTTTGGGAGAAGTGGGAGTTTGTTTCCTCGCGGTTAAATGAGTTGAAGGAGAGCTGACATGGCGGCTAAAGACATACTAGAGACCGTAACCGGCGACCTGAGCGAGAAGAAGCGTTATCGCGCGGTGCAGAAGCGCGCGCACGAGTTGCCGGGCGACTATTGGATCGCTTATGACGAGATCCAGAAGTATCTTTGGGCCACGGGAGGTACCGAAAGGATCGAGTCCTTTGAGAGCCTGGTAGAGCTGTTTGAAGAAGGCGCGGCGGACGGTCGCCCCGTGCTGGAGATCACCGGTGAGGACGTGGCCGCGTTTGCCGACCAGCTGGTATATGGCGAGAAGGGCTACATCGAGAAGCGCCGCGAGAAGCTGAATCGTACGCTGGCAGAGAAGCTCGGCAAGTAACGGGTGACAAAACGGGGTCAGGCACCCTTTTGTCACCTGGGGAAGAGGAGTGGATCCTGATGGCTGATAAAGCGCTGGAGGTACAGGGGCTGCGAAAGTCCTTCAAGGACCAGGAAGTCCTGCGTGGCGTTGACTTCGAGGTCGGGCGCGGCGAGATCTTTGCGTTGCTCGGCAGTAACGGCGCGGGTAAGACGACCACGATCAACATCTTGGCGACACTGCTGAAAGCTGATGGGGGTACGGCGATCGTGAATGGCTTTGACGTGGCCAGCGCGCCGGAGAAGGTGCGCGAGAGCATCAGCCTGACGGGGCAGTTCGCCGCCGTTGACGACATCCTCACCGGGCGCGAGAACTTGATCTTGATCGCCCGACTGCGCAATGTGTCTGCGCCCGCTCAGGTTGCTGACGACCTGCTCGCGCGCTTTGGGCTCGCCGGGGCGGCTAACAAGCGGGCGGGCGCCTACTCCGGCGGCATGAAGCGCCGTCTCGACATCGCGATGTCGCTCGTAGGCGCGCCGGCGGTGATCTTTCTTGATGAGCCGACGACGGGGCTTGACCCGGAGGGACGTCTTGAAGTCTGGAAGACCGTCAGGACGCTCGCAGATGGCGGCACGACGATCCTGCTCACGACCCAGTACCTGGATGAGGCGGAGCAACTCGCGGATCGGGTCGCGATCCTGCATGGCGGCGTGATCATCGCCAACGGCACGCTCGATGAGCTCAAAAAGCTCCTGCCGCCCGCGAAAGTTGAATATGTTGAGAAGCAACCAACGCTTGAGGACGTCTTTCTCGCAATCACCGATGACAAGGGGTCAGGTACTTTGTCATGCGTGCATGACAAAGTACCTGACCCCTTGTCATCGGTGGGCTCTCTGTTACGCGAGGGAAGTGATCCTGATGAGTAAGACCATCGTGCTCTTTGGGCGCCTGATGCGTCATATCCTGCGCAGCCCCGATACGATCATCACCGTGTTGCTCATGCCGATCGCCTTCATGCTGCTGTTCGTCTATGTTTTTGGTGGCGCGCTCAAAGGCAGCCTGCCCGCGGGCACCACCTATGTGAACTACCTGTTGCCCGGCATCCTGCTGATCGCGATCGCTTCCGGCATCTCGTATACGGCGTTTCGCCTGTTCACCGACGTGCAAAACGGGCTGTTCACGCGTTTTAACTCCATGCCGATCAGTCGCTCGGCGATGCTCTGGGCACACGTGCTGACTTCGCTGGTGTCCAATATGATCTCGGTCGTGATCATCATCGCGATCGCGCTGCTCATGGGCTTCCGGTCAAGCGCGTCTTTCCTGAACTGGCTTGCGGTGATCGGCATCCTTGCGTTGTTCACACTTACCTTGACCTGGATCGCGGTCATCCCGGGCATTACGGCAAAGTCGATCGACGGCGCAAGCGCGTTCTCTTACCCGATCATCTTCCTGCCGTTTTTGAGCTCGGCTTTCATACCGACAGCGACGATGCCCAAGGTGCTGCGCATCTTCGCGGAGAACCAGCCGGTGACTTCGATCGCCAATACGATCCGCGCGCTGCTGAACTCACAGCCAGCGGGCAGCAGCATCTGGGTCGCTTTGGCCTGGTGCGTCGGCATCATGATCGTGGCCTACCTCTTTGCCATGCGTGCCTACAGAGCCAAGATTTAACGCCCCGCCTGTCAGTGAACTCGAATCTGGTCGTTGAGAACACTGATCCTGGTGCGTCTGGACTCACTTTATCGTGATCGTGTAGTCGTCAAAGCTGATCTTGGCGATCTGAGCGGGATCAATGTTCTTGCCAAAGGGGAGGGAGACATTCACGCCGGATTCGCCTTACTCGCTCCCGATCCACCAGTGTCCTGAATCACGCTCATGCCACACGAAATCACTTGCGCTTACGGGAGGTCTTACTCGTGGCGCGGAGACATAGATGCTTCCGCTTCCATGGAGTAGTCCATAGGCGCCTTGAGCTCCTTGAGTGTCCCAGAATAGCACCGCGGAAACTTTTCCGTCAGTGTAGTAGTAGACAATCCCATAATCGGAAAGGTGGGACTCGTCTTTTTGTAAATTTACTTTGGACCCATCCGTGTAGCCTTCTTCCCTGGCAAGGGCGATAATGCGTTGCGCTACGCGCTGCCGCGCGGGTTTCTTTAGGTTCCAGACAACAGGAAGCATAAGAGGAGAGCTCACAAGCGTGACCAGGAGGCCGAGGGCGAGCGCAGCGCTTATGATGCACTCCTTTTTCCTGAATGGATTTTTCTTCCTGATAAAGTCCAAGAGGAAAAAGAAAGCGAGCAGAAGCGCTACAACAAAACAAACAACAAAGTAGGGAAGCACAAAAGCGGAGTAGAGCGTGGTATGAGAAAAATAAACGAGAGGAAGCGCCACCGCCCAGAATAGAACAAGCGGAGCGAAAAAAGCAGACAATATCAGAGATTTCTTCATGTACCCTTTGCTTTCCCGGCGTAACTGAATTTAAACTGTTTCGTTAAGTTCAAAAACCCTGCTCTCATTTTACGTCTATTTCATGTTGTCAGCGCTGGCCGGCTCTTTGCCAGTATTGCTGACAGTAAAAGGAAAAATCACTCGCAAATAAGAGAGTGGCAGAGAATTAGTTGGAATCAAGGCGACGATAGCTTATCCTTGAGATACACTGACGCGAGTTCTCTTCGGAGGGAGATCATCATGGGCTTGTTTGGTCAAAAGAGCGAGATCAACGGCGTGCGGTATTCGGTGGGCAAAAAGGATGCGAAGGTCATCAAAAGCCCGAATGCGGCGGGCAACATCTCCATTCTCGCTGAGGTTGAGGGCAAACCGGTGACGGGCATTGAAAACGGGGCCTTCAAAAAATGCAAGGACCTCACGGGAGTTGTCATCCCAGAGGGCGTCAAAGTCATCAGCGAGATCAGTCTGACCAGTGGCGAGAGCGGCGCCTTTAGCGGCTGCATCAACCTGGTGGATGTGACGATCCCCGCGAGCGTCTATCTTATCGGAGATAACGCGTTTGAAAAGTGCGCGAGCCTGAAAGAAATCGTTATTCCGGGCATCGCAGATACCATCGGAGATTATGCCTTCTTAAACTGTGAAAATCTGGAGTCCGTGACGCTGGCCGTCCACATCAGGCGCATCGGTGATCATGCGTTCAGCGGCTGCAAGAAGTTGGGGAGCATGGCGCTGCCCGAAGGCGCGCGCATGATCGGGGAGTCGGCCTTCAGCGGCTGTGCGCAGCTGAGGAGCATTACGATCCCCGCCAGCGTCACGCAGATCGATACCTTCTATGACGACATTAATGCGCTGGCCCCGCGGGGAGCCTTGAGCGGTGCGCTCAGTTTTGCGTTTACGGGTTGCTCGCCCGAGCTGACGATCATTGGGCAGGCAGGATCGAGCGCCGAAAAGTACGCGAAGAAGCAGCGGATCAACTTTACGGTGGCGGTCGCTGCGAGCTAGGGTCGCCAGAGGCGGTCGGATCAGTTGACGAGTCAGGAGACAAGTATGAAATTCAGCAAGATACTCAATATCATCTGGGGTGTGCTTGCGTTGATACTGGGCGTCCTTTTGATCAGCGTAGGTCAGGCCTTGTTTGGCTTGATCTGCCTGGTCGCGGGCGTCTTTGTCGGCGTGATCTCCGTCAGGAGCTACCTGGCCTGGAGCAAGGGGCAGGAAGCAATGAAGCAACAGCAGGAAAGGGCGCAGAACATGGAACAGACAGTCGCAACATCACAGCCGATAACGGTCACCGTGAAGGTCAACGAGGCACTCCAGCGGGGAAAGTTCAGCGTTTACTGCAACGGCGCCTTGGTGGGAAATGTCTGCATTGGAGAAGTGCTCAAATTCGAGACCGCGCAGGCGATGAACTTCGTTCAGGTGGGCAAGCTGAACAAGAAGCCTTTCAAGTGGCCCGAGAGCACCTGCTCGTTCACCGCGTCGCAGGCAGGCGAGTCGGTCGAGCTGGAGATCACGATCGTCGGTCTACTGATCACACTCAACAACGTAACGACTGCTTAGGCTCTACCAGGCGTCGCTCTTGCGGGCGTTGCAGTCCGGGCAGAGGAGCTGGCCGTTATCGACCTCAGTCTTGCCGCCGCGACTCCAGGGTTTGACATGGTCGAACTGCCCGGCGCTGACGTCGGCGATCACCGCGCCGCAATGCTGACAGACCCCGCCGTCACGCTCGAATATCTCACGCTTCTGCCGCTCGTCGAAGCTGCGCAGGCTTAGCGCGCGCTCATCTCCATCCAGGACGAAGCGCCAGGCGCCGCGCTTGTTGCTGACCTCGGGATCCTCAAGCAGTTCGGCCAGGTGTGCCTCCAGCGCGGTCGGGTCAAGATCGTCATCCTTGTGCGCGTTGTAGAGGGCGCCCCAGTCAAGCCCCTTCATCTCCTTGCGCCAGTGGGGAAACACCGCCTCCACCCATTGGATCACTTTTTGAAAGTACAACCAGAGTTGGCTGGCGTTGTCATCATACTGGTGCAGCGCCATATATTCTTCGATAGTGGTCAGCCCTTGCGCGTCACAGATCCACTTAAGCGCCGTCTCCAAAAACTCCTGGCGGATCGGCGTACCGCTCACATACTTGTCGGCGAGGTGCGCCGCCGGCGCCCCCGGTTTCGAGAACCACACTTTGGCGTCGGCCAGCCAGGGGCCCGTGTAGATCGCGTTGCGAAGCTCCTGATCGGTGAGTTTCTCGCCCGCAATGTTGATGATCTTGAACCAGTCGAGCTTCTCTTTGTCGCTGCCCGCGCAGACATAGACGGAGAGCGGGTAGTCCAGTATCTGATTTTGTTCCGCCGTAGTTAGCCCATGAAAGTACTGGGGCATGCCGTCGAAGTCAACGCTAAACTCGCCCGCCACATACTGGCAGAGCGAGATCGTGCGCTGCTGCCCGTCCATCAGCTCGAAGCCAGCATCCGGGCGCACGACCCAATACATCGTGTTGAGCGGAAATCCCTTGCGCACGGTACGGATAACTTCATCGCGTTGCTTGTCCTTGTAAATAAACTCCCGCTGATAGGGCGGTCGGATGTCGAGTTTGTCGTCGTAACCAGTAACGCCTGCCTCCGAGTTATCCGCATAACCTGCCGAGACTTCTCGGACGGTGATATTCTGCAATTCGATCTTCATTACGGTCTGTCCTTTCGCTGGATGAAAATGCGTTTGTAGAGTTTCTTATCATCAATATACGGTTCATTATGCTTTTTGAAGTGCGGCAGCTTATACTTTTCATCAATAGCGCCGTTATCACTTGCGCCGATTATTTCAAACTGGTCTGGATTGTATTTGTCCATAAATGAAATTGGGACACCCATAATGCCATAATAGTCGGCGGGTATTTCTGCCGTCTTATTAACGTTGATTGCGGCGTAGTTGTCGTAAGTGGGATACTCTTCGGCAGAGTATGTTTTATAAAGTGGAAGTTTTTCATGGCGGCTCGGCACATCAAGATTCGTAAACCAGCGGACGCCTTTTACTCGAATATAGCTATTCCCGAATTCGTCAACGCGGCAACTTGTTGCGTCAAGCGGATAATACTTAGGAACCCTAAACTCACGATCTCCGCTATGAATGCTTTCGCCAAGCCATAAGTTATTCGTCATAATCAATCGGAAGACTTCTTTATAGGTGATCGCGTTCATGTTTCCGATAATCAGGAATTGCTTATGAAGCATAGCAAGTAGAACAATGAATTCCCGAAAGAGCGAGAAGGGAGGGTTGGTGACGACAATATCTGCCTCACGAAGAAGTTCAACACATTCGGAGCTGCGAAAGTCACCAGCGCAGTACAGATTATCGCCGTGTAACTGCGTTGCCACGTTTTCATCCTGCTTTAAAAGTTCAGCTATATCATTCAGTCCGATTGATCCGTCACCAGTCAGATCATGTACTCCATGGATCTCGATCTTAAAAGGCTCTTTGTCGATAGTTGCTTTTAATCCTTCAATTTCGAAAAGTGGCAGTTGAACGCCGGCTATTGGACTAGGTACAAAGCTTGTCGCTATGAGCTTCTTAAGTCCAAGGAAATTGAAGTTCATTGCGAAGTATTTGAAAAAGTTACTTTCATAAGGGTCGTCGCAGTTGCAAAGGATTGTTTTGCCACGTAGTTGCTCACGATAATGGCGTAGCTCATTTTCAATATCAACGAGCTGGGTGTAGAATTCATCTGCTCGCGCCACTCTCGCTTTTGAAAGAGCGCTGCTATTGTTTGCCATTTGATCTCCAAACCCCGTGATTACAACAGAGGTAAGGAGATTCATGTAATTAACTGCAAGAAGGCGCCTAACCCCTTGCTACAAATCCGATAAAGAAGGCAAAGACTGTCCTCAAACCGACTATAGGGGCTAGACGCCTCGTTGCCGGTTTTTTGGACACAAAGATAATAGATTTTCAGTCGGCTGCCTTCAGCCGGATTTGTAGCATCTCCGATTATAAAGCATTAGGCAGGGATGGGGATGGGAGGGGGTGCGAATGCGAGTTACGCAGCCGCGCAAAGCCTTGTGCTTGCCGGAAGCGATTGCGGCGAGTATGTCTGAGCAGGCGCATCCCCTCCCATCCCCATCCCGGACAAGCGGAACCCCCAAGCGTGTTTGCGTGTAATAATCTGCCAACTTAATAGCATTTATTGAAATATATCAATAAAAATGCTAATATATTGACATGTTTAGCAGATGATAAAAGAGCTGCATTGTTACGGAAAGGAACTCTCCTGATGATAAGTCGCCCCTATTACCTTGATTGGCTTAAAAGGTGGAAAGATAAAGATGTGATCAAAGTGATCACAGGGATGCGCCGTTGTGGCAAATCGACCATCATGGAATTGTATCAGGAGGATTTGCTGCAATCTGGCATTTCTGACTCGAACATCATGTCGATCAATTTTGAGAGTTTTATTGAGGAGTATCCTTTAACTGCTAAAGAGCTGTACGACTATGTGGTTGCGCGTCTTGGCACGAGAGGCGTCACTTATGTCTTTCTTGATGAGATCCAGCTGGTGAAGGATTTTGAAAAGATCGCTGATGCGCTTTTCGTGAGAGACGATGTCGATCTTTATATCACGGGATCGAACGCCTGGTTCCTGTCGGGGGAGCTGGCGACGTATCTCACCGGGCGTTATGTAGAGATCAAAGCCTATCCTTTTTCTTTTAAGGAGTATTATTCTGCGCTTGAAGAGATGTATCCCTCTTCGCGTGGACAATTCCTTACCTATCCTCTCAAGTACCCCCCGTTTTCTCAAGAGCCACTTCCTTCAAAGGAGGAGGCATTCAATCGCTATCTTACGCGCGGAGGTCTTCCCTTTGCTGCGACCCTCACTGACGAACGCGATATCCTTGACTACCTTGAAGGCGTATTCAATACGATCATTGTCAAAGATATCGCAAAAAGAAAACCTCGTATGGATATGAACTCTTTTGGAGCAACGGCATCTTTTCTGGCGGACAATATCAGTAATATCAGTTCGATCAAGCGGATCGCGGATTCCCTCATGCAAAGCGACAACAAAGTGTCGCGTGGCGCCGTAAGCGATTACCTTGACTCTTTGCTGGAGAGCTACCTTCTCTTCAAGGTAGATCGCTTTGACCTTAAGGGCAAGGAGTATCTGCAAACGCTTGAAAAGTATTATCTCGGCGACCTGGGATTCCGCTTTTGGCTGCTCGGGAAAAGCACGGGTGATGTCGGTCGGCGTATTGAGAATGTTGTGTTCCTTGAACTTTGCAGAAGATATGACCGAGTGTCTATCGGTAAGCAGGGAACACAAGAAGTTGACTTTGTTGTGTCGAGCGGAGATCAGACACACTATTATCAAGTTGCGCAGACGGTTTTGGATGAACAGGTCTTAGATAGAGAACTTGCGCCGTTGCGGTCTCTTGGGGACAACTATCCCAAAACGCTTTTAACACTTGATACGGTTGGCACAGGCGATATGTCGGGTATCAAACATCAAAATCTTATCGAGTGGTTACTTGAATAGGCGAGATTATCTTTTTCAGCGGGAATCCCCTAAAAGACAGCAAACACATGTAGTCACGGCTCCCGCAGGAGGCCAGGAAGGAGCAAAGCGATGAGCTTTGAGCAGCAATTCACCCAGATACAACCAGAGGATCTCACGGATAACGTGTTCAGGCTGGTCGGTAAGGATTTCTTCGCGATCACGGCGGGCGCGCCGGAGGCGCACGCCTATATTGAGGAGACCTATCAGGATCCTGACGAGCAACGCAAGTACGTCTTTGGGGAGATCACGGCTCTCTGGGTGAAGCGCTGATCGCAGGAGCCCGGCATTCGGGCCGCTCTTGATTCTGTTTTCGTGTTGTCAGAGTGGTTTGCTACGATATATCGGTACAATAGATGAGGCGTATTAACCCCCTCTGACTAAGAGAAAGAAACATATATGGTTAAATCTTCATTTACTACAACGGGCGATAATGCTGGCGATCTGACGGTTACGGTGCCGGCCGAGCAGGTCGACGCCACCATCGCTTCGGCGTTTAAGGGGCTTGCCAGTCGCGTGCGCATCCCTGGCTTTCGCCCGGGGCATGCTCCGCGCCAGGTGCTGGAGCAGCAGTTGGGCCGGGATTATATCCTGACGACGGCGCTTGAGGACCTGATCAACTACACCTATCCCCAGGCTGCCGATCAGGAGCGTCTGCGCACGGTCGGGCAAGCGGACTTCCCTGACCCCGAGCAACTGGAAGAGGGTAAGAACTACACCTACACGGTGACCGTTGCCCTGCGTCCCGAACTGACCCTTACTGACACCAAAGTAAGTATCACGATGCCGCCCCGTGAGGCGACTGATGCCGAGGTCGACCAGCAGGTCGAGGTGAGCCGCCAGCGTTTTGGCCAGATACTGCCCGCGCCAAAAGATGCGGTAGTTACTGAGGGCGGGGTTGCGATCGTGAGTTTTACCTCTACGATCGATGGCGAGCCTTTTGAGGGCTCCGAGGTCGATGACCTGGAACTGCACCTGGGCCAAGGGATGATGCCGCCACAGTTCGAGGAAGCTCTGATCGGGAAAACCGCGGGAGAGACAGCAACCGCAGAGTTCGTCATAGAGGATACGGGCGTCAACAGTGATTTTGCGGGCAAGACCATCCACTTTGACGCGGAAGTCAAAGTGGTCGCTGATTTTCAGTTGCCCGACCTTGATGACGAGTTTGCCAAGCAGATGGGCTTTGACTCCCTGGAGGCTCTGCGTGACTCCTTACGCACGTACCTGAACAACCAGCGCGCCACCTCGTATGAGCGCATGCAGGATGACGCCTTGCTGGCGGCCCTGGTCGAAAAGATGGAAGGCGAAGTCCCCGAGCAGATGATCGAGAGCCGCCTTCAGCGCCTGAGCGAGCAGTTCGGCGACATGCTGCAGGGTCAGAAAGAGAAGATGACACTGGACGAGTACCTTCAGATGACGGGGCAGGATCCCCAGGCCTTTGCAAATGAGATGCGTCAGCAGGCTGAGATCGGTGTTCGCCAGGATCTGGCGCTTGAGGCTCTGGCACGCGCGGAGAAGCTGGTGGCCGATGAAGAGGAAGCCGATGAGGAGCTAGCCAAAGTCGCAGAAGCGAACAAAATGGAGGCCGATGCGATCAAAGAGCGCTGGCTTGAAAACGGCCTGATGACGAACTTGCTGGACGACCTGACGCGACGCAACGCGTTGGAGTGGCTGCGCAGCAGCGCCGAGATCGAGATCGTCGACGAGGCTGAGCAAGCCGCCGCGAAGAAGCCGGCAGTCAAGAAGTCGGCAGCGAAGGCGGCAGCCAAAAAGCCAGCGGCGAAGACGGCAAACAAGAAATCGGCAGCCAAAAAGCCCGCTGCAGAAAAGCCCGCGGCGAAGAAACCAGCAACAAAAAAGGAAGATTAGCAAGGTAAGGAGAGCCTTTATGAACACTTATGAAACCTCTATCGACCCGGTGACCGCACAGCTGGTCCCGATGGTCATCGAGCAGACCAACCGGGGGGAGCGCAGTTTCGATATCTATTCACGGCTGCTCAACGATCGCGTGGTCTTTCTGACCGGCGAGGTCAACGAAGTCAGCGCGAGCATCGTTATTGCTCAGTTGCTTCACCTTGAGAGCGTGGATCCGGAAAAGGAAATCCAGTTCTACATCAACTCACCGGGCGGCTCGGTGACTGACGGGCTCGGCATCTTCGATACGATGCGCTATATCAAGCCAGCCGTTTCAACGATCTGTATTGGCCAGTGCGCGAGCATGGCCGCCGTGCTGCTGGCCGCTGGCGAGAAGGGCAAGCGCTTCGCGCTGCCGCACTCGCGCGTGCTGATCCATCAGCCTTCTGGCGGTGCACAGGGCCAGGCCTCTGACATCAAGATCCAGGCTGAAGAGATCCTGCGCATGCGCAAAGAGCTTAACGCCATCCTGGCTGAATGCACCGGCCAACCGATAAACCGCATTGACGAGGACACCGATCGTGACAACATCATGAACGCCGAAGAGGCCAAGGCTTACGGCCTGATCGATGCGGTCATCGAGAACCGCAAGAAACCAGAAGAGAAGAAGTAGGCCGTGAGCGACGACTATCGGGGCGATCCCCCCATATTGGGTATGCCGGTCAGCTGCTCGTTCTGTGGCAAGGATCAGCGCCAGGTGCAGCGCCTGGTAGCCGGACCTTCAGGTGCGTTTATCTGCGATGAGTGCATCGATGAATGCAACGCCATCATGTCCGCACAGGACTCAGAGGAAGCGCAGAAGCACCGGAGTACCAACGCGCTTAACCCCGACCAATTGCCAACGCCGCGTGAGATCCACGCGCGCCTGGATGACTACGTGGTCGGGCAGGAACACGCCAAACGCCTGCTGAGCGTGGCGGTGCACAATCATTACCGGCGGGTGCTGGCAGACCAGTCTGGCGATGAAGAGGACCCAACTGAGATCGCAAAAAGTAACATTTTATTGCTGGGACCGACTGGCACGGGCAAAACCCTGCTGGCGCAGACGCTCGCGCGTATCCTCGACGTGCCCTTCGCGATCGCAGACGCCACGGCGCTGACGGAGGCCGGCTATGTGGGCGAGGATGTCGAAAACATCCTGCTCAAGCTCTATAACGCAGCCGATGGCGACGTCGAGCGCACGCAGACTGGCATCATTTACATCGACGAGATCGACAAGATCGCGCGCAAGGCAGAGAACCTCTCGATCACACGCGATGTCTCAGGCGAAGGCGTCCAGCAGGCGCTCCTCAAGATCGTCGAAGGCACGGTGGCCGCGATGGCGCCACAGGGCGGGCGCAAGCATCCCAACCAGCCACTCATCAAGATCGACACGACCAATATCCTATTCATCGCAGCTGGCGCCTTTGTGGGCCTCGACAAGATCGTCGGTGATCGTGTTGGTCGGCGTGGGGTCGGCTTCACAAGTGAGTTGTCACAGCATGAAAAACGGACCGGGGCTCGTCTTCTGGAAGACGTTTTGCCGGAGGATCTGGTGGCTTTCGGGCTTATTCCGGAGTTCATCGGGCGCGTTCCCGTCATCGCGTCGACCGAAGAGCTGGGTGAAGAAGACCTGGTCCATATCCTGACCCGTCCGCGCAACGCGCTGGTCAAGCAGTATCGTCGCTTGTTTGCGCTGGAAGGAGTCGAGCTGGACTTCGAACCCGCCGCGCTCAAAGAAATCGCCCGCCAGGCGATCAAACGTGAGACGGGCGCGCGCGGCCTGCGCTCGATCACAGAACGCCTGCTACTTGACATAATGTATGACTTGCCGAGCGATGACAACATCGTATCGGTGACGGTCACGCCGGAGGCGGTCAAAGGGACCAATCATCTGGCTATCCGACGTAAGCCGTCTGCAAAGGCCCAGGAGTCTGACGACAGTGATGACAGCGACGCTGCGAGATCCTCGTCTGCTGAGCAGGAAGCGCTTTTCCACGGGGATATGTCCGAGAAGAAGCAGAAGAAGAAAGCAAGCTAATGACCGAACTGGCTCCACAATTCGACCCGAAACAGATAGAAACGACCCTGTTCGACCGCTGGTTGAAGGAGGGGTGCTTCAAAGGGGTCGCCGACTCGACAAGTGAGCCTTATGACATCACGATCCCCCCGCCGAATGTGACGGGATCGTTGCACATGGGTCATGCTCTGAACAACACGCTCCAGGACGTGCTCATCCGCAAGAACCGCATGGCGGGGCGGGCGACTCGTTGGGTCGTCGGCACCGATCACGCGGGTATTGCGACTCAGAACAAGGTCGAGCAGAAACTTGCCAAGGAAGGTTTGACGCGTTACGACGTCGGGCGCGAGGCCTTTATCGAGAAGTGCTGGGAGTGGCGTGAGCAATACGGCTCGACTATTATCGACCAGCTGAAAGCCATGGGCTGTTCCTGTGATTACTCCGACGAGTGGTTTACGATGAACGAGAGCTATCAGCGCGCCGTGCGCGAGGTCTTTGTCGACTGGTATGACAAGGGTCTGATTTATCGCGGGCGGCGTATCATCAACTGGTGCCCCCGTTGTACGACCGCGCTCTCTGATATTGAAGTTGAGCATGAGGATGTGCCAGGAAGGTTGCATTATCTTAATTATCCCCTGGAAAAGCCTGTGGGCGGGCGCCACTTCATCACGGTCGCGACCACGCGCCCGGAGACGATCTTGGGCGACGTCGCGGTTGCGGTGCATCCCGATGACGAGCGCTATCAGGAACTCATAGGCTCTGTTGCTCTTTTGCCCCTGGTCGGACGAAAGTTGGAGATCATTGCCGATGATTATGTCGATCCGGCGTTCGGCACCGGCGCGGTTAAGATCACGCCCGCCCATGATCCCAACGACTTTGAAGTAGGGCAGCGCCATGACCTGGAGCAGATCAATGTGCTTGATGAGCACGGGGCTATCAACGAACTGGGCGGCGTCTACGCCGGGCTTGATCGCTATGAAGCGCGCAAGGCCATCCTGGCTGACCTTGACGCTGAAGGTTTCGTGGAAAAGATCGAGGATCATGAGCATGCGGTCGGCCACTGCTATCGCTGCCATACCGAGATTGAACCCTACCTGTCAGACCAATGGTTTGTGGATATGAAACCGCTGGCGCAACCAGCTATCGACGCCGTGCGCGACGGGCGCGTGAAGTTTCATCCGGCGCGCTGGAGCAACGTCTATTTCCATTGGATGGAGAACATCCGCGACTGGTGCATCTCGCGCCAACTCTGGTGGGGGCACCGTATCCCGGTCTTCTATTGCGACGCGTGTGGCAAGCAGTTCGCGAGCAAAGAGGACCTGACGGTCTGCCCCGACTGCGGCGCACCGCTGCGCCAGGATGAGGACGTACTCGACACCTGGTTCTCGTCGCAGTTATGGCCCTTTGCCACCTTTGGCTGGCCCATCGGCGACGTATCTCACGCACCTGAGGCCGTTGATTACTGGTACCCGACCTCAGCGCTCTCGACCGCGCGTGACATCCTCTTCTTGTGGGTGGCGCGCATGATCATGAGCGGCCTGTACTTTATGGATGGGCAGGTGCCGTTTGCTGACGTCATCATCCATCCGACTGTTTTCAACAAAGAGGGCAAGCGGATGAGCAAGTCGCTCGGCACCGGTGTCGATCCGCTTGACCTGATGGAGACCTATGGGGCTGACGGTATGCGCTTTGGTCTGATGCTCCAGGTCACAGGCGTCCAGGATCTGAAGTTTTCGGAGGAGAAACTCCTTTCCAGCCGCAACTTTGCTAACAAGATATGGAATGCCGCGCGCTTTGTGCTTATGAACACGGAAGACTATACGCCGGTCGCAGCGGCGCCCGAACCGACGCACACCGCTGACAAATGGATTCTCTCGCGCCTGGCCACGCTGGTGTGTCAGGTCTCTGAAGGCATTGACACGTTTGAGTTCGGTGAGGTGGCGCGCGCGCTTTATGAATTCACGTGGAACGAGTTCTGTGACTGGTATATCGAGCTGGCAAAAGGCCGCCTGCAAGGCAGCGCCGGGGAGCGTGCTGAGGTCCAGCGTATGCTGGTCTTCGTGTTGGACCAGACGCTTCGCCTGCTGCACCCGATGATGCCGTTTGTGACTGAAGAGATATGGGGCAAGCTCCCGCTGGTGCGAGAAGGGCAAGCTTCGATGTTGATCAGGGCCGCCTGGCCGGACGCCGATGCCTTGGCCAGATACCTTGACCCGCAGGCAGAAGCCGCACTGTCGTCTATCAAGATGACCATCAGCGCGTTGCGCTCAACACGTGCCCGCTATGGCATCAGTCCGAAGACGCCACTGGCTGCGGTGATACGTACCTCCACGTCCGGGCAGGCGGAGTTCATCATAAGTCGCCGTGCCTTGATCGAGAGCCTGGCGAATACCGAGAGCCTTGAGGTAGGAACTGACGTCGCCAAGCCGCCGGCATCGGTCAGTATGATCGGGGAGGGCCTTGAGGTGTTCATCCCGCTTGAAGGCCTGGTTGATCTGAAAGCCGAGCGCATGCGCTTGTCAAAGGAACAGGAGAAGTTGCAGGTCGAGTTCGATCGACTTCAGCGCAAGCTCGGCAATGAAGGCTTCCTTGCCAAAGCCGCTCCTGAGGTCGTCGAGAAGGATCGCGCGCGCGCTGAAGATCTTCAAGGACAACTGGAGAAAGTGGTCGGTCAACTCGCCGACCTTGGATAGGTCTACGTTGCGCCCATGCCCCGATCAGACTCTTCGTTCACCGGGTCGCTTACACGCCTGAAAGCGACCAAGCGCTGGGATATCAATCCCAGCCTTGAAGGGACCCGTGAGCTGTGCCATCTGTTGGGTGACCCGCAGGACAGTTTTCCCTCGATCCAGGTTGCTGGCACAAACGGCAAGACTTCGGTGGTGCGCCAAGTTGCCGCCTTGCTGCGTGCGGCGGGACTTCGCGTCGGCCTGTATACCTCACCGGAATTGATCGACTTCAACGAACGCATCGAGATCTGTGGCACTCCCATCAGCGACGCCGACCTCGCGAGAGCGCTTGATGAGGTGTTCTTCTGCGAAGACGAACACGGTATCGATCTGACTGAGTTTGAACTGACGACCGTTGCCGCGTTTGTAGCGTTTCGTGACGCCCAGGTCGATGTTGGTGTGTTGGAGGTCGGCCTCGGCGGGCGGTGGGATGCGACCAGTGTGGTAAATCCCGCGGTTGCGGTCATCACCGGGATCGGGCTCGATCACCAGGCTATCCTTGGCGATACGCTTGAAAAGATCGCTGCGGAGAAAGCTGCCATCATAAAGCCGGGCTCGACCGCGGTCCTTGGGCCCATGACAGCAGTGACGCCAGAAGTCGAGCAGCTGATACTCGATCAAGCGCGCGCATGCGGCGCCCCCTCGTATCTGGTCAGGGAGCAAAGCCCACTGCTTCCTGCCGGAATCTCTTACGCCGGGCCTCCCTACCAGATCCCCAACATCGCCACCGCGCTGGTGGCGGTTCAGGCTTTTGCTGACAAGGGGTCAGGTACTTTGTCACGCGCACATGACAAAGTACCTGACCCCTTGTCACTACCGGTCCTCCAGCAGGTCCTCGACACGCTTCGTATCCCGGGACGTTTCGAGCGTATCGCTGTTGCTCCACCTTCCTACTATGATGGCGCCCACAATCCTCAGGCCGCGCACATCCTGGCGGACACTCTGCGCCAGCTTGGCCTGCGCCCGACGATCGCGCTGGGCGTGTTCGCCGACAAAGACTACCGGGGTATCATTGATGCGCTGTCCCCTGTTGCGCGTGATTTTATCGCGATCCAGCCACCTACGGAGCGCGCGCTTCAGGCCGCTGACCTGGCAGCAGAACTCAGGGTGCGGACCGGCAAGCCCCCGCTGGCTGTTCTTGCAGCATGGAATCTCAAGGAATTGCAAGATATCGCAGAAGTAACAGATGACGAACCACTCCTTGTAGCAGGGAGCTTGAGTTTGTACGCTCTGTTACAATCGTAAACGGAATTCTTCAACGGGAGAGCTGAGAGGAACCTATGTCTGATATCCTGAGCCCGATAATCTCAAGCAAGGCCTTTCAAGGCGTGTCATTTGCGCTGGGGCTTATCTGTTTCATCTTCGCAGCGCTTTTGTTGCTCTGGCTCTTTCGTGATGCCCGCCGCCGCGGCGCGGCAGCGACAATTTGGACGGTCATAGGAGTGGTCGCTGCTATTGTGGCGGCATTCGCTGGGTTATCGCTTGTAAAATATGGCTTCGGCCCGGTCGGTATCCTTGCGGTTCTCGTACTGCTTATCATCATTTTGATCTATACGCTCGTCCGCCCGGGAGAGCTCTTAGCGGATGCGCGCGAGCAGCAGCTTGAGCTATCACTGCTTGAGGCGCAGATCGATCGCGAGACCTGTCCGACCTGTGGCCAGGGGATCGAGGACAAGTTTCTTGTGTGCCCACACTGCAATACGACGTTGCGCATTCCTTGTGATTACTGTGGGCAACCGATCAAGCCGGAATGGATGGTCTGCCCTTACTGCAAGGCCAGCCAGCGCCTGCACACTGATGACAACGTGAAAAGTTTCTTATAACTTCCGATCACACCCAAGGAGTATCACATGTGTGAATGTACCCTTTCCGCCCAGGAGCAGCAAGCGGCTGAGCTTGATATGCTGCGCCATTCGACAGCGCATCTGATGGCGGCGGCCATCCAGCAGCTCTATCCGGGGACTCACTTCGGCGTGGGTCCGGCCATTGAAGACGGTTTCTATTACGATGTGCAGCTGCCGGGTGATCACAAGCTCTCGACTGACGACCTGGAGACGATCGAGGCCACGATGCGCCAGATCGCGAAGCAGAACCTGCCGCTGACGCGCACTGAGGTCACGCGCGAGGAGGCCGCCGCGCAGTTCGTAGAGCAGCCTTTTAAAGAGGAGCTCATCGCAGAGCTCCCGGAAGGCGAGACGATCACGACCTACACGCTTGGCGACTTCATTGACCTCTGCCGGGGCCCGCATGTGAACTATACAAGCAAGCTCAAGCACTTCAAGCTCACCAAGGTCGCGGGCGCTTACTGGCGCGCCGACGCGGAGCGCGAGCAGCTCCAACGTATCTACGGTACGGCGTTTAAGACCGCCGATGAGTTGACCTCGTACCTGACGTTTATTGAGGAGGCCGAGAAGCGCGATCATCGTAAGCTCGGCAAGGAGCTCGATCTCTTCAGCTTCAACGAGCTGGCGGGTCCGGGGTTGCCGCTCTACCATCCTAAGGGCACCCGCACATTGCGCCTGCTCCAGGACTGGCTGCGCAAAGAGCTGATCGCGCGCGACTATGTCGAGGTCATCACCCCGCATATCTATAAGTCCGACATGTGGAAGATGTCAGGTCATTATGACCACTACAAGGACGATATGTTCTTCTTCCAGGTGGAAGAAGGCAAGGACGCTGAGGGGGAGGCGCGCTACAACGAATATGGCGTCAAGCCGATGAACTGCCCCGGCCACCTCATGGTCTATTCCGCAAATCTCCACAGCTATCGTGAGCTGCCGATGCGCATCTTTGAGTTCGGCACGGTCTATCGCAACGAGATGAGCGGCGTGGTCCACGGCCTCATGCGCGCGCGCGGTTTCACACAGGACGATGCGCATATTCTTGTGCGCCCTGACCAGGTGCACGATGAAGTGCTGAAGCTGCTCGACCTGGTCGACTATGTGATGTCAACGTTCGGCTTCAGCTATACCGCTGAGCTTTCAACGCGCCCCGAGGACAGCATCGGCACTGATGAGATGTGGGAGCTTGCCACCTCAGCGCTGCGCGACGCACTGGAGACGCGCGGTATCGACTACGAGATCAACGAGGGAGACGGCGCCTTCTACGGCCCCAAGATCGACATCAAGCTGCGCGACGCCATCGGGCGCATCTGGCAGTGCTCGACGATCCAGTTCGACGGCAACATGCCGGGGCTCTTCGGTGCCGAGTACCGTACGGCGGAGAACACGTCGGAGACCCCCTACATGCTGCACCGTGCTATCCTTGGTTCGATGGAGCGCTTCTACGGCATCCTGCTGGAGCACTACAACGGCGCCCTGCCCACGTGGCTCATGCCCACGCAGGCCATGGTGATCCCGATTTCCGAGGACCAGAATGAGGCTGCGCGCGGCGTGGCCACTGAGCTTGCTGCTGCTGGCCTGCGCGTTGAAGTCGACGAGGCTAACGAGCGCATGAATGCCAAGATCGCCCGCGCCCAGACGCAACGCATCCCCTACATGCTCGTGCTGGGTAAGCGTGAGGCAGAGAGCGGGGAAGTCTCCGTCCGCCACCGCGCCGAAGGCGACCTGGGAGCGATGCCTGTCGCTGCTGTCGCGGATAAGATCCTTGCCGAGCACCCTTAATGTGAGTCGGTGAGAAATCGGAGGGATACGCCTGCTCAGACAGTCCTCGCCGCGTAAGCGTTTGCTAACTTCATGACCTTGCGCGGCTGCGGAACTCGCATTCGTACCCCTCCGATTTCTCTTCATACCCCTAAAAATAACCCTGCGGCTGCTCGGGCCATCGAGGCCCTCGCAGCCGTTTGCTTCTGGTTATCAATTAATGAAAATCTTTTTATATTGATGCAGCCCTCAGGGCCATCGAGGCCCTTCGGTCTGTTTGGTAATGAGTTGCAATTGAGGCGTAGGGCGCGACGCCCTCGGCGCGCCTCTGTTTCAACTGGCAAAGGCTGAGGCGGTTACTTACGTTTGATCTATCCAATGCTATATAATCGGAAATGCGACAAATCAGTTTAACAACTGAACTATATTTTTTTTGCGGCTAGTTTTGACCAGGCAACGAGGTGCCTAACCTCTTAAGTCTGGTTGAAATCGCTGTTAGTTCAGTTGTTTTTGATTCTGATTTGTCGCAAAGGGGTTGGGCACCTCTTTGTGAGTCCAACTCCTCCGATGCGTACTGTGAAATTGGAGGACACATGAGATTATGGATCAACCTTGCTAGTTTTGTACTAAATGCAGCCATCCTGCTTTATTGTGTGGTCACAATACTGAAAAGAAGGCGGCGGGGCAATTCTAAAGAAGGAACAAAGCAAACTAAGCAATTGGTTTTTGCAGTCATTGCTGCGCTGCTTACCGTGAACTTTGGATCTTCCTTGCTTTATTATTTGCCTTTTGCACGTGGACGTTATGTCAACTTGGAAACTGCTGGACTATTGACTTATCTGTCGCGGGCGTATGGAACTTTAAGAATATCTATGTTGGTGTTTGTGTCTCTTGAGGTTGTCGCACTTCTAATTCTTGGCATTCGCACGCTCGTCAAGAAGCAGCGGGTTGCTTCGGAGAAACGGGCGGGAACCGATTCAGATGTAGGCGGAGTTGTTCCTGAAATAATCACACTCATCCTCGGCGTTGTGTGTATTGGTGGCGGAATCTATCTCAATTATTTCTATGACTCACAGAGACTGAGTTTTAATAACTACTCATTCAGTATGGATGAAAACGGCATCTCTGCAATTAGCAAGTATTCATGGATGCCACCCGTAGCGACTGTTTTGATTATTCTTGGGGTCGTGTTGTTGGGGCTAGGGATATTTCTCCTGATCAGGCGAAGCCTGGCGACAAATACCGTTGCTCCCCAAGTAGCGTCGGGCGCCGTGCAGCAAATCAAGCCGGTTACTGTGCAGCAGGGAGTAGCAGCGCCAGCAGCTCAGATCTATTGCTCGCAGTGCGG
>WRFR01000015.1 GCA_009778715.1 Coriobacteriia bacterium | reverse complement strand
GGCGTGCTTTCTGTCAATGGCGCACAGCACAGATATAGGCCTCAGCTTGATAAGGCCACTCGGGATATTTTACGCTCACTTAATATTGATCGGATTTGGTAACTAATTCGGTCAAGTCAGGTATTACAACCCCAACTTTTGCTTCTCCATTTGTGCGGCTTCTGGTGCGTTATTGACACATCATCGATCATATGAGCTATCAGAAAGGCCCAACTGCTCTGTGCGCTCCTTTTGCCCTCGCAGTTGTAGCGAACTATCAACATCAAGGGGTTCGTCTTGCAATTTAAAAAAATAACCACTATCAAGGACCTCAACATTTTTTATTGCAAGGATCTTATCCAAACCGATCCGCTCTGCAGTAGGTTTGTCATAGAAGTTCATCCAGTGCACATAGGTTGGTTTGCCATCTTTCCAATAGATATCAGAGAGCTGATTATTCAAACTATTGGGAGTAAAGGCAAAATAGGGATGAAACAAAGTGATGAGACGCTTGAATAGATCTGTAAGTTCAGTTCTTCGGGAATCAAGACCAGAAAAATGGCTATAGGGGAAGTCAAGCATAAGGGAATTGTTCATAAATTTTGCACTCGCTCCCAAACGAAAACTAATCCCACAAGAGTCGTCATTATTCAACGATGAAAAAAACCCAAAACCCCGCCCCAACTCCAGAAACTTTTGATCACCTTCTTTGTTAACGCTTCTTTTTATCAAGTCCAAAAGTGCAATCTTACTTAGGTCAAAGTGCCTAATATCTTTCCTTTTTCGCGTAGGCGAATAATAGGTTGGTGATAGTTCATTTCCAAAACTACTAATGGCAGTAAGAATATTAAAAGATAAATCGACCATATTTTCTTCGCTTATATTTTGAGGGCACGCCCATAGAATAAGGCTATATCTTCCTCTCATCCAAACCTCCTTTTATAAGAACTACTTTAGTGGTTGATAAATGAATTTTATCCATGTTATTCCTTCGCGCGCAAACAAGTTTCTGACAGCATCTAAATCGCCTTGATTCATAAAGTACCAATTTATTGGAGTTCCATTCGCTGCAGCGAGCTGACGATTGGCTTGATCAATAAGACTTTGTGCACCTGTATTGGTAAACCAATCCTTAAATCCCCCATTACCATCAATGAAATGGGAGTAATCTCCCTTAGCATCGATCAACGTTCCGTCTACTATACCATCAAACTTTACACCATTTTCTACCCAGGATTCACCCGCCACTCCAGTAATTTGGGTCTGATAAGCCCGAGACAAATCACTCATGGATTCATTGACCGCTTGCCAACTACCCGATAACTCGCTACCTAATTCATCACTTTCTAGGGTGACTTCTCCAGCAGCTTCACCTCCAAATCTCAAAACCCCTGCCGCAGTAGCAACCGCAGAAGATGCCCATAGCTGAGCGGTGACACTCGCACTGATTAAAGCAGCTGGAGGAATGGTCGCCAAAAACAAGGTAACGCCAATACCTGCAAAGAGCAGTGCATCAGCCCAGGTAAGGTCATGAAACGGTGGACGATCAGGAATATCAAGCAACGAGGTGATGCCTGGCGGACAATGGCAGGAGTTAAATATATCTACTTTGCTCTGAAGTTGCCACTGGGCGTTTTCTAGTGCCAGAACACGATTAGTGTCTAGATGTGAATTTGCGTCTGCAATCTGCTGTCTTAAGTAGCTTAGCTGTCTTTGCGCATCTGCAGGTGTATAAGGAAATAGCGGCAGAGGCGCTATGCTTGTTTCTGGCATGCTAAGACATGACATGGCAGCTAGCCCTGTTGGATCACGAAATAGCAAAGGGTTGCTCTTAGCATAGCTGTAGTAGTTTGTGCCTGACTGGATGGGATCTGATGCCGTAAAGCGCCCTGTAAGCGGATCATAGGAACGCATTTGAGCAAAGTAGGTATCTGTTATGGCGTCAAAGCGATAACCCGTATAGCCAAAGGGTTGAGTTGCGCCCTGGTTGGCGGTAAGGTCTGCTCCGAACTCATCATAGACATAAGAGTCCGTGAGACCATGAGCCACCGATGGATACCACGATCACTCTACCGTGGACTGAGGGACAGCCTCCAGCATACACACCAACAGTGCAGTTCGGAGGCGTCCCCATCGGACGGATGCAGTTCCAGGGGCATGAGATCGCAGAGGCACGGCTGGGAAACGTTAAAGTCTTCGCTAGACAACCGTGATGTTTTCCTCCTTGTGTGGGGCTGTATCACTGCCGATGCAGCCCCCATTTTTCGTCTGCCATTTTCTGCCATTCTGCCATTTTCTGCCATTTTTTCAGCACTATCTGGCAATATCTAGCACTATCTGCAACGCTCTGACCTGCTGTTATTAAAAACTAAGCTTAAGTAACTGGTGCCGGAGGAGGGATTTGAACCCTCACGCCCTTGCGGACAACGGATTTTGAATCCGTCGCGTCTGCCATTCCGCCACTCCGGCTTAAAGTGAATCGGTGTTCCTCAGTATAACGTATCGAGCACAAACCGGGCTAGAGTGATGCGTCAGGAAAGCGGCAGCCAGTCGATGGCGCCATCTCTTTTGGGAAAAGCTTGCTCGGTGACGCCGACTGCAGCAAGCGCCTCGACCGCGCTCTCAAAGCGATAGCCAATCTCTTCTTTGCTGTGTGCGTCAGAAGCCAGCGTAAAGCTGATCTTTCGGCGGGCCAGCTCCGCCAGAAACAGCGGCGCCGGATAGAGTTCCGCGCAGGGCTTGCGCAAGCCAGCTGTTGACACCTCGCAAAGCAACCCTGCTTCTGCGGCAACGCGCGCGGCCTCAACATAATACTCCCGCGGATCCTTAGGCAGGTAGCCGAACTTCTTGGGCAGGTCAGGATGCGACATCACATCAAACAGCCCTGAGGACGCCGCGCAGCACCACGCGGTGAAGTACTGCTCCCACACCTCGTCGACATCCTTGCTGTCCCACAGCTCGATCTTGTTTGGATCATCAAAAGCCCAGTTCCCCAGCATGTGCACGCTACCCAGGACAACTTCGACCCCGGCAGCCCGCGCGTCGGCGACCGAACGCTCCGTCCACTGTGGGTCAATGTCGCGCCAGTCTGCCTCAGCTCCTATGACCAGGTTATCCGCAAGCGGGGACCGCTCGCGCAGGACCTGAAGCGCGGTGACATAAGACGGAAGCTCTCCCGGATACATCGACACCACACGGTCCGAATCAACCTCGTCAGGCAGGGGAAGATGCTCGGTGATGATTCCTCCAGCAAGCGAACTCGCCTCAAGGGTCGCCACCATCTCTTCGATACTGTGTTCGGCGTGGCCACACAGTACCGTGTGCATGTGGCAATCAGCGAGACGCCGAGGCTGCGCATAAACTTGCGAACTCACTTGAAGCGCCCCCGGATCTCAGCGGCAAGTTCATCGGCGCTCAGCTCGAAACGCGCGCAGGTTACGAGCGTATGATACAGCAGGTCGACCACCTCATAGCGCAGGTGATCATGATCGTTGTCTTTGGCGGCCATCACCACCTCGGTTGCCTCTTCACCGACCTTCTTGAGAAGACGATCCTCCTCACCCGTCAACAGGCGCGCGGTATAGGATTCATCAGTACTTGCCGTGCGGCGTGCCTCGATGATGCTCCAGAGCTCATCGATCGTCGTGCCGAGTGTTGGTGCGTCAGTCATACGTACTTCCTTCCAGTCTGCGGTAGAAACAGCTCCGGTGTCCGGTGTGGCAGGCTACGCAATCGCCGCCCTGCTCTACTTTGATAAGCAACGTGTCTCCATCGCAGTCATACCTGACCTCGCGGACCTCTTGTACATTACCGCTCTCTTCACCCTTATGCCAAAGACGAGCGCGCGAGCGCGACCAGAACCACGTCTGGCCGCTTGCCAGTGTGCGCTGAAGCGCCTCGCGATTCATCCAGGCGAGCATGAGCACGGCGCCATCGCTGATGTCCTGCACGATCGCCGGAATCAGGCCATCGGCGTTGAATTTCAGACCTGTGAGGTCCAGAGTGCTCCAGGCGTCACAGGTCATAAATTCACCTCGAGCCCCGCTGCCCGCAACGCCTCTTTGACCTCGCGGATACTGATCTCGCCAAAATGAAAGACACTAGCCGCGAGCACCGCCGAAGCATGCCCCTCGACAACCGCCTCTACAAAGTCTTCAACTTTGCCCGCGCCCCCGCTGGCAGTCACGGGAACTGTGACCGCATCGGCGACCGCACGGGTCAACGCGATGTCGTAGCCGTCTTTGACGCCGTCGCAGTCCATGCTGGTCAGAAGTATCGCGCCCGCGCCCAGGTCAACGACTTTGCGCGACCAGTCCACAACGTCAATGCCGGTAAGCTCGCGGCCTCCGTTGATGACCACTTCCCACTTGTCCTTAGCGGCGTCCGGCGCCTTTCGCACATCGATGGCAATGGTCAGGCACTGCGGGCTGTATAGCTCGCTTACCGCGGTGATGAGATGGGGTTCACGCACAGCGGCGCTGCCCAAAGAGACCTTGTCTGCCCCGGCGTCAAGCACTGCGGCAACGTCTTCGACTGACTTCATGCCACCCCCCACCGCGAGGGGGATCGTGCAGGCCTCTCTTGTGCGCCGCGCCAGATCCACCCGGGTGGGACGTTCCTCGTAGGTCGCCGTGATATCAAGAAAGACCAGCTCGTCGGCGCCGGCCGCTTCATAGGCAGCCGCCATCTCTGCCGGGTCGCCTACATCGCGCAAGTTAACAAATTCGATGCCTTTGACCACACGGCCCTCGTTCGTGTCAAGGCAGGGTATCACTCGTATTGGGTCCATCAGTTGTTGCTTCCTTTCTTCGCTTGGGTTCTTGTGACAAAACTACCCCAGGGGTGGTTTTGGCACGGGGGTTCCTGTTAGTGTGTTGATCGCTTCTTCAAGCGTAAAAACCTTCTCATAGAGCGCGCGCCCGATGATCACGCCCTCCACTGCCTCAGGCCCCAGGCATGCGGCGGCGGCTACGTCTCCGAGTGTCGCCACTCCCCCGCTTACCACCACGGGGAAACCCGCGGCGGCGGCTACGGCAGTATAAAGCTCGGCCTGGATGCCGCGCTGCATGCCATCACGGGCGATGTCGGTATAGACCAGATGGCGCAGTCCCCCGGAGGCTAGCGTGCTGACAAGCTCGGTTGCAGGCATCGTGCTGGTCTGCGTCCAGCCCTCAACGGCAACCAGGCCGTCGCGCGCGTCGACACCGGCTACCAGCGCGTCCGGGCCGAACTCTGCGACGGCAGCCCGGGCAAATGCCGGGTCATGGGCAAGCGTGCTGCCCAGGATCACGCGCGTCACGCCAACGTCCAGCAACGCCTTGACCTGCGCGAGCGAGCGCAGTCCGCCACCGACTTCGATCCGCAGATCCGGCAACTCAGACACGATACGGGCGATCACCGCAGTGTTGCGCGGTTCGCCTGCGCGCGCGCCATCCAGATCGACCACGTGCAGCCACTGGGCGCCCGCATCAAAAAATGACTGCGCCTGGGCAACCGGGTCGTCGCTATAGACCGTCACGCGCTCATAATCGCCCTGTGCCAGGCGTACAACGCGCCCGCCCAAAAGATCGATGGCCGGAAAAACCTGCATCACAGCGCGCCTTTCGTGGAGGGAATGCCGCTCACACGGGGGTCGATCGCCACCGCTTCACGCAGCGCGCGGCCAGCGGCCTTGAAGGCCGCCTCGATGATGTGGTGGCTGTTCTCCCCCGCAAACGAGTCCAGGTGAAGCGTGACCTCTGCGTTCGAGCAAAACGCGATGAAGAACTCTTTGGCAAGCGTCGTGTCGAAGGTGCCAATCATCCCAAAGGGAACCTCGACCGCATAGTGCAGCTGGCCGCGGCCACTGATGTCAACAGCAGCCAGCACGAGCGCCTCGTCCATCGGGATGAGTACGTCGCCAAAACGATGGATGCCGCGCTTGTCGCCTAAAGCAGCAGCAAAAGCCTTACCCAGCACGATGCCAACATCTTCGACCGTGTGGTGATCGTCGATCTCGGTATCGCCCTGCGCCTTGACCTCAAGATCAAAGTTGCCGTGCCGCCCAAAGGCGCTGAGCAGGTGGTCGAACACCGCGCTGCCGGTGGCGACAGAGATCGTGCCTGCGCCATCAAGGTTGAGTGTGAGCGCGATGTTGGTCTCATTGGTCGTGCGCGTGAGCGTGGCGATGCGTGCTTCATTCATGAGCGGCCTCCTTTGCTGACAGAATGGGGTCAGGCACCCTTTTGTCATGTGCTGACAAAAGGGTGCCTGACCCCATTCTGTCAGCAAGCGCCTGCAGGAAGCGGCCATTCTGCTCGGGAGAGCCGACCGTGACCCGCAGGCAGTCCGTGAGCCCCGGCGCTGAGGAGAAATCCCTGACGTAAATGCCGTCGTCGTCAAGAAGCCGGCGCCACACCTCGTGAGCTTCCGCTACCCTGAAAAGCAGATAGTTGGCCTGCGATGGCCAGACCTGCACTCCTCCAAGGGCGTCGAGCGCCGAATACAGCCGCTCGCGCTCTGAACGGATCAACCGTAGGGCTGGCTCAAACGCAGACCGCTCTTCGACGACCAGCTCTCCCGCCCACTGGCTAAAAGCGTTGACCGAATAGGGCATGCGCACCTTAGTCAAGGTAGCGATGACTTCCGGACGCGCCAGCGCATAACCCAGCCTGAGGCCCGCCAGCGAGAAAGCCTTCGAGAACGTGCGTAAAATCACCAGGTTATCAAAGCGCTCCAGAAGCGGCAGCACGGTTACTCCGGAAAACTCAAAGTAGGCCTCGTCGACAAATATTAAGGCGTCGCTTGCCTCCAGGAGCCGCACAATATCCTCTTCGCGGGTAAGCGTTCCGGAGGGATTGTTGGGCGTATCAACAAAACAGAGGTCAACATCGCCCTGGGACAGGCGCGCCGCAGCAGCATCGACGTCGAGAGCAAACGATCCGGAATCACGCGGGATCTTGACCACCTGTGTTTCCAGGGTATGCGCGTATATTCCATACATCGAAAACGTCGGAGGAAAGACCAACACACTGCGACCAGGCCCGCCCCAGGCGAGCAGCGTATCAAGCAGCAGCTCATCACCGCCATTGCCGAGGAGAATGTTTTCAGGCGCAACGCCGTTTTGCTCAGCAAGCTTTTTGCGCAGGTCGGTTGCCAAGGGGTCAGGGTAACAGCGGTACGCGAAGTCGCGCATGCCTGACTCGAGGCGCGCCAACAAGGGCTCCGGCAAAGTGAAGGGGCTTTCGTTAGCCGCCATCACCAAGTCCGAAGACGGGATCGCTCCATCATACGCTTGCAGCTCTTTGATCGCTCTACGAGGGGGCCGCACCGTCATCGCGCACCTCCTTTCACCCTGAGACGCGCCGCCTGCCCGTGCGCCCAGAGGCCTTCAGCAGCGGCAAGCGTCATCACATCATCAGCCTCAGCCCTCAGCGCGGCTTCAGTGTAGGACAGTATGCTCGACTTCTTCACAAAGTCGTCGACAGTCAAAGGAGATGAGAAGCGCGCAGTCCCCTGCGTGGGCAAGGTGTGATTGGGCCCGGCACTGTAGTCTCCCACCGCCTCCGGCGTCCAGGGGCCAAAAAAAATCGCACCCGCATTGGTGATCCTGCTCAGCAACGCGAGCGGCTCGCGCACCAGCACTTCCAGGTGCTCGGGGGCGATCATGTTCGACGCCGCCAGGGCATCTTCAAGGCTTGCGCAGATGAGCGCCACACTGTTGTCGCTTAGCGCTGCACGCGTGATTTCGGCACGGGTTGTCTGTCGCAGGAGCTGGTCGAGCTCAGCCTCTACGCCGTCTACGAGAGCGGCCTTCGTTGTCACCAGATATACCGCGGCGCGGGGGTCGTGCTCTGCCTGAGCCATCAGGTCGATGGCGACCAATTGCGCCTCAGCACTGTCATCGGCCAGCACCAGTACTTCTGAGGGGCCAGCGATCATGTCGATGCCCACGCTACCCTGCACGAGTTTCTTCGCAGCGGCCACATAGGCGTTGCCCGGACCGGTGATCTTGTCCACTGCCACGACGCTTTCAGTCCCATAGGCAAAAGCTGCCACCGCCTGTGCGCCACCCATTTTGTAGATCTCGGTCGCGCCCGCAATGTCTGCCGCAACCAGAGTCGACGCCACTATCATGCCGCTTGCGCCCGGCGGAGCAGTCACCGCGATCTCTTTGACCCCGGCAACTACAGCCGGCAACACGTTCATGAGTACGGAACTGGGATAATCTGCCCGGCCGCCCGGCGCATAGACGCCTACCCGGCGGATCGGGATGACCTGTTGTCCCAGGAGCACGCCATCGCGCGGCGTCGTGAACCAGGACTGTTGCACCTGGCGCTCGTGGAACTCCCGGATGCGGGCGGCGCAGGCTTGCAGGGCTTCCAGCAGGCAGGCGTCGACCTGCTCATAGGCAGCAGCGACCTCATCGGGCGTGACCCGGAATTCGTTCAGCGTCACGCCATCAAAGCGAGCGGTATATTCACGCACGGCCGCGTCACCCCGCTCACGAACCTCATCGATGATCTGGCGCGCCGCGTCCTCGACGCCTGAGTCTATCCCGCCGCTGCGCTCCAGAAGCGCTTCGGTCAAGCGCTGCCCTTGCTCAAGTACTATTCGTCGCATCATTATTGCCCTACCAATTCGCCCAGCCGGGTCGCCAAGGCTGCTACTCTCTCATCAGTGCGCGCCGCGACCGCATTGGCCACAAAGCGTGCCGTCGAGGGGAGCACCCTTTCTAACACCCTGAGATTATTTTCGCGCAAAGTCTGCCCGGTCTGAGTAATATCGACAATCACATCAGAGATGCCGATCAGCGGGCCCAGCTCGATGTTACCGTTGAGCTTCACGATCTCGACCTGAATGCCCCGGCTATCAAAGAAATGCTGAGCCAGCCGAGGATACTTCGTGGCTACGCGCACCGTGCCAAGCTCAAGGCTCATCTCATCAAGTGTCATCGGGCACGAATCCGGAGCGGCTACCACGAACTCGCAGGCGCCAAAACGCAGGTCGCACAACTGCAAGAGTGGAAAGTCAGCCTCGACCAGGATGTCACGCCCACCGATGCCGACGTCAGCGGCGCCCCGCGATACGTAGATCGCCACGTCGCTCGGCTTGGCGATGATCACGTCGAATTGATCCGTGCGAAAACGCAGGGTACGCCCCGGATCATCCAGGCCTGGCACTGATACGCCCGCCTGCTCCAACAAAGCCACACTATCTGCATAGAGCTTACCTTTAGGGATCGCAATTTTTAATGGCAATAACGATGCAGTCCCAGATCGTTCGTTGTTAGATGCAGCAGACTCTAGCTGTGACAGATCATAGACAAAACCGGCTGCCGGAAGCTCACGGTCAAACTGCTGCATCAGGGAATCGTAACGGCCACCTGAGCCAAGCACCAGGCTGTTTCCGCCTGCGGTCATCGCGTACAATTCAAAGACCATGCCCGAGTAGTAATCAAACGCAGGCAATAGAGAGAAGTCGATCTTGGCCTCACGCTCATAGCCAGCGTCTGCCAAAGCCTGGTAGTTAGCGCGGATCCGTGCCAGGGCTTCGCCGGCGAGCGGATAGGCCGCAAGCAGCTCCGTGGCTTCGTCCAAAGCCTCAAGACCGCCGCGCAGCGCCAGGAGCCGTACAAAAGCCTCCTTGCACGCTGTCGGCAGCGCGCTGGCATTGATCAGCTCGGTCACACGGATGAAGTCGCCGCCATACCAGGCTTCATCAAACGAGGCGCGCCAGGCATCCTGGTCGCTTGCCGCATCGAGTAGAGCGCGGATCACGCCCACATCGCTTAAGTGGAGCGCGAAATCCTTACACCCAGCTGCCCGCAGACCACCCAGCGCGAGCAGAAGCACTTCGCTGTCGCCTTCGCTTTGCGGCAGGCCAAAGCACTCGATGCCCAGCTGGGTAAATTGGCGCTCGCTGCCCCGCAAAGATTCCTGCTCGCGAAAAACATCCGCGCGATAGCGCAGGCGATAGGGCGGCGGCAACAGTGTGAAACGGCTCGCTACCACGCGCGCCAATGGGATCGTCACATCATTTTGCAAAGTCAGGAGGCGCCCATCAACATCGACAAAGCGAAAGGTATCACTGAGCTCAAGATCGGGAGAATTGGTTCCCCTGCGCAAAGTCTCGAGGTATTCAACACTGGGAGTCTCGACCAACTCATATCCGGCGTCAGCGAAATAGGCCCCAACGCAGGCAGAGAGCGCCTCGCGCTGGGCAGCTTCGGTAAACAATACGTCGCGAAACCCCCGGGGTTTAGGAAAAGCTTGTTTGGCTCGGTTCACTTTATGGTCCTTTCGTTGCCCCTTCAATGGTTACGTCTTTGGACAAACCATTAGTATAAATCTCTTACCGGTTAATCTCTCGCGCAGCAAATCGCTTGCTGAATACTTTATCACAGTAGAGTAGCAAAGTACAATACATGAGTTCTACTCCGCGTCTTACACACAAACAACGCAAAGTGCCGGAGAGACAACTCACTCCGGCACTTTTATTTCTCAAACGTATTGAAAGCGGGCTGGGCGCCTTGCCCATTTTCCTCCCGCTAACCCTTGCCTAACGCTCATTTCTTTGCTTACGTGGGTTCATCGCAATGAGAAAGCCCGCTACGGCTGGCAGAACCAAAAGGACAGGTATCAGAGTAGACGATACGCTATCGCTGGTAGCTGGGAGCTTCGCGGTCGGAGCCTTTGGCGTTGCCGTGTCAAACACACCCGTGCCCGGCACGGTCGGCTTAACAGGAGACCCATTACCTCCCGGCCTATTTGGATTGTTGGCGCCAGGACCACCCGTACTGGGACCACCTGTACCAGGGCCGCCCGTTCCGGGGTCTGTGACGTCTTCGATCCACTTTGCATAGAGAGTGACTGTCGCGGTCTCGCTTGTAGCTTCAGCATTACCTGCCAAAGCCTCCGGCTGCGCCTGCGCCTTAGCCTGAGCTCTCGCCCTCACCGGGGTGACCGGCGGCGCAGGAGACACGGGCTCAAAGACCTTGTCATTGGCAAAATCCCAAGGTATGGTAAGAGCCTCATCCTTGAACCAGCCGCCAAAGGTAAAACCAGGCCTGGTCGGATCGGGCGGACGGACCAGCGTACCATCCGGATTCACCCAGACAGAGATCACTTCACTACCGCCGTTAGAATTGAAGAAAATGTCTCCGGCAGTCGGAATCGGCGCATAGGTAAAGGTCGTCTCAAGGGAGCCATTAACAAAGGCGCCGCTGGTCGGACCCTCGATATTTTGAAGATAGTAACCATCAAAGACAAGCGGATCAAGCACGAAAGGCAGGCCGACTTTACCCGTCAAAACACTGCTTTCAGCAAGCTGACTGCCGTCGATGCTGACATAATTGGTCACGACCGTGCCCATCTGCGGCTGAACCATCAGCGTAAACGTTGCGTTGGGTCGCATGATCTCGCCGTTATTGTAGCGGTCAGTCGAACGGGCGGTGATATTTACCACCCCGTCGTTGAGCACCGTCACAAGACCGCTCTCTGGGTCAACGGTCGCGACGCCGGTGTCATCACTTTCCCAGGCAACCGTGGGGTCATCAACGGCAAACTCCTCACTGGGCGTAACCTGCTCAAAGCCAGCTTCTGACAGCGTAAAGGCCTGCGAGACCTTGGCAGTCGCGGTAAACGGAGCAAGGTCTGTTGGAACCTGGTAGATCATGCCATTATCGTCACCCTCTACGTCCCCGTTGTCCAACGGCACGGAAAGTGTGAGCGCCTGCGCAAGCGCCGTGAAACGGCTGCTGGCAAAGGTGTCGACGGTTGATCCGGGAATACGGACCGGAGTTGGGGTCGGCTCAGTTGAGCTGATCCCGTTGATCGCTGCCTCCAGGGTGTAGTGGGCCTGGGCGCTGTAATCAATGTTATAGAGACGCACGTCGGCGTTATTTGGTGTGCTCAGCGTGATCTGGGCGCCTGCCACCAGCGGCGTATCGCCACTGCCACCAGAAGTGTTGATCGGGTCAGAGAACAGCGCATCAGGGCTGTCCACGGCCTTGATAAAGACACGGGGGCCGGCTTCGGTTCCCAGCGTGTTACTCGGGACCGTAAAGCCCGGCAGCGTGCCATCGTTGTCAGCAACGATCTTGATGAAGGCGTTGGTGACCAAACCGCGGCAATTCTGCGCCGCTGTCGTGCTGAGAGGTTGCCCCAGACGGGTCAGGATCGTGTTGATGCTTGTAAGCTGTTGGTCCACGGTCGCAGTGACCGAACCAGCCTGTGGCTGACGCACGAGCCAGGCGTTGTCTTTCGTGTCTAGCACCGCCAGCTGGCTGCGCTCAGACGCAGCCCAAGTCTGGGTAAAGTCGCTCAGTGATTTATAGACAAGGACCTGAGTGGTCGTCATGCCCGAGGCAGTGATCGGAATCTCACCGGTCGCAAACACCGCGTAGCGATAGCCCGCAGGAAGCGTGAGATTCTTGAAGCTGGTCAGCTGCATACCAATGCGCTGACGTCCCGTATAGCCATTGAAGTTGAGCGCACCGTCAAAGCGCACGTCAGATGCCTGTTCAACTCCGGCTGTCGAGCCGTTGGGGCTCTCAAGCCAGATCGGGTCACGTAGCGAGCCGCCGCCCTGATTGAAGGTTAAATTCCTGATGTTGACATTGGCTGCCGGACCGATATTAATCAGGCGATAACCATCCATCAGAGAGCCACGGCAGTTCTCGACCGCCAGACCTTCAAGGTTGACCTGTCCGGTGCTGCCATTAACAAGGTTGACGGCATAGTTGGCAACTGATAGGTCGGCGCCACCCATATTTCTCACGGTGCAGTTCCTGATCAGAACGCTGTTGGCGCCGCTCGGAATGGTAAAGAGTCCGCCGCCACGGCTTCCTCCAAACACCTGTCCTGACGTCATCCAAGTGGCGCCGCCATCCCTGCTCCACTGCGTGGCGGAGGTGGCAGACGTCGCGCCGTTAGAGAGAGCACCCGCGCCATCCGCGTCAAAGATAAGATTCTGATAGCGCATGCCACTGTTGTGAATGATCATACGCTCCAGATAGGGCACCGGCGTGCCGGTCGCGCCAGAACGCCTCAGGTAAGGCTGACGCTTCATTACCACAGCGCCAGGGTTCAGACCTATGAGCGCCAGGTTAGAAGCGGAAAGATCAGTATAGTTTGCAACGCTGGTATCGGTATACGTGCCCGCGTCAACAAAGACGGTACTGTTCGCTTTCGCGAGCGTAGCGCCAGCATACTTGCCGCCATCCAGATAGACGACCGTACTTTCGAACACCGTCGAGCCATTGGCGGTACCGGTCGTGGCAACGCTGCCGCTCGCGCCATTGAAGGTTACATAGACGGTTGAACCATTCGGATAGCTTGAGTTCCGCGTTGCAAGATAGTAGTTGCTTTTACCAGTATAGGTAAGTGCTGACTCACGATAAGCGCCGTTATTAAATAACGGCGTTCCTGATTCGGGAGTAGCTTTGGGGAGCGGTGTGTTTGCGTTTACTGAAGCGGCAGCGCCAGCCGTAGACGCAAAAACCGAAACATTCGACAGCAGCAATGAAAGCATCACTGTAGCTGAGATGACTCGTGTTCTGATTCGCATCGGCTCTCCTTTCCTGGAATCTTCCAATAAGGTACGTAACGTACATTGAGCATAACGCTAGAAATTGTAACATACGTTTTAGTGATTTATTGAGAATTCTTATTAGTTAATATTTATAGGTTTATATTTGAGATTGAAATATTTATTGGATATATGATTTTCTGCATAAGAAGCCCACAAATAAATGACCGCCAGCTGATGACGACCCGCTACAATGGAGAACATGGATCTTGCGGATATAGAAATACGGCGCAGCGCGCGGCGGACGCTCGCGCTTGAGGTGCGCGATGATGGCCAAGTGATCGTGCGAGCGCCGCTGAAGATGCCACAAGCAACGATCGAGCATTTTTTGCAGGAGAAAGCCACCTGGATCGCACGAACCCAGGGGCGCGTGGCCCTGCGCCAGTTTGATGCTGGTGACGCACCCACCGAAGCCGAGATCGCCTCCTGGAAGTGGGCCGCGCGCCACGACCTAGCGCTGCGCCTGAACTACTGGGCGCCCCGTATCGGTGTTGATCCGGGCAAGTTGAGCATCCGCTGCCAGCATTCACGCTGGGGTTCTTGCGCTTCCGGCACCCGCACGATCAGCCTGAACTGCCAGCTTATGCGCGTCAGCGAAGAACTCCGTGACTATGTGGTCGTCCACGAGCTCTGCCACCTGCTGCAACCCAACCACTCGCCCGCATTCTGGGCGCTGGTAGGGCGGCAGCTCCCTGATTATCGTACCCGCCGCAAAGCCTTGCGTGACATCCACCTCTGGTGACAAGCAACATCGCCCCTCTATCCAAACTTTTTGCATCGAATTTTCGGATGTGTGGTGGGTTTTTGTCAATTAGAGGCTAAAATGAGCAGTTTTCGACGAAAAGGAGAAATTTTCGACCACACAACTGTAAATTTGGTACAAAAGCGACAAATAGCTGACAAGCACCCCTGGGGTGTTTGTCAGCTATCCAGCTGAGCATCGTAGAGAGCAAGCGCTACAGCCGCTTCCACCACGGGGACGGCACGGACGGCGATGCAGGGGTCATGGCGTCCTTTGATTGAGAGAGTGGTCGACTCACCTGTGGCAAGGTTCACGCTCTCCTGCTCTTGCGCGATTGACGGGGTCGGCTTGAAAGCCACCCGCACGATGAGCGGCATGCCGGTTGTAAGGCCACCAAGAATGCCCCCGCTGTTGTTGGTGCGCGTCCTCACGTCACCATCTGCGTCAAAGTAAAATGCGTCATTATTCTGTGAGCCGCGCAGTTGCGCCGCTGCAAAACCATTACCGAACTCAAGGCCCTTGACCGCCGGTATCCCAAAGATCGCTTGGGCAATACGGTTATCGATGCCCTCGAAGAGCGGATCCCCAATCCCAGCAGGCAGGCCGACTGCCGCGCATTCGATTACACCGCCGATCGAGTCCCCCTCTGCGGCTGCCGCCTCGACCTCTGCCAGCATCACAGAGTCCGCCGCCTCATCAAGCGTGGGCAGTTTATGGCGGGCGACCTGCTCGAAGTCCTCAGATGAAACCTGTACCAGATCAAAAGCACGGTCTTCAACAGCACCGACCCTCGCAAGGTGAGCACCGACCAGAATCCCACGCGCCTTAAGCGCTTGCAGGCAGATGCCGCCCGCAATACAGAGCGGCGCTGTCAGACGGCCGGAGAAGTGTCCCCCGCCCGTATGATCCTGGAAACCGTGGTACTTGACCTCAGCCGGATAGTCAGCGTGCGAGGGCCGAGGGATATCGAGCAGCTCCGCATAGTCCTGCGTGCGGACGTCTGTGTTGCGGATAAGGACCGCCAGCGGCGCCCCACAGGTCAGGCCATCCACCAGTCCCGAGAGAACTTCGGGCGTGTCAGACTCATGACGCGCGGTCGTGTGGTTCCCCTGCCCGGGCGCGCGCCGCGCCAGAAACGCCTGCAGCTCCTCCAGATCTACCGGCAGTCCTGCCGGCAATCCATCAATCACGACACCGATCGCCGCTGAATGCGACTGCCCAAAAAGCGAAACTTTCAGATTCGTGCCATAGTGTGAACTCATATGCTAGCCCTTCTCCTCTGATACTCGTCCGCCCAACGCTTCTAAATCCTCGAAGAATTGCGAATAGGACTTGTCCACAGCCTCGGCTCCAGTGATCGTGACTGCGCCCTTACACAGACGGGAAGCAACCGCTGCCATCATGGCAATACGGTGATCGCCCCAAGCGTCGATCGTAGCCCCGTGCAACCGGCGCCCTCCCTGGATCAAGAGGCCCTCGTCAGTCTCTTTGATGTCTGCGCCCAGACGGCCAAGCACGTCGCAGATCGCTGCCAGCCGGTCACTTTCCTTCAGACGCAGGCGCGCGGCTCCCGTAATGACCGTCTGCCCGCTCGCAGCTGCAGCAACAACCACGAGAGCAGGCACCAAATCGGGAGTATCATGAGCATCGATCTCGATCCCCCGCAAGGCGCCGCCCCGCACGGTCACCGCACCCTCGGTCTGTTTGATACGGGCGCCAAAACGGCACAGCATTTCAACTACAGCACGATCCCCCTGCAATGAATTCATCGACAGGCCTGTAACGGTCACCCGTCGCCTGCCTAGCGCTCCAGCACAAAGCCAGAATGCCGCGCTTGACCAGTCACCTTCGATAGCCACTTTTTCAGGAAGTCGGTAGGCCTGAGGACCCCTGCAACTGAAAGTCGTACCGTCAAAGCCAATGTCAACACCGCTTATGCGCAAGGCTTCCAACGTCAGGTCAACATACGGCCGTGACTCCAATGTGCCAGTCAGACGTAACGTGCTTGGGCCTGACAGCAGGGGCAACGCAAACAAGAGGCCGCTGATAAACTGCGAGGAAACCCCACCATCCAGACAGAAATCGCCCGGTTCAAGCTGACCCGCCAGGGTAAGCGGCTCATCGGTTGGCGCGCTCAACACGCAGCCATGCTTAACCAGCTCCTCATAGAGCGGTGAGAGCGGTCGCTGCGGCAAACGTCCACTACGATGAAAGCGCGCCGGCCGTCCAAGCGCAGCAACGATCGGCAGCAACAGCCGCAGTGTCGTGCCGCTTTCGCCGCAAGGCAGGTCGAACGGCTCCTCCAACGCTACTTGTCGTTGTTTGATCGGCCATACATCGAAACCTTGGTCGCAGTCAATCATATCGGCGCCGATCGCATTCAGGCAATGATAGGTCGCCCAGACATCTGCGGATGGACAAGCACAAGTCAGAAGAGAGATGTCCTCGGCCAGCGCTGCACAAATCAACATTCGGTGCGCCACAGACTTTGACGGGATAGCGGCAATCGTCCCGGCGAGCCCGAAATATGGAGTGGTAACCTCAACTGCTCTTACGTTCTCCATTGATTCATCACTACCTTACCCTCAGCGCTGACCGCTCCGATCAACTTCCTCCTTTACCTGCTTACCCTCTGCAAGCAGACCACGCAGGCGATCAGCGTCGTCTTTTTCCAGAGCTGCGCGATACTCCTGAATATGCTCGATGAAGTTATCCAGCTCGCTGAGCAGGTTGTCACGATTCTCAAGGAACAGCTCGGTCCACATGTTCTCATCAAGCCAGGCCACGCGAGTCAGGTCCTTGTAACTGCCCGCAGACAGCCCCTTGTGTTCACGGGTAACAGGGCTTTTCACGTAGGCGTTGCTGACCACGTGCGCCATCTGCGAGGTAAAGGCGATCACACGATCATGCTGCTCGGCCGTTACGACGGTCAGTCGGCCAAAGTTCGCTGGCTCAAGCAGGATTTTCACCCGCTCAAACAGCGCCATGTCATCAAAGACCGGCGGCACAATAAGCATCGAAGCGCCATTAAACATACTGGCGGTCGCATACTTGAAGCCCGAACGCGCAGTACCGGCCATCGGGTGGCCGCCTACAAACGTGAAGCCCTGCTCTGTAGCAAGCGCGAAGCCCGCCGCACAAACTGCCCGCTTCGTGCCACAGGCGTCAATGACCATCGTATTCGCACTGATCAGCGCCGCGTGTGCTTTGAGCCAATCGATGGTGATCTGCGGATAGAGCGCAATCAGTATCAAGTCGCATTCCGCCAGCCGTTCATCAGTAAGTTCGCCGTCAACTGTCCCGGAGAGCACGGCGTAGTCAAGCGTTTGCTTCGTGCGGTTACTCGCATAGACCGTGTGCCCCGCAGCCTTATAAGCCTTGGCGAACGAGCCCCCGATCAGGCCAAGCCCGACAACTCCGACCTTCATGCAACAGCCTCGCGAACCTTACAGACCTTAGTCGCCAGCACGTTGAACTGCTCGGGCGTCAATGACTGAGCGCCATCACACTTCGCATGCTGCGGGTCGTTGTGGACCTCAATGATGAGGCCGTCAGCCCCGCAGGCCGCCGCTGCCAGCGACATTGGCTCGACCAGGCGCGCCATGCCGGTCGCATGACTCGGATCGATGATGACCGGCAGATGGGTCATCTCATGAAGCATCGGTACCGCCGAGATATCAAGCGTGTTGCGGGTAGCGGTCTCATAGGTCCGTATGCCCCGCTCGCATAAGATGATCTGGTCGTTGCCACCGGCCATGATGTATTCGGCGCTCATAAGCAACTCTTTGAGCGTACCCGCGATTCCGCGTTTGAGGAGAATCGGCTTGCGCAGCTCACCGAGTTCTTTGAGCAGCTCGAAGTTCTGGAAGTTGCGGGCGCCCACCTGGATCACATCGACGTTCTCGAAAAGCGGGATGTTTTCAGCGCTCATGAGTTCGCTCACGATGGGCAGCCCAGTTTCCTTTTTGGCTTCCAGCAAGAGCTCTAGGCCCTCGGCCTTCATGCCCTGGAAGTCATAGGGCGAAGTGCGGGGCTTGAACGCGCCGCCACGCAGCAGCGTGGCCCCCGCGGCCTTCACCGCACGCGCCACGGTCAGGATCTGCTCGCGGGACTCGACCGAGCAGGGCCCGGCGATGATCTGGAAGTTACCTGCGCCGAATTTCACTTTGGCGTCGCCCACTTCGACGACCGTCGAATCCGGATGGAACTTGCGGTTGGCGCGCTTGAATGGCTCGGTGATGCGCTTGACTGACTCGACAATGTCGAGACTTTCGACCAAGTCGGCGTCGACTTTGGTCGTGTCGCCGATCAGCCCGATGATGGTGACCTCGTCACCCTGTGAGAGGTTGGTCCGCAACCCCTGCGAATGGAACCACTCGATAAGGCTATCGATTTGTTGCTGGTCCGTACCTTGTTTTAACACCGCGATCATAGAGGCTCCTTCCCCTTGGCAGTACAATGGTGCTTAATAGGATAGCAGAAAAAATACTCAGGCGTGTTGTAAGTCAGACAAACGCATAATTACAACCGCTCCCAAACTGATAGCTCCACCAACCAGCAGAACCATGGTCAGCGGTTGCCTAAAGAAGAGCGCGCCCCCGATGCCTGCGGCCACGGGCTCGAGCATCGCGGCGATGCTCGCATGCGCGGAGTCGATGTGCCGCATGGAGAGCAGATAGGCCGAGAACGGCAGGATGGTCGAGATCGTCGCCAATAGTATCAGTTGCAACAAGTGCTTGACCTGCAAGAACGGCGTGATGACCCGAGTCGGCCCCAGCACGACCAGCCAAAGGATTGCCGCGATCACCAGGCCATAGAACAACAACGTGAATGATCGATAATGATCATTGCCGACCTCGCCCATCAGCGTATAGAGCGTGAAAAACGCCGCGTTGCACACGCCCCAGATCAAGCCGGTATGGGTCAACGTGATCCCCTTGCCGCTGAACAAACCTATCGCCAGCGCCTGTCCCAGGATCGCGACAACAGCGGCGACTGCGGCCAGCAGCCTGACCTTGCGCTTGAAAAGCACGGCCCCAATGACCAGCAGGAAAACCGGCGACAGATATTTGAGCAACGTGCCCAAACCCGCGCCGTTTACCCGGATCGAAGAGAAATACGTGAACTGCATGCCCGCGGTGGCAATCAAACCATAGACCAACAGGAAACCCAGCGAACGCGGGGCGACCGGTACCTTGAAACCTTTGCGACGATCAAAGACCAACAGTCCCAGCCCCAGGATCAACGCCGAAGAGAGTGTGCGGGCGCCTGTGACCACCATCGGATCAAGGCGCATCCATGTCGAGATCAGCCCCGCGCCCGCCCAGCTAACGCCAGCTACCATGGCCAGCGCATAACCCCGCAACGGGCGCATCGTGGGTGAGCTCGCCATGTGGCCTACGGCGTAAAAAGCTTGTTGAGGGCATCATTGATATCCATGCCCATGACCACCTTGTTGTTATTGACAATGATCACGCGCGCCAGCTGGGGGACCGCGTTCTTCTGCGCTTTCAGGAACACCGGCTGCACGTACACAATCGATGAGGCCACCGGCAGAATCTCCACGCTGCCCATGATAACGTTGGATCCACTCTTGTTCCAGAGAGCAATCTGGGGAGCGATCACCGGATCCTGGTTGATCTGGGCGCTCACTTGCGCCGCGCTAAGGATCGCATGGCCCTTGGGCAGCTGAAAGACCGTTAGCTTGCCGTAATTACCCGGATCGCAGCCAGCGGTCAAAAGCCCGCTCAGGTTTGGGGTACTGGCAGGAGAGAAGGTCTGCATCATATGGATGCGTAGCTGTTTGGACTCGTTCGCGATGGCAAGCATCAGGTAAGAGGCTGTCGATTTCTTTCCGTTGGCGTCTTTGGAAACCTGCCACAGGTCCTCCTGGTCATAAAAGGTCATGGGGTTGGTAATGTGATAAGTCAGATACATCTGCACCTGCGCATCAAACGCACGCTTGGGATAGAGAAAGTGAGCAGCTAGCGCTGGTGGGATTTCACTTTGCGGCGTAATCACCGCCGGAAAGATTTTTGCCCAGGCATCGCGGATCGGATCAGCACCGACGGCATAGAACTTCGTCTCCCCCGTTGTGGCATCCACCACCACCTTCACGGAAGCACGCAGATAGTTCTTACCCTGATCAGTACCGCTTGAGAGTTTCTGTGAGTACGGGAATGTCGAACTGGTAGTATAGCCGTCCAAAACCCAGTACGTACGCCCATCAACGATCGTGGAAGAGGGGTTCTTGTCATAATTAAACCAGGGCGCGATCGCCTGGGCACGACTCACGATATCGCGGTTATCCACTACAACCGAATTAGGCTTTAAATAGCCAGAAAAAAGGAAGTTTGCTGAACCGTAATTGATCGCCCAAGCAATACGGCGGATGATACCACCGAACTTCACTCCCGTGATATCCTTCGCCCGATTGGTAGCGCTTGTATTGCCTATTTTAGGGTAATCAAATTCATCCAGCTTTGTGCTCGTGATGATATAGTTGTTCATGCCCGGGCCAAAGTAAAGGCGATGCTCAGCATGAGCTAAGCCGCGCATAACTGTCGTGGTTGCCTCTTTTGAAGCCGACGGAGGTACACCGCCTAAGGCAAACTGCAATACACCCTGGCTCGACTCGCTCACTGGACTAATCGCTGAACCATAACCGTGGGTATAAATCAGATGAGAGTTGATCCAGTTGTTCATGCTACTGGGCAGACCCGAAGTGTTCACCAGGCGCGATGAAATCAACATCTGTTGCTGAGCGCCTTTCGCATCGATGGTGTAACGATCAGTCATCAACGGCGCGAGACTGTAGTAAGGCCGGATCTGCTGAAGTTGGTTGAAAGCCTGTGTAGCGATCTGCGCTGAAGCCGAATCACCCCAGAAGCACACATCGCTGAGCTGCCGCTCAGCCTGTTCGCGATTCTTCTTGGAAATACTCGCTTGAGCTGCATATTGGGTCGTTTCCACGCTGTTGAGCGCGAAGGCTTTACGGGTCATCTGGATATTGCTGGCAATATAGGGTCGTTCCAATGTTGCTTCATTTGGCGCGACCACATAGGCTTGAACAATCCGCGGAACCACATTGACTCCAAGCACAATGAGTGCGACCCAGACTATCGTCGACCAGATAGGCAGCTTCATCTTATGCGAGCGCGCTGTCAAAACCAGGATAACCGCCAGCAAGATGCCCGTAATGACCAAAATGATATAGACTGGCACCCGCACACGGGCGTCAGCATACGTCGCCCCCGTGATCAGGCCTTTCGAAGAGAAATCAAGGTTAAAAAGCGCCAAGAGGAAGCCTCCGACCCCACCGATTACGATATAAAGCGCAGCTAGGACAGAGATTGCAATCTTCAAGTCCCATTGCTGTTGGTTTAACGCTTCCCGTATCTCATAACGTTGCGGAATGAACAGCGCTGCTAATACTAACATCGTTGCCAAAACCAACAAGCCAATAAGCCAGTTGTAGAGTACCGACAACGCAGGCAATGTGAACACAAAAAAGCCTGCGTCCATCCTGAAGAGTGGCTCTGTGATCCCGAAAGAAGACCCCGCCACTGCTAAACGGAACGTGATCCAATTGCTTGACATCCCAACACCACTGATGACCGCTAATGCCAGCGCGCTCCAAGTTGCCATTTGCAGCGGTTTTTTCTCTGCCCCAGCAAGGTGACCGATAAAGCGCACCGAACCCGAGAGGATCACGAAAGCAATAAGGGTGCAAGCAAACATCGTCGCCACCTGGGAGACGATGCGCCCAATAAACACCCCTTGCTGCCCAAGTGACTTATACCAGAGGTAATTAAGCCAGAGTCGGGAGAGCCCATAAAGAGTCAGAAGAATAAGAAGGACGATTACTGTGACAACAATAGTCTGCAGTATTCTGCGTGAAAAACGCTGCGTCTTTTTTGCACCCCTTGGATTTTCCACGCCTTTTGTGGTCCGCGACGCCATTACCGACCGTTACTTCTGGCCAAGCGCGCTCAACGCATCGTCAAGCGTGAGGCCCATCGCCGTTTTGTTCCCATTGGCAACGATCACGCGTACCAGCTGTGGAACAGCATTTTTCTGCGCCTGTAAAAATACTGGCTGCACATAGATGATCGAATCTGTTACCGGCAAGATCTCCATGCTCCCCATCGTGACATTCGAGCTGCTCTGCTTCCAAAGCGCAAGCTGTGGGGCGATTGTCGGATCTTGGTTGATTAGAGCGTTTACCTGCATCGCGCTCAAGGTTACATGTTCCTTCGGTAGTTGGTAGATTGTCAGTTCACCATAGTTGTTCGGATCGCAACCCGCAGTCATCAAGCTGATCAGGTTCGGGGTGTTCACCGGCGAAAATGTCTGCATCAGATGAACCCGTAGTTGCTTGGAATCGCCCGCATCTATCAGCATCAGGTAGGAGCATGCTGAGTTGCCCCCATCGGCCCCTTTCGACACTTGCCACAGATCTTCCTGATTATAAAAGGTCATCGGATCAGTTATATGATACTTCAGGTAGGTAACTGCTTGGGCATTGAAAGCGCGTCGGGGATACAAGAAGTGCGCCGCAAGGCTCGACGGAATTTCGCTTTGTGGTGTGATAACAGAAGGGAATATCTTTGCCCAGGCATCTCGAATTGGGTCGTCGCCAACAGCGTAGAACTTCGTCTCACCCGTTGCCGCATCAACGACCACCTTTATCGAGGCGCGGACGTAGTTTTTCCCTTTATCGGTACTGCTTGAATCAGAACCACTAGCCAGTTTCTGGGAATAGGGGAATGTCGAACTGGTCGTATAGCCATCCAGAACCCAGTAAGTACGCCCGTTAACAATCGTGGAGGACGGATCTTTACTGTAGCTGAACCAAGGCGCAATCGCATTCGCACGGCTCACAATGTCACGATTATCTACCACAACTGAATCAGGTTTCAGGTAGCTTGAGAAGAGAAACTTCGTCGAGCCATACTTGATTGCCCAGGCGATACGGCGAAGAGTGCCTCCGAACTTTACCCCCACGATGTCTTTTGCGCGATTAGTCGCACTGGCAGATCCAGTCTTTGGATAGTTGAACTCGTCCAGTTTGGTGTTCGTAATGATATAGCTGGTTAACCCGGGACCAAAGTAAAGTTTCTGTTGCGCTTTTGCCAAGTGAGCAAGTCCTGTCGACGCTGTCGATGTTGTATCCTGCGAAACCGTAGGCGGCACTCCGCCCATTACGAACTGCAGCATCCCCTGGCTGGTCTCGCTTACCGAACTGACAATCGAACCATAACCATGCGTGTAAACCAGATGGGAATTGACCCAATTGTTCGCCTTGCTTGGCAACCCTGATGTATTGATGAGACGCGACGAAATCAGCATCTGCTGTTGCTTGCCACCAGGAGCCACAACGTAACGATCGGTCATCAACGACGAAAGGCTATAATAGGGCCGAATCTGCTGGAGCTGATTGAAAGCCTGCGTCGCAGCCGCATTCGAAGTACTGTCTCCCCAGAAAGCCACATCCCGCAACTGCTCTTTTGCCTGAGCACTCTTTGCCTGCGGGATGCTGGTAAGTGCAGGATAGTTGGTCGTCTCCACGCTATCAAGCTGAAACGCTTTACGGGTCATCTTGATGTTCCGGACAATATAGGGACGTTCAAGCGTAGGCTCATTCGGCCCCACTACATAATACTGGACAATTCGTGGCGCCACTTGTGTTCCAACAAACAAGAGTATTACCCATATCAACATTGAATAAACCGGCAGTTTGAGCTTGTGTGAACGAGCAGTCGCCAACAAGATGATTGTCAAAACAATGCTGGCAATGATCACGATGATGAACACAGGCAAACGCACATGAACATCGGCATATGTCGCACCAGCCACTATGCCAGCATTAGAGGAATCCAAACGGAAAAGTAGCAGTAGATAGTGAGCAGCCCCGCCAATCAGCACGTAGAGCGCGGCCAGGACAGAGACTGCGATCTTCAAGTTCCAACGCAACTTATCCCATACGGTCTTTATATCTGCGCGTTGCGGGATTAGCAAAGCCACAAGGACCAGGATAGCAGCAGTACTTAGGAGGCCGATAAGCCAATCATAGAGTACGTTGAGTGCCGGTATCACGAAAACAAAGAAGCCTGCGTCAATTTTAAAGAGCGGGTCGGTGACGCCAAAAGAAGCGCCTGATACTGCCAGGCGAAACGCCATCCAGCTGCTTGACATACCTACCCCGCTGATAACTGCGAGCACCAACGCGACCCAGGTAGCAAGCCGCAAGAGCCTTTTGTTCACCCGTGCCACACGGCCAGCGAACTGTAGCGGGCCACAGAGCATAATAGCGGCGATAGCGCTACAAGCAAGCATCGTGAGAGCCTGAGCGATGACCCGGCCGATGAACACTTCCTGCTGCCCCAGCGATCTGTACCATAAATAATTAAGATAAAGCTGCAGGAACCCATAGAGCGCGAATGCAGCTACAACAATCACAGCCACGATAATGATGATACGCAAGACTTTGCGCTCCAAGGAGCGCAGGCTCTTTAAGACTTCAACGATCTTAGCCACCCATATCGTCACACGCTGAGTTACCCGTTGGGCAGTTGAGCGTGCCATGTTGGCAAGTTTCCCACGAAAAAGAAGTATCTTTGACTCGTTTGGCATGAACTCTGTGCTTCCTACTCTACAACTGATGCATCATAAACATCGAGTTAGTAACCGACGGGCATGATACCGAGACTGATGTATTCGTTTCCCCATAAACGCTTCTCTTCAGTATAAGTGGCACCTGCTGGCATAACCGGATTAGTTACCAAACCTTTTCGTAGCTTGTCACTTCTTAAGTATGTGCGGTATCTCGCGCTCAGCAACACCAAATGCTTGCCAAGCTTCTCTGTATTGAAGAAGGCCTTGGAATATGTAGAGATCTTCGGGAGTAGTTACTTTTATATTGCCTCTGTTACCTCTTACTAGCGCTACCTGCCTCCCCAAACTCTGCATAAGCGTGCAAGAATCAACAATACCTTCGTACGCTGGATTAGTTGCGCGCACCTGCTCGTGCGCTTCGAGGATATCATGCAAATAAAAACTCTGGGGAGCTTGGGCAGTAAAGAACCTATCCCGAGGGACCACACCCTCGATAACGTTCTCCCCATTACTAATAATGGGCGTTTCGAACATGGCTGCAGCAGTGACTGCTGAACCATGCACTTTCACAGAAGTGATATTTTCACTGATGATTTCATCTGTGATGCAAGGACGAACACCATCGTGGATAAGCACAATGTCTTCAGGCGAACAATTCTCCCGAACAGCCTGTAGCGCGTTATAAGTCGACTCTAACGCAGTATCTCCTCCGACCACCACCTGCGCTACTTTACGTAACATGCCTTTTCTTACGATTTCGCGTAATGATTCAAGATAGCCAGCTTTGCAGGAGATATATATCTCATCGATCTCACTATGATCTTCGAAGTTCTCCAACGTATATTGAATAATCGGCGTTCCATCGACCTTGATGAACTGTTTTGGGATACCCGTACCCATCCGAGCGCCACTGCCCCCTGCGAATATGACTGCAATATTTTTACTCAATGCGTTGCTCCTCTGCAAATTCTATCAAAGATTCAGGGCTTCATAATAGGAGAGCATCCTATCAACGCCCTTCTGTAGCGTAACACGTGGCTCCCACCCTAAACAACGGAGCCTGCTGTCATCCAAGGCAATAAAAGAAGCCGGGTTATAAGAGCGATCATTGCTTTTCGCCTCTTGCACGCTGACCTTAAGCCCTTTCTCAGGGCGAGCGGAGGCAAAAGCTTCTGCCAGTTGCCGTATCGAAACGCTCCCCTCACTGTCCGCAATATTATATGCGCTATCGGTACCCTTGAGTAACACGAAGAAGAGCCCTGCCACGGCGTCAGAGACATACGTGTATGACCTGATTGAGCTCCCGTCGCTTTGCAGGACGATATCTTCACCCCGTAACACATTCGCAGCGAAATCCGCTTGGACCCTGCCATCGTCAAGCGCAAGCCCTGGGCCATAGACATGCCCAAAACGGGGCATCCGGCATGTGATATTGAATTGTGCGTTATAAGCGGCACAGATCGTTTCTGCCGCACGCTTGCCTTCAGAATAGCAAGAACGAGAATTGAGGATATCTATGAACCCATAGTCATCTTCCTGTATCTTATCAAGTTCGCTTGAGACAGTGCCATATACCTCAGAAGAGGACATGAGCACAAAGGCCTGGCTCCCTTTTTGTACAGCAAGGTCAAGGAGGTTGAGCGTGCCCACAAGATTCGCTTTGAGCGTATCAGTCGGGGCAGATGCGTGCGCGCTGGGCCGTGCAGGACTCCCACCATGTATGATGAGATCAATCGCCTCAGAAACAACCACCGGTTTGCACACGTCCTGGACAAGGAGCTTGATATCTTCCCGATCAAGAAGCTTCCCGAAGAGCGCACACGCTTTCTTTTCATTGCGCACCAAAGCAAGAACCCGAAGGCCCAGGGCGTGTTCATCATTGAGAGCTAGCAACGTATAGACAACGTATGAGGGAATCATTCCACTAGCGCCCGTCACCAAGATGGTCTTGCCCCGAAACTCTCCCCAAGGAAGCTCCCAGGAAATGATTTCCTGAATGTCCTTACTTTGCAGAATATCCTTAATCAGCATCTAAAATTCTTTTCGAACCTATTATCGGATCTTCACCTTATCAACGCTCAACGCATAGTCCATTTTAACAATGCCGGAGCCAATGAATTCATCCTGCTTAACAACAAAAGGCACTCTATTGGCATAGTCTTGATGCAGCATCGAATTCGCGCTCCAAAGCGAACCGCTGATCTGATATTCTCCTGCTAACAGCCGTGGATGTTTGACACGAACTCTTATAGTATGCGTCCCTACTGATGAGTCAACAATGTTGCTCGCGTCTTGCTTGTCACTACCGAAGATTTCGATCTCTTCAGCATTGGTCAAACTGAAACAAAACCGAAGCGTCTCAATTGGCTCCTTGATAGTATAAGTGAATCTGAAGACGATACTCTCACCCATCTCGAAAGTGGGGATATCATTTTGAATGACGCCCCCCATTTTAAATTTTCCGGTAATAAAGATATCTGATTTGACTCTCAGTCCTTCAGCTTCTACCTCTTCGCGTGCCGCTGCGCGCTGCCTAGCACGCTCCAATCGCAAGTAATCCTCATACTCCTGAACAATCGGACCAACTTCACCGTAATTTTGCAGAACGCCTTCTTTGATCCACATCGCTTTTGTACAGAATGATTTTACCGTCGCAAGCGAATGACTCACAAAAAGGATCGTCTTATTCGCTTTTCGAAACTCGTCCATTTTCTCTATGCATTTAAGTCTGAAAACGTTATCACCGACTGAAAGCACCTCATCAATAATGAGTATATCTGGGTCGATATTTACGGATATCGCAAAGCCAAGACGCGCCTTCATGCCGCTTGAATAGGTACGAACGGGCTGATTGATATGTTCACCGATGTCAGCAAACGCAATGATCTTATCCTTCATCTCTGTGGTTCTCTCTGGTGAGATACCTAAAGTAAGCGCGCGTTGATCAATGTTCTCGATCCCAGTCAGTTCATTATCAAAGCCTGTTTTAAGCTCCAACATGGCGGCAACGCGTCCATTAACCTCAACCGTGCCTTTTGTCGCTGCCGCCACTCCGGTGATAATCTTGAGCATGGTCGACTTTCCTGAGCCATTTGTTCCTAAAATAGCAATAGCTTCTCCTTGTGGAAAATCGGCTGAAATGTCTTTCAATGCAACAAAACGCTTCGTGTTACTGGTGCTTCTAAAAAGGTCCAGAGCGCGTTCAAGTGATGAATCATAAATCTTATATGATTTAGTCAGATGCGAAAGACGTACAGCCGGTTCTATAATTCTTTTTTCTGTCATCTATAGCACGTCTGCATACTCGTGACGGAGCTTACTATGTACTACTGCAGCCAGCAAAGTAATTGCCGCGAGTACCACCCAAAAATAAAGCGTATAGCCGCCTTTTTGGAAAAACCACGTATGCGAAACAAAGCTATCGCGATAGCCGAGTACAACATAAGCAAGTGGATTCATAAGGATAATTTGTTTTAAAGGCGATCCGATCTTGGCAACCGACCAAAGAATCGGTGTAAGCCAGAAAAACCCCGTCATAAATGAATTGATAACATGCTTAATATCTTTGCTTACCGCCGTAAGCGCCGATAGCAAAAAAGCTATAGCTAATGAGAGAAGAAGTGAGCAAAGCACATAATACGGAATCTGCAAGATATAGATACCGATTCCAAATCCTGAGAGGATGAAAATGGTAATAGCGATACCCAACATTGCAAGATGAACAAAGAATAGTGACAGGACCTCTGAGACGGGAATGGTATCGATCGGGTACACAAGCTTGGTTACAAGGTGCCTGTTGCTCAAAATGGATACACCGCCCCGCGTGATAACATCACCCAGGAAGAACCAGGCCGTGATACCAGGGATCATCCACATCGCGTAAGAGATGCCCTCAATCGTCCGGCTGCCTCGAATACCAATAGCCATGACGAACCAGTAAATAAAGAAATAGAACGTTGGTTTCACGAGAGCCCATACCACACCGAGAACTGAGCCACTGTAGCGCTTCCTCAGCATCATGCGGGCCATCGCAACTGTCTGCCCCCAGTTGTTAATATTTGCTATCAGGATCTGCTTCAAGTTATTTAGCGCTTCTTGCAAAAACAACTCTCCTCTCGTAGCCCAGATGATGCGCGCAGATATTTCCAGTATAGAGATTTCTCCTGAAGAAAAGCATCGCCGGTAAGACAATCGATATAAACGGCTCGTTTAATTGCACACTTCCACAAATTCCCAAACGCGTAGTACTGCATAGTATATGGATGCTTGTAAAGATACAGTCCACAGGCAGTTGCTACGAAGTCAGCTCTTTTATTTTGGCAACTATACGCTCAGCCGCATGCCCATCTTCCATGCACCCTTTATCCTTCAGGAAATCATTAACCTGCTGTAAATAAGACACCTCATTAAAATTATCAATATTGTTAACAAGCTCATGACTGTTTGTTGCAATAGAAAATGGCGTTGACTCGAGAGGATAGTAGAACGATCGTTTCTGAGAAAAGTCTTCGATATCATCCGCGATTATGAACACTGGACGTTTAAGTAAAATATAGTCAAATACCCAACTTGAATAATCCGTTAGCCCCACACTCGTAGAAAGCATAAGCTCTTGAATGTCAGGGTATGCAGTAGCATCAAAAACGAACGAGGGGGCGCTGGCGAGCCATCGCCGACTCCGCGAGGATAATCTACTATGAAAACGGACTGCAATAATCCAAGTCCCCCCAAATTTCTTTTCAAGAGCTTCACGAATGCGAAAATAATCTAAATCATAGAGATACTCATACCCATTGTCTTTATGCGTGGGCGCATAGAGTGCAATTTTAGTTTTCAGCTTTATCTCAAAAAAACGCCGCACCTTTACATCAAGTCTGTCAAGCTGTTCTTGATCAGTAGAAAAAAGAATGTCGTTTCGTGCATGCCCGTACGTCAAAACAGGGACATCACCCCAATAGCTTTCCCGGTATACTTCGGTTTCAAAACTGCTATTTGAAATACAATAATCAGTATCGCGCTGGCATATCTGTGCAAGCCTATCCCATTCTTTGTTCTTTACGACTTCACCATCAAGCCGCTTGATCCCTAATGAGCCATGCCAGGTTTGCAACAAGACCTGACCGGGTTTTTTCGCAATCCCAATGCGCGAAAGATTATGAGTGTTGTCGATAATAACCTTTGCTACTGCTGCCGCCTCATAACAGGCAAATGAGTCTCGCTTCACTGCCTCGATACCTGCAGGGCAAGTGTTCTCCTGATCCTTTTTCCGCGTCATCCACACGAGACGATAGGGGAGCTTTTGTTTTAACATCTCGTTAGCGATCGCTTTGGGATTACAGGTGTACACCCCCTGATAGGTTAAAAACAAAATAGTATGTTTATCTATCTCAGTATGCTTTTCCAAATGTTTACGCGCAAAATGCCTGATCGCCCGATCAGGTAGCCCAAAAAGAAAACCTATGCCCCGCCCGATTTTGTGGCATCCCTTTAAAAATAGAGACCACATCTTATGAAAGACTGCCTCTAATAAGCGACCTTCAACCATAAGTTCATAAAGTTTTTGACGGATGCTATTTAACATGGGGTTCACCTAACATTTGTCGTCACTTGAAAAAGAAACTTTTCTACATAAGACTTCGTAAGCATTTTGAGCTGTTCGCGAATTTTCACTTCATAAGGAATATGTTGCGCTGTTTCAGTAACAAAACGGTCTAAAACTTTCTCAACATCCATTTCTCTTTCTTCAAAAAAGCTTCCTGGTTTCCCGATAATATCCGCAAACATCCTGATCTTTTCATTCCAAATAAAAGCAACTACCGGCACATCAAGCGAGTAAGCAGTTATGCAAGCATGAAGACGAGCGCCGAATATACCCCCAAAAGAGCAGATCATTGCGAGAAGTCCCTCAGATGATTTGGGGGCCGGCAAAAGATTGCCTGCGACAGGCAAGTGCATTTCATACAAGATCTCACGACCAAAAGCCTGGTCGCCTTTCATCCCATTAGAGAATAAGCGCCAGGAGATATTACGCTGCGTGGCTGCTTTAATAAGCCTTTGATAAAACTCCTTGAGCTCCTCGTAAGAACAGGTATTCCCATAATCTGTAAAAACTTTTCCTCGAATAACATTAATGCCAAGCTCAACCGTAGGCTCCCCTTTAGAGACGCCATAGCATTCGGGAGTCCAAAGAGCTGGATCACCAACACGCGCCGTTTCCACAGCAGGATTAACGATATAGTTCCCCCGAAGCGTTTTCGCATCATCCCGCGTGGTGATGATTTTCACACACTCGCTATTGATGATCCGTTTCAGTTTTTGACAACGGATATCAGTCTCGCTATAGCCCTCAATACCAACACTGTTCATCATGACCGGTATTCGATGTTTTTGGGCAATCTTAATGATCTGCTCAACGTAATAATTTAGGCCCTGAGTTCTGAATTTCAGGAACCCGCCGCCAGCAAACATAATGGCATCGACATTTTTCAATATTTTTCGGTAATAGCGATTAAGGCGGAGCCACCACATGAAGTATTCGTAGTGATAGCGAAAACTACTGGAATTGGTATATTCAAATCGCTTTTCTGCAACGGTCTTAAGCTTGCGTGACACCCGATACTTCAGGTAATCCAAACCCGAATAGTCTTGCTTGTAGCGAGGGCAAACATCAACTTCAATTATCTCAATACCAGAAGAGCTTTGTTCAAGAAGATACCGCGAAGTCTCACAGAGAATTCGATCTCCCATATTCGGAATACTATAAAGCCCGACGAGGGCAATTCTCTTCATTCACTCATCTTCCTTTTTCGGACACAATCCAACGACCTACAATCTTCTTCATCATTATTGAACTATTCCAGCTTCTCCCTATTGCGGGGAGGCTTCACTATGAAGCTCCCCGGGTTTGCCGGAGGCCCGCTTTCTGCTTTCTTTCATAGGATACTATGATAGCAATAAGCAAAGCCAGACCGATCAAGGACAAGATGCAGCCTTGCCGGTAGTATGGTGTCTGGTAATGTAAGGTGACGGTATGATTACCAGCAGGTAAATAAAGGCCACACCACATCGTATTCACATTAAACAACTCTGCCTTTTTGCCGTCGACCAGGGCAGCCCAGCCGTCGCTGTAAGGTACGGTAAGACAAAGCAGCTTAGGCGCACTTGTGTCTATGGTGCCAGTAACCTGGTCAGTCCCGATATGCACGTTTTTTAACGTGGACTGTTGTAGCGCCTTGACTTGCGCTCCATAAGCAGACATTGGTTGACAAACAACCTGGAGATCATCCAAGGAATACGTTCCTTTTGACCCAAATTCTAGCGTTATTTTTGATTTTGGCTTTGCTGCATAACCCATATTTACCAGATAATCATGCTGGTCGGCATACCAATTAAAGTCAGGTGTTTGATAACCAATCTTTTTGCTGACTTTTCCAGATTTGATTGTAAGAGTTACCCGAGTTGCTTGTGTGCCAGTGTAATTTAAGTTCTTCAAGTACAAGTAAGTTTCACAGTCCTTCATACCTGAGAAACTAAGGACTACGGAAGAATGTGCTTTTGTCACAATGAAAGTATTGTTCTTGCGAGCAACCCCCGCGCTACACTGAGCCCGATATGGGATCTCCTCATCATTAAAAGCAGGTGTTGCCGTATCTAAAGGAAGTGTGGCATTGCTATCAATGACAGCCCCTTGCAAGAGAGCTTGTTGTTTTTCGGCTGGAGAAAATCTATCATATTCCACCTTGGGAATGATCTTGTCATAAGTATAACCAAGAGGTAAGGAATATGAGTTCTCATAAACTCGGTAGGTTTTTGTCTGCTTGACACGTTTGTCATAGCCATAAGGAAGATACTGTTTCAAGCCGGGCTTCACTACAAAATATTTTACACTTGCAAGAGTGCTAACAAAAGTACGATTATCAAGTGAATACACACTGCAGTTTTGGTGCACAAAGAGGCCGATATCTTTAGTGAAGTAGTCGATCATATGCGGATTGCTTAAGCTGAAATAGAAGCCGGTACTGTTCTCATGTTGCAACATGGAACGGTTTTCAATAATTGTCTGCCCTCCGTACTCATTCTCATCATATCGATAAAAAGACTTATCCCCAAGCGATTTTACAACCGATGATGAGTTTTTCGTGAGCAACTTGATGGCCGCCTTTGAACCGGTAAACTCAGACACAAAGTTACCCTGTGTGGGTGCGTTTTTATAATAAGCGCTGATTACAATACTTGAGGCCATAATTATAAGTAAAACAAATAGAAATGCGACGTGGCTCCATCTGTTTCTCTGTTTGCTTCTACTGGAGCGCCGATAGAAGTAGGAACCCCACATGCACAACAAAAGAAGAACCACTATCAGATACGCGGGAATAAAGCCCGTTATCTTTATCAGGCTAGTAATAAACATCGATATAGAATAAAGCGCAGTGGCAATCGTGAGGATTAATAGCTGCTTTTTTGTCGGTTTCATTATTTCTGGAAGCATAATAGCCGTAATCAATGCAACAACAAAACTTAAGCCAAACATCCAACGGTTCGTAACATATGATAGCCCATTAAAGATGGTGCCCATTATCGGCAACATCAAGAACACGAGAAGCAAAATGAATGCGAACTTCAATGCTGTATGTGCTTTTCTTTTTGAAAATAATAATATGACTGCGGCAAATGAAAAAGCAGTAAAACCGAAATAGGTCCATGGGCCCAGAGTATTGCTCACAATAAAACCTGGTATTAGTTTAAAATAATAAGCTGTAGAGTAAAAAATATTTATCGTTTGGTGAATGCCTGCTCTATTGGTAGATAACATGTACATAACTACTGGCAGGAACAGCAGACAAGCCATTGCTAGGCCCGTCAAATAATAAAGCGCAAACCTACCCGCCCATGAAAAAAAGCCCTTAATACTCTTTTTATCGACTAGAGCAACGAATCGTATCACTATATAGAGGATCAGCAGAATGCTTAGTACGTAAAAGAAATAAAAATCAGTGACCGCAGCCAGACAAACAATGACGATAAAGAAATAGGGGCGTTGTTTTCTAAAGACCTGCTCAACTCCTATGAATAACAATGGTAAATAGATCATCGGATTCAGAAAGTTAGGATGTACGATAGCCTGCAGGACAAAACCGCAGAATACATAGGTAATGCTTCCAAATAACTGAGACGAACGAGACAGTTTCAATTTCTGGCAGTAGGCTGAGAAAGCAATACCCATCAGATACATGCGAAGGACAATCAGCGCAGAATAAAGATAGGTCGCTTTTTGCGCGGGGACTGCGGCAAACAGTAGATTAAGCGGATCGCCAATAGCATACCAATTCAGCGTGGTGAGTACATCCGAGCCATAGCCAATGCTGAAATCAAAGTGGGGGGCAACAAACCTTCCTGTATGTATCAGATCAAAGAGAATCTGCCGTAAATATTGGCCATAGTAGGTCATTGCAACAAGATGTTGCCTTACACCATCGCTAGTCCAAACCAATGCTTTCTTGTTTAGATAAAACCACGAGAACACTATTGCAGCAATGACCGCAAACATGATCGAATAAGCTGCATAATATAGAGCGCGCTTTTTTTTATCTTGACGTAACCTGATCATTGATCGCCTTCCATTTGTAGTCTATCTCAAAATGCGAGACAAACTATGGTGATGTTACCATGATCAACAGCAAATAAAACTTACCATTAACTATACGTAAACATGCTACAGAACGCATTATGAGACCATACTGGTTCAGGAAATAAGGTCTTTTGAAAGTATGCTGATTAGCCGCATTGTCAGGCATAAGTGACAAAACGCCATGCTATCAAGCCCCCCCCCCCAAGAACAGTGCTACTTCGGTCTTCGATAATATCTGTCTGCAGGACAAGACTCCCGGGTGTGATCCTTTTATCGAAGAACCTGATACAGGTATGGTCGTGTATCTGGTACCTCATAATCTTTCACCTCTAGTCCAGAATCGTATCGATCAGGCGATCAGAATTGTGGGGATCGATATGATCGAAGCCCAGCGTTCTAAATGCTTCACGTTTATCCTGGTAGCTGTCTTCAGCTCGTAGCGACTCCAATAAGGTATCAAGATCCCTGCAAATTGGACCGGGGGCAATCGCTTCATAGTTCCAATGAAAGCCACGCTCACTTTGATAGTCTTCCAAATCAAAAGCCAAGAAATACATTGGACGATCAAGGAGGGAGTACTCGTAGATGATCGAAGAATAGTCAGTTATCAGTGCATCTGCGCAATGGAGAAGCCCATTAAGGTCATCATCTGAGACATCGAAGATACGGCTTGCGAAGTTCTCGGGGATTGTCACTGCTCCCTTAATAAAAGGATGTAGCTTTATAAGAAAGACTGCCTCATCCCCGCAGAAATCAAATATCTTTCTCAGGTCAAGCTTGTCTGCAGGATAGAACGCTTCTGCCTGCCCTGTTCCACGGTAGGTCGGGGCAAAGAGGATCCGACGCTTCCTTTTGAAATCAGGGTGTTGCTCAAGAATGCTGGCCGACGCATCATGGACGGGGTCAGCTGCCAGAAAGCTATCAATGCGTGGTAGACCCAGCGGAAGAAACTTATCCGCAGGCAGCGCAAACACCTCCTGATAAACCGGAATAAGAGGCGTTGATCCCACTACAACATGATCATACTGCCGATGACTTGAAGCACGCGCATCAGGCGAACCTTCTTTGCCAAAGCGCGCATAGCCTACTGCTTTAAACCCGACTCCCGCATGCCATATTTGAATCAGCTGAGTATGCCTGTTTAGCTTGATGAATTTAAAGATCGGTGCATAATCATCAATGAAGACGAAGTCCTGTTGCGCGAGCAGGGCAACAAGCCTTGACCAGGACCTGAGTAATGCCAATCTGGATAAAGAGAGTGTTTCCTGGAAAAGAGAGGTGATCACATACTTTTTATCTAATCCCCGCTCATCCAGTCGTTGGTTAAGCGCCTGCAAGTTACCATCGATCGTCGCCTTTGTCTCTGACATCAAAAGAACATGCGTGCCTTGATATGTATGGCAACGAGACAGAAACGCATAGAGCGTCTTGAGATACCCGTCAGCAATTTTAGCAGGCAGCTGTGTTATCCAGGAAAGGGAACGCTCTTTGCAGGAACGTGCATCTTTTCTTGCAAAAGACACTCGCAGAGTGCAGGCCTCTTTCCCCCTTGACCCCTCCGCTGCCAGCTCCACACAGTACAGGTGGCCTTTTTTATCGTAGGGAAACTCCCGTTCAAGCGAACTCAGGTCCTTACGCGCCGCATCTGAAATTGTCATGGGCTGGAGTTGACCGTCCTCATCAAGAGTCGCGAAAAACCAGCATCCACCGGGAAGCATCTCTTTTCCTGATAGGCCAGTTACATTAGGAAGAAACAGCGTCAGTGTGTTGTTTACATGAGTAAGCGGATACCACACAAAGGGATCCATTTTGCTTACAATAACAAACCGCGTGCCCTCCCCCACATCAGAAAGCCGCAGCTTGAGCTGCGCCCGTATCCAAGTGATATGCTCGATACGCTCATGCGGCATCTCGGGCAGGCGGCCTCTCAAGAAATGGCATAATAAAGTCAACAATGTCCTTGGTCGCCGTAGGCGTCATAATGACATATTTATTGATGAAAGCACGCAGATAATCCTTGTCATAGTTTCCCTGATCGATAGCTTCAAGAATCATATGAATATCAGGCGAAACAACACCCGGACAGTCGTGCAGGTAATCAAAAGTAAGACCTCGGGTGCGCTCATATTTTTCATAATCGAAGCAATAGAAATACAAGGGAATATCCCTCAGCCCCGCTTCATAAATAATGCAAGAATAGTCGCTGATCGCCACATCGGCAACAAAAAGCATGTCAAACGTCGTAAACTCCTCCGCCGTGAAAACCCGGGGATCATCGACCACAATCTTTGAGAGCGGATGCAACTTGATCACCAGGTTATAACGTTCATAATCGACTGCGTCGATGAGCGCTGCGACCGCCTTTTGCAACCCATGTTCATCCTTCCTGAAGGTCGGACAGTACAGGATTATCGACTTGTCTGAAAGCTCTCTGAACTGGTTAAAAATCCGCTCGCGCGTATCCCGGGCATACGTTTCGCTCGTTAACAGGTCAAGGTACGGGAGCGGCTTGATCACCACTTTACGAGGATCGTTTCCGAACCCAGCAGCTAACTGCTCACGATACGCGTCAGAGCTTGCAAAGATATAATCATAATTAGCATGCATCCGCATAGCTTGGGCAAGCTTTTCAGTCGAACCTTCGCTGGTTCCCACCGTAGTATGGCCAAACCTCTTCATCGTGCCGATCGAGTGCCACATCTGAATGATAACCAGATCTGATCGATGCTCTGCCACGCTGGCCAAAATGCAGTAACTGTCGAGAATCACCACCCGCGAACTGGCAAAATGATACATTTGCCTGAAAATGTGGAACAGATAGATGAACTCGCGAGGAAAACGCCTCTTAAGTGTTTTACAGAGCATTACAATCTGGGGGGGGTCCTCGCGGGATTCAAACTCATGTTTAAGTAAAAGAAAGTTAACTGAGGGTTCGTCTGATTGCCGGCTCACAAGGGTCACCTTATTGCGTGCGGGTACAAAAGCCTTGACGATGGCGTAAAACCTGTTAAGCAAGAAAAGTAGAATAGATGTCACAAAAATCCCTAAACGCCGACTTGTTCAATGTTCCATTTTACCATTTACCGCCTCTAATACGCCCGCCCCTTTATCCCATGGATGAGCGACACAACATACTGCAAAAGTGAGGTTTGAGTCTCGCAAGTTATACTAAATTTGATTAATTGTGTATAGATATTTAAGGGGCCAATCATGGTCAGATTCACGTTTGATAGCCGTTGTTGAAACGTCAAGCATTTCGCATAACATAAGCCACTGCTAGTCGCTGATCACGCAGAGCATATCTTCATGTCTTACAATAGAGCGGGAGGTACCACTATGCCACAACAGCCAGAAACCCCGCAACCACAGCAACCTGCCGCAACGCAGCCGCAATCACCCGCTCCCGCTCCTGCACCTGTCGTCGTGCCACAGCCACAGCAAGCGCAGCCACAGCCGCCCAAACAGTCGAAATGGAGCGCTGGTAAGATCGTCGCATTGGTCCTGGGCATCTGCCTTGTGCTGGGCCTTATTGGCAGCGGCATAGGCTACGCCGCCTACGCCTCCCATCAGCGGACATTAGAAAACGAGCGCAAAGCGGCGGCGGCGGCGGCAGAAAAAGCGCGCCTTGCAGAAATTGACCGCAATGTCACGATATTTAAAGCGGACATGCAGGAGTTCCTTGATCGTGAGCCAACAACCCAGGGGCAGCACGGGCTCAGAGTGAACGCCACCGGTGACGTGGGCGACCTTGAGGAGTACTTCAATGTTCAGCTTCAAAGTTACTACTTCGAAGCGCTTAATACCCATGATTCCGCTATGATAGCTTTCCATAACAAGGCGGCTTCACTCAGTACCATCGCCGCAGATCCCAGCCTCGCTACTTCGAGGAAAGATTTGGCCACCATCAAGGAAAGCAGCACGGAATTCTATGCTTCCGTCACTGGGCTGTTCGACCAAGAGGCCTTCGAGAAATTCCTGAGTGGCCGCAACCTGCCGGAAACAACAAAAGCCACCCTGCTTAACACCATAGCGCTCTACACAAGGCGCTACGATGCAGCGGTCACGCAAGCACAAAAGGATGAGAGCAGCAGCCTTGCCGCGCACCAAAAACTTCTCGACCTGTTGGCAGCACATAAATCAAGCTGGAAAGTCAAAGGGCGCACCCTGGAGTGGTATTCCCGACCTTTCTACAATCAAGCAGAACAACTGAGCACCGACCAAGTGAAATCATTGGAAAAAGCCCTCGACGCGCTCTGGGCTGTAGGTGGTATCAAGACTATGCGCTCCGGGTTAGCAAGCTAACGTAGGGGTATGTGCATAACGTGAAATCAGTTTGGTCTTTGCTCACAATACTGCCTTTCTTCACACATCCGTATTTCGGCATTACTACACTGGTAGATGTTGAGTCCGGAAAGCGAGGAGAGTTTGATGCCTGACAAAAAAAGTCCTGTTCCGCAAGAAGAGATTCCTGCTGCGCCTGAAGCAGTAGCCTCATCCGCCCCAGAAGCAGAAGCGGTACCCCTGCAAGCAGCGGTCCCTGCGACGCCACCGATGCCACCAATACCGCCGGCAGCGCCGGCAGCGTTTCCCCCTACCCCACAACCCCAGGTGGTGTATCTCAAAAGACCCTTTTACAAGCAGGTCTGGTTCTGGATCGCGGCAGGCCTGGCCGTTGTCTGTTTTTGCTTTATGATTGGAGGCATCGGCATCCTGGTCATCCGCGGGGGTGAAGGCCGTATGGGTCGCTCCGGCATGATGCAGAACGGTGACAATATGCGTATGCAAGGCGGTTGTGACATGCAGTATTACGACAACGGTCGGAGTGGGCGAACTCCCGGGAATTCCGGCTCGCTTGAGAGCACTTCCAGCCCTGCTCCCAAAAAGCAACAGCGTATCCAAAAGAACGGGAACGGCTCCGGACGCAGCTCCGGTGTTTTTGTCAACTAGGAATTCCCCAAAACAACGGACAGGAATTCCCCACTTCAACGGTGGGGAATTCCCCGAAAAACGGAAGTGGGGATTTCTGAAGTGAAGGCGGGTATCCCGTGGTTCGAAATGCCCGCCTGAGGTTCATTAAAATGGGAGAGGAGGAGTTTCTTTTGTCTCTTTATCTCCAAGGTATCTTT
>WRFR01000014.1 GCA_009778715.1 Coriobacteriia bacterium | reverse complement strand
TTATGGACATGTCCTTCCAAAACTCAGGAATTCCCCATCCCCGTTTTTTCGGGGAATTCCCCACCGTTGAAGTGGGGAAAACTACTCCGTTGTTTTGGGGAATTTTAGACTAACAAATACATCCGGTTCCTCTGGGTCAGGCGGTCAAATCTATGTTACCCCTGGACCTCAAGGACAACAGATGGTCACCCCGGGATACTGATAGCCGACAAACCTGATAGTCAAGAAAGGCGCCCTAAGGCGCCTTTCTTATTGTCTGTTAGTAGGTGCTTCCGCCCTCTGTGAAATATACATCCTGCGGTGAAATGCTAGCTGCGATAACCGAAGCATCAGCAATATCGGAATGTATATATCCGAATACCGATTCAATCGACTGTTTCATCTCTTCAGCTGGCAGCATCTTAGCGTTCTGGGCAGGCTTAAAGTAGAGAAACATAGGAAAAGGGCCCACCTCAGTTGGAAGTTCATAATCTATCGGCAAACGTTGGGCACCTAGCCTCTCATAAAAACGTATGCGTCTCGCTGCATCAGAGTTTTTTGAATCATCAGGCCCAGGTTTTTCAACTTCAATATACATCCCGGGTTTATTGGGAGATTTCAGTCCCATTATTCTATTAAACAATAAGGTGCCATATCCAGCATTTTGGAAGCGCTCTTCAATAGCCATATAATCGAGCCATAAAGTTTTCTCATCGTTATAAACAAATGCGTAGCCAATTATCTTATTGAACATCTCGTGCTTGGCCAATATTATGCTATATCGACCTTTTTGGTACAGTTCGATCAAATGTTCCAAGGGCTTTCGCTCATTATAGGGGAAATCTTGTTCGAAATGCCCATATACCTCCTTAAGACCATTAAGATCGCTCTCCATAAGCAGAATATCATTAACGGTCTCAATAATAAATCTCTGGAATTCCTCTTTAAATAACCTTAAATTGTGCTTGAACCAAGTATAGTGAAGCCGATTTTCCTCTAATATAACAGGAAACCAAGTATGAGATATATGGCCTTCATCCTTTTTTTCTTGCTCTCTGTCGTAAATCGTCTCAAGAAAATTCCAAACCATATAGGCATAAATCTCATATTTACGTCTAAATTCATCATCTATTGGGAGCCGATAATAACCTGCTGTTTTTTCACAATCACGAAAGTCTACATTATCTAACGCCATTTTAAGCAAATCCGCGTATTGGTGATCAACGTCGGTATAAGATGAGTCTTTCCGTGTAGACATATATACTAAACAAGTGATAAAGCCTGATGCTAAAGCTATAAGTATCGAGATCACTGACACGAGATCGCTCATCGACATGCTAATTTCCTCTCGTGAAAACTTCGGTCACCAGAATACATAACGCATTTCATCGCAATTCATCTATTACCGAAAATAATTATACTCCTCTGCTCTTAGCCGCTTATAGGTATGTGACAATGCATAAGTATCTGGAACAAGGCCATAACAAACGTTCAGCGCTGCACCAGCCCAGAGAGCAGAGAAGGCGCCCTTAGGCGCCTTCTCTGCTCTCTGGGCTTTCTGGAGGACTATTGGGTCACGTTGTTTCCTGATGAACCGGAACCTGAACCAGAATTGCCATTAGAATTGCCGTTTCCACCGCCATTATTGTAGTAACGGTTGGTACCGCTCCCGCTCCCGTTGTTGAAGTTCGGCATCTGACCACCATTCATCATCCTATATGCGCCAGGGTTCGTTGTGCCGCTCATGGCCCGATACAGATACGTCCCACAGACCGTGCCCAGAGTTGAAAGCACGAATACGGCAACTCCCAGGACGATCCAGAACCAGACTTTCTGGTAAAAGCTTTTCTCCTGATGGATAACTGCAGGACGAACGCCATAGGGCTGCGCTGATGGATGGACGGGCTGGCCTTGCAGCGGCTGCGAGCCCGCCGGAGCCGGTGCGGGAGGCTGAGGCACTGCAGGTGCAGGCGCTGGTCCTGCTGGAGCCGGGGTCACCGGCACGTTTCCATTTACTTCATTGGCCATAGTCAACAACTCCTTTTTTACCTTTGATTGAATAACAAAATCAGTCTATTCCCCTGGGGACCCTTTGGGGAAACGTGAACGCAACGTTCAAATTTCCTCCATTAACCGCACATGTAGTTACGCAAAACTGCGGCAAACACAGGCGCCTGACCGCAACAACAAAAGAAAATCCGCATCCTTGCTCCTGGTGATTGCAGATATACTATAGATTGGAAACCAAGAGATGGTAGTAGCAAGGTACTCGTAACTTCAGCATAAACCCAGAAAATACAGAGGTAAGAAACGAAACATGAGCAATGGATTCTGATAAACTCCGATCACAAAAAACTTTGGGTGCCCGTAGCTATCATGTGATCTGGTGGGCAGCCTCGGTTCTTGCGATTGGCCTGGTCATGGTCATGCCCGGCCGCTATCTCTACTTCCTGCACGGGATGCCCCGGCTACAGTTCGCCTGCCCGTTGCTCATCGCGGTTGCCGCTGCTGCCTGGTTCTGGTGTGCGGTCAGTGGCAGGATTACACGCGACTGGACCAGCGTACTGAAACGCTGCTGGCCCGTCATCGCGCTCACCTTGTTTGATCTTGCGTTTTTAGTGTTCGCCTACCTTACCAGAAAGGCCAACCCCCTGGTGGTAACGCTGCCCCCCGCCAGATGGTGGGCGAACTACTTCTTGCTCACGCTGTCCATGCCTGCTGCCCTTTTCTTGGGAATCATCAATCGCAGCGCGGGGAACCGCAGGATCGGGATCGCTCTGCTGATCATCTTAGGCGTCGCCTTCGTTGTTGCCACAGCAGAATACCTGCAATTGAGCGGATACCACAACGTCATCGGGCAATGGCTTCTTAACTTCAACACGAAGACCGGCCGCCTGTATCCCCTGTGGCAATGGGTCCCGCCCGAGCCGGTACGCGCACAAGGCCTCAATTCCAACCCTAACTGCTTCGCCTTCATCGCAGCGATAGGAGCTTGCTGGGCCATTGCGGCACGCGGCATGAGGAGCCTGCGGATGTCAGTATTCCTGCTCAGCATAGGCTGCATCCTAATATCTGGTACCCGCAGCGTGCTTTTTTCGCTGCTCTGTGTCGGCGTTGTCTTCGTGATCATCCAGATACGGGCCCACACCTTCCGGAGCTGGATCCGCACACACAGAAGTCTGTTACTGATCACGATCGGAGGGATCCTTCTCCTGTTCGCCGCCTTCGCCGTCGCCGGAGGCGGAGTATTTCCCGGCGTCTCACGATCGGTCGATACCGTCACGACCCTTGCTACAGAAAGTGAAGCAACAACCAGTAGCGCTCAGGCTTCCGCTGACGTAACGTCGGGGCGGATAGTCCGCTGGAAGCATGCGCTCACCTCGATCATTCACCACCCCCTGGGCACCGGGCAGCCCTACCCCCTGACCACGAAACAGGCTCATGCGCACAATGACATCCTGAACCGGCTGATGACGGGTGGGCCGCTCTCTGCGCTGCTCTACTGCGCGGTCCTCTTCTGGTTTCTGTTCTGCCTGGCAACGCCCGAGGCGCCCCGCTTTGGGCTGTATATCGGCGTGTTCATGTTGGTAACCGGGTTGATCGATTCCTTGTTTGTGAACTATCCCTTTATCCAGCCAGTACTCTTTATCGCAGGGGTATTGGCGTCAAAAGAGTGGCTCATGGGGAAGGTCGCTTTTACCCGAGGCGGGCGTCGAGAACAACGGGCAAACATAAGGACAGACGGCATAAAAGGAGAAAACGATGGCTGAAAGTTCCGGCAATCCGGTCTATGAGAAAGTTGAGCGCTGTGTTGCAGCAGTACAAGCGAGGCTGGGCGAGGCGACCATGCCGAAGATCGCACTGGTATTAGGGAGCGGTCTTGGACCAATGGCCGAGCAGATGGATGTCACCTGCGCCGTACCTTATACCGATATCGGTGACTTCCCCGTCAGCACGGCGCCAGGGCATGCGGGCCGCTATCTGTTTGGCTCGCTGGCAGGCACACCGCTTGTGATGATGCAGGGGCGTGTGCACTACTACGAAGGCTATGCCATGAGCGATGTTGTGCTCCCCGTCCGTGTGCTTGCACGCCTCGGCATAGGTACGCTCGTGCTGACCAACGCAGCAGGCGGGTTGAACCCGGACTTCACGCCGGGCGACCTCATGCTCATCACTGACCAGATCACAAGCTTTGTGCCTTCCCCGCTTATTGGAGCCAACATTGACGAGTATGGGTTGCGCTTCCCTGACCAGACGCAAGTTTATGACCAGGGGCTGCAGGACACGCTGATGGCGGCGGCACGATCCTGCAACACGCCTCTGCGCCAGGGCGTCTATATGCAGCTGACGGGTCCGCAGTTCGAGACACCCGCCGAGATCGGTATGTATAGGAGCCTCGGCGCCGACGCTGTGGGCATGAGCACCGCGGTCGAAGCTGTCACCGCCCGCCATATGGGGCTGCGCGTCGCTGGCGTCAGCTGCATCACGAACCTCGGCGCGGGCATGCCCGGACAAGCGCGCCTCGACTCCAGTGAAGTCGACGAGATGGGAAAACGGGTTTCTGCACAGTTCGGCGCCTTGCTCTGTGTTGCTATCCAGCAGATGGTCGCCCCCTCCAACTGGAATGTTCCAACGCCCCAGGAAGGATGATCACTATGCGCGCAGTCATCTATGACGGCACAGCCGCTCACTACACCACAGATACGCCACAGCCTGTGGCTGACCTTGCGGCAGGCCAGAGCCTGATCCGTATCGAGTACGCGACGATATGTTCTACTGATCGCGAGATCCTGCGCGGCTACCGCCCTGACTTCCAGGGTGTGATGGGCCACGAGTTCGTGGGCAGGGTAGAACGTAGCAGCGACAAAGCGCTGGTTGGCCAGCGTGTGGTCGGAGAGCTCAATATCAACTGCGGCTCATGCCTGTACTGCCAGACCGGGCGCCCCCACCACTGCCAGACCCGTCGCGTGATCGGCATCGAAGGCCACGACGGCACCTTCGCCGACTACCTGGTCCATGAGACCCGCCTGCTGCACGCCGTGCCTGATAGCCTGGCGCCGGAAGTTGCGGTTTTCACCGAGCCTTTGGCGGCGGCTCTGCGCATCGTCGAGCAGGTCCACTTCGACCCGGACGCTCCGGTTGCGCTGATCGGCGATGGACGATTGGCGCTCATGATCGGCCAGGTTGTCGCGCTGACTGGAGCGCCGCTGACCGTCATCGGGCGCATCCCTGAAAAACTCGCGCTGTTCGAAGATTTCTCGGTCGCCCGCCTCTTAGAGCCGAGCGGTAGCTATGAGATCGTCATCGACGCCACCGGCACCCCGGGGTCTTTGCCGACCGCACTCGCGCTCACGCGCAGCGAAGGAACGCTTGTCATCAAGAGCACTTATGCGGGCGACGCGCGTATCAATATGAGCGAGGTGGTAGTACGGGAGATCACGATCCGAGGATCGCGCTGCGGCCCCTTTGCTCCGGCGCTGCGCCTTCTCCAGCGCGGCCTCGTCACACTGCCTCCGGTCGAAGTCCATGCGCCACAAGACTTCCAGGCCGCCTTCGACTCCCCCGCTTTCAAAGCCGCTTTGGACTTCCGCTAAGACGAGGCATAGGGATAATCGAGATTATTTCATTTAGAAAGAGGTGCTCTGTGCCTCACCAATGGTCTCTGACCTGAAAGACACATTCGATCTCCAGCGCGATAATAATGTCCATGATCTTCTGGATACCCGTCGTCTCTTTACCATGTTCTATCGCACAGATGAGGCGAGGACTCAGGCCCACGACTGATGAAAAATGCTCCTGGGAGTATCCAAGTTCCCGACGACGATGGCGGATCACGTCGCCGATCTCTGCCGCATCCGATACTCCGAACACTAGCTGTCCCGCAAATCTTTTGTTATCCGCCATAGGCATTCCAATCAGAGAAAAAACAAGGAGATACAGCGTTGCCGCATCTCTCCATACTTGAAAAATAATTTGTTGGAAGGCTTTTTGGCAAAACTTTTTGTTTTACCTTAGAAATTATATCATATTTTATAAGATTGAATGAAAAAAGTTTTGGGTGACGCCAGCGGACGTATTTCAGCTTTCGATGTCAACACTCCACACTCAGGCGTATTACTGACGCAAGATATTTTTCGCCTGGCTAGGCGCCACAGGGCGCGTTGCTGACACCAAGCTAAACGCTGGCTAAGCAGGCGCCGCAAAGCGTATCGTATAACGATACTTGAGCTTTGCGGGAACAACGCCAAGCGGAAAATAGCTGCGTCAGCGCTTGCTTTTGTCGTAGATTTCGCCCAGAGCCCGCGGCGCCCGGTTGTGTTTGCTGAAGAACGCCAGGAGTATCAGCGTGAGCGCGTAAGGCACGATCATTGCCAAGTCACCGACGCTCGAATCCATCTTCAGCCACAGGATCAGCTGGTTGGCCCCGCTCTGCGCCAGGCCGAAGAGCAGGCAGGCAGCAAAGGTTGGCATAATCTTCCAGTTGCCGAAGATCAGGGCTGCGATCGCCAGGTAGCCATAACCCATATAGATCGCCGCGCTGAAGTTCGACAGGATCGAGTAGGCGAAACACATGCCACCAATGCCCGCCAACGCTCCGCTGATGAGCACCGCCGTAAAACGCACGCGCGCGACGCCGACGCCAGCCGCGTCAAGAGCCTGCGGGTTGTCGCCAGCCGCACGCAGGTGGATGCCGAAACGCGTGCGATACAGGATAAACCAGAAGATGGCCAGCAACACAAGGATCATGACCTCAAACGCATAAAAGCGCGTAAATATCGCACCAATGACCGGAATTCTGGATAGCAAGGGGATCGTCAGACGCGGAGCGGTCATCAGGTCAAACTTGCTGGATGGCCCGCCGAAGACCGATACATTGATCTGGCTTGTCAAAAAGCCGGTCACAGCCACTGACAGGATGTTGATCACCACGCCACTGATGACCTGATTGGCGCGAAACTTCACGCAAAGCAATCCATGGATCACCGCAAACAGGGAGCCGCCAAGCGCCGCTACCAGAAACGACAGGTAGAGTGGGATCATCGAGTGGGGCGAGAACCAGTGAAGGGTCACCGAAGCGTATGCGAACAGCGCGCCGCAGAACGCGCCGAAGCCAAGCAGTCCCTCCAGCGCCAGGTTGATGATGCCGCTGCGCTCGGAGAAAATGCCACCGATCGCGATAATCAGAAGCGGCAGCGCCAGCGCCAGGCCATCGATGATGATCGTGTTCACTCCGCTCATGCAGCATCACCTCCTTGTGAGCTGGCGACAAGGTCTGTGTCAACGTCATGCTCCGCTGCCTCATAAGCGCGCATCTCCGCTTTCTGGCGCGAGATCGCGATCCGCCAACGGAAGAACGCGCTACAGGCTGAGAACAACAGGATCAGGCCTGTGACCAGCTGTGCGATCTCCTGGCGCACGCCCATCATCGACTGCATGTAGGTGCCCCCCGTATCCAGCGTCGTGATCAGGAAGCTTGACGCAATATTGCCGATCGGGTGCGCGGCGCCGAGCAGCGCCGTCGCGATGCTGTCAAAGCCCAGGCTCGTCAGCGTGTCCGGTTGGATGCTGTTGAAATAACCCAGGTAGTAGCTGACCCCGGCCAAACCGGCCAGTGCGCCGGACAGCATCATCGTGACAAGGATCGTACGCTTCACCCTGATACCTGAGTAGTGCGCTCCGCGGCGGTTTGCTCCGACCGCCTTGATCTCATAGCCCAGGCGCGTCTTTTTCAGGAAGAACTGCAGAGCGATAGCTAGCACGATCGCCAACACGAAACAGATCGGAACCAGAAATTGGATATCACCTAGCTTCAGGACTGAGGGCAGCGAATTTGACACCATGAGCTGATGCGTTTTCGAATTATAGATTCCGCTCAGTACGAGCGTCGAGGCTGGGCTGACCACCCTCGACTGGCGCGAGATCTGATCCAGGTAGCGGGTATTGATGAAGTAGCTCACAGCGTACTGCAGGATATAATTCAGCATGATCGAGGCAACGACCTCATTGATATTGAAGCGGTATTTCAGAAAGCCGATAAGCGCCCCGATGGCTGCTCCCGTAACGATACCGATCAGTAGCACCAGGGGCTTGGCGACAAAAGAGGACAGTCCGCTGTAGCCAACGATGACGCTTGCGAGAAAACCTGAGATGAGCATCTGGCCCGAGATACCGATGTTGAACAGTCCACCCCGAAACGCGATGGTCACAGCCAGCGCCGCAAAGAGCATCGGCGTGAACGCGGCCAGCGTGTTGCTCAGATCTGAGAGCATGCCGAAGCCGCCCGCATACACGGGCTTCATGATCCAGCCAGCCCCTTGCAAAAACGTGATAAAGACATTGATCGGGTTGGAACCCATGACGCCCACAATGATCGAGATCGCGATGAGGCTGACCAGGATGGAGAGGAGCGGGATCGTGATGAACTGCCAGCGCTCATTGCCAAAAGCGCGCAAAAACCAGTTCAGCTGCACCTGAACGGCGCCGTCATCTGGCGCTGATGGCGCAGGGTTGGGTGGATCCTGGGACGGAGGTGCGACCGGGTCGTCGCATTTTCCGCCTGGCTCCGAAATCTTCTTCAAGGCGTCGGGTCCCACATCCCAACGGGGGTCACGGCCGCTCACGACTGCTTCACCCCCATCATGTACTCGCCCACTTCATCAAGGGTCATTTGATCAGCTGGGGCGATCTTGATCATGCGCCCTGCAAACATGACGCCGATGGTGTCGGCGACCGCCATGATCTCATCAAGTTCAAGTGACACGAGCAGGATCGCCCTTCCCTTGTCGCGCTCTTCGATCATGCGGCGCCGGATCGAGAGGATGGCGCCGATGTCAAGCCCGCGTGTCGGCTGCACGAAAATCATCAGCTGGGCGTCCTGCTCGACCTCACGGGCCACGATGGCCTTCTGCTGATTGCCGCCGCTCATCGATCGCGTCATTGTCAAAGCGCCGGAACTGCAACGGATATCATAGCGCCTGATCAGGTCGTCTGCATAGCTGTCAAAAGCATTGCGCTGCAGAATGCTGCGGCGAGAAAACGGCGCCCTGAAGTAGGCTTTACTTGCCAGATTATCCTCCAACAGAAAGTCCAGGATCAATCCCACATCCTGGCGATCCTCGGGGATATAGCTGATGCCTTTCAACGTGCGCGGGCGCACCAGGGTATGGGTGATATCGCAGTCCTCAAGCAGGATCTTGCCAGTCTTTACCGCAGAAAGCCCCGCGATGGCGTCGGCCAGCTCGACTTGGCCGGAGCCCGCAACACCTGCAATCGCAAAGATCTCACCTGCATGTATCTTGAAACTGACGTCTTGGGTAACGTCAACATGATGCTCGTTCTCGATGGTGAGGCCTTGCACATCAAGGACGACCTCACCGGGACGAGCCAGCTCCTTGTCGATCTCGAAAATGACCTCACGCCCAACCATTTTGCTCGCCATATCCCGGGTCGAGGAAGTCGCCACATCCATCGTCGCGATCAGCTTGCCATGATTCAGTATCGCGCAGCGGTCGGCGACCTGCTTGATCTCCTCAAGCTTATGGGTGATCAGGATAATGGTCTTGCCATCGTCGCGCAGCTTGCGAATGATGTCGAGCAGGTAGGTAATCTCTTGCGGCGTGAGCATGGCGGTCGGCTCGTCAAAGATAAGTATCTCGGCCTCGCGATAGAGCATCTTGAGGATCTCGACTCGCTGCTGGGTCGAGACCGGCAAGTCCTCGATAACAGCGCTCGGGTCGACTTCAAGCCCGTAGCGCTCGGAAAGCTCACGGATGACCTTGTTCACAGGGCGCATATTCACATAGGGTATCAGCCCGAGCAGGCGGGTGGCTGGCTCGATCCCCAGTACGATGTTTTCTGCAACCGTGTAGTTGTGCACCAGCTTGAAGTGCTGGTGCACCATGCTGATACCGAGGGCGACCGCCTCGTTGGGCGATGAGATATCGACCTGCCTGCCGCGGATCAGAATTTCACCCTCGTCTGGCTGATACATCCCGAAGAGTATGCTCATGAGCGTTGATTTACCCGCGCCGTTCTCTCCGGCAAACGCGAATATCTCTCCCTGGCGGATCTGAAGGCTGATATCGTCGTTTGCCACGATCCCCGGGAAGCGCTTCGTGATATGGCGCATCTCTACGATTACATCGGTATCTGGCATCTACTGATCCCCTGCCTTTTTCTTCTTGTTGTTATGCCTGATGATGACCACCACGCCGACAATAACAGCAGCAATAGCAAAGAGCCCTAAGCAACCCACAACAAGCACCGGAAACACTTCCGTGAGCGCAGGGGTAATGGGACTAGAGACCACGTCAGCCCACGCAGGAGCCGCGATGCTCATAAGCGCTATCGTCACTGCCAGAATTCTGAGTGCATATCTTCTCATGACTCTCCTATCGTAGGATCCTTTGCAATCCCCAGCCAAGGCCGAACGAACAAGCATTAGCTGCCAGTGAAAACATGAACGGGTGGCGGATGCTTTTTGCAAAACGCCGGTAGCACCAGCCTTCAAAACCCACGGCCACCAGCTCAAGTACTATCGTTATTATATCGGTGTTGAGATGCGCGAAGAAAACGACCAACCAAAGCACGAAGTTGAGCGGCGGATTAGTGATCAGATTCACTCCGATAACAAGGCCCACATCTTTGCCAGAGCTCCCGTAGACCAGCAAATACAGCCCGACTTCGACCAGAAGCGTCAAGGCCAAGGCCAGAAACATTGAAACGAAGGGGCCCATCACAGCTCTCGCCCCGCAGCGCTTTGGTCGTTGGCTCCAGGGGCGTGAGGCTCGGCAGGCTCGGCAACAAGGAGGGCGCCGAAAAAGATCGCCAATGACGCCGCAGACAGCAGCGCCAGCGACCAGCCGGGACGTACGACCTGCGCTGCGCCCAGCAGCATGGGGAGCGCCCCGGCAAACAGCGCAAACGTCAGGGTCCCGAAAGCAAATCCAGGAGCCTGGGGCAGGCGATCGGCGATCGCTCGCAAGGTGAGCGGCATGGTCATGTTGAACAGAAGCACCGCGAGGACCCCCAGGACAGGGACTGCCGGAAACAAAAACAACACAGCTGCCCCGGACAATGAGATGACCGCCGCGACTTTCAGGCCGAAGCTATCGCCCAGAAAGCCACCAAGGATCTTCCCGAGCACGATACCCAGCACAAGCGCCACGGGCCAGAGCGCCCCGGTCTTCCAGGAAAAGCTGAATGAGAAGCCCGCGTATGACCGCAGGACCACGGTAGCACAAAGGCACGCGAGCGAGACCGCCACAGCACCGGTGATCGAAAAGACAATAGCGTTGCGCGCGCTTCGCACCAGGCGTTGGGATTGCGGCTGCTCCTGCGGCTGTTCCTGAAGCTGTGCTGCGCCTGACAAGTCCTCTGCGCTCATGAACACCCAGATGACAAGCCCGCACACGAGCAGCAACAGGACAACGGAGACCAGGGGCAACAGTCCGGCGCTCTTCCCCCACAGCATCCCGAGAAATACTCCCAGAGCGCCCGGCGCAACGAAGACGCCAAGAGGAGCGCTGCGCCCAGCGCTGGCGCGGATCACTGCTGCGCCTGCTCCTACATGAAACATGCCGTTGCCGAGGCCCACCATCACAGCGATCACCAGCGCCAGCACCTCAGAACTCCCGAGGGTCCGTGCGAGCCCTGTGCACAGCAGACAGGTGGCAACGATCAGCCAGCAGCCCAGGGCAGCGAAACGCTGCGGTCGAAACCACAGGTCGACCGCTATTCCCAGAGGCATCTCTGCAGCAAACGCGAAAAAGTTGTAGAACAACAAACAAAGCGCGAACAAATGAAACGAAGTAAGGAAGTGAAACAGCAAAAGCGCGCTCGCAAGATCGACCACAAAGTGTGTCGCCGCAAACACCAGTAAAGCAAAGCGCCCCTTGCTCCGTAAAACAAGAGGCGCTTTCATACTAACCATACCTTTTATAACGAAGGGATCGTTTCGCGTAAGCCCCGAAGAGTGACTCGCATTGGGCATTAGGCCCATGCGAGTTGCTCAGAGCGGCTTAGGCGGAAGGAGACCAAGTTATAAGCCAGGAAACGCCGTCGGAGTTTCAGTCGTTCCGGGATCTCCGGTCGGCGGAATGATCGTGCCGTTCTTGATGCCTTCTTCGGCCGCTTTCAGCGCGTCAAGCGTCTTGGCGCTCAACTGCTGCTGGCCTTCGGTGCTCACGAAACCAGTTCCGTCATCCTTGGCATGCAGCGTAACATTCTCGCCCTTGAAGGTACCGTTGAGAATGTTCTCAAGCTGACGCTCGACCTGAACGTCCATGACCTTCAGAACGCTCGTCAGGACCACATTGCCCGTCGCAGTCTTACCGTCGTTCCACTGGTTGACGTCACAACCAATGACCTTGACCTTGCCGTTGCTCTCCTTGGCTGCAGTAAAGGCACCGTTGCCAGAACCACCGGCAGCAGGGAAGATGATGTCGACGCCTTGGGCGATGAGCGCTTCAGCGACAACTTTGCCCTTGGCAGGATCGGCGAATGAACCCACATAGTTACCGCCGACCTTGGCGCCCGTCACATCGGTACCCGCATAGCTGGGAATCGAGATGCAGGTCGCCTTCGTGCCATTGTGCTTGTTGGAATACTCGACGCCCGCCTCAAAGCCGCGCTGATAGTGGACGTTTGAAGGGAAGGCCTGGCCGTTCATGACGGCGACCTTGCCACTCGTGGTCTCCATCGCTGCGGCGATGCCGGCATAAAAGCCGCTCTCCTGCTCAGCGAACTGCATAGCATAGATGTTTGCAACTTGAGAGGTCTTGACCCCCGTCTTATCCGTCGGATCAGCCGGGAACGCATCCACGAGGATGAAGCTCTTGTTGGGGTTGGCCTGGGCGATCTGCGTGATGCCCGAGAACTGGAAGCCTGGCGTGACGATGACGTCGTAATCAGCTACCACATCCTGGACGGACTGGATGGACTTCGCCTGGTCAGTTTGCTGGGTGGGCGTAACTGTCGAAGACGGATGCTTCTTGATGAAGGCCTGGATGCCATCGTAGTTGTTCTGGTTGAACGAACCGTCATCGACTCCTGAAGGACTCGTGACGATTGCGATCTTCAAGGCCTTCTCATTGCTGGTCGTGCTTCCTGTGTTAGTGTTGTTGCTGGATTTGGTCGGGCCACAGGCCGCCAACCCCGCAATCAATAAAACGGCAAGCACCACCACGAGCGCTCTCTTTACACGCATGTCTTCTGACCTCCTTCTGGTGTCGCTGGGGCACCACTATCCGGGAATATTTGCCAGGGCAACCCGTGTCACCCCTCTTTCCCTTCAATTATACAAGAGCAAAGCTGTGGATAACCCTGTGAATTCTGTCAAGTTACGGTGCTCTGTCGCTCTACCTGGCGTTGTTGGGCCGCTCTCACCATCAACTCAAAGGGCACAAGCCCGCTGAGTTAATACTTCGTTTGCCCGCCTGGCCAGATAAAGTGACAGAGCACCTCCCTTCTCCTGTACTAAATCGATAATCGGGATATCAGAATAATTGCTGACAAGCTGCATTGGCGTCGGCGTAGATCTGCGCAGGCTCAACACCAACGTGAAAGCGTCCCTGCTCGTAAAGGATACGACCAGCCACCATCGTCATGAGCACATTGCTCTTACTCGCCGAATACACGAGGTTCGTGATCGTGTCGGCATGAGGCTGCATGTTAGGTTGGTCCAGATCAATGACCAGCAGGTCAGCAGCCTGTCCTGCCTCAAGCGCCCGGCACGCCGACAGGCCCATGGCCTGAGCGCCCGCTGTCGTTGCTGCGTAGAGCACGCCATCGGGACCCACCGCACCGGGGTCTCCCGTCCGCAACTTCTGCAACACCGTGAACAAATACATCTCGCGGAAAAAGTCAAGCGCGTTATTGCTCGCAGCACCGTCGGTCCCCAACGCGACGTTGAGCCCGGACTGGCGCAGGTCTGTGACCCGCGCGATCCCGCTCGCAAGCTTCGCGTTACTGGCCGGGCAACTAACGATGCTGACGCCCCGTTGCGCCAGCAGTCGCATATCATCATGCGACAACCAGACGCCATGAAAACCAGCGCCGCCCTGGTTCCAGACGCCCAGGCTATCCAGGTAGGCGGCTGGCGTCATGCCGGTCTGCTCAACGCAGGCGCGTGTCTCGGATTCAGTCTCAGATAAATGCGTATAGAGCGGCTCACCCAGACTGGTCGCCAATTCGGCCAGGCCACGGAGGCGCGCTGCTGAAGTTGTGTACTGCGCATGAAAGCCAAAGTGGAAGCTTATGAGCTCATGGTAATCAGCAAAGTAGCGATAACGCTCTTCCTGCTCCTCGACCGAGGACATGAAGTCGCTCATGCTTCCCGCATAGACGCTCCGCAGCCCCATATCGACGGAAGCGCGCGCCATCGAGCGCGCGTTGAAGTACATGTCGAACACGCTCGTGATGCCGCTGGACAGGTACTCGAGCAGCGCTACCCGGGTCAGCGCGTAGACTTTATCCCCATCGAGGCGCGCCTCCGCAGGAAAGCAGACCTCATTGAGCCAGCGGTCGAGTGGCAAACCATCAGAGCGGCTGCGCAGAAACGTCATCGGGCTGTGCGCGTGGGCGTTCTTGAATCCGCAGGTCAGGAGGTTGCCGTCCAGGTCATACTCTGCATCGAAATCCGGCCGCTTGTCTGCAGGCACTTCCGCGCCCACATACGTGATCGTGTCCCCTTTGATCCAGACCTCACCATGCGACGTCTGTTGCGCCCGGTGCTGAGCGGCATACGTGGCAGGATCAACCAGCAACGCATTGTGAAGACGAAGCGTACATGTCTCTGCCGCCGGGTGCTCAACCGGCCCCAAAAACGCAGAGAGCTGCGAAGAAAGAATAGTAGCCATAGCTTCACCTCAAAAGTCAGAACCAGTTATACGGACTTTTTTACGTCCCCGTCAACGATCCAGAGATAGATCTCCGGCCAGATGCCTTTGAGCCGGAAGTAGAATTTCGAGAGCGCGCCCGGCACAATGTAGTACTTGCCCCGGTCGATGCCGCGCACCAGTTTCTGTGCGATGTAGTCCGGTGAGACCGGCTTCAGGTTACCTGAGATCTTCGCCGTCGCGGCAGGGCGTTGGCGCACTTCTTCGGCAAAGCCCGGCGTCTCAGTATCGGGCGGGCAGAGGACATGGACCTGGACTCCGTGCGGCTTGAGCTCGAAACGCAAGGCCTCAGAAAAGCCCATGACTCCGAACTTCGCTGCCGAATACGCGCTGTAGCCATAGATCCCCATGTAGCCGGCTACTGAAGCCACGTTGGCAATATGCCCGCTCCCCCGCTTGACCATGAGCGGGGCGAAGAAACGACAAACTGCGACCGTACCCATCAAGTCGGTCTCGATCGTTGCACGATACAGTGCTGGGTCAAGATCAACGAACTCGCCGACCCCCACGATACCCGCCGCGTTGATGATCACGTCGGGCAGGCCGTGTGCGTCCACATAGGATGTGAGCGCGGCGACCGTGGCCGCTTCGTCGACCACATCGCAGCGGACCGGCACGGCCCCGATCTCTGCGGCAGCCGCATCAAGCTTGGCCTGGTCGCGTCCGACCACAGCGACCTTGTCTCCCCGCGCCGCATACAGCCGCGCGGTCGCAAGGCCGATACCGCTCGTACCACCCGTGATCAATACGTTCATTGAAAGCCCTCGCTTTTCTCTACTCAGTCATTCTGCGCGAAGTCGCAGAATCCAGTGATGTTTCTTTCCATATCCTGCGGCTGCACGCAGGGTAACAAACAAGGGAGGTGACAATCACCCCAGGGGTGTTTGTCACCGAATCAATCCGAACGTATGGAAGCCGACCGGCAGCGCACGGGCCAGGATCATGAGCACGACCACACAAAGGCCGCCCCCAACCGCGATCCAGGCCGTTACCACACCGCTCGTCTTCTGGCGGTGATAGAGTACGCCATACACGATAAACACCACCAGCACCACGCCCGAGAACATGATCCGCGGATCAAAAAACCAGCCGTTGACACGATCAGCGATGGCGCGCGTGATCCCCAGGATCTGCGCCGCAAAATAGATCGGCAGCGCGATCGTAATGAGCCGGGACGCCAGTCGCTCCAGATTACCGAGCGCTGGCAGGCGGCGCGACAGAACGCTGACTTTATGGGTGCGCAGTTGGTGGTCGCGATAGAGATAAAGCACCGATGCTACCGCGCCGATCAGCAACAGAACGCTCGCGATGATGATGAGCAGCACGTGGAAGGTGATGACCGTATTGTTGACCTGCGCTGAGACATGCGCGGGCGCCACAGCCCCCACACTGCCACCAACCGCCGCGCTCACTTCTGCGATGAAGAGCAGGACCGCCGAGATCGGGATCAGCACCGAGCCATAGAGCTTGAAGCGAAACAAGTACTCGATCGCGAAATAGACGAGAACGAGCACCCAGGCAATCAGCACAAGCGTGTTGGCGCCCGTGAGCGGGGTACGATGATGCACCATCGAGTTGAATCCGATGCTCAAACTCAGCGATATCCACGCCAGTCCCGTGATGATCTGCGCGGCGACACTTGCCACGCTGCCCGCCGCGCGCTCGCGCACGAGCATCTGGCGCGCAAAAAGCACCGACGCCGCCAACAGGAAGACGAAGCTCAGCCAGAATGAATGCACGGAAGCAGTTTCTAGCATAATGGCACCTCTCGCTCTAAGCTCTCCGCGCTAGGCCTGGTCCGATGTGCTGGGTTCCAGCTCTGCCGCCGCCTTTGGCGCCACACCCGCCTGTGCTGCTACGCTCGTCTTCGCCGCCACCGCGTCCTCCAGCAGCTTGACCTCTTTATCAAGCTTTACGAGGCGACGCAGCGTCACGGTCACATAGCCCGCCAGCGCAAGCCACAGGACCGCATAGGCTGCGATCACGTACGGGGCATCTTTTAAAGCTTGTTGGAACAACATGCTGTTGGTCGCATTCACCATAAGAACTCCCTACCCTTCCAGGTCATCTTTGAGCGCATCCAGGCGCTCGTGGAGGTGTACTTCATTAAACCGCAGCTCATAGATCGCAAAGCCGAGCATACACATGCCAGCCATCCCGACCATAAAGGGGATCAGGTTGCTGGTCTCCAAGCCCGTGAGTGTCGGATGAGTCGATGGCAGGATCCGCGTGATCAGGAAGGTCACGGGGGCGTCGACCCACGCAAAGATCGAGAAGACCGCCGCATAGACGGCTCGTCGCTCCTCGTCCTCGACCGAGTTGCGCAGCACAAAGTACGCGATGACCAGCAAGGTCATGATGGCATAGGTCGTCAGCCGCGGCTCCCACTCCCACCAGACGCCCCAGGACGCGCGTGTCCAGAGGTCACCGGAGATCATCGTGCCAATGATAAAGACGAGCGTGGCCTCCATCGCTATGCGCGAGCGCGTGTCGTAGCTTTTCTTGCGTTTGACCAAAAATAGCACTGAAAAGATGGCCGCGATCGTAAACACGAGCAGCGAGGCTACCGCGAGCGGCACATGGAAGAAGAATATCTTCTGCGAGAACCAGGGCTTCTGGACCGCAAGCAAGTTAGGCGAGGACGGCTGCTGCGCGGGTGGCGCCAGAGGGAAACCATTCTTGCTATCCGCGATCACCTGCCGCGCAACCGCAGGCGGGAGATTGACCGTGCCGTTGGTCTGCATGCGCGCATAGGTAAACGCGCCCACGAAAGCGAGCGTCGTCAGTATGCCGCCGAGCGCCGCCAACACTACGGCCCATTTCAGGGATGTTTTCATACCCAACCTTTCTTGCTCGCCCGGCGCGGAGTTCTAAACCCCAAGAATGAACTCGTAGAGCGCCCAAGCGATCGCAATCGTGATTACATCATACCCGAAAGCGATACCCGCAAACCGCCAGAACACGGTTGTGGCATCCGGATTGCCCAGAATCACCGCGTTAAGCGCCGTGACCACGGCGAGCAACAGCGGAAACATCAGCGGAATGAAGATGACCGCCAGCACGAAATCCTTGCCCTTGGTATTGACCGACATCGTAGCCAGCAAGGTTCCCACGCCCGCGATACCAATCGACCCGAGCAACAGCGCAAGCGCCACCATCCAGAGCGGTCCCATCTGCGAGGTGTGGGCGTTACCCATGAAGATGAAGTAGAAGAGCGGGGTTATGATGACCTCGACGATGGCAAGGAAAATGAAGTTCGTCACCGCCTTGCCCAAAAACAGGATCGGCCGGTCGATCGGCGACAGCAGCAAGGCGTCAAGCTGCCCCTGGTCCTGCTCGTGAACAAGCGAGCGGTTCAGCCCGAGCATCGAGGTAAAGACAATCGCCAGCAGCAGCAGCCCCGCGCTGATGCGGCTCACATCGAAGTTCGTGCCCGCCTGTGACAGCGCCACGTAGTAGATGATGAGCACAAGCAGGGCGTAGAGCCCCATCGAAGTAATCATCTCCTTGGTGCGCAGCTCCATGACGATGTCCTTGCGCAGGATCGCCTTGAACTGCCGCCAGCTTGAGATCTTTGGCCGCTGGGTTGACAAAGGGTCAGGTGACAGAATGGGGTCAGGCACCGTTTTGTCACCTGATGACAAAACGGTGCCTGACCCCATTCTGTCACCTGACCCTTTGTCAGCTTTGCTCTTACGTGTCAGGACTTTATCCTCGTAGGGCATCTCAGCTCACCCCCAGGCCGACGGTCTGGTGATAGAGCACCCGGAACTGCTCACGATCGATGTCGTCGCGCTCCTCAAACAGTACGACCTTGCCACGCGCAAGTATCAGCGCATGACTGCAGAGCTCCAGACCCTTGTCGAGGTCATGGCTGACCATCACGAAGGTGTACTGGTCGCGCACGCTCGCAATGAGGCCGTCAAGAATGTCGGCCGCATGCGGATCAAGGCCGCTGTAGGGTTCGTCCAAAAACAGAATATCGGGATGCGGTAGCAGGGCGCGCGCGATCGACAGGCGCTGGATCATGCCTCGGCTGAAGGTGCGTACGAGGTCCATGCGGCGGTGTTTGAGCTCAACGGCTTCCAGGAGCTCGTCGATGCGAGCCTGCGGATCGTTGATACAATACAGGTCGGCGAAGAAGCGCAGGTTCTCGTCAGCGGAAAGATCCGGATACAAGAGCGGGTTGTGGCTGATGATGCCGATGCGCTCGCGCAGCTCGACCGCGTCCTTGACCACATCGTAGCCAAAGACCCTTGCGCCGGAGCCGGAGTTCTTAAAGCCACCTGACCCCTGCGAAGGCGGTGTCAGGGTGGAGAGTACGCGCAGCAGCGTGGTCTTGCCCGCGCCGTTGGGGCCGAAGATCGAAAGAAAGGCTCCGCGCGGCAGCGTAAAGGTCACGCCATCGAGCGCCTTGCGCGCCCCGAAGATACGGATGAGTCCCTGTACCTCAAGGGCAGGGACCTGCGCGTTTGTTCCTTTTGCCTGTTCTGGCATATCTGCCTGCGCCTGTGCGCTTACTTCCGGTTCTTCTTGTTGCCGGACCCGCTCCCGGACTTGCCGGACTTGCCGCCGGAAGCAACGGGAGCCGGAGCCGCCACAGCGACCGGCTTCTTCTTAGGCCAGTCAGCTAAAACGGTACCGACCATCATCAAGCCGACGCCGATCCACACGAAACGGATCAACGGGTTGATACGGACGTCCATCTCCAACGAGGCGATCTGCCCCGTAGCGGCGTCCCTCTGGGGAGCAAGCGAGATGAATAAGTCGTTGAGCATGCTGGATTTGATGATCGCGTTCGAGGTCTGCTGGCCGGTTGCCGCAACGTTAGTGACCGAGGGCGTGACCGTGCCCAGATCCTGACTGCCCTTCTTCAGGTCGAAGGTGGCCGTGTAGGTCACATCGCCGTTTGCCGCCGGGGTCTGCTTCTTGTCCTTGAGTGTAAAGCTGTAGTCAGCGATCGTGAAATTCATGTTGTCGCTCTCAGGCACGGTCTTGTTGACCTGGCGCACATACATGACCGAACCTACCAGCCCGATCACGATGACCGCGACCGCGATATGGACGATCATGCCGCCCGACTGCGTACGCGCCTTCGTGAAGAGCGAAGCGAGCGACTTACCAAAACCGTCGCCCGTCGCCTTACTACGTGCCCGCGCACCGTCGATGAACACGAACAGCGTGTTTACGATCAGGAAACTTGCCAGGAAGAACCCGAGGACCGCTGTCGCATCATAAAGCCAGCGCGGTCCATAGACCGTGAAGTTTGGCGCGAATTCGGCCTGAGCCACCATATAGGTGTACACCGGGCGCAAGTTGGCGATCCAGTTCCACATCAGCAACCCAAACGGCACGATCGTAATAAGCAGCGGCAGCTTGATGTGATCCCACAGCGCCTTGCCGCCGGTCTTGCCCCACTTGAGCAAGGGGCAGACCGCCATGATAGCGATATAGATGATCCCCATATAGTGCGCGATAGTCTCGAAGCTGGTCGTCGCATAGGTCGTTTTGAGCCAGGCGGGCGCCGTCGTCATCCCCGCGACGATGACCGAAGCCAAGACCATGAAGAGGTTGTTGAAATAGTAGCCAGCTTCTTTGCTGGTGAGCGACTCAAAATCGCTGGCGTTGTGAAGCATCTGGCGCCGATAGATGACAGCAATGAGCATTGCGAAGAATGCAACGAGCATCAGGACCGCAAAAACCCACCGAGCAACCAAGTCAACTTCACCAAACGCGTGAACCGATTGCACGATGTCGGCACGGGTGATCCACGTGCCCATAATGACCATCACGAACGTAATGGCCGTCAGCATCATCGTCCATATCTTGAAGTTACCCTTGCGCCGGTATATCGTGAAGCTGTGAATGAGCGCTACCCCCACGAACCACGAAAGGATCGAGGCGTTCTCGACCGGATCCCAGCCCCAGAAGCCGCCCCAGCCCAACACCGTGTAGGCCCAGATGGCGCCCAGTCCGATGCCGATCGTCAGGAACAGCCAGGCGAAGATCGTCGTGCGGTCACATTCGCGCACCCAGCGATCACTGCCATCGCCGACAAGCAGCGCACCAAACGCATAAGCAAGCGGAACCGACAAACCAGCATAGCCAATAAACAATGCTGGTGGATGCAGGATCATCGCCCAGTGCTGCAGGGGCGGGCTCATACGCCAGGCAAGCGCTGGTCCGCGCAACACTCCATTGACCAGATAGTCGGGTGGGGTCGCCATGAAAGGATTATTGGCGCCCTTTGAGGAAAGGAGCATAACTGCGCCAAAAACCACGACGATGAGGTTAAGCACCATCAACGCCATGCCGTTAAGGTCATCATTCTTGGGAGCGCCCTTGAGTGCCATAAAGCCCGTAAAGATCGTGATGATCCAGGCCCAAAGCAGCAGGGAGCCTTCCTTGCCAGCCCACAGTCCGGAGAGATTGAAGAGCCACATGAGCGATGAATTGCCCGTTGGATGATTCATCGCCACATACTGCATCGTGAAGTTCTTAGTGAAGAACCCGACGATGATTACCACGACTGAAAGAGTGAACAGCAAAAACGCAAGGAAGGTCGCGTAATACCCGCCGCGCCGCGCTGAGAGCGCGAGCGAATCACCTTTGCGCCCCATCAGGAAAAGCACGACTGCGCCAAGAGCAGCGAGGCTTCCGCCCCACAGGCCTATCTGTCCCAGTAAAAGCATACTTGCATTCCTTTCTGCGCGCTACCAAGACGAGGTGGCGCAGCCCTTCACTTCACTTTACTTCGAACGTTATTGTAATCATTTGGTGAGTGCCACCGCCGTAGCAACGAACGTGCCTTGCGCGTCCAGGCTGCCGGTAAGCACTACTTTCGTATTCTCTTTGATAGTATCAGGCAACCCTTTGGAGAACTGCACCGGCATCTCCTGGGTCGCTCCCGCCGCATTGAGCAGCACAAAGCGTGGGTCAGCTCCCGGGGCGCCCAGGCTGCCCGGCTTGACCACCCCGCTCACCTTGATCGGGATACCCGTCATGGCGCTCGCGCGCTGCAGCAAGGCTTCGACCGTGTAGGCGTCCGTCTCATTTGCGTATTTGCTGGGGCATTTAGTCGTCATCTGAGTCGATTTAACATAGTCCCCCTGCGCCACATAGGTACCAGTGATGATAGCCTGGACCCCATCGCCGAAGGTATCGGGGACCGAGCCAGTATATTGTATGTTGATGGTCGGACCGGTACCCGCCGTATCCGCGTCATCACGGATCTTGAAACTCATGGGGTTGGTCTGCTTATCCCAGGAACCATTGACTACGGTGCCCGATACCTGGATGCGCTTGCCATCCACTTTCTTGGTAGCGAACTCCTTGACGGTCAGATTCGTGGCAGCGCTCTTGTTCAGTACAAGAAAGAAAACTCCTACCAGCAATAGCAGAACAATCGCCGTGATGCCGATCAGGCGGTTACGTGCGCGCTTGTTCATAGAGGACTCCTCGCAGTGTGGAAAAAACGGCGAAATCTCGGTGAGATTGGACGGAAACTCGCACGTCTTCGGTCAACAAATACTGGCACCATTGTAGCATAATCAGGAGGCGAGCAGCTCGCCCTTGAGGGATGAAGGGAAGCGGATTCAACATGGTCGCCACTGCTCACGCAAGAACATCGGCAAAGAGAACGGTAGGCATCCGGCCAGTACTGCTTGATGCTGCTACTGCAAATAAGTGACGTCAGGCTCAAAGTCGAGCTCCTTGAGGAGCTCAAGGTAGCGCTCAGGCGTCAAGCGCTCAGTCGCGCCAACGCTGGCAACCAGTAACGCCTCCATGACGTTGGTCCCAAAACTGCGGCCATCAAGGCGCGGCGTAGTCGTCACCAGCAGGTCGACCCCACAGGAACGGAGGCGATCGAGATCGGCTGGCGTGGTGGTGTTGGTCACAACGGTCGTACCTTTTAAGTCGTCGGGCATATACTTCACCACATACTTATAATCACCAACGATGATGTCGTTGTCATAGTAGAAACGATCGGTGCGCTTGCTACGCTTGGATACGGTATCCTCATCGCTTTCGGCCGGGTACAACCAGGCAAAGGGCAGCTGGATGATAATCGGCGCCAGCATCCGGATCGCACCCTTCAGGATGCGGCGGCTATGGATCAGGGCAGGAATACCCAGCACATAGAGCAGGTCGGCATAAGAGACCTGCGCGCCAGCGTCAGCAAAAGCCATCGCGATGCCCCAGCGGTCGACTGCCGAGGTGATCAGCACCTTCTTGCCCGCCAGATCGATACCCATGTCCTCCTGCATATAATTGGCCGTAGCGCCTTCGACGGCGCCCTTCAGGCCCGTCCCATCAACGAGCGCCTTGCGCGTCACGAGCTTGGCCAGCGGCTTCATCTCACGCAGCCAGTAGCTTTTCCCGGCGGCATTGAGGAACAGGTCAGTACCCCCCAGGCCGATGGCCGCGACCTCATCGTCGACGTCCAGCGCCACAAGCAGCGCTTTGAGCGCATCCAGGTCGCCGTCGGTACCCTGGCGCGATACCTCGATATCGACGCCGTTAATCTTGACCACCACACGGTGATCGCGCTTGCTTGAACCAAGCGAGGCAGAAACTACTTTTTTGATTTGTCCCACTCCCTTACTAATTGCGTGACCCCGGATAAGGTCCGCCTTCCTTGTTGACGCACACGGCGCTTGCGTCGCCCGGAGCCGGGCCAGGCCGCGCTTTCAACGCTGTTTTCTGTGGAGAGTTCACCCTCATCACCCGGACGTCCCAACCCGCTGAGGATCGCCCCGAGCTCCTCAAGGTCAGCGTGCTGATCATCAAGCAACGGGCTCTCGCCCAGGCAGATCCCGATGAGCTCGGCGTCGATGATGCGGCGGATCGTCTCGATCCGCCGGTCACTGGCCAAAACAATGACTGTGTCGAAATCCTGGAGAGCAGCAATTGTGTCCAGCGTGCGGTTGAACAGCTCGGCAGGATGTTCTGATCCCGTGTGCTCGCGCTCTGCCTGAGAAAACGCAAGGGTGAATTCTACGCCCGAACGTTCAGCCAGGTCCCGCAGCTCTTTGCCATTATCGATCGGGAACGCAATGATCGCGACCCGCGCGCCACTGCGCAACTCGCCGATCGTCTCCAGGTTGCTGATAAAGGTGCGCGGGACATCGGCAGTGTGAGCCGCCTCGCGTTGGGTTGCGCCATCGGCACGCTCATGCAGGATCGCATCAAGTGCTGTCATGATCTTCTCACGACTGACCAGCTTGCGCCCGATGCGGAAAAGGTCTTCGGCCATGATCGCGTACCCCCCTAAGCCTGCTCGCCACGTAGCGCATCGCGCGCCAGCAGGTGCAGTCCGTCGAGAGTAAGGGACGTATCGCAGGTGGTGATCGTCCAGGAATGGGGAGCGATCAAGGGAGCAAGCCCTCCCGTTGCGACAACGGGCAGGCCTGTGAGGAGTCCAGCTGACAGAATGGGGTCAGGCACCGTTTTGTCATCGAATGACAAAACGGTGCCTGACCCCATTCTGTCAGCTGGGCCGCTGCTGTCGGCCAACTCCTCGGCGATGCGGATGACTAGGCCGTCAACTTTGGCTGCTTCGCCGACCACAAGTCCGGCGCGCAGGGCGTCTTCGGTGGTCTGGGCGATGATGCGGCTGGGCGCCGCCAACTCGACAGCGGCCAGACGTGCAGCCTGCGCATAGAGCGCCTCTGCGGAAAGTTCCAACCCCGCTGATATCGGCCCGCCAATGAAGTGGCCTTCGCCATCGATGACGTCAAGATTGGTCGCTGTGCCAAAGTCCACTACGACCGCTGGCGCGCCATAACGCGCGCGAGCGGCCACAGCGTTGGCCAGGCGATCAGCACCCACGACACCAGCTTGTGCCGACGTCAACCCCAGATCACGCGGCGCGATCTGAGCAGGCAAAAGCGGTACCGGCAGCTCTGCTGCCGCACAGGCGCCAATCCAAGCGCGCGTCAGCTCAGGAACTACCGAGCCCAAACAGACCGCTTTGATATCAGGCAACGCCAGCGCGCGGGCAGACAGAAGCGCTCCCAACAGGACCAGAAGCTCATCTGGCGTCGCGCCTGCGCGCGTCGAGATGCGCCACGTAGCCTGAAGTTCATCGGAAGCATACACGCCAAACGTGCTTTGCGTATTGCCTATGTCAATTGTAAGTAACATGTGAGGTAACATGATATCATTTTACAGCAGGTAACACAGCAGGTAACCCGTGGGTCGAAGGATGAGACAATGCAAGAAACCCCGCCAAAAATCCTGATCGTTGACGATGAGGCTTCCATCACTGAGTTCGTCAGTTATAATCTGAAAAAAGAGGGCTACCAGGTCGCGGTCGCCGTGGATGGCCCAAGCGCGCTTGAGACCTTCGCCGGTGACATCTATGACTTGGTGGTGCTTGACATCAACTTGCCCGGCATGAATGGCTTTGAGGTCTGTAAGCACCTTCGGGAGCACTCTACCGTTCCGGTCCTTTTCTTGTCAGCACGTGATACCGAGCTTGATAAAGTCGTGGGACTTGAAATTGGTGGTGACGACTACCTGGCCAAACCCTTCGGAGTACGCGAGTTTTCTGCTCGCGTCAAAGCGCTGCTTCGGCGTTCAACAACTGAGGCCGCGCACGAAGAAGCCGCAAACGAGGTCGTCGAGGTCTCCGGCATCACCCTGGATCAGACCGCTCACAGCGCGCATTCCGCCGCAGGGCCGATCGATCTGACGCCACGAGAGTTCGAGCTGCTCAATTGCCTGATGCATCACGCGGGCAAGGTCTTATCGCGCGAGCAACTGCTGCGCGACGCCTGGGGGTGGGAGTACCTCGTCGAGACCAAGACCGTCGATACCCATATCAAGCGGTTGCGCGACAAGCTCGAAGCTGCAAAGATCAATCCGAGTATCGTGGAGACCGTACGCGGATACGGGTACCGTTTCCGCTGCGAGTAAAGCCTGAGGAAGCCGGTCATGGCTGCTCAAAAACATAGTTTTAGTTCTGATATCTCGCAACAGATGCGCCTGGTCTTCCTGCTCATCTTAGGCGGTTTGACGCTTGTCTGCCTGGTTGCATTCTTTTTCATAAAACAACGGGCCGCCCTTATTATCATCAGCGGCGCAGGCGTGACTTGCGCCGTGGTCGGCTGGATCATTATCGGACAAGTCGCGACCCACCTGACACGCGACTTCCGCGGCCTGGTGACAACGGTACGCGACTTCAATAGCGGCAACAAATCGGTGCGCGCGCGGGCGCAGGGTCCCAAGGAGATCCGGCAACTGTCTGATGGGATCAACCGCATCATCAAGGAAAATGAGACGGCGCTCAGCGCCATGAAAGGCGAGGACCGCCGGCAGAACCGCTTCGTTGGGGATGTTAGCCACGAACTGCGGACTCCGCTCGCCAGCATCCATGGCGCCGCTGAGACCCTTTTGGAAGGCGATGTTGACCCGGAATACCAGCAGCGCTTCCTGAATATGATCATCGAGAACACCGAGCGCCTGACGCGGCTGGCCAACGACCTTATCGAGCTGACCAAGATCGAAGGCGCGACCGGTGAGATTCCGCTGCGTAGATTCCGCCTGCGCCAGGTCGTCAACAAGGCGTTGACCTCGCTGGAGCCGACGCTTGAGGCTCGCGGGGCAGAGGTCACGGTCACCGGCGACGTGCCCGAGATCCTCGGGGCGATGGACCGCGTGCAGCAGATCGTTGTCAACTTGGTCGATAACGCATCACGCGCGAGCGAACCGGGCGGCAAGATCCAGATCGAGCTGAGCGTCTGTGGGATCCATGAACTTGGGCCTCAGATCCACGACAAGAACCTCGCCGACGTTGAGCGCTTCGTGCTGCTCAGCATCGCCGATAACGGCCCGGGGATCAGCGAAGAGGATCTCCCGCATCTCTTCGAGCGCTTCACACGCCCGCAGCAGAGCCGCGCGCGCACATCCGGCGGCGCAGGTATCGGACTCTCCATCGTCAAGGCAATCGTAAGTTCTCACGGCGGCGCGATCGATGTGCGCAATCGCAAAGAGGGAGGAGCGCTGTTTCGCGTCTTCCTGCCGATACCGCCCGAGCTGCCTAGATACTAGCAAACACTGTGCATGATTAAACTGACCAGGTCAGTCCTGCTACACTCTTATACTCTTGAAATGGACCAAATGAGGAATTTTGAGGTGATTTTTTACCTTCGAGATGTGCCGCTTCATGCCTATTTGAAGAAAACTTCGCAGAAAACCACCTCAAAACTATGCCTTTGGTACAAAAAGGTAGACTAATTTGCCAGAGCGCGCGCCAGAAGGCGGGCGACAGTTAGAGCGGCGGCGGCCTTGATGACGTCGCCGACGAGGAATGGCAGGACGCCGGCAGTAAGGGCAGCAGGGATCGAAAGGTTCAGGCTATAGATGAGCCAGGCCGTACCGATAGTGTCGACGACAAGTATCATCATGAGGACAGCAAGGATCTGTCGCCAGAGACGCGGGCGCGTGGCGCCGGAAGCAGACCCTGCAAGGGCAGAGCCCACGTAGGCTGCAACCACGAATGCAACCAGGTAGCCCCCGGTTGGCCCCACCAGTATCGCTGCTCCCCCTTTACCCCCGGCAAATACCGGCAGGCCAATAGCGCCCAGCGCCACATAGCACAGCATGCTCGCCGCTGCCCAACGGGGGCGCAGCAACAGCGCAGCCAGGACCACGAAAAAGGTCTGCAACGTCAGCGGGACAGACGACGGCAACAGCGCCGCGATCCAGGAGGTCACCGCCAGGCAGGCCGCGATGAGCGCAGCGATCGTCAGCTGTCTGATATGATCGTGCTTCAACGGAGCTCCTCATCCCAGACACGGATGCGATCGAGCAAGACCGGGAAGAACCCGTCGGCAACGTCCTCGGGCGTCTGGCCATCCAGCTTATCTGCGAGATAGGCGGCGCCCTCGAAGCTGTGGCGGCTGGGCCGGCGCACGTTCACTCCGACCCCGATGACCAACCAGCCTTCTTCCCCACTCGCTTCCAGCAGGATGCCGGCCAACTTGCCACTCTCCGCATAGAGGTCATTGGGCGCCTTGACATGCAGCCCGCTCATCCCCTGCTCACACAGGACCTCGCTCAGGACTTGCGCGCTGAGCAACGAGAGCTCGCTTTGGTCAGCAACCGGGCGCCGGGGCCAGTACAGCAGGCTGGCATAGAGCCCGCCCGAAGGTGAGGCCCAGGAGCGTTGAAACTGCCCCCTTCCCGCTTTCTGCTCCCGCGCGATGACCAGCAAGGTATCACCAGGATGGGCAACGCCTGTCCTGACCAGCTCTTTGAGATAGTCATTGGTCGAGGGCAAGCGGTGAAAACTGAGCACTTTAGTCAGTTGGGCGTGCTCACGTAGAATCAGTGACCGTCGGCGACGCTCCGCGATCTGTTTGACCACGATGACCACGAAAACCACCAACGTGATGAGCAGGACCACCCCAAAGATCCCTACGCCCGAGAACAGGTCGCTCGCCAGCGTAGCGTTGCGCATCAGGAACCAGCCAATGAAGGTCAGGATCAGAATGTACAGCGAGCTGCCCAGGAACAAGTTCAGCAAAAAGCGCGGATAAGACATGCGCAGGGCGCCTGCGACCGGAGGCACAAAGGCTTTCATGCCGTAGATGAAGCGCGCCGAGAGGATCGTGACCGTGCCATGCATCTCAAAGTACTCTTTGAGGTCATCTACGATATTCGGGTCGGCCCGCATGAAGCGCGGCAGCCTGTGGGCATTGTAGCGGATCAGAAGACGCCGCAGCCCCTCAACGCCGAGCTTGTGACCACCCAGATACATGGCCGTCGAGCCGATAAGCGAGCCAGCAAGCGCAAGGCCGAACACCCACAGGAGCGACACGCCACGTCCAGTCGCCACAAAAGCTGCCGCCGCGATAATGACCTCACCGGGCGTTACCAGGCCCACGAATGGGATGGTCTCAGCCAGCGTCAGCGCGAATAGCACGACCAGTCCCCAGGGCAAAAAGTAATGCGCTATCCAGGAATAGATCGGCGCGATCGGCTGAAGGATCTGGGGGATGGTCGCCACCAATCAGCCCGTCTTATCATCCGCTGACAGAATGGGGTCAGGCACCGTTTTGTCATTTGATGACAAAACGGTGCCTGACCCCATTCTGTCAGCCGGGTCGATCTGCGCGTTATCGATCAGGTGGACGCCCGCCAGGGTGACCGAGATCAGCAGGCGCGCAGGCCTGTCCAGAACCGCAACTCGTTGGAGCGTATCAGGATCAACCAGCGCGCAGTACCCTATCTCCAGGTCGCTACTGTCCGTTTCCGCTCCCGCTTCCGACCTGGCCGCCTGCAGCGCTGCAGCAGCGATCGCTTCCAGGCGCCGCGCACTGCGCTCCCCCGCCTGGGCCGCCGCTTGGGCCCCGTCCAGCGCCGCAAAGATAACCGTGGCCTGTTCGCGCTGGGCCCCGTCCAGGTAACGATTGCGGCTTGAAAGCGCCAGGCCGTCTTCCTCGCGCACCGTCGGCACCCCGATGATCTGGGCCGGGATATCGAGATCACGCACGAGCTGACGTATCACGCACAGCTGCTGATAATCCTTTTCGCCAAAGTAAGCTCGATCGGGACCCACCAGTGACAAAAGCTTCGTGACCACCAGGGCCACTCCCGCAAAGTGCGTGGGGCGCAAGGCCCCCTCCCAGATACGGCCCAGTTCGCCTGTTGCCACAGTCGTCTGCGACAAGGGCTCCGCCACTCGCCCATAAAGTTCTTCGACCGAGGGAGCAAACAGGAGATCAGCGCCAGCATGAGCGGCGAACGCCGCATCACTGTCAAGATCACGCGGATAGCGCTGGAGGTCTTCGCTCGCCGCGAACTGCGTGGGATTAACAAAAACCGAGACCACCACAAGGTCGCAGTCACGCGCCGCTGCCTCGATCAGCGCCGCATGTCCCGCGTGGAGCGCGCCCATCGTCGGTACCAACGCGACCCGTGCGCCGCCTGCGCGTGTCAGGCCCAGCGCAGTGCGAAGTTCTTGTTTGGTATGCAGCAGGTCCATCGGCCCCTCGTCTTGCGTCAGCGCAGCACTACGGCTTGGCTCAGCTGGCCTCCGGCCGGGATTTATCGGGATCCTCAAATAAGTCAGGGCTTACGCGACCATCCAGCAGAGCCTCGACCTGCGTGATCGCTTCTGAGATGACCTGCGGATCAACATGCGTCGTTTGGTCCTCGCCCGGAAACGCCCTGTCACGTACCGCTGTCGCGTAGTCCGACAGCCCCGCCGTCAAGGCCTCGCCACCCTCCGCAAAATGATGAGCATGGCGCGGCGTGAAGTCCCCGCCCAGGCCGCACAGGTCATGGAAAACTTGTATCTCCCCGTCGCAGTCAGGACCGGCCCCGATGCTGATCGTAGCGCAGTCAACACGCTCCGTGACCGCACGCGCCAACTCAGCAGGGATACATTCGAGAACGATGGCCATTGCTCCGACCGCAGCCAGGGCTTCGGCGTCGATCATCAGGTTGGCGGCTGCCAGAGCGTCCTTGCCCTGGGTCTTGAACCCACCCAGCGCATTGACCGACTGCGGAGTAAGCCCCAGGTGCCCAATGACCGGCACGCCCGCCTCTGTAAGCCCTTCGACCAGGTCGAGCGCCAAAGGAGACGCTCCCTCCAGCTTGACGGCAGCCGCTCCCCCTTCTTTCATCAAGCGCCCGGCGTTATACATCCCATCCGTGAATGACGCCTGATAGCTCATAAAGGGCAGGTCACCAACAATGAATGTATCGGGCGCGCCTTTCACGACCGCCGCGGTAGCCCGGACCATGTCATCCATCGTCACCGGAAGGGTCGTGTCGTAACCAAGGATCGTATTACCCAGCGAGTCACCGACCAGGATCGCATCGATACCCGCCGCCTGCGCGATACGTGCCTGCGCCACGTCATAAGCGGTACACATGACGATGCGCTTCCCCTGGTCCTTATAGCGAGCGAACGTGGTTGCGGTAAATCTCGACATGACAGCTCCTACTCAATTGGCTGACTCTTCTTCACGGGCAGCCCGCCGCATTGCCGCGTCGCCGTATCAAAGGCGATCAAAAGCGGTCAGGCATCCCGCCCGGCAAGAGTGCTGGGTGAACCTCTATGATAGCGCCGTACGCCTCAGCGTCACGGGTCAGACGCGCGCCTGTTGGAAAACGGTAATCAGGTTCCAACGCAAGCAGGGGCTCGACCACAAAAGCCCGCTCTGCGATCCGTGGATGCGGCAAGGTGAGCGCCTCTGTCTTCAGGATAACATCTCCGTACGAGAGAAGATCCAGATCGATGTTTCGTGGACCGTTCAGCGCGATTTTGACCCGCCCAGCAAGGCGCTCGGCTGCCTGCAGCAGCGCGAAGAGCGCGCGCGGACCCAGGCGCGTATCCAGGCGCACCACGGTGTTACAGAACGTGGGCTGGTCGGAGTAGTAAGCTGGTTCGCTCACATAGAGCGGCGCCGAAGCGGCCAGGGTGGTCGCTGGCAGCGCTTTCAGAAAGCTCAGGGCAGCGCGCAGATGATCCTCACGTGGCTCGACGTTGCTCCCGAGCGCCACATAGGCGATCTGCGGCGGCGCGCTGGCAAGGCGCTGCAACTCTGCGTGCATGCCAGCCGCATCATGTACGCGCAGGTGCGTTACACCCGCAGCAGCCAGCACTGCGGAGAGTTCGGCCGTGGCCTGGTCACGGTCGGCCAGAGAGCGGTCGTCGCCAAACAACGTGGACAGGAAGCGCTTGCGCGAGAGGCCGACGTAGGTGGCGTAACCCTCGGCACGCAGGCGTGCAGCAAGCTGGGGCGTCTGCCCAAAGAGACGGATATCATCGTCGCGGCTGGCGGTGAAACCGAAGCCCGGATCAAGCATGATGCGCTCGCGCGTGACGCCCGCTTGTTCCAGCGCGGCGGCCCGAACGCGCAGCACGTCGGAGTCAGCCATCACAACACAACGTGCACCGGAGGTAGCCGCCAGCTCCCGCATCTCCGCATCACAGAACCCGCTGACGTCATTGACGCCATCAGCGCCCGCATCCAGAGCAACGCGCGCAGTCTCAACATGAAAGGTATCGACACTGATCGGCGCTGTCACGCCCGCCGCACGCAGCCCGCCAATGGCCGGAACCACCCGCGCGCACTCCTCGGCCACACTTACCGGCGTTGCCCCCGGGCGGGTCGACTCTCCCCCGACGTCAAGCTCACCTGCGCCCGCTTCAAGCAGCTCGAGGCCGTGACGGATCGCGGCATCGGGCGCCTTATAGCGTCCGCCATCAGAAAATGAATCCGGGGTAACATTGACGACGCCAACGATGCGCGTCGCAGAAAGGTCGACCATCTTCGGCTCAGGATCATCCTGAAACCAGACCGGACCGGGAAAATCGGCGCGTGCCATGCCCGCCTGCTCTCACGCCCCCTCAGCGAGGGCCGATCAGCGCCAGTGCCTCGGCACGCGTGCGCGCGTCGGATTGAAACGAGCCCCTGACCGCTGAGGTGATCGTCTTCGCGCCTGATTTCTTCACGCCCCGCATCGACATGCAGAGATGCTCCGCTTCAACGACCACGAGTACTCCCGCCGGATGCAGGTACTCGACCAAGCTATCAGCCACCTGGGAGGTCAGGCGCTCCTGCACCTGCAGGCGCCGGGCAAAAACATCAACGACCCGGGCGAGCTTCGACAGGCCACAGACCCGTCCGTCAGCCCCGGGGATGTAGGCGACATGCACGACGCCAAAAAACGGCGCCAGATGATGCTCACAGAGGGAGTAGAGCGGGATGTCACGCACCAGGACCATCTCCTGATGGCCCTCGTCAAACGTGACCGAGAGTGGACCCGCCGCGGACTGCCCGATACCGGCGCAGATCTCTTCATACATATCGGCCACACGTGCTGGTGTTTTCTGCAGGCCTTCACGATCGGGATCCTCGCCGATGCCCTCAAGGATCAGGCGCACCCCGGCAGCCACTTTGTCCTTATCGAATGCCATCGTTTTCTCTATCAGGCTCCTGCCGGGGCGGCATTACCAGTCGGCGGCAACGGCAAGTCCGGAATCGAGTCGGCGATGCTGGCGTCACCTGCGCTCGGCGTGTCCTGCCCCTTGTCCTTTGCCTGGGCAGCTTGTACCTGTTCGTTTGCCAGGTACTCCTCCCAGCGGCCATCGAAAATGGCCTTCAGCGCGTCGCCCTCAAGCGTCTCACGCTCGATGAGCACCTGCGCCATCAGATCAAGTATGTCGCGATCCTTCTTCAGGATCTTGTGCGCCTTGGCAAAGCCTTCGTCGATGATGCGCGCCGTCTCGGCGTCGATGACCGTCGCGGTCTCGTCGCCATAATCGCTGCGCTGCGCCAGGTCGCGCCCTAAGAAGACGTCATGGCCCTCCTCGCCAAAGGCGCGCGGCCCGAGGGTCTCGCTCATGCCGTAGCGGGTCACCATGTCACGGGCCATCTTGCTGGCGCGCTCGATGTCATTGGAGGCGCCCGTCGTCACGTCGCCGATCGCCATTTCCTCGGAAGCACGCCCCGCCAGAAGCACGGCGATGTCATCAAGCATCTCGGCCTTGGACTGCAGAAAGCGATCCTCAGTCGGAAGCGACCAGGTCGAGCCCAGGCTCCCGCCACGCGGGATGATCGTGACCTTGTGGACCGGATCGGAGTTCGGCAGGCGGTGTCCCACGATGGCATGGCCCGACTCGTGGTAGGCGATAGTCTTTTTCTCAGCGTCAGATATCAGGCGGCTTTTACGCTCAGGCCCCATCATGACACGATCCGAGCCTTCCTCGATCTCTGTCTGGGTGACCTTCTTCTTGCCAGCGCGCGCCGCGAGCAACGCGGCCTCGTTGAGCAAGTTCTGCAGGTCAGCGCCCGTAAAGCCCGGCGTGCGCCGCGCGATGACGCCCAGATCGACCTCAGGATCAAGCGGCTTGTTTGCCGCGTGGATCTTGAGTATCTCCTCGCGTCCCCGCAAGTCGGGGCGATCCACGACGATCTGGCGATCAAAACGGCCCGGGCGCAGCAACGCCGGGTCGAGCACGTCGGGGCGGTTAGTCGCCGCGATCATGATGACATTATCCTGTGGCTCGAAGCCGTCCATCTCTACGAGCAGCGCGTTTAAGGTCTGCTCGCGCTCGTCATGGCCGCCGCCCAGGCCGGTGCCGCGCTGGCGGCCGACCGCATCGATCTCATCAACAAAAATGATTGAGGGCGAAGTCGCCTTGGCTTGCTCAAACAGGTCGCGCACGCGCGAGGCGCCCACGCCCACAAACATCTCAACGAAGTCAGAACCGCTTATGCTGTAGAACGGCACGTCGGCCTCACCGGCCACAGCACGCGCTAACAGGGTCTTACCGGTACCCGGAGGGCCTACCAGCAACACGCCCTTGGGGATCTTGGCGCCTAAGGCCTGGAACCGCTCCGGCCCTGACAGGAAGTCCTTGATCTCGCCCAGCTCGGCAACCGCTTCGTCCTCGCCCGCCACATCCTTAAACGTCACTTTCTGTTTTTGGGGATCGGTCAGCTTGGTGCGGGCACGCCCGAAGTTCATCATGCGGTTGTTGCCACCCTGCATCCTGAAGATGAAGAAGAGCAGCGCCCCGCCAATGATCGCCAATATGGCGATCTGGCCCAGGATGCTCCACAGCGCGCTGTTATCCGCGTTATTAACTGAGAACTTACCCGTCAACTCCTGCTGGGCAAAAGTCGTGAACGAATCAGCGCCCGCCCAGGTCGAGGTGAACTTCTTGATGCTCTTTGTTCCCTCTTTCTGGTCGGCAGTAGTCTCCCAGAACTGCCCGGAAAGCGTGCCGGCATTCGGCTTGTACTCGACGCTCTTAACGCGTCCGTCCTTTGCCGCGTTCACAAACACACCAGTCGAGATCTTGACCGGCTGTGTGTTGGTCGTCCCCAGGCGATTCCAGACAAAGACCATCAGAACGACCAGGATGACCAGGTACAGGAAGGTGATTCCCAGATTCTTCTTCTTGCTATCCAATGAGGTAACTCCTTTGGGGCGCCCCTCGGCCGCCCGTCTCTCGCGCCTGTGCTAGTCGGCGTAAAGCTCTGGCTTTAAGACACCGATGTAGGGCAGATTGCGGTAATGTTGTGCATAATCAAGTCCATATCCTACAACAAAAGCGTCCGGTATCGTGAAACCTACATATTGGATATCGAGCGGGACCGCCTGGGTGCCCTCCTTAAGGAGCAACGTCGCGATGGCGACACTGGCGGCGCCGCGACCATGGAAGTTGCGCGCCAGGTATTTGAGCGTGAGCCCCGTGTCAAGGATATCTTCTAAGATGATGACGTGGCGGTCGGTGACCGGCTCGTTAAGATCCTTGATGATACGCACCACGCCGGAGGTCTTATGCGCGTCCCCATAGCTGGAGACCGCCATAAAATCCATAGTCAGCGAACAGTCGATCATGCGCGTCAGGTCGGTCATGAAATAGACCGCGCCTTTCAGGATGCAGATGAGCAGAGGGTCCTTGTCCGCGTAGTCTCGTGTAATATCGGCGCCCATCTGAGCGACACGGCGATGGAGCTGATCTTCGCTGATCAGGGTACAGACCAGATCATCGTGAGATACCGGCTGCTCCTCAAACGCCGCAACTGCAGGAGAAGGATGAACGAATTCCGGGTAATCTGACGTCACGTTTCCCTCCAATCTTCCTCATACCTATCTACCTTAGCACAGCCGCGATGACCTCTACGCGTCACCCCGGGCTTGATCCGGGGTCTCCTCACGCCGCCAGATGGGGAGCTTCTTGATGATAAGAGTATGATCGCTGCGTTGCGCGCGCAAGCCCTTACCCAGGTCGGCCTGGTAGCCCGGCGTCGTCAGTGCGTCTGCCAGCTCAAGGTAGCGCACCTGGGGCAAGCGCGAGGCCTCCTCAGGAAAGGCGTCGAGCAGCGCACGGCGCAGCACGCGGCGGGTCATGACCGGATCGAGCGTTGCCAGCATGTCGACATCAAGCATCAGGCACTGGCCATCATCCCCATCCTGAACATCGCTGAAATCCCTCACAAAGCCCGTTGCAAGCTCATCGAGCAGATTGTCATCTTCCGCGAGCAGGTCCATCGTGCGCTCAAGGTTAGGGCGAAACGCCGGCGCCAACTCTTCTGCTGTGGGCACGATCTTTGCCCGGATGAACGCACGGGTCCGGGTCGTGTCCGCATTGGTCGCGTCCTCACACCAGTCCTGGGCGCAAGCGTCGAGGTAATCACGCAGGTCACTGCGCTGGCAGCGCAGCAGCGGTCGCACGATGCGCCCCCGAACCGGGCGGATCGAGGCCAGCGCGCCCGTGCCCGCCCCGAAGAGCGCCCGCTCGAAGAAGGTCTCGACACGGTCATCGAGCGTGTGGGCTGTCGCAATGCGACCCTCGCTGGCGCTGACCCCCAACTCTGCGCAGAGCTCGTCGCAAAGTTCGTCTGCCGCCTCATAGCGCAGGTCGCGCCCCAGATCTTCCACGTTGCGCTTTTCTTCAACAGCTTGGGTGGCAACATCGAGATGGCGCAGCTCACAGCGGTATCCCAGCTGTTCACAGAGCTCGGCGGTGAACGCTTCGTCTGAAGCAGCTTGCTGCGCCCGCAACCCATGGTTCACATGCAAGACCCGGACGTGATCCAGCGCTGGCGTCCGCTCGCCAAAGGCGCCCTCTGCCAAAAGCCGAAGTAAGGCGACCGAGTCCCCGCCACCGCTCACCATCACAACCAACGGCGTCGCAGCGTCAAATAAATTTGCCAGTAAGGGTAGTTTATTCATGATATTCAGGCATTCTGTTTGTGGCGTTGGACAGCTTTTACGATCTCATACCAGAATACGGACACAGCAGCGGCGGCGATCACGACCAGCACTTGTACGATGCGCAAGGGCGCCAGCTGGAAGAGCCCCGCCAGCGGCGTGTAGAGGATGACCGCAATGCCGATCAGCGTCGCGGCATTCACGATCAGGATCACGCGATCGCCAATCAGGTACTTGAAGGTCGCGGTGACCGGAGCGGTGTTCGAGCTGTTGACTTGCACCAGGAAGAGGTTGGCGATAAACACCACGCAGAGCCCCATCGCGCGCGCGACGGGGGCGGGAGCGCCCGTTCTCAGGCTGTAGTAGTACAGCCCGAAGCTTGCGGCAAAGACGCACAGGCCCTGCAGCAGGCTTTTCACCAAGACCGCGCGTGACAGGATGCCTTCGGCTGGGTCGCGGGGCGGACGATCCATGATGTCGCGCTCGGCAGGCTGGCGCTCGAAGACGATCGAGCACGTCGGGTCGATGATGAGTTCCAGCAACAGCACGTGCGCAGGCAACAGCATAAGCTCTGCTGGCTTCAGGTGCAGCAGGGGCGCCAGCAGCGCCGTGAACATGATCGGGATGTGGATCGTGAAGATGTAGCCGATGGCCTTGCGGATGTTTTCATAGATACGGCGCCCGTCTTTGACGGTGGCCGTGATGGTCGCGAAGTTGTCATCGAGCAGGATGAGATCGGCCGCCTCACGCGAAACCTCAGAGCCGCGCTTGCCCATCGCGATGCCGATGTCGGCATACTTGAGCGCTGGCGCATCGTTGACCCCGTCGCCCGTCATCGCAACGATGGCGCCATTGGCACGAAAAGCCTTCACAATACGCATCTTATCGGCTGGCAGGACGCGCGAGAAGATGTTGACAGTCTTGACGCGCTCGCACAGCTCTTCGTCGTTGAGTTGAGCCAGATCAGCACCTGTACAGACTTGGTCTGCGTTTGCGGTGCCGACCTGTGCCGCGATGGCGCTGGCCGTCAGGCCGTTATCACCTGTGATCATCACCACGCGGATACCTGCCTGCTGGCACTGCGCGATATCGGCTGCGACGCCTTCGCGCGGCGGATCGGCCAAGCCGATCAATCCGGCCAGCGCCAGGCGGCAGTCAGGTAGAGACGCTGGCAGCGCCTCGCGGGAGGCCGGGTGCGCAGAGGCCACGGCGATCACACGCAGGCCACGCTCGGACAACACACGGAGCTGCTCATCGGCTGCCTGGCGCTCATGGGGCGTCAACTCGCAAATCGCCAGGATCGATTCCGGTGAGCCCTTGGCCGCGATCGTCAGGCGCCCCTCGTGGACCCAGACATGCCCCATCATCTTCGTCTCATCAGTGAAGGCGTACTCGCTGATGAACTGGCTTGTGGCCGCATCAAAAAGATGCGAGGTGGTAATACCCCGCTCTTCACAGAAGCGCAGCATCGCCTGCTCCATCGGATCATAGGTCTCCGTCTCGCAGGCCAGCCCCATCGTCTCAGTCAGTACCTCGTCGTTACCGGTAGGACTCCAACATTGGGTGACCGTCATGCGGTTCTGGGTGATCGTGCCGGTCTTGTCCACGCAGAGTACCGAGATCGCGCCCAGGGTCTCCAGCGCGGGCAGGCGGCGGATCAGCGAGTGCTTGCGCGCCAGGCGCCAGGCGCCCATCGAGAGAAAGACCGTCAACACTACTGGGAATTCTTCCGGGATCATGGCCATCGCCAGTGTGATGCCTGCCAGGACGCTGTCGATCAAGCGGTTTTTGGGTAGCATGTGCGCAAGGTTGAAATAGGTGATGACCACCGCCAGGGTACAGAACACCACAGCAATAAGAACGCAGACCTTGACAACGCGCGATATCTGTTTCTCGAGCGGCGTAGGACGTTCAGGCGCCTCGGCGATGTGCGTACCGATCTTGCCGTACTCCGTCTGCGCACCGATCTTGTCCACCAGGATCGTCGCTGAGCCCTGGGTGACCAGTGTTCCCGCGTAGCAGTAGTCACGGCGCCAGTAGTCTTCTGACACAGGTGACAAGGGGTCAGGTACTTTGTCACCAAATGACAAAGTACCTGACCCCTTGTCACCCTTCCTGTCCGCAACGACTTTCCACACGCCGACCGACTCGCCGGTCAGAGACGACTCATCGACCCGCAAGTCGCTTGCTTTAAGTATCGCTCCGTCAGCAGGAATCTTGACACCCTCGGTAACCAGCAGTAGATCGCCGGGCACCAGATCCACGCTCGGGATCTTGATTTCTGCCCCATCGCGAATGACGGTAGCTGTCGGCGCCGACAAGTTCTTGAGCGCATCCAGGGTCTGGTCGGTGCGCCATTCCTGAAAGATCTCGATCCCGATGACAGCGACCACGAACACAAGCATGATCGAGCCATCACGGGGCTCCCCCAGCAGGAAGTACACGAAAGCGGCCGCTATCAGCAGGATGAACATCGGCTCGCGCAGAATGCCAAGAGCTTTCAAGAAGAAGCTTTTCTTCTTCTCGGGGCTCAGCTCGTTTCTGCCGAACTCCTTTTGAAGCTCAGCTGCCTGCTGCGAGGTCAGCCCTTTGGATATGTCTTGCTTATTTCCCATCACCCTACAAGTATAAACGAGCTCCCCGTTTCCGGGGAGCTCGCTTTTAGAAACATGTCTGTGGCGAGTTAACCTTCTCCTAAGTAAGCTTTCCTTACATCCTCATTCGCCATCAGCTCAGCGCCCGTGCCCTTAAGCTTCACGTTTCCGGTCTCCAGCACGAAGCCGTAATCTGCGATCGCGAGCGCCAAGTTGGCGTTCTGCTCGATCAGCAGGATGGTCACGCCCTCGTCATGGAGCTTCTTGATGATCGAGAAGATAATCTCAACGACCACCGGAGCCAGGCCCATCGAGGGCTCGTCAAGCATCAGGAGCTTAGGCTGCGACATAAGGCCACGCCCCATCGCAAGCATCTGCTGTTCGCCGCCGGACAGCGTGCCGCCCTTTTGTGAGAGGCGCTCTTCCAGGCGGGGAAACAAGCTCATGACCCAGTCGAAGTCTTCTTTGATACCTGCGCTATCCTTGCGCAGATAAGCGCCCATCTCAAGGTTCTCACGCACGGTCAGTTCCGGGAAGATCCGGCGCCCTTCCGGTATCTGGATCACGTGACGCATGGTAACCTTGGAAGGCACCATGCCAGCGATCTCTTCGCCCATGAATCGGATCGACCCCTCAACCGGATGGATCAGGCCAGAGATCGTGCGTAAAGTCGTCGTCTTGCCGGCACCGTTAGCCCCGATGACCGTGACCAGCTCGCCTTCATTAACGGAAAAATCGATGCCCTTCAGCGCTTCGATCTTGCCATAGTTGGTGTGAAGATTCTTGACCGTAAGCAGGTGCTCTGTGCTTCCCGCCTCGGTGCTTGCCACCTCGGTGTTTTTCGTTTTTGTTTCTGTGCTCGCCATCGCCTACGCCTCCTTTGCTTCGTCATCGGAGGCAGGAGCCTCAGCCTCTGGCGCATGGTCCTCAGCAACTTCCTGAGCAGGCGCTGCACCATTTTGACCAGCAATGATAGCCTCAGCACCCTTGCCCAGATAGGCCTCGATCACCTGCGGGTTACTCTGTATCTCTTCCGGGTTGCCCTGAGCGATCAACTTACCAAAGTCAAGCACGTAAATACGCTCGGCCAGGTTCATGACGACCTTCATGTCGTGCTCGATCAAAAGCACCGTAAGCCCTCGGTCGCGCAGACCAAAGATCAGGTCGTTGAGCTGCTTCGATTCAGTCGTGTTCATGCCAGCCGCCGGCTCATCCAAGCAGATGAGCTTGGGGTCGGTTGCCAGGGCGCGCGCGATCTCAAGACGACGCTGCGCCCCGTAAGGAAGCGAGCTGGATATCTCATTAGCAAAAGGAAGCAGCCCGCAAAAGTCCAGGCACTCCTCAGCGTAACGCTGGGATTCACGCTCTTCACGTTTAAACGCCGGCGTATGAAAGCTTGCGCCCCAGGCGGTTTGCTTCGTGCGAATATGGCGCCCGATCATCACGTTTTCCAAAGCGGTCATTGATTTGAACAAACGAATATTCTGAAACGTACGCGAGATTCCCCACTCGGCGATCTTGTCAGGCTTGACACCCGAGACCGAGCGGCCCTCAAAGAGTATCTCGCCTTCAGTTGGCTTATAAATCCCCGTCAGCAGGTTGAAGAACGTGGTCTTGCCCGCGCCGTTAGGCCCGATCAAAGAGACGATCTCACCAGGATCAATATAGAGGTTCACACTGTCGACTGCACGCAGACCACCAAACTGAATGGTAGCGTTTTTCGCTTCTACCAGGTGCTCACTCATGCCGCATCACCTGCTTTCACGAGATCTTCTTCTG
>WRFR01000013.1 GCA_009778715.1 Coriobacteriia bacterium | reverse complement strand
TTCAGCTACTGATGCGAAACTGCAAGGCTACTACAACTCTCATAAAGATCGTTACGCAGGCGCGGGGAGCTTTGCAGATCTCAAAGATGAGATTAAGGCTGACTACCTCAATGATGCTCGCTCCTCTGCGGTCAACGCGCTGGTTGCTCAACTCAAAAAGACGGCTGATATCAAGAAGTAGCTGTATGGTACTTTGTTTTCATACCAAATATTAGAGGAGAGTGATGATGAAGAAGGGGAAAAGAAGCAGAGAAATGGCGGGAATAATGTGAAACCTACAGATTCCAATATGCCTGATAGTCCAATCGAACAGCGGGTAGTTGTTGCTCGCTGGCGTTCTGTTGTTCTCCTAGTTTTTTCAATAGTAACGATACTAGTAATTATCAGTATTGGTGCAGGTATATACATTACCCACGTGAAAACACTCATGGGCAAACCAGCGCGTGCTGCCATTGCTATTTCAAATTGGTATACGCCGGATCTCCCACTTTCTAACGTTGATTTCGTTTCGCCGTCTCAACTCATATATCACGATGATTCTTATCTCATCTGCATGACAAATCAACAAGGGAAATGGGTTGTAAGGAGTGTCGTAAATCTCAATAGACTTGGTTTGGGTTACTTGCAAGGTTCAGTTCTGACAAAGGTATACTGTTCACCTGCAGGCGATAAACTTGTGATGAGAAATGAGGGCACATCTGAGGATCTAGCAGAACTTAGTTCTTCTGCAAAAAAGACCTATCTCTACAATACAGGGACAGGGGTACTGGAGGTGGCGCAGATAAGTGAGGAAGAGATAACCAAGCAGTTTTCTGGTGATGCATCTGATTTGTCTGCGACTAATCCTGCCTCCCACTTTCTTAATGGCCTCTCGAAAGACTCAGAGTATTCGTTTTTATTGAATTTCCCTAGCTATCAGCTAGATGATCATCAGTTCATTTTTGTAACAACTCTGAATAATGGAGGCACTGCGTACAGGAATAATTTTCGAATTTTTACCTATAATGAGGAAACCCATTCAGTCAGTGTTCAGAAAATACAGTAAAGGTTACAGAGTGTTGGATCGCACGAGCAGGCGCTCTGAATGAGAAGGGTTGAAGATAGATACATGAAAAGAAAGCTAGCGCCAGATAAGAAATGCGAGTGGCTCATTCTTTCCCTAACGCCTTAAGCTCTTAATTGGAGGCATGAATGAAATTCAGAAAAATACTATTTCACGTTCTTGCGATAATAGTTGAGCTCATTGTCCTGTCGTTATTATCCTTTAGCAAGAACAATAACTTATATGCGTTTTGCGCACCAATTGAATGGCTCCACTACAATAGTGCGTCGACTTCTTTATTGGAGAGCTTCACAATTATTCCAGCCCCTTTCATAATAAATTTGGCTCTATTGTTTGCCATAAACGAAAGAATATACCGGTGGCGAAAAGGACGGTCAACGAGCCTGCCTCAGAGTATGCTCGCACACGCGAAATGAAAGTAACGCTGTGTACTGTATGGGAAACCTGTTAATAGCTTTGATGCTCGTGCAGGCATGAATAGGATTGAAAAGCGAGGCTTATTTTGTTTGCACACAGATACCATAGGAACTGACTATGTCGTGATTGCCAAAATGAAAGATGGCGCTAATTAGTAAAAAGCAAGCAATAAAAGGGATGGAGGAACCAATGGGGCGAGAGAAGCAGACATCACACATGTCTTCTGGGCAGCGTGCAAAAGGCGCCCACAAGCATCCTTTTCTAATTGTTCTGGCAATAATCATTCTCATTGCTAATATTGGTGCTTTAATCTGGTCTGTATTGCCCATCAACAAGGAAGTGCTGGTAGGCAAATCAGCACATAACGCTATTACTATCACGAATTTGATGTCGCCCGATATTCCGATTTGTGACATCGCCTTCGCTTCGCCATCTCGGCTGATTCTTTACAACAATTATTATCTTATTTGCATGATAAATCAAAAAGGAAATTGGACCGTTGATAGTATGATTAACCTTAAAAAGATCAAGATGAATTATTTTCAGGGTTCAGTCCATACTGAGATATTTTGCACATCGGATGGTAATAAAGTAATAATGAGAAATAATCTGACTGACAGTTCGCCGAGCTATTTACTTGAACTTGGGTTTCCTTCTACAAAAACTTACGTGTATGATGCAGAAACACATATTCTGAAAATAACGTATATGGGCGAGAAAGAAATAGCAAAGCAATTTTCTGGGGGTGTATCTGACCTAGCTACATCTAATCCTAACGCACACTATCTTGATGGGCTTTCAAAAGATCCGCAATATTCATTTCTTGCAAATGGTGATTATTATCAGCTGGATGACCATCGATTTATTTTTATCGCGACTATTAATGGTGCGGATTCTAAATCTATGGGTGATTTCCGAATTTTTACCTATGACGCTATAACTCATTCTGTAAGCATTCAAAAGATATCATAGGAGAAGATTATTAGCCCCTGGTGAAGAAATTGTGCGTTCTCAAAGCTGCCAAAATAAGGAGCTTTCCCTGCCCGTGATACAATAGGGACTTCCCATACATCTTGCTTGATTTCAGGCACAAATTCAGGAGGCAACAAACGTGCAATCTTTAGACTTTCGCCCCGATCAACAGGGCAAAGTACGCGACATCTATGACTTGGGTGACCAGCTGCTGATGGTCGCAAGCGACCGCATCTCTGTCTTCGACATTATTCTGCCAGAAACGATCCCCTACAAGGGCGAGATCCTGACACGCATCTCGCAGTTCTGGTTTGATTTCTTCGCCGATGTAGTCGCCACGCACTTCATCAGCGCTGACGTCGAAGACCTGCCCGAGCGCTTTGCTCCCTATGCAGACTACCTGCGCGGGCGCAGCATGCTTGTGCGCAAGGCGTCCATGTATCCGGCGGAGTGCATCGTGCGCGGCTACCTGACGGGCTCCGGCCTGAAGGACTACCAGGCAACCGGTACGCTCTGCGGCATCAAGCTACCTGCGGGTCTTGTCGAGGCGAGCAAGTTCGACGCCCCACTCTTCACCCCCAGCACCAAGGCCGAGATCGGCGACCATGATGAGAACATCAGCTTCGAGCGCCTGGTCGACCTCATCGGCGAGGCCGGCGCGACCGCCCTGCGCGACACGACGCTCGCGCTCTATCAGAAAGCTGCCGACTACGCCGCCACGCGCGGCATCATCATCGCGGACACGAAGTTCGAGTTCGGCGCTGACCCGGCAACCGGCACTCTCATTCTTGCTGACGAGGTGCTGACCCCTGACAGCTCGCGTTTCTGGCCAGCGGAGGGCTACGCGCCTGGCTCGGTGCAGCCCAGCTTTGACAAGCAGTACGTGCGCGAGTTTGTGCGCTCGACCGGCTGGGATCCCAAGTCCGGCGAAGAGCCGCCCGCGCTGCCGCCCGAGGTCATCAAGGCGACCAGCGCCAAGTATATCCAGGCCTTCGAGATCATCACGGGCCAGCCATTTTCGCCCATCGGCGAGAGCAACGCCCGCTGATCCGACGCCCGCTGCTCCCGACCCAGGAAGGAAGTCACCTTATACCATGACCCGTCGATCCCCTTTGAATAAGCGTTATCAAAACGCCAGCCGCAGCGACGAGACCAGCGGCTCGACCCGCAAGTCTGCCGCCTCGGCAAAGATCAAGCGCGAGAGCCCCAGCAGCTCGAAGTCTTCCAAGGCCAAGCCCAAGACACGCCGCGAGAAATTCATGGCGCAGGCCCGCTCCAACCAATCCAAAACCAAATCGTCCTCGAAATCATCAACTAAAAGAGAGGCTCCCATCATGCCCGATACTCCCGAATACAAACGCTGGCGCCGCATCTGGTGGATCCTGATCCTGTGCGCTATCGTGGCCCTGGTACCTTCGCTCATCATGAACGCGAACAAAGACCTTTCGCAGACACCGCCCTGGAACTACATCTCAATGGGCTTGACGGTAGTGGCGGTGATCCTGGTCGTGGCGACCTGGGTGCTCGACTTCAAGAAGATCCGCCCGCTCACGAAGCAGGCCCAGCTTGAGGCCCGCAAACAGCAGGACAGCAAGAAGAAATAGGAGGACGACCGTGGCACGCTATCAGATCTATGTGACCTATAAGCAGGGCATCTTTGATCCGGCGGGCGCGACGGCGGAGCGCGCCCTGCAGCAAATGGAGTTCGACGAGGTCGACTCCGTGCGCATCGGCAAGTACATCACGCTCGAGGTTGCCGGAGAGCCGGACGCCGCGCAACGCGCGCGCGTCGAGACCATGTGCGAGAAACTCCTCGCCAATCCCGTGATCGAGGATTACCGGATCGAGAGCGAGTCGTGATGGCCGCTGGCGCGAAGGTCGGAGTCGTCGTTTTCCCCGGGAGTAATTGCGAGCAGGATGTCGCCTATGCCTGCGAGCAGCTGGGGATCACGGCGCGTTATCTCTGGCATGGAGAGCGGGATTTGGGCGACTGCCAGGCGCTGGTGCTGCCGGGAGGGTTTTCCTACGGCGACTACCTGCGCGCTGGCGCGGTCGCGCGCTTCAGCCCGGTGATGGAAGAAGTGATCCGCTTTGCTGAGACGGGGCGTCCGGTCCTGGGTATCTGCAACGGTTTTCAAATCTTGACTGAGGCCCATCTTTTGCCGGGCGCGCTCATCCGCAACGCGCGCCTGAAGTTCATCTGCCGCAACGTCGCTTTGCGCGCTGAGGCCAGCTGTGACTGGCTGGATCTGCCCCAGGGCACGGTCCTGCATTTGCCCATCAATCACGGCGAGGGCAATTACTACTGCGATCCTTCCACGCTGGAGGGACTCCGCGACGGCACGGCAGGGCGCGTTATCCTGCGCTACTGCGAGGAGGATGGCGCCGACCTGCCCCGGCATGGCGCGCCCAATGGTGCGCTTGACGCGATCGCTGGCGTCAGCAACGCGGCGGGAAACGTCTTTGGCCTCATGCCTCACCCTGAGCGCGCGGTCGATCCGCAGGCCAGTTATACAACTGATGGGCCGGCGTTTTTCACGACCGTGCTTGCTTTGGTGACTGAGGGGGTGCGCTGATGCCTGGACAGATCAGCCTGCTTGGCCCAGGGATGTATATCTTTTTCGCCTTCTTTATCCTGATTGGGATTTTCGGCGTCTGGATGATGATCGATACGATGCGCTCCAAACGGCGCAACCGCAAGATGTTTCACAACGTACCGCGCGAGCCGCTGTCCATCTACGCCCTGTGCGGCGGCCTCTACATGGTGCTTCTCCTTCTGATGATCGTGTTGATCGCGGTCTATAACAAGCAAAATGCGTTGGCCATGGTGGTGTTGTTCGCGGCGCCGATCCTGGTCATCGCCGAGCTGGCCTACCTGCTGCGTGTCGTCTATCCCAAGCCAGCAAAACCGGCTCCAAAAGCGAAAAAGGACAAGTCATGAGTACTCAAGCAGAAGAGGTGACGGGTGACAAAAGGGGGTCAGGCACCGTTTTGTCAGATGAGCCCGTTCGCGACCTGGACGCAGAGACCGCCGCGCGCCTGGCGGTCGAGTTGGGGCTGGCCCCAGACGAACACGACCGGATCGTCGAGCTGCTGGGGCGCACCCCGACCACGACCGAGCTCTACATCTACTCGCTCATGTGGTCGGAGCACTGCAGCTACAAGCACTCGAAGAAATACCTGCGGCTGTTCCCGACCGACGGGCCTGCCGTGCTGCAAGGCCCCGGTGAGAACGCCGGCGTCATCAGCGTGGGCGATGGCTGGGCCGTGGCCTTCAAGATGGAATCGCATAACCACCCAAGCGCCATTGAGCCCTTCCAGGGCGCGGCCACCGGCATCGGCGGCATCATCCGCGACATCTTCACAATGGGCGCCCGCCCGGTGGCTTGCTTCGACAGCCTGCGCTTTGGCACGCTCGATAAGCCCCGCCAGCGCTACCTCTTCGAGGGCGCCGTTGCGGGCATTGGCGCCTACGGCAACTGCCTGGGGGTGCCGACCATCGGCGGCGAAGTGGCCTTCGACGAGGCTTACGAGGGCAACTGCCTGATAGGCGCGATGGCCGTGGGCCTCATGCGTGAGGAGCGCCTGACGCTGGCTACGGCGAGCGGGGTTGGCAACCAGCTGATACTGATTGGCTCGACCACCGGGCGCGACGGCATTGGCGGCGCGTCGGTGCTCGCCAGCCAGGAGTTTGACGAGGGCGCCGAGGCCAAACGCCCCGCTGTCCAGGTGGGCGACCCCTTCACGGAGAAGCTGCTGATCGAAGCCTGCCTGGAGCTGCTGGACCGCGGCCTGCTGGTGGGCCTGGGCGACCTGGGCGCCGCCGGGCTGACGAGCTCGGCCTCAGAGATGGCCGGGCGCGCGGGCGTGGGCCTCGACATCGACGTGAGCAAGGTACCTCAGCGGGAGCTGGCAATGCAGCCGTTTGAGATCATGGTGAGCGAGTCGCAGGAGCGCATGCTCGCCTGCGCCACACCAGAGTTGACGCCAGAGGTTCTGGCAGTCTGCGAAAAGTGGGGCCTGCGGGCTACCGTTATCGGCTCGGTCACGGACACCGGCCAGTTTGTGGTGCGCGAGGGCGCTGATAAGCTGGTCTGCTCACTGCCGGCGCTCTCGCTGACTGACGACGCTCCGCTCTACGACCCGCCTTATACGGAGCCAGCTTATATCCAGGAGTTAGCCAACGCTAACCTTTCTGGCCTGGCGCACCCTGAGAGCGTTGAAGAGCTTTCCGCTGCGTTGCTGCAGCTGCTGGCAAGCCCTGATATCTGCGACAAGCGCTGGATCTATGAGCAGTACGATCACCAGGTCATGTGCAACACGGTGGTCGTGCCGGGCGCGGCCGACGCGGCGGTGCTGCGTATTGGCGACACCGGGCGCGGGCAGATGACGACGCGCGCCATCGCGATCAGCACCGACTGCAACGGGCGCTATGTTTATCTTAATCCGCGACGAGGCGCGGCGCTGGCGCTGGCGGAGGCCTGTCGCAACGTGAGCTGCACGGGCGCTACTCCGGCGGCGGTGACCGACTGTCTCAACTTTGGCTCTCCTGAAAAACCCGAAGTCTATTGGACCTTCGTCGAGGCGGTGACCGGCCTGGCTGAGGCCTGCCGGTCCTTTGATGTGCCCGTGGTGTCGGGCAACGTGAGCTTCTACAACGAGAGCTTTGGCGCGCCCATCTATCCGACCCCGACGATCGGCGTCGTCGGTATACTGACCGACGTCGACCAACACATGACGCAGGGATTTGCGGCGCCCGGAGATGTGATCGTACTGATCGGCGAGACTAACGATGAGCTGGGAGGTTCGGCCTATCTTAAGGAGCGTTTTGGCTTGGCGGCGGGCGAGATTCCGGCGCTTGACTTCGATCTTGAGCGCGAAGTGCAGTCTGTCACGCGCGAGCTGATCGCTGACGGCATTATCCGCAGCGCCCATGATTGCAGCGAAGGCGGCCTGGCGGTCGCGCTCGCGGAAAGCTGCCTGTCCGGCGGCCTGGGCGCTGACGTTGCCTTTGATGATGAGTTGTCCGCGGCGGCCTCGCTTTTCTCCGAGACCCAGAGCCGGGTGCTGGTCAGCGTAGCGCTCGAGCGCGCTGATGAGCTGATCGACCGGCTGGAGGCCTCGATGCTGCCGTTCTCGGTGCTCGGTGAGGTGACGCCAGCGGAGGCGGGTATCCGCATCCTGGATAAGGTTGCCATCAGTTTTGAGGAAGCGCGCGCCGCCTACGAGGACACGCTCCCGCGCCTCATGGGAGATGCGTGATGACAAAAGGGGGTCAGGCACCATTCTGTCACGAGCGCCCCGACCACATGACGGAGGAGTGCGCGGTCTTCGGGGTCTATGCGCCGGGCGAGGATGTCGCCCGCCTGACCTACTTCGGGCTTTACGCCCTGCAGCATCGCGGGCAGGAGAGCGCGGGCATCGCGGTCGGCGACGGCAAGACCGTGACCGCAGTCAAGAACCTCGGCCTGGTCAGCCAGGTTTTCGAGGAGACCGACCTGGCTGCGCTGCCGGGGGAAGTCGCTATCGGTCACACGCGGTACTCGACGACCGGGCAGTCCACCAAATGGGAGAACACTCAGCCGCACATGTCCAGCATCGGGCGCCAGCTGATCGCGCTCGCGCATAACGGCAACCTCATCAACACCGCTGACTTGCGTGATGATCTGCGGGCCCATCACATGCACCTGCAGTCCACGACGGACAGCGAGGCGATCGCGGCGCTCATCGGCGAGATCACGCAGCGTACCAATCACATCCGCCAGGCGGTGGCAGAGACCATGGCCCGCGTCCGCGGGGCTTATGCGGTCGTGCTCATCACAGAGATGGCGCTTTATGCGTTCCGCGACCCGCTGGGGGTCCGTCCGCTCTGCCTCGGCGAGCTCTCGGACGGTCGCGGCTGGGTCGTGGCGAGCGAGACCTGCGCGCTCGACATCATCGGCGCGCGTTTTGTACGCGAGGTCGAGCCGGGCGAGTGCATCAAGATCAGCGCCGACGGAGTCGAGACGTTTCTGTCAGATCCCGACCCCGGCCGCCGCCGAGCGTTTTGCATGTTCGAGTATGTCTATTTCGCGCGGCCCGACAGCATCATGTCGGACTTGTCGCTCTATGAGGCGCGCTATCGCATGGGGGAGACCTTGGCGAGTGAGTACCCCGTCGAAGCCGACGCCGTCATGGGAGTCCCCGACAGCGGGACGCCAGCGGCGATCGGCTATGCGCACGCGAGCGGGATCCCCTTTGTCGAGGGTCTGGCGAAGAACCGCTACGTGGGGCGTACGTTTATCCAGCCCTCGCAACTGCAGCGCCAGCTTGGTATCCGGCTCAAGCTCAATCCCATGCGCTTCGCGATCGAAGGCAAGCGCCTGGTCGTCGTCGATGACAGCATCGTACGCGGCAACACAACGCGCGCGCTCGTGCAGATGCTGCGCGAGATGGGAGCGCGCGAGGTTCACATGCGCATCTCGTCGCCGCCGGTGGCCTGGCCCTGCTTCTTTGGCATCGATACTGATACGCGCGACCAGTTGATCGGCGCGCACAAGAGCGTCGAGCAGATCCGCGCGCACATCGGCGCGGACAGTCTGGGCTACCTATCGCAAGCGGGGATGGTTGCCGCAACCGGACTTCCGGCGAGCAACTTCTGCCTGGCCTGCTTCGATGGCCGCTATCCGCTGGATGTTTCCGACAAACTGGCAGCCGAGGCGGCCGCCCATCCCGGCGCCGGCACCGCCCAACTGGAAGTGTAAGATGGCTGATCACATCACTTATTCAGATGCGGGCGTCGATATTGACGAGGGAGCCGCCGCGGTCGATGCGATCCGGGCGGCAGTCAAAAGCACCTATCGCCCGGAAGTGATCGGGGACCTGGGGGGCTTTGGCGGGCTGTTTTCCGCGCGTGAGCTGGCGCGCTACGACGATCCCATCCTGGTCAGCGGGACCGATGGCGTCGGCACCAAGCTCGCGCTGGCCCAAGCGTATGGCAAGCATGACACGGTCGGTATCGACCTGGTCGCGATGTGTGTCAACGACATTCTCTGCTGTGGCGCCGAGCCACTTTTTTTCCTGGACTACCTGGCAACAGGCAAGCTCGACTCCGCGCGAGCTGCCGAGGTCATCGGGGGCATCGCCGAGGGTTGCCGCCAGGCGGGCTGCGCGCTCATCGGTGGAGAGATGGCCGAGCACCCGGGTGTTATGCCGGCTGAGGACTACGACCTGGCGGGCTTCTGCGTGGGGGTGGTCGATCGGGCTCGCATGGTCGACGGGCGTGACCTGGCCGCAGGCGACGTCATCTTGGGTCTTGCCTCAAGCGGCTTGCACAGCAACGGCTACTCGCTCGTGCGCCGTGTGATCAAGGAGCGCAAACTTGACCTGCGCGCAGACCTTGAGGGCCAGGGCGAGCTGGGCGCGCTGCTGCTTGCGCCGACGCGCATCTATGTGAAGCCAGTACTGGCCGCCCTTGCGGCAGGGCTGCCGATCAAGGCGATGGCGCATATCACCGGCGGGGGTATCACGAACAACCTTGATCGCTGCCTGCGCCCGGGATTCGATGCGGTCGTTGATCCCGCGGCCTGGCCTGTGCCGCCACAAATCCGTTTCATCGTCGAGCAGGCGGGGCTGAGCCCTGAAGAGGCGCTGGCAACCTTTAACAGGGGTATCGGCCTGGCGCTAGTGGTTGCTCCTGAAGTGGTAGACGACGTGCGCGCTCACTTTGAAGCAGCGGGCGAGCAGGTCTATTGCATTGGGTATATCGAAGCAGGCGGCGCCCAGCAGGTTCGCTATGTGTAATGACAGAATGGGGTCAGGCACCGTTTTGTCATCTTTCAAGATGACAAAACGGTGCCTGACCCCATTCTGTCATTAACGGGAGGCATAATGCTTAAGCTTGGCATACTGATTTCAGGCAACGGGAGCAACCTGCAGGCCATCATTGACGCCATCGCGGCAGGACGTCTGGATGCGCGCATAGAAGTGGTCATCTCGAATAAGCCCGGCGCCTATGGGTTGCAACGCGCTGAAGCTGCCGGTATCAAAGCCATCACGGTCAAGCCCTCGTCATTTGCCGACGCCGCAGACCCGACCCACTGCTACAATGACGCCCTGCGCCAGATACTGGAAAGCTGTGAGGTCGACTGGGTCGTCATGGCCGGCTACATGAAACTGCTGGGGTCTGAGGTGCTTGACGCCTTCCCTGACCACGTCATCAACTTGCATCCGGCGCTGCTGCCAAGCTTTCCCGGCGCGCACGCGATCGAGGAAGCTTTCGCCGCAGGCGTGCCGGTGACGGGCGTAACCGTGCATATTGCCAACGAGCGTTTCGACGACGGCCCGATACTTGCGCGGGTCGAGGTACCAGTGCTTTCGGATGACACCCTTGATACACTCGAAGCGCGCATCCATGAGGCTGAGCATAAGCTGCTCCCCCAGGTTCTGGCCACCCTGCACTAACGCACAGCGCACCCAGGTTCTTCCGGCCATTTTGCGCCCGATCACACTGTGACCAGGGCTTTCTGACCACCTTGCGCCAGACCACACTGCAGCAAAATATGTAGCATACATTGGAATAATTTGAAAATACTTTAAAAAAAGACGTTACTTTCCTGTTGCTTTTTTCGTCACATAGCATATAATGGTAATTATCAAAGCGATAGCCCAAGGAATAGGTGCCTGAGTGGTATCATCTTTTCCGCAAATGGCACCTTGACGATATGTGGTTTCCCACAAATCGGAGGAGGTCCTATGGTGAAGTCGGCAAAACCCGAAGAGCATTCAAGCGAACCAGGAGTTCTTGAACGCATCTTGGACCGGGAATCAGAACTGCTTATCGAGGCTGATGAAGCACGTCAACAGGGTAAAGAATTAGTGGATGAAGTACAAGCGGATGCCCCACAGATCGCTGTTGACACTCAGAAACGAACCCAAGCACAAGCCGAGGCGCAGATCGCGGCCATAAAGGCAGACACCCGCAAGAAAATCGATGATATGAATAAGCAATATGATCAGGAGTGCGCAGCACTTCGTGATGAGCTTATGCAAAACGTCGATAAAGGGGTGAGTTTTGTTATTGACCTGGTGACGGCGCCCATGCTTTTACCAATGACACTCCAGGTCGATAAAGGCGTGAAGTATGTTATCGACCGGGTTGCGGAAGAAGAGACTTCTGCCGAGCCGGGTGTCATGAACAGCGAAGGTGGTGGGTCCCCATGCTGACCGAGATGGCGAAAGTCCGGATCATTGGGGTGAAAGCGTCGTTTGACCAGACGTTCGAAGCGCTCTACTCCTTCGGGAAGCTCCAGTTTGATGACCTGCGCCCCAAGATAGAGAAGGGGGAACTTCCCATCAAAAGCATGCAACTTCCTGAAGGAGGTGAGGAACAAAAAGAGAAACTCACCACTCTGGCACAACGGAGTCGGGTCCTCTGCGCCGCGCTCAAGATCGATGAGAACAGCCACGTATCGCAGGGCATGGAGAACCCGATGTTGAAGGCTCCGACCGAGGAGCTTATTCAGACAGCTGAAGAGATGGTCGGCGGTGATACCGATGAGTTTGTGGGCGAACTCGAGTCAGAGACCGCGGCCCTGGTGAAGAAGAGCGAGGACCTTGAAGCAGAGCTCGCCGAACTTGAGAAATACAAGCCGATCATGGCAAAGGTCCTTCCTGTGGTCAAGCAACTGACTGCCGGAGACGTCGAGGGTCTTGATTCGACCGCATTACTCGTAGAAGAGCGCTATATGGCGGTCTTCGGCCAGCTTGAGAAAGAGCTGCGCGCTTGTAGTGACGATCGCACGCGTGTGGTCGCTGCGGCGCAGTCTGACGATGGGATCGTCCCGATGGTCGTCGTCTTCGGTCGGGACTATGCAAGGCCGATCCGCAATTATCTGAGGAAAGAAAAAGCGACCCAGATCAAGTTGCCCGATCAGTTCGCCAAGCTCTCGCTTGATGACGCGCTGGCTCAGCTTGAGGTACGTTCGGAAGAGTTGGTAAAAGAGATCGCAGAAACCAAGGAAGCGCTCGATACTCTGGCAGAAGGAAAGAAAGACCAGCTGCTCTGCATCAAAGACGCAATCGATGACCGGATCGAAGAGTTCGAGGTGCTGGTCCAATTTGGTGAGACGGCCTACACCTTCGTGATCGAAGGCTATGTGCCGCAGCGTGACTACGACGAACTAGTGCAGGCGATACCTGCGGTCGGCGAGAACGTGGTGTTGGAACAGCAGCCGATCGAGCCGCATGACTATCCGGACGTCCCCGTCGAGATCGCGCCGCGCAAGGGAATTCTCAGTGGCTTCCGCTCGGCGATCGGGCTCTGGGGCTCTCCCGAGTATGGGACGCTTGACCCCACGATAATCCTCTCGATCTCCTTCCCGATCATCTTCGGTATGATCGTCGGAGATGCGGGCTATGGCCTGTTGATGATCATCGCTTGCTTGATCATGCGTATGAAGATGCCCAAGTCGATCGGTGTCCAAAATATTACCGGAGTGCTTATGCCCGCCGGTATTGCCACGACGATTTTCGGTGTCTTTTACTTTGAGTTCTTTGGTAACCTTGCCCATGAATACATCCCTGGGCTTGATGCCATTAAGCCGATCCGTATCGGTTCCAGCTTCACGTTCCCATTCTTGCGCACCGAGAGCAACCTCATGACGACGCTGCTCTTCATGGCGATCGGGCTGGGCATTTTCGAGATGATGGTCGGGCTGGTGTTCGGCATGATCAATGGCAAGAAACTCGGCCATACCAAGCATGTTATCGAGAAAGGCGGCATCCTGCTCGTCCTGGTCGCTGGAATTCTTCTGGCCGTAACGATGGCCATGCCAGCTTTGACCAGCTCTCTGGGTGCGACCGGCGCCTCAGTAGTGCGCTATGTGGCCTATCTGCTGCTTGCCCTTGGCCTTGTCTCCGCGCTTTTTGGCGGCGGTATCATGGGGGCGATCGAAGTACTCGAATCGCTCACCCACTCAGCCAGCTACATCCGAATCATGGCCGTCGGCCTGGTGGGTGCGCTTTTGGCAGACGCCGCAAACGACCTGGCATTTCATACGATGCCCAACATCGGTGGTGTGGCGATCGCGTTGGTACTTCACATCCTCAACTTCGCGATCATCGTCTTCTCACCGTCGATCCATGCTCTCCGTCTTAACTTCCTCGAGTTTTTCGGAAACTTTTTCGAACGAGGAACGAAGGAATACAAACCGTTTGTTCGTGCAGGAAAGGAAGGGAAATCATGAAAATCAGGACAAAAGTTCTGACGACCGCCGCCGCCGCGATGGCACTTGTCGCGATCCCTGCGATGGCGCTTGCGGCTACTGCGTCAACGGACCCCAAGGTCCTCATGGCGAAGTACATCTCAGCAGCTGGCGCGATGGCTGTCTCGGCGATCATGGCTGGTTTCGCACAGGCCAAGATCGGTACGGCAGCTGCTGGTACGCTTGCCGAGCGCCCGGAAGTTGCAACGATGCTCATCGTGTTGCAGGCGCTTCCTGAGATTATCGTTCTTCTTGGGTTCGTGTCCGCACTGATCATCTCCGGGTAGGTGAGCGATCATGGCAATCGAGGAACTAATGGCCGCTCTTGAAGTGCAGGCTGATTCCGAGATCGACCAGATAAGCGCTCAAGCCCAGGCCCAGGCCGATGAGATCACCGCGCAGGCTCAGGCAGCCGCAGATGCGACTGCTGAAGCCTACCTGGCAGAGACCGTAGGCAAAAACCAGGCTCTTGCGGAACAAGAGCTGCGCAAGGAGTCTTCTGGCTATCGTCGGCGTGTCGCCGATGTGAAGCGGGAGGTCTTCGAGGAGGTCTTTGTCCGCGCTGCTCTCAAGATCCGCGAGATCAGGTCAAGCAGTCAATATCCCGATATCTTAAGCAAGCTGGTCGCAGACGCGACTGCTGGTCTTCAGGGAGAATATGTCCTGCATGTTGACCCGAAGGACCGGGAGCTCATCGCTTCGCTCTATCCCGGGGTTTCCTGTGTGACCGATATCAAGACCGTAGGCGGGGTTATGGTGACTTCGGCCGATGGGCGAATTCAGCGGGGCTCCACCTTTGAGGATCGGCTCCAACGTGTTCATGAGAAATACGGCGAGTTGGTTTCGGAGGTGCTTGCTTCGTGACTCCGGAGCTGGTAGCAACAAAGGCCAAACCATCGCCAGGTGGGACTCCGTATCTTAACTCACGGATACGCGCAAAACGCAGTTTGCTACTGAAAGCAAGCGACCTGGAGAATTTTCTGCATGAGCCAGGTCTTGACTCCTTCGTCGAACATCTGAAGGGGGGCAGTTACGGGCCAGTGCTCGGCAAAGCGCTCTTGACGCAAACCGGGATCGAGGCTGTTTCGTATGCCCTCCAGATGATGTTGTCGCAGACGTATTTTTGGGTCTATGAGATGAGTGAGTCACGCTATCGCAGCCTTCTGGAGGCGCTGGCGACCAAGTGGGACATTCAGGATATCAAGACGATCATCCGCGCGAAGGCGGCAGGCGTTGTGCTCTCTGAGTATGACAGCGCTTTTGTGGGGGTCGGAGTTTCGATCAGCGCCGATAACATCCGCGCTCTTGCTCGCCAGCAAACACTGGAAGATGTCGTCGCTCTGGCGCTGACCTGGAGACTGCCGTATCGGCAGGCTTTTGCACAGGGGCTTGAGGCTTATTATCTTCACGAGCAGGTCGCCGACTTCGAGCTCCAGCTCGATCATGCCTACCTGAAGTGGGCGCGTTCGAAGTTCCGGGGCCTCGGAGAAGGGGTGCGCTTTGCGCGTAGTGTCTTTGGGCAAGAGGTCGACCGGCTCAACCTGGCAACACTGATCCGCCTGGTCGAGACCACGGGCGAAGTCGAAGAGCCGCTCTCGTATTTTCTGCTGGGCGGATGCTATCTGGACGAGAAAAAGTTCGCTTCGCTCATGGGATGCGAGGATCTTTTCGAGCTGATCAACTCTTTAGACATACCTGCGTACAAGAAGGCCCTGGCGGCCGGTTACGAAGGCTACTTGCTCACGGGGCACCTTTCTGAGTTCGAGCGGGCGATGGAGGCTCAGCTTACCAGAGAGACGATCGAAAAAGGCTATGGTGACATCCTGGGCTTTGGTGTGACCTTGTCATATCTGACAGCCAGGGAAAATGAAGTGACCAATCTCAACATCATCGCGCACGGCCTCAACCGGCACGTTGATCCTGAGATCATCCGAAAGGACCTGATCCTTGTATAAGTTTGTCGCCGTAACAGATGAGCGAGTTGCTGACGGCTTTCGCCTTGGTGGTACTGAGGTCATCACGGTGGATTCGGTTGAGAGTATGCACCAGGAGTTGACCCAACTCTTCGAGGATGAGAGCATCGGCATCATCGCGGTCGATGAGCGCTACGAGAAGGCCATCGACGAGCGACTCCAGAAGAAGATCGACTCGGTGTATCGCCCGGTCGTTGTTATGCTTCCCCTGGCGGATCGGCTGAACGTCGCTGAATATATGAGCGGACGGCTGCAGGATATGATCCGCCGGGCGGTAGGTTTTGATATCAAGCTGAAGAAGGAGGCAGGGTCGTGAGCACGCAGACCAAGGACGCTCCAACTTATGCTGAAAGCGCTGATGTGCCAAGCACAGGTGTTGGCCGGATCATCCGTATCACAGGACCGGTCGTCGTAGCGGAGCATATGATCGGCGCGCGTATGTATGACATTGTGCGCGTGGGCGATGCGCAGCTGATGGGAGAGATCATCAAGCTGCTTGAAGACACCGCAACGATCCAGGTCTATGAAGAGACTTCTGGTCTGCATGTGGGCGAGCCAGTTGTCTCGACTGGTGCTCCTCTGACTGTCGAGTTGGGTCCGGGGCTTCTGACCTCGGTCTTCGACGGGATTCAGCGTCCGCTCTCGCTTCTGGCCGAACAAACCGGAGCTTTCATCGAGCGTGGTGTGAGCATCCGGCCGCTTTCTGAGGAAGAGATCTGGGCCTGGACGCCGGTCGCCCATGAGGGCGAAGAGGTCTATGCGGGCAAGGTGCTGGGAACGGTCCCGGAAGGGCCTTTGGCTCACCGGATCATGGTGCCCGCCGCCCAGGGAGGCGCCGGCAAGATCACTTCGATCGCGGCGCCCGGCAACTACCATATTACCGACGTCATCGCGACGCTGGAAGATGGGACCAAGCTGACGATGACCCAGCGCTGGCCGGTGCGTGAGGGACGCCCCTACGAGCGCAAGCTTGACCCTTCGCGGCCCTTTATCACGGGCATGAGGGTGCTTGACACCTTCTTCCCGATCGCCCTGGGTGGCAACGCCATCATCCCGGGCGGCTTTGGTACTGGTAAGACCGTGACACAGCAGTCGCTCGCGAAATGGGCCGACGTCGACATCATTGTTTATGTGGGATGTGGCGAGCGCGGTAACGAGATGACTGAGGTCCTGCAGGAATTCCCGGAGCTGGAGGATCCACGTTCCGGGGCGCCGTTAATGGAGCGCACGATACTGGTGGCCAACACGTCGAACATGCCGGTGGCAGCGCGCGAGGCTTCTATTTATGTGGGCATTACCTTAGCTGAGTATTACCGCGACATGGGCTATTCGGTCGCGATGATGGCCGACTCGACGTCGCGTTGGGGCGAGGCTCTGCGCGAGGTCTCCGGCCGACTTGAAGAGATGCCGGGCGAGGAAGGCTACCCCGCTTACCTGGCGACCCGCCTGGCCGCGTTTTATGAGCGCTGCGGCCTGGTGACCCCGCTGGGGAGCAGTGGGGATGCCGGTCACAGCGTTGAGGACCGGGGGCAAGGATCGGTCACGATGGTCGGCGCGGTCTCGCCGGCAGGCGGCGACCTGTCCGAGCCGATGACCCAGAACTCGCTGCGGGTGACCGGAGCGTTCTGGGCGCTTGATACCGACCTGGCGCACCAGCGCCATTTCCCGGCGATCAGCTGGACGAAGAGCTACACGTTGTTCCTGGGGCAGGTGGCGCGCTGGTTTGAGGATAACGTCGCCCACGACTGGGCGGCGACACGCGATAAAGCAATGGCCACGCTGCAAAAAGAGATCGAACTGCAGGAGATCGTGCAGTTGGTCGGGCCAGACGCGTTGCCGGAGGCCGAGAAGGGCACGATGGAGATCGCGCGTATGATCCGCGAGGACTTCCTGCAGCAGTTCGCGTTTGACGAGGTCGACGCCTACTGCCCGATCGAGAAGCAGTTTGCGATACTGAATGTGATCGTTACCTATGGTGAGGCGATGCAAGCCGCGATCGCCAATGGCGTCATGCTGTCAACAATACTCGCGCTGCCTTTGCGCGACCAGATCGCGGCGCTGAAGACGACGCCGCACGACGAAGCGCTCAGACAGATCAAGGAGATGCTCCCGAAGATCCTCGAGCAAGTTTCACATTTGGAGGTGGGTTAACATGGCGCGTTTCATTGCTCCTCTGACCACAACGCGCTACAGCACACTGGAAAGTGTCGCCGGGCCGCTGATCATCGTGAGCGGCGTTACCGAGGCCGCCTATGATGAAGTCGTCGAGATCACGATGCCCGATGGACAGGTCCGCTCCGGACAGGTGCTGGAAGTCTCAGGCGATAACGCGGTCGTTCAGGTCTATGAAGGCACCAGCGGCATTGATGTCGATGTGACTTCGGCGCGCTTTATGGGTGAGGTCGCGCGCATCAATGTATCGGTCGAGCTTCTGGGGCGTGTCCTTGACGGGACAGGAAAGCCCATCGACGGCGGCAAACCGATCATGCCTGAGGAGCGCCGCGACATCAACGGGGCGCCGATCAACCCAATGCGCCGCGATCAGCCGTCGGACTTCATCGAGACGGGAGTCTCTGCGATCGACGGGCTCAACACGCTGGTGCGTGGACAGAAGCTGCCAATCTTTACCGCCTCTGGCCTGCCCGCAAACGAGCTGGCCGCGCTGATCGTGCGCCAGGCGCGCGTGCTTTCCGGCGAGGAATTCGCGATCGTTTTCGGCGCGATGGGGATCACGAACCGCGAGGCGTCTTACTTTATTAAGAGCTTCGAGGAATCCGGGGCGCTTGACCGCGTGGTATTCTTCCGCAACCTGGCAGATGACCCGACCGTCGAGCGCATACTGACCCCTCGTTGCGCGTTGACCGTGGCCGAGTATTTGGCCTTTACCTGCGAGATGCAGGTGCTGGTGGTGCTCTCGGACATGACGAACTACTGCGAGGCGCTGCGTGAGATCTCGACAGCGCGCGAGGAAGTGCCGGGGCGCCGCGGCTATCCGGGCTACCTCTACACCGACCTTTCGACGATCTATGAGCGCGCCGGGCGCATCAAGGGCAGCAAGGGCTCGATCACGCAGCTGCCGATCGTCTCGATGCCTGACGACGACATCACACACCCCATCCCTGACCTGACGGGCTACATCACGGAGGGCCAGATCGTGCTTTCGCGCGGCCTGCACCGCCGCGGCCTATTCCCGCCGGTCGACGCACTGCCGTGCCTGTCGCGCCTGATGAACTCAGGCATTGGCCCGGGCAAGACTCGCGAGGATCACAGTGCCCTTGCCAACCAGCTCTACTCCGCCTATGCGCGCGGCGCCGAGCTGCGTCGCCTGGTCGCCATCATCGGCGAAGAGGCGCTCTCTGGCTCTGACCGCAGCTTCCTGAAGTTCGCGGAGGCCTTCGAGGACACGTTCATCGCGCAGGGAGCGACGGGGCGCACGATCGAAGAGACGCTCGACCTGGGCTGGAAGCTTCTGACGATACTTCCCATGGACGAGCTTAAGCGCGTACGCTCCTTCATCGACAAATACTATCCGACGCAGGATTCGCTGGCTGATGGCGCTGTTGCTTCCGAGAAGGAGGAGACCAGCAGCGAGAAAGAACTGCGTCGCATAAACGAGCAGGCGAAAAGCGCAGCCCGTGCAGTCAACAAGGTCGTCAGTCCTGAAGCTCAGACGATTGTGAACCGGGGAGGTTAGCAGAGCGTGGAGGAAGTCCGTCCTACTCGTTCAGAGCTGCTTGCGCGCCGCGAGCAGATCAACACCGCCCAGCAAGGCATGGAGCTGCTGAAGAGCAAGCGCGATGCGCTGCTGGCTGAATTCATGAAGCTGGTCGACCAGACGGTGCAGCATTCCGATGAGCTTGCGGCAGCGCTTCGCAAGGCGCAGTACGGCCTTGAGGTCGCGCAGGCAACGGGAGGCGAGGCCGCGGTGCACTCGGTTGCCCTGGCCTCGACCGGAGAAACGCTGATCGACATTGATGGGCGCACGATCATGGGCGTGATGGTACCTGACATCAAGCAGGTGCCCTCAGCACGTAAGAACGCCTTCACACGCGGCTATTCGCCCACTGGTGTTTCGCTGCGCATCGATGACGCCGCGCAGGGCTTTGAGGAAGCGATCGACGCAATATTGACGTATGCGGAAACGGAAGTATCCCTGCGCCGCCTGGGCGAGGAGATCTCGAAGACCAACCGACGCGTTAACGCGCTTGAGCAGATTCGTATCCCGGAGCTCCAGGAACAGGTTGCCTACATCGGCCAGACCTTAGATGAGCGCACGCGTGAGGAATTGTTCCGTCTGAAAAAAGTTAAGAAGAACATCGAGCGCCGTAAGTCGATGGCACAGTAGGAGGAGTGGTCATGAATCTTACCGTTATCCAAGCACCCCCAAGCGCAACCGCGTTAGCTATAGTTATAGCGCTCTTTGCTGTGTTCCTTGGTATCATGGCGACCGTTGTGTGGATCACGATCAATCTCATTATTGATCGCTATCCAGAAGCGTCGGCAAGTACAGATAAGAAAGCGGTGGCGGAGTTACAGGGGAGGCGTCGGCGTCTGCTTGCCTGGGCATTTATTGCTGATGGCGTGATTCTGACTGTCGTCCTGTTCCTGGTCATCTACATCATTAACACCTTAGTAAAAGCGCTCTGACGCGCCTGAACGACGCCTGACTTTGTTCTCGTAAAACTCGCGGGCTTTAAGCCCGCCACGTTTTACGACGCCTCGTCAGACGACGTTCAGGCGCGTCATACTTTTCCGCTACCCGGATAATCACCCCAATACGGGCGCCGCTTGCATCAGATGATCAGATTTGCTAGAGTAAATCTCCAGTAAGGCCTGTGACGAAGAAGAGTACGCTTGTCGCTTGCGTCTCAGAGAGCCGGGGATGGTGTGATCCCGGTGACGCGGATAAGCAGAATGGACTTCTGAGGCTCCGACGTAATGGTCGGCGGACTTCCTCCCGTGAGCAGGAAACTGGGTTGACCGGTACCGCGCGCGGCGCGGCGCCAAAGACCTGGGCCAAGAGGGCTTCCGCCATGGTGGCGGCAGCCAACAAGGGTGGCACCGCGGGAATTCATCTCGTCCCTTGACTGCAGGAACGCAGCAAGGGACGTTTTTTGTTGTCCTGAGCTGCACGATCCGAACGTCGGTGTTGCCACATCGCGTTCGCGAAAGGAGTACGGCCATGGGACGCACGACAAAGGCAAGAGCAGGGCAAACGCGGACTTTTTGTGAGGGGGAAAGCCCAAACCACCAGAAGCTGGTAACGGTGCGCGGAGTGCTGCGACGGGGGCTGGCGCTGCTGCTTGCGGCGCTGCTGGTAACGGGACTCACAAGCGCGCTGGCAGGTTGCGGCGCCAACACCGCTGCGACTAGCCAGAAGAACACCGCCTCGAAGAAGGTATATCAGATCGGCGTAATTCAGCCAATCGAGCATCCCTCGCTCGATACGATTTACACGGGTTTCAAAGAGGGCTTGAAAGAACAGGGCTATGCCGACAAGGTCAAGCTCGACTTTCAAAACGCCCAGGGCGACCAGAGCACCATGAACACGATCTCGCAGCGCTTTATCGCGGACAAAAAGGATCTGGTACTTGCCATCGCGACGCCGGCGGCTCAGGCGGTCGCGGCACAAACCAAGGACATTCCTGTTGTCGGCGCGGCGATCACGAGTTTTACGGCGGCCAAGCTGGCGCAGAGCAACGATCATCCAGGCGGAAACGTCACCGGGGTCAGCGACATGGCGCCGGTCGACGCGCAGGTCGCGCTTATTACGGACTTAGTACCCCGCGCAAAAACCGTAGGGTTTCTCTACAATTCCGGCGAGGCGAACTCTGTTGAGCAGGTCAGCCTGATCAAGAAGGCGGTCGAAGCCAAGGGCCTTGCGACAACTGAGTTGACGGTGACCAACAGCAATGACATTCAGCAGGTCACGCAGGCGCTGGTCCAGAAGTGCGATGTCATCTATGTGCCGACCGACAACACGGTTGCCTCGGCCATGCCAACGGTAAGCCAGGTAGCTAACTCCGCTAAGATCCCGATCATTGTGGGCGCCGACAGCCTGGTCACCGACGGCGGACTGGCAACAGCTGGCGTCAACTATACCGAGCTGGGCAAAAAGGCGGCTGCGATGGCGGTCAGCATATTAAAAGGCGCCAAGCCGGCTGATATGCCGATCGAGGTGATGACCAAAGAGTACCAGATCGACATCAACAAAAAAGAAGCGGACTTGTTTGGCATCACGATACCGGATAAATATAAAGACGCCAAAATGCTCTGACGCGCCGCCGCTCCAACGAGTAATGGCCTGGGGTATGATGGAAGCATGGTATAAAACTTATTTGAGGAGTGGTTCATGAGTCCCATTAAGCGTGCGTTGGTGTCGGTCACTGATAAGGCCGGCTTGGTTGAATTTTGCCGTGTACTGGCAGAGGAGTTTGGCGTCGAGCTGGTTTCGACCGGAGGTACCGCGCGTACGCTGGCTGAGGCGGGGGTACCCGTGCGTCCCATTGAGGACTTCACGGGCGCGCCCGAGATGCTCGACGGGCGCGTGAAGACCCTGCACCCCAAAGTCCACGGCGCGCTGCTTGCCCTGCGTGATAACCCGCAGCATCAGGCCACGGTCGCCGAGCGTGGCATCGAGCTCATCGACTTGGTGTGTGTCAACCTCTACGCGTTTGAAGAGACCGTTGCCAACCCCGATGTGACGGAGGCCGACGCGGTCGAGCACATCGACATTGGCGGGCCCTCGATGCTGCGCAGCGCGGCGAAGAACTTCGCTGCGGTCACGGTGGTCAGTTCGCCAGACCAGTACGAGCAGGTGCTTGCAGAGATGCGCGCCAACGCGGGCGCGACGCTGCCGGAGACCCGGCGCGCCTTTGCCCAGCGCGTTTTTGCGACGACGAGCGCTTATGACCGCGCGATCACAGAGTACCTTGATCACTCACGTCATTGCGGCCCTCAAGCCGCAATCTCAGCGCGTACGCTTGACTTGTCCGCGCCGGAACTCACGCTTCACCTGAGCAAACGCCAGGACCTGCGCTATGGTGAGAACCCGCATCAGCAGGCGGCGTTCTACCAGCGTGACGATGCCGCACCCGGCAGCATTGCGACGGCTCAGCAGCTCAACGGCAAGGAGCTCTCCTACAACAACATCCTTGATACCGACGCCGCCTGGGCTGCAGTGCGCGAGTTTGCCGAGCCTGCCTGTGCTATCATCAAGCACGCTAATCCCTGCGGGCTGTCTTCGCATGACGACCTGGTCGAAGCCTATCAGGCCGCTTGGGCGGGCGACCCGGTGAGCGCCTACGGCGGCATCGTCGCGTTCAATCGCCCGGTCACCGCAGAGGTCGTCGAGGCGATTTTTGCCAACAAGCAGTTCGTCGAGGTGTTGGTTGCGCCTGAGTATACGGACGGGGCGCTTGAACTGCTTCATACCAAGAAGAACATGCGCGTTCTGGCAACGGGCGCGGTACCACCGCCGGGAGGCGACGTCGAGCTACGCGCGACGTCGGGCGGGGTGTTGATCCAGGAGCTCGACGTTGTGGCGGAAGATCCGGCGACGTTTACCGTGCCAACTAAGCGCCAGCCCACCGAGGCTGAGCGCCGTGCGCTGCTGTTTGCGTGGAAGGTCTGCAAGTCGGTCAAGAGTAATGCCATCATCATCTGCCGTGGTGAGGCGCTGTTGGGACTGGGAGCCGGACAGCCCAATCGCGTGGATTCGGCGCGCATTGCGGTCGGCCACGCAGGCGAGGCAGCCCGGGGCGCCGTGGCGGCAAGCGACGCGTTCATGCCCTTCGCGGACAGTCTGGAAGTTCTGGCCGCCTCTGGCGTGACTGCGGTCATCCAGCCGGGTGGCTCGATACGTGACGATGAGGTCATCGCTGCCGCTGACGCAGCGGACGTAGCGCTGTTGTTTACGGGGCATCGCCACTTTAGACACTAACAAGAGGGGCAATGGCGCAAAAGAAACAGAAAGACCTGGGCTTTGACTATCCCAAAGCGGTCTCGCGCATCGGGCCGGTGACCAAAACGCGCGGCGCCGAGATCGCACGGCGCCTGGAGGAGGAGTATCCGGGCGCGCCGGTGCCTTCGCTCAACTTCCGCAACGCCTACCAGAGCGTGGTTGCGATCTCGCTTTCCGCGCAGACTACCGATGACAACGTGAACAAGGTACTCCCGGAGCTCTTCGAGCGCTACCCGGATCCCACGACGCTTGCTTCTGCCGATATCGAAGACCTGGAGCGTATCATCCACTCGCTCGGCTTCTACCACAACAAGGCGAAAAACCTGCTGGGGCTGGCGCGCATGAGCGTTGCGGAGTTTGGCGGCGAGATCCCGGCGACCATGACCGAGCTGATCCGCTTGCCGGGCGTGGCGCGCAAGACAGCCAACCTGGTGCTGGCGGAGAGCTTTGGCATTGTGCAGGGCATTGCGGTCGATACCCATGTCTTTCGCCTGTCGCACCTGTTGGGCCTTTCACGGGCAAAAACGCCTGCTCAAACCGAGGGCGATCTTTGTGAGGTCTTTGACTATAATCATTGGTATCGTATTAATTATGAGATGATTACTCATGGGCGGCGTGTCTGCATTGCCGGTCGTCCCCGCTGTGGCGCCTGTGTTTTGCGCGACCTTTGTCCTGCTGCCAGCTAGAGAGATTTGTGTGTATGATGAATGGTCAAAATGAAAATAATCTCGACACCACCGCGCAAGCGACCGGTTATCTACCGCGTCCCCGTCTTGACGCGATCATCGATCAGGCGGTTCAGAGCAAGCTGGTGTATGTGATCGCGGGATCCGGTTACGGAAAGACCCGGGCGATACACCACTATATAGAACAGCAGCCAGACGCCGTGATCCGCTGGATGCAGCTGACTGAAAGCGATAATATTGGCTTTCGTTACTGGGAAAGCCTTACCCATATCATTGCTTCTGACAATCCGGAACTGGCTGCCCGCTTGCGGGAGCTGGGCTTTCCGGAAACCCCCGCGCGCTTCAAGCAGTTTGGTGAGATCGTCAAAAACAGGGAGCTTCCCTCCCAAAAAACCTTTCTTGTGCTCGATGATTTTCATTTGATACATTCCAAAGAAGCCCTGGACTTTGCGCAGCGCTGCGCTTACCTGGATGTTCCTGGCGCCTGCGTGATCATTATTTCCCGCACAGAACCCGAGATCAACGCGGTCTCCCTGTTCTCAGAAGGCAAGGCCAGCAGGATCACAGAAGACGAGCTGCGTTTCACCGAAGATGAGATCGCGAGCTTTTTAAGGCGCAACGATATCTCGTTTGCGGCTGAGGATATTCCAAGGTTTGCTGATGCGACCAAGGGCTGGCCGTTGGCGGTCAAACTGCTTTCCCTGGTACTGAAAAGAACCCCTGGTCATTCTGATCATGCGCTTGACGTCATGAAACAGAATATTTTCCAATTACTTCAGAGAGAGGCCTGGGATGATTTCCCGGCATCGATCCAAAAAGAGATCGTCAGATTATCGCTGGTCTCCAGCTTGCCGCTGGTATCGCTGCATGAGGTGATCAACGAAGAGCTGGTGCTGAAAAATGCAGATGGACTGTCCTCGGTCGTATGGTTTGATAGTTTTGCCGGCGATTATCAGATCCATCCGCTCTACCAGGAGTTCGTCCAAAGTAAGCAGGACATGTTGTCTGACGAAGAAAAACAGGCTATCTATCAGCAAGCGGCGCAGTGGTGTTCTGAAAATGATTTCTATATGGATGCGGTGTATTACTACGCAAAGTCGCATCAGTTTGACCGTGTGATTGAGGTGCTCTTTTCCTATCCGTTCAAATTGCCGCAGGACGCCTGTGAATACTTCCTGGGCATTTTGGAAGGGATCGATCCGAGCAATGAAGAGCAAGATGACCCCAGTGTCTTGTTCTTAAAGCACTTCTTCATTCCTATTATGTTGATAGGGGCAGGGAAATATGATGAAGCAAGGGAGCAGTCGTTTGCCACCATTCAGGAATGGGAACATTCAACCCTGCCTTTTTCATCCATTCTTCTTGGAGTCGCCTACAGCAACCTGGCTTATGTCGATATCTATGTCTGTACGATCACTCACCGCTACGATGCGCCCAAGTATTTGAAAAAATCGATCGAGAATTTCAAAAAATCACCCTTGCCGCTGGTAGGGCGCAGGGGGTCGTTCGCTGTCCCTGATATCAGGTCGTATGCTTGTGTGGTTGGGGAAGGCGCGACATTGGCGGAGTTTGATCAATTCCTGAAAGCAGTGGAGGAAACCGCTCACTTAATCGAAGAGAATTTCCATGATATGTATTACGGATATGATGACCTGATCGCTTGCGAGATCGCCTTTTTCAAAAATCAGATCGATGAGGCGCGGGCATCCGCTTACCGCGCGGTACTCAAAGCGCGCGAAAAGAACCAGTACAGTATCGAGGCTATGGCGCAGCAATACCTGCTTCGCATCGCGGTGCAAGAGGGCGCCTATTCCCTGGCCAAAGAACTGCTTGAACAGCTCGGAGACCATCTTGATAATCTGGATTTCTGGAATCGTCAACTGGCGTATGACTTATATACCGGCTTCTTTTATGCCCAGATCGAACTACCTGAAATGGTCCCAACCTGGCTTGTCATAGAAAAAAAAGAATTGGCGTCGGAAGCTCGCCTCCCGACAAGAGAGCTGGTCGTCAGTGTCAAGTATCATATTGCTGCTAAAGAATATGATCAGGCCCTTGCGATTTTATACAAGTCAACGCCGCGAGACCCGCAGGAGCGACTCCTCTTTGGCGAGTTAATACTTTCCTTATTGATGGCTGTTGCAAAGATAAAAACCGGTGACAGCGTCGGCGCCCTGGCGGATTTCAATAAAGCCTGGCGTCTGTCATTTGACGGCGTGTTCGAGATGTTCTTCATTGAACTGGGGAAAAACCTGCATCCCTTGGTTGTTGCGGCGCTGAAGCAAGAAGACGGCGATATCCCTCATAAATGGCTCAGGATGATCGACCGTAAAGCTTCTATCTATGCGAAAAAGGCTGATATCGTTGCGGCCGCGATCAAGCGGGAAAAAAATATTGAGGATCCCGTTCAGCTCTCTGAACGCGAGCAGGAAGTTCTCAACGATTTATACTATGGCCTTTCTCGTGAGGAGATTGCGACGAATCGATACTTGTCCGTCAACACGGTGAAAAAAGCGTTGCAATCGATCTATATAAAACTGGATGCGAATAACATGGCGGACGCCATTCGGATTGCGCTGGAGAAAAAGCTGCTCAAATAAGCTGCTTGCGCAAACTGCTCAAGTAGACCAACGCCGCGTTGCGCCTTCAGGCTCACTCTTCAAAGCAAGAGAGCAAGATTTTTAAGCGCGCGTCTCTCTGCGCGTGGGGCAAGATTTCACGAGCTTAGAATTATCATTACAAATTTTACCCTTTTGGGTGTATTTACGCATACCAAATCCCAGTAGTATATAAACCGCATGATGCTGTATTGGCATCGATTACATAAATGATGAAACTGCTTAAAGGCTGGGAAGCACCGACGCGGTCTCATAACAGTTCTAGGCTGAGGCTCATTGCAGTCCTAGGCTGAGGGGAAATGGAGTGCGTAGTTATATGAAAAAAATATCTGCAAAAAAATACCTTGCGAAACGCATTCTGTCTATTGTGGTGGCGCTGTGTATCCTGCTCAGCCTTGGCCTCGTTGCTTCGCATTGGGACGCGGGGGCAGAGCCAGTTACGACGCCGCAAACTATCGGCGATGCAGATACTATCGGCAGCTCTGAGGCGACTGGCACGACCAACATCAAAGATCTTTTGATAAAGGACGACGTCGGTGGCATCGACGCAGGTCAGCCGATAGGCATAAACCCGGCCTCTGATGTTATCTATGAAGCTACTATCGATCTCTCTACCACGATTACCGGTGGTTCAGGATATACGGTAACGGGCACGGCGGGGTCCTACACCAATCCAAATGCTGCGGCTCCGACGGTTGACCGTGGCTTGACCTTCACTGCGGCTGCCAACGGGAAGGCCTACCAAATCATTCAGAGCGGCGTCAGGAACTCTCCTTCTGATCCTACCGCTCCAAAACAGGGCACCTCCATATATTTAAGCATTACGATTCCAGACGGAGTGGACGTCACCCTGGTACTGAACTCTATAGATCTTGCCGGTAACATCAATCTGACGGGTAGCGGTATCGCAACGTTGCTGACAGATGGCACAAACTATGTTCGGAGCCGCATAGTGGTACCCTCAACTGCTTCAGTGACTTTTGATAGTTTGAACGGAAGCGATACTACCGACCGTCTTGTTATAACGTCAGTAGCAAACTCCACCAGCACCGCTGCTAGTATCGGCGCCGCTGGTGGCAATACCAGCGGGAGGATCACGATCAACGGTGGTTCGCTGGATGTGACTACTCGTTCAGGCGGCGCGTGCATCGGCGGCGGCGGTTCTACCGGGTCTGGCGCCGGAAACGGCGGCATTACTACGATCAATGGTGGCACGGTATCCGTTATGCAGTACGGGAGCGGTGATGACTGGGGCACCAGTCCCGGCGGCGCGTGTATCGGCGGCGGCGGCGGTGATGGCTCAAATGGTGGCACCGGTGGCACTATCAGGATCACGGGCGGAAACGTGGTCGTGCGGCAATACACGCGCGGCGCGGGCATTGGCGGCGGCTCTTTTGGTACGGCTGGAAGTATTACCATCGATAATGGCAACGTTGACGTACAGGTAATACGCCGCATTGATCAAGCTGGCGCTGGCGAAGGCACGGGTATTGGCGCGGGTACCGGTAACAATGGGTCGGGTACCGGTCAGATCACCATCAATGGCGGAACTATAAGCTCGATTGCCAACTATACGGCCATCGGCAGGGTTCATGGTAATACGGGCCCCTCCCTGAGCATCACCATCACTGGCGGAACTATCTATGCAAAGGGCGTCAATGGCCCTGGTATTGGATTCTGGGCCGCCTCGTTTGGGGATACGATCACCATCACCGGCGGGACGATAGTCGCGGCGAGCGATACGCGGGCTGGTATCGGCGGAGATGCCAGTACGAATCTTCGCCTTAACGCCGCGGCAGACGTCAAGGCATATTCCGGCGAAACGGCCGGATCTTTTGCTGCTATCCGCACGAACGGCAATCTCGGCGATGGCTACTTTGTCAACGCCCGACTTACGTCGGCGATTTCTGCTACCGCAGACACGCGGCTTGATGTTTCTGCCAAGGGCGACAGCGCAAAGCTGAAGAGCCTGACTCTGCCAGCGACCTATCCCTGCTTTGCCTACAGCACCGATGCGACTACTTCACGAACCGACAGCATCTACGCGTTTAATAGCGCCTCAACTTATATTGGCAGCATTGCTCGCGTAGCTGACAACAGCCCGGATATCTACTCGATCATTGCGCTTAATGGCTACAATGCCCATAACAGCAACGCAAACAATGCCGTGCTGCCGGTCAAGTTTAATCCCGGGTCTATGATCACCGCCACCTATAAAGCCAATGGCGGTAGTGGAGCAGATTATGTTCAGGCAACGGGCGCAATCACGGGTCCGGTCACTATTGGCATCAAAACGCTTGCGGAAACGGGCATTACGCCTCCCACGACCGGTGCGACTAAGTTCATGGGATGGAACACGGCGGCCAATGGTACCGGCACGTCGTATGCGGCAGGCCAGGCTAACGTGACCATTCCCAGCAGCATCACCTTATATGCGCAGTGGGGCGATCGCTATATCGTTACCAGGGACAGCGACAATTCATTTATCGGCTACTATCACTACCTTTCCGATGCGATTTCTCACTGTGGAGTATACGCAACCAACGGGTCCTACACCATTACGGCCACCGAGGATGATCCCGATGTCAACGCAACGGATCATGCCAACGCCGTGAGTTTTCCGGTTGATAAGAAAATCACGCTTACCTCAGCCAGCGGCGAAAACTTTACCCTCATGCAGACTCAAAACAGACGGCATTTCGACATCTCGGGCGAGCTTACTCTGAAGGATATTACGCTGGACACCGTCAGTACGGGCGGGGGCGGGATATACCTGAGAAACCGGCTGACCATGCAAGATGGCGCCGTCTTACAGAACTGCGCCAAGAGCCAACCGATCGGCGCTGCTGTGTATATAGACTATTATGCCAGCACCCCCGCTGTCTTTACGATGTCCGGTGGTTCGATCATAAACAACTCAGCTCTCGGTACTGCGGGCGCGGTGTATGTAAATGGCGCTACTACTTTTAACATGACGGGCGGTACGATCAGCGGTAATATCGCTAACACGGACGCTGGCGCTGCCGGCAATGGCGGCGCGGTCTATGTAAACGGTGGCTCCTTTAACATGTCGGGCGGTACGATCAGCGGCAACACGGCCAGCCTTACCGGCACGGGTAAGGGCGGCGGAGTTTACATGAACAATGGAACCTTCACCCTGTCTGGCACAGCGAAGATCACCGACAACACTTCTGGTGTCACCGGTAACGGTGGCGGCATCTACCTGGCCACTGCAGGCAAGCTCGTCATGAGCGGAACTGCAAGTGTCAGCGATAATCACGCACCGGGCGGTTACGGCGGCGGAATCTTTACAGAGGTCTATGATTACTCTAATCCGATCCCAAACGTGAATACGGCTTATGCGAACATCGGCATTGCCCCTACGGCCTCTGTCAGCGGGAATGACTGTGTCATCAACCATATACCGCCCCGCAACGCCGCGGCATTTACCGCGCGCGCGCTGAACCTCTTCGACGGGACCTTGCTGAATAATGGCGATATCAACTATGTTCCTGAGTTTGACTATACCACCCTGTCCATTTCAAAGATGGTAGCGGGCAGGTATGGTAACAGGACCCAGCCTTTTATTTTCACGATTACCTTTAAAGACTCGGGAGGCAACCTTCTGACCGGCTCATTTTCCTGTAGCGGGACCGCAATAAGCACGCTGGATCTGATAGGCGGAAGCACAACCTTCACGCTTAAACATGGCCAGACTCTTACGATCGAAGATGTCCCGGATAACTACTCTGTTCAGATTGTTGAGATGCCGGCTCCTGGCTATACCACCTACCTGGATGGCAGCAGCACGCCAAACAACGATACAGGCATGCAGCTCATGTCGACGAATTATACCGTTGCCTTTACCAATGTACGCGACGATGTTCCAGAGACCGACATCGATTTAGGGGGGAGCCGCAGAGGTAGCCCACCGTTCTTGATAACTTCAATTGTGGTCGAGTTGGCTTTGGCCTATGTGCTGGTTCAAACACTCCGGCGCATCAACAGAAAGGGAGCTTAATAGCACAAAAACAACCATGACAACGGACGCGGCCACACAGTCACGTCACCGCGAATCGCCTTGCTCATGTTGACATACTGATGAGAAAGAAAGATTTCCAGAAAGGAATACTTATGCTGAAAAGAAAATCATTTATTGCACTGTTGTTGGTATTTGTTCTTGCTTTAGCCGGCGCTCCTGCCGCTTTTGCGACACAGAGCCCCAACGATGATGGCGCTATCGTTTCCGATAACGAAACGTCGGTGGTGGCAGTTATCACTAAGGTCCTGCAAACCCCGAAGGATACCGCTGTTCCAAATCCCATGGACTTTACCTTTAAGGCGACGCCAAAGACAGTCGACGGAGTAGCCTACAACAACACTAACATGCCCCCCCTTAACCCTAATGCCATGAAGGTGGAGTATCCGGGAGGTACAAAGGGAACATTGGGCGCCAATACTGATACCTATAGCCAGCAGACTGCTGATATCTTCGCGAATGTAAGCTTTGATCATGCAGGAACCTATGTCTATACGATCGAGGAGAATCCTAACACCTATCCAGGCAATCCTGCTATCAATGAAACCCTGACCTATTCGGGCGCTGTTTATACGCTGACCGTCTATGTTGCCAATACATCAACCGGCAGCACTTACGTCAAGTCTCTCGGTACCACGATCACGACAACAGATACTCCGACCCAGCAGGTCGACACCAAGGTCGACCCGACGCCTGGTGATGAGACGACTTCCAGCGATTTCAGTGAGATGACCTTTACGAACACGTATGTCAAGACCAACAGCAGTCCTGATAATCCCGATCCTACCAATCCTGATGATAATACCCTGGCTGTCAGCAAGACAGTCGCTGGTGACGCGGGCGACAGGACGCTGCCCTTTACTTTTGCTATGACGGTTAACGCCCCCGCATTAGTTTATGCTGGCACTGGTACCGCCCCGATTTATCACGCGTATGTGATGGCGGGTAGCACGGTCGTCAGTGGCCCGATCGCCTTTACTTCAGGCACTGAAGAGTCATTCCAACTTATACACGGACAAAAACTGGTATTCGTTGATACTCCGGTCGGAACAACCTATGAAGTAAACGAGTCTGGTTCTGCCAACTACATCGCTTCTGCAAATGTTGTCACGGACGGCAGCACCCCTGTTGAAGTTTCTGCTTCGGGTACCGCGGGCGCCGCTCTCGCTACCGGCATGCAGATCGTAGGCGAGTCGGTCAACAGCGCAGACTACACCAACACTTACAACTTCATCACCGCGACCGGTCTGTTGATCCATAACCTGCCATTCATTGGCATGATCGTTCTTGCTGCTGCTGCTCTTGGTACCTACATCACCATCAGCATTCGTAAGCGTAAGAACGCGGCAACCCAGGCATAAGCAAGACTTGTGCTAAGTCGAAATGTTTTGATCTGAGTTACTGAAAGGCCCACATGAGCGTAGCAACCAACATAGGCAGAAAGGTGGTATCGTCGCTTAACAGCACGGTCAACCTCTTCGTGGTATGTGCCATTCTGCTTATGCTTGCCTTTGGCGGCTACGCTCAGTGGGATGCTGCTCAGGTCTATGCTGCGGCCGACACGCAACACTACGCGAAGTACAAGCCCACACTAGAGAATGAAGGGCTTTCCTTTGCTGATCTGCAAAAAATCAACCCGGAAGTCTTTGCCTGGCTGACTGTTTACGGAACTCACATCGACTATCCGGTCGTACAGGCAAAAGATAACCTCAAGTACCTCAATACTGACGCCTCAGGCCAGTACTCTTTGTCAGGCAGCCTTTTTTTGGATCGGGAAAACGCGAAGGATTTCAGCGACTTTTCCTCGATCATCTACGGGCACCATATGGACAAAAACACCATGTTCGGAGAAATCGGCCGGTTTAGTGGTAAAGAATATTTTGAGGCGCGCCGCTACGGGACGCTGTACTATGATGGCGTCTTACACGGCCTGGAGTTCTTCGCCTTTTTGCACGCGGACGCTTATGATACGACGGTGTATCATACAAAGTTTACCAATGCCGCCGGGCGCCAGGCCTACCTTGATCTGTTAGAGGGCCGGGCGAGCAACCTGCGGAGCGGAGTGACCGTAACGGCAGATGACCATCTAGTACTGCTCTCCACATGCTCGCCGACCTCAACCAATGGACGTGACATCCTGGTCGGAAGAATCACTGACCAGGTCCCGGCGGATCCGTTTGCGGCAGAAGAGGCACGCAACAACTCGGGGAATTTTGTAGATAGGATTTCTAACCTGTGGGCACATCTGTCTTTCTGGGATCGGATCCTGGTGATCACGCCGCCCTGTTTGCTGGTGCTCTTGCTGCTGATCCTCCTTTACAGGAGAAGCAAGAAAAAACACAAGGACGCCGGACCAGAAAAAGAACAAAACCTGATACTCGATGAGGGAGATAAGTAAGCATGAACACGACTAGCTTCAAGATCGACACCATACAGAGAGGGCAACAGGTGCGCCGATTTTCGCCATTCATGCTTGCTTTGGCACTGTTTTGCCTGGCCAGCGTCTTACTGGCGCCGTACGCGCAAGCTGCTGCTGAGCCTGTCCAGATCCCTCTGGAGATCAACCAGGCCTTACGCGGCGATGGTTCGGCCACGCCTCCTGAAGCGACCTTCACTTACCACCTGACGGCGCAAAGCCCCGCAGCGCCCCTGCCTGAAGGCAGTAGCGCTGACGGCTATGCCTTTACCATGACGGGCAACGCGCAAACTTCGATCGCTCCGATCAACTTTGTCAGGCCGGGGATCTATACCTATGAGCTTTACTGCGACCCTGCCACAGAGCCAGGCTTTATTGCTGATACCCAGGTCTATACTATTGAGATGTATGTCACGAGCGACTTACGCATCTATGCTGTTGTCACTTTAAGCGACGGGAACAAGACCTCAGATATACGATTTATTCAGAGCTATAGCGCGCGCGCAAGTGATCCGGCCATTATGGTCGACCCTCCGGTACAAAAGATCGTCAAAGGTAATCCTCCCCATGCGAGTATGTTTACGTTCCAGCTTAAGGCAAAGGACCCTTCAAGCCCGATGCCGGCGGGAAGCGTTGACGGCGTGAAAATGCTCACGATCATTGGCTCTGGAGAAAAAGAATTCGGCGTGTGGAGCTATACAAAAGAAGGCGTGTATAGTTACGCCATATCGGAGGTGGATACCGGTATAAAAGGTTATACCTATGACATGGTCATATACACGATCACTGACACAGTCAAAGCGCAAGACGGTCAATTAGTGGTGGAGCGCGCTGTCACCGATAACACGGGGAAGCGGACCGAGGTCTGTACGTTTACTAATCACTATTCTGCGCTTGGTACTATTCCGATCGTCGGCGGCATTCTGCCAAAGACCGGGGACTTGCTGAGGCTTTTGCCTTATATGGGCTTTCTTGCGTTGGCGCTCTTCGTGATCGGAATGTTCCTGCTTCTTGGCCGACGCGCTAAAAGGAGCAGAGCCTAAGGCATACACTTATCAAGAGAGCGCGGAAACGGTACGGGAGCCCCACATCCTTCTTTTGCAAAAACCTCAATTTCCGTGCCGTTTCCGTGCTCTTCTTTACAAAGGCTGACCTTTTGATAAGGTCAGCCTTTTTTAATGGGTGGCACTTTTTTCTCAGCTTCCCTAGCATGGCCACCCGGACAGGGCAGCTTCTCCCCTCAGTAAGCTGCCCTGTCTCTCTCAAATACTACCGGTTATATTTCACGGGCATTTTTGATGCGGCATGCTGTGGTGAGATTTGTCACGATGTTACAATAGCCCCATGAGTACTTCGCAGGCGTATGCTGCAGGTCGCATTACCCATCCGATAACGACAACCCCTGCTTTTGCCGGGATTGTTGCGTCTCTGCATGCCGGAAATGACGTGACCCTTGCCCTGCCGAGCTTTGCCCGTGACTATTTCATCGCCGCCCAGTTCTTGCAAGAACCTGCTTGTACGCTTGTGGTCGAGCCGACTGCTCCGGAGGCGCAGCGCTGCGCGCGCGCGCTTGCGACGATGGTCGGTCCCGAGCGGGTGTTGGCCTTTGAGGAGCGCAGCGACCTGCCCTGGCAAGACCATGAACCGTCCCCTGCTGAGCTTCTGGCACGTGCCCGGGCGCTGACCGCGCTTGACACGCATGAGCCGGTCATCGTAGTGACCTGCGCCGCCGCCTGCCTGCGGCTTCTGGCCCCGCGGCGACTGCGGCAGTTTGCCCCGCTCCGCTTTGCGCCGGGACAGGTGGTCGACTTTGCCCGTGTCGCCGAACGCCTGGTCCAAATCGGCTATGTGCGCCAGGCACGCGCCGATGTTGAGGGCAGCTTCGCCTGGCAAGGCGATACCCTTTCTCTTTACCAGCCCTTGCCAGCGCGCCCGGTCCGTATCGATTTCTTTGATGAGGAGGTCGAGTCTGTCCGGACCTATGTGCCCGGCTCTGGGCAGCTTATCAGCCCGCTCGACTTCGTAGATATCTATCCGGTCAGCGATTTTGCCTTGAGCAAAGCTGAGGGACGCGCGGCGGCCGAGGCGCTGAGGCCCCTTGCAACGACTCAGCCGCAGGTCGCGCGTCATGCCGACCAACTGGCGCATGGCATCCGCTTTGCGGGCGTCGGGCGCTACTTGCCTCTGCTGTACCCTGACGCGCAGCCCCTGTCTGCCTGGGTTGATGATGAGGTCCGCATGATCCTCGTTGAACCGAAAGCGGTCTTCGACAACGCGGTGCGGCGCAACCAGCAGCTGGAGTCGGACCCAGGTTTTCTCCGGGGATTGTTCATCGCGCCAGCACGCCTCGACTTCGGCCCGTGCGCTTGCCTTCAGATCCTGACGCTGGCTGGTGGCGCTCCGGTTGACGAGCGCCTGGCTGCGCGGACCGTGCCCCAGCTGCGGCGTGATGAGCAGCTGGTTTCCTTCATCTGCCAGCTGGCCAACGAGCACTATTACATAGCGCTCGCGCTGCCATCACTGCGCCATCGTGACCACGTGACTGACTTGCTGGTCTCTGCGGGTATGACAGTCGGCGGGCCTGACGACTTTGACGCGGGGGTCATCTGCCTGTTTGACGCTGACCTGCCAGGCGGTTGCATTATTGAGGAGGCCCGCCTGGCGATACTGACTACCGTCGAACTCTTTGGCGAGGCCGCGCGCCGCTCGCGCGCCGCTTCACGCCAGGGCAGCGCTGACAAGACCTTACTCACTTTTCCGTTTGCGCCGGGTGACTACGTGGTGCACGAGAACTATGGCATCGCGCTTTTCACGGAGCTCACGCGCCGCACCGTCGATGGGGTGACGCGCGACTACCTGCACCTGCAGTATTCGGGAGGCGACACGCTTTTTACCCCGGTCGACCAGATCGATAAGATCAGCAAGTACGTGGGTGCAGATGGCAGCGCGCCCAAGGTGACGCGGCTGGGGGGCAAGTCGTGGATACATGCGATGGAGAAGGCTCGGGCCAGCGCGCGCCAGATGGCGTTTGACCTTACGAACCTCTATGCGCGCCGCAGCCATATCACGGGCTATGCGTTTAGCCCCGATACTCTGCAACAGCACGAGATGGAGGGTCGCTTCACGTATGAGGAGACGGCCGACCAGTTGGCGGCGATCGCTGACGTCAAGGCTGATATGGAGTCACCGCGCCCGATGGACCGGCTCATCATTGGCGATGTTGGCTACGGCAAGACGGAGGTCGCGATCCGCGCGACGTTTAAGGCCATCGCCGACCACAAGCAGGTCATGGTGCTCTGTCCGACGACGATTCTGGCCCAGCAGCACTTTACGAGTTTTTCTGAGCGCTTCGAGGGCTTCAACGTGGCGGTCGAGGTCCTTTCACGTTTTCGGTCCACGGCAGAGATCCGCCACGCTCTCCAGGGTTTTAAAGAAGGTAGCGTCGATGTGCTGATCGGCACCCACCGCCTCCTGTCGCAAGACGTTGAGCCCCGCGATCTGGGGCTCCTCATCATCGATGAGGAACAGCGTTTTGGCGTGCAGCACAAAGAGCAGCTCAAGAACTTCCGCGAGCAGATCGACGTGCTGGCGATGTCTGCCACGCCGATCCCGCGCACGCTCCAGATGTCGCTTTCCGGCGTGCGTGATATGAGCCTCATCAACACGGCGCCTGCCAATCGTTATCCCATCAAGGTCCAGGTCCAGGCGGCCTCAGGCGACATCATCGCCCACGCGATCCGCTACGAAATCCAGCGCGGTGGCCAGGTCTATTACATCAGCAACCGGGTCAAAAACATCGACGACGCGCTGCGCCGGGCTACCGAGCTCGTGCCGGAGGCCCGTATCGGCGTGGCGCATGGGCAGATGACCAATGCCGAGCTCGAGCAGGTCACAGAGAGCTTTGCGGCTGGACAGATCGACGTCCTGCTTTCAACGACCATCGTCGAATCCGGCATCGACAACCCGCATACCAACACACTTATCATCGAGGATTCGCAGCGCCTGGGCCTCTCGCAGCTCTACCAACTGAAGGGCCGCGTGGGGCGCAGCCATATCCATGCCTATGCCTACTTTCTCTATCCGAGTGACGGCGCCTTGACCACCCAGGCAGTCGAGCGCCTGCAGGCCATCGCCGAACACGACGAGCTGGGCAGCGGCATCAAGATTGCGATGCGTGACCTTGAGATCCGCGGCGCAGGCAGCCTCGTGGGCGCCGAACAGAGCGGGCAGCTCTCCGCCGTGGGCTTTGACCTGTTCGCCACAATGCTCACTGACGCGCTGGCCGACGAAGAGCAGGAGAGCGAGAGGCTTGGCTCCCCGGGCTTTGGGTCGGCCGCAGGCGACGTTGCCTTCCCGGACATCCGCGTCGAGATCGGCGTGCCAGCGTTTCTGCCCGAGGAGTATCTGCCCGCATTGGGCGCGCGCGTTCTCTGGTACCGCCGCGTCGCTGCCGCGCACGACCGCGACCGTCTTGACGCGCTCGCCGAGAAGCTTATTGCCGAACATGGCGCGCTCCCGGAACCAGCGCATAACCTTGTCACGCTGGCGCGTATTCGCCTGGGCTGCGCGGCTCTGGGAGTGACCGGTATCACGGTAACGCCTGCTACTGGCGCGTCGATGGGAGCCGAACTGAAGATGAAAGGGTTTGCTCCTTCGGCAGAACTGCGCGATGAGCTTGCTGTGCTGAGTGTGACGTATGAGGAGCGTTTGCGCGTTTTGAGCGCGCGGCTGCCTTATGGAAAGAATGTGGCAGACGCGGCGGCCACACTTGTGGATGCTATAGTATTTCAGTCTGATCAGTAACGGATAGTTACATTTCTGGTTTCGTGAAATCAGTGACAGATGACGCGGCCGTTTAGAGAAATAAGAAAGACAAGGAGCTCCTGCATGGAAAACAACGAGTCGTGGGGCGAATTTGAGCTCAGTCCTCGAAGCGAAGGACCATCAGCCAGCCCAACTTTTACCACAAAGCCTGAGAAGCCGAAGGCAGTAGCTCAGACGCCGGATGAAAGCCCGGTTGAGAGCCCGCTCCCGTCACGCGCAGAGCTCAAAAAACAGAAGCATGAAGAAGAGCTATCCAGGAAGGCTGAGAAGAAAGCTGAAAAGAAAGCCGGGAAGTCAAAGAAAGCAGAGAAGCCAAAGAAAGAGAAGCCTGAGAAGGTAAAAAAGCCAAAGAAGGAAAAACCCGGGAAGGATGAAAAGCCCGCGACTGTTGAACCTGGCGCTGAAGAGGAGCCATCGCAGGTATTATTCTCGCTGGGCGATGAACCCAAGAAACCTCAGACTGACGCGAAGTGGCCCACAAAGATGATCATCATAGGGGTTGCGGCCATTGTGATAGCGATTGCGCTTTCAGCGGGCTTGTACCTGATGCAAAGTGCAGGAAACCTTGGCAACACCGGGGTAGCCGCGCGCGTAAACGGATCGGCGATCACCACGAAGCAACTTGACGCATCCGTCGAGAAACTCAAAATGCAGAATCCACAGATATTTACGGCGAACAGCGGAGTCTCATCGGCGCAGATCCGCAACACTTTACTTGACGAACTGATCAACGAGCAACTCGTCACCCAGGAGGCAAAAAAGCGCGGCGTCGATATTACCGATGCGCAGGTGAACAAGCAGATCGACATGATCAAAAGGCAGTATAGTACCCAGCAGCAGTTTGATGAGAAGCTGAAACAGCAGGGCTACACACTTGAGACCCTGAAGACCCAGCTGAAATATCAGCTCATCGGCGAGGGTATCACGGAGAAACTGGTACCCGACAGCACGGTCAGCACCCAGGAAATCCAGGACTACTACACACAGCACAAGAATGACTTCATTCAACCCGCAGGCAAGCGAGTCTCGCAGATACAGTTCGCTCTCAAAGATGAGGCGAAAGCGGCTGATGTGCTCAAGCAACTTAAGGGCGGCGCGGACTTTGCGACACTTGCCCAGAAGTATTCGATCCATGCGGTCAGCGCTGCGCAAGGCGGAAATATCGGCTGGACGCCGACGGACACTCCCCTGGAAAAGAACCTGCAGGAAGCGGTGAATAATCTGGGGAAAGGCGCGATCAGCAATGTCATCAAGTCAAGCACCGGACTTTTCATCCTGAAAGTGACCGATACCCGCGAGGCAAGTACGAAAACTCTTGAGCAGTCCCAGGACTCCATCAAGACCACGCTGTTGAGCATCAAGCGCAATCAGGCCCGCCAAAACCTTTTGTCCGATCTACGGAAAAAGGCGAAGATCGTCATATATGACAAAGAGATCAAGGCGTATCGTGAAAAGCAAGGCATAGCCGCAGACGGTAGTACCATTAAAAAGTAATGAAGGAGGCTTCGATGTCTGAGATCGTCGACGTGTTCGCTCGCGAGGTACTTGATTCGCGAGGCAATCCCACCCTGGAAGCAGAAGTCACCCTTGACGACGGCTCGTTTGGCACGGCCATCGTGCCCAGCGGGGCTTCGACGGGCTCTCTTGAGGCTGTCGAACTCCGTGATGGCGACCCTGCCCGTTATGGCGGCAAGGGAGTAGCGACCGCCGTCGCCAATGTCAACGGCCCTATTGCCGAAGCGCTCTTTGGCCTGGACGCCTGTGACCAGCGCGCGATCGACGATCTGTTGATCGCCCTTGATGGTACGCCAAACAAAAGCGTCCTGGGCGCCAATGCTGTTCTGGGCGCCTCGCTTGCCGTGGCGCGCGCAGGCAGCGAGTCGACGGGGCTGACGCTCTACAGCTACGTAGGCGGGACCAACGCCTGCAAGCTGCCGGTGCCAATGATGAACGTGCTCAACGGCGGCGTGCACGCTGATAACAACGTTGACCTGCAGGAGTTCATGATCATGCCGGTGGGCGCGGAGAGTTTTTCTGAGGCGCTGCGCTGGTGCGTTGAGATCTATCACACCCTGAAAGGCGTCCTGAAAGAGCGCGGCCTGGTCACAGCGGTCGGAGACGAAGGCGGCTTTGCTCCCAATCTGAAGAGCAACGAGGAGCCGCTCGCGCTGCTGGCTGAGGCCTGCAAGGCCGCGGGCTATGAGTTGGGCACGCAAATCCGCTTCGCGATGGATCCGGCTTCCAGCGAGTTCTATGACAGCGAGCGCGGCGTCTATGTGCTGGCGGGCGAGGGCCGCGAACTGACGAGCGCGCAGATGGTCGACTTCTATGCGGATCTCTGTGAGAAGTATCCCATTATCAGTATCGAGGACGGCATGGCGGAAAACGACTGGGACGGCTGGAAACAGCTGACTGATCGCCTGGGCGACCATATCCAGCTGGTCGGCGACGACTTGTTTGTCACGAACTCCGCGCGCCTGTCGGAGGGTATCGAGCGTGGCGTCGCTAACGCGATACTTATCAAGGTCAACCAGATCGGCAGCCTGACCGAGACCCTTGAGGCCATCGAGATGGCCAAACAGGCCGGTTACGCCTGCATCATCTCGCATCGCAGCGGCGAGACCGAGGACACGACGATCGCTGACTTGGCGGTGGCGACCAACGCAGGGCAGATCAAGACCGGCGCGCCAGCGCGCAGCGACCGCGTGGCCAAGTACAACCGCCTGCTGCGCATCGAAGAAGAGCTGGCCGAGACTGGCATCTATCCCGGGCTTGACGCCTTTTACAACATCGAGGTATAACGATGCCTTCTGCCCAGCTTCCTGATTCTCGCTTTGGGACAACTTTGGATTCCCTGATGTTGCGCCGTGATCGCGCCGCGACCCATGAGGGTGTGAACTTTGGGGCTCGCCGGATGTTTAAGGAACTTGCGGAGCGGATCCTCAGCGAGATCAAGCCAGGGCAGAGCGTATTGGAAGTCGATGCGGCAACCGGCATCCTCACCCGCCTGCTTCTGGCGCGTGGCGCAGAAGTGACGGCGCTGGAGCCTTCGTCGGTCTTCGTCGAGAAGTTCCTGCGCCCGATCGACGATGAGCACCTGTGCGTTGTCGAGGGCTTCATTGAAGATCTTCCCAAGCGTGAGACGCCTTTTGACCTGGCGATCATCAGTTTCCCCGCGCGCCGGGGCATCGGGCTTTTAGCGCTGTTAGTCGAGCTTGTCCCCCTGGTAAAAAAGAGCACGCTTGTGATCATGCCTGATGACGGCTCTCTTGACTGGGCGTATCTGACCCGTGGCGCGGCGCTTGAAGGCTTCGAGATCGTCACGCGATTTTTGACCGAGCATACCGAACCAACAGACTTGCTTTCACGGTCGGCGGCCGAACACAACAAAGAGGCGGCCACTGACTTCGAGAGCTCGTTGAAGTGCCCCTATCTTCCTCAGGACATCGATATGATCCGCCGCGCAGTGTTGATCCATGTCGAGCGCCGGACCGAGCTCAGGCCGATCCGTGCCGCGGAAGCCTGGGCCCTGGCTGCGCGCACGATACACGTGCCCTACCCGGTGCCGAGGGGCGCCGCTACCCGCCTCCTGCGTTATTTTGTAGCGGGAGGGGACCGCGCCGTACTGATCACCACCGACGCCGCCGGGCTGCCACGCTTGTATGGCAACCTGCGGACGGCGACTCATCGTATCGCGCGTGACGAGGTCACGGTCAGGCGGGTCGACGAGGGCATTCAGCTGATGCTTATCCCGCGTGTCGAACACGAGGAGTGACGATGGGCGAGACGCCTCGGCAACGATCCTCGCGTGTCGAGCGCAGCGGCAGTGGAGCACCGGCCAGGAAAGCTGCGAAAGCCGCGCCCGCGTCGCGTAGAGGCGGCAAAGCTCCCAAGCGCAAGCCCAGGTTCTTTGGTCGCTGGTATGTTATTGTTCCGGTGGCGCTCATCCTGTTGGCGGCGATCATCGGTTTCTGGTATTACCCGTCGATGAAGGTCGCCTATCATGAGGCGCGCAACGAGCGAATCCTGGGCGCCCAGCTTGCAGCAGTCAATAAGTACAACGCTCAGCTTCAGGAAGAAGTCAAAAGCCTGGAGACCACCGCGGGCGTAGAGGAGTATGCGCGCCGTGAGTTGAACCTGGTGGAGAAAGGCGACCATGTAGTCATCGTGACACGCGATGGCAAGCCGATTGCTTCAGACGAGGTTTCACGGGTCACAGCGCTGGAAAACATCTCGGCGGTCAAAAAGCCATTCGGCACCTGGACGAGCTTTCTCGACCGCCTCTTCGGCCCTGAGTAAGCTGTAAAATGATTAAAATCTATCTATTATAATAATAATCTCTATACTGATACTTAATCTCGCGATAATGAGGTTATTTTTCAAAAATTTCTTCAAAATCCCTATTGCAATCCCTATGACCTGCGCGGATAATAAATTTCAGTGAGAAAACACAACGACGAATATCTGTATCCGCCTTGTGAACTCTTTTGAGGAAGAAGGATTTCATGAGCACACACACCAGCCAGCAATCTCTTTCACCTAGCGCTAAATGTGCTGGAATCGCCCCCCCCCCCCCCCCCCCCTTTTTTTTTTTTTTTACCTTTCCCCCCCCCCCCCCTTCCCCCCTTTTTTTTTTTTTTTTTTTTTTCCCTCTCCCCTTTTTTGCCCCACCGT
>WRFR01000012.1 GCA_009778715.1 Coriobacteriia bacterium | reverse complement strand
TGATGGTGGGAGCGCATGGATTCGAACCATGGTAGGCATAGCCAATGGGTTTACAGCCCATCCCCTTTAGCCACTCGGGCACACTCCCACGTAGCACAACAATGCCTTATGAGTGTATCTGAGCCGCCGCGCTGGTGTCAAATGATCAGCCGCTATGCCATACCACAGCAGATCAATCTGAGCGGCTTAGGCGGAAAATAGACCCGCAGATGGAGCCAGCGATCGGACTCGAACCGATAACCTATTGATTACAAAATCTTTTGGGGATGCGATACCGAACAATGTTGAGCGTATTCTCCGTTGTTAGGAGCACTACTGGACATGCTTGGACTATACCAAACCCTACCAAGATTCTTGACTTTTTCTTGAGTCAAAAATCAGGTATTGCATTCCGCCCTTTTTTGGTTCGGCTTCGTTCATTTTTCCTTAACAACACATCCTGTTAGTACGGGAGATTCTTATAAACGCTTTGCCGATGTCCAGTCCGAAACACTTGGATGGTGATCTCCTTATCGTCGATCACCGCGAGCAAGCGATAGACCCCCAGACGCCAGCGCCAGCCTCCAGCAATGCCCTCCAGGTTTTTCCCGTTACCCACTTCTCGTGGATCCTCACAGCCCTCCAGCTCATCGCGTATGAACTGAACGATGAGAGAGCGAGACTTAGCAGGTAGTTTTGCGAGTTCTTTCTCTGCACGGCGTTTGATTGTGACGTGGTATCCCATTAGTCAACGCCATACTTTTCCGCAAACTCATTGATGCCAATGCCAGTATCGGTCGGATCAGCCTCACTTGCCTCAACAGCGAGCTTGAGATCACGCGCATCGAGCTCATCTTCAAGACACTCTAACGCCCACGCACGTACCTGCGCAGAAAAGCTCAGACCATTCATCTGCGCAAAGGAGTTGATCCAATCTTTCTCTTCTGGCTCAAATCGTATAGCTGCTACTGACTTACTCATTATGTACTCCTTAACCGTTTACAACGTAAACGATTATCTCACAAGACCCGCCTTAGCGCAACCACTATACAAATCAATTGCAGATATGAAACTGGCAAGGTTTTGCCTACTTGCAAGTCAGGCCTAAATACCCCATAACCCATGCCCAAGTAGTAATAGTTGTGCTCGCTCACAAAACCAGAAGCCCTCTGGTCGCCAGTAGTAAACGAACGCTCATCAAAGCTATCCAATGCCAGATTGAATGCGTCAGGCACTTTCTGCATTAACGGAATGAGAGTTCTCAGCTTGACCTGTTTGCCTATGCCGCTCGCTGGTGTTACCGTAACAATCTCATCTGAGTCTTTTTGATAGTTGTACATTTCTCCGCTTCATAAATCCTGACGTGATAATTCCCCCAGACTACGACAACCGTCTGATGGGTAATACTATTCTTGAACCCTATGGTCAGAAAACCAAAAAAGCGGATCTTGTAACTCTCTGATTCAGCTATGTACTGTATTGCTTATTGCTCTCTGCGATAATAGAGCCCCTGATCGTTATAGCCAATCACGTAGCTGCGCGTATGCAGCCACGATCCATTTACGTTATCTACCTCTATGCTTACATTCAATTCTCCGAGAGGATCATCTTTAAGAATGTCTTTGAGTCCATTCTTATCAAATTCTTTCGCAATGGTTTCTATCCCTATCTGCTGATCACTTACCGTAGTAAGACCTGCGTAGTCGTTCAAGTTACCCACTTCTTGAGCGGTTAAAACCACGGTCACATATCCCGCACTCACGTTTTTGAAACTCACTGTGCATGTATTTAGGTCTTGTATCTCAGGAATCAATGCGCCCTTGCTTTCTTCAACCATTTTCTCAGTTTGCGCTGTTTCCTGCTTTATCTCTCGATCAACTTCGATGTTGATATAGACCTTACGTACAATGAGAGCTCCCGCGACCAGAACCACTACGGATAAACCTATGACGACTAGCTTTTTGTGAGATTTTACCCATCCGGTCAGCGCCTTGACTGCTCCAACCTCCTTTTCTAATTTCTCTCCGCAGTTCTTACAAAACTTTTCGTTTTCCGCGACTGGTAGTCCGCATTTAGAACATTGCAGCGAGGTTGTCATAGGTACACTCTCCTTCTTATCCATATTCAATATTTGGGATCTTCGCTTGGTTGTCTCCTATTGATTTGCTTTCGCAACAAGCTCTTGTGGCATACCGGCAGCTTGAAGTGATTGATAATCTGGCGAACCGGCATCGCCGTTGTACTTGATATCAAGGCTTTTCCATGTCCCGCTTACTTTATGCCAGGCAGCAAGAAAACCATCGGAGCCTGGTGCAAATTCCAGCCAGCCGACAGCCCACTCGCCATTGGAATACAAGGAATCCACAACATATTGAGAGCTATAGCTATCATGCGCTCGCTGGGCATTCATGAGCGCCGTCCGCTCCGCCGAGCCTTTTTCAGGAGTATAGATATTTGTCTTTGAAGTCTCCTGGTTCTTGGTGGTTGATTGGGTTTTTGTGGTAGCCTGCGCCGCACCCCCTGACATATCTTTTATCTCGTATGAAGCTGATACAGCATGTTTCTCAACAACTTGATATGACGCATCCTCCCCTGCTTTCAGGACACCTGTTGGCACACCCCAAATAGTTTTCATTTCACTATCGGAAGGGCCAGCGGAAACGTTATAACAGTAAACAGTAACTGTTTTTGGTTCTCCGAAACCAGCATCGAAACCCTGCATTATCAGATCGCCCGATATGACATCCTCAAAAAGCGCACTTTGGGTCGCGCCACTATCACTTTCAACCTCTACATAATAAGACTGCGCTACGCTTTGATAGTTATTGTCATAAGCTTCCTTTTGCAATATGTCGGGCGATAATAAAAATCCTGCAAGGGTAATACGAAGCTCTGCTGGCGCGTTTTGTTTAAGCATCCCCCCTGGAAAATAGAGTGCGCCAGCAATTCTGGGGCTATACACGGGGATGTTATCTGCTGGAAACTGTGACTGGGCAAGAATCTCCTCAGCGCTGCGAGTGCTTGCTGTGCTCCCCGGAATTTTAGTTTTCGTGAGCGAAAAAACTATTACCGCCGCGATAGCTATTAGCCCAACAGCAGCAAGAGCAATATAAAGCATCTTTCTTTTCTTGGGCTGGAGAAAAGGCGGAGTCGTTTCCTTCGATGCAGTTGCGATAGGTGTTAATTTCTCGCCACAGTTACTGCAGGTCTCTGCATTTTCTTCGACGGTCAGGCCGCATTTTGGGCATAACATATAATCTCCTTGTCAAATCGAGTAACCTGCTATTTCTTCTTACTGCTGATTTCTATTTGCTTGGTCATAATAGTAATGGCGTCAATGATCTTGCTTGCCACCAGAAAAACAGCCCCTATCAAAATCACTATTGAAGTATTGACGCTGATAAGCCTTACAGAGAGCAACTCCGCTTCAGTGTCAGGAGAGGTAAACATCAAGATAAGCGTCGCGATAAGACCGCACACGATCATGATGAAACCGATGGTTTTAAAGTTTCTGGAATCGGCATACTTTGTAGCAAGATTATCAAGAGTAGCTTGGATGCTGTGCCCACTTTGTGCTTCACTTGCTGTTTGGGGTCCTGATGCTCCGCTCAGTTTCACTCCACATTGCCAGCAAACATCTTTTTGCTTTCCGTTTTTTGCTCCGCATTGAGGGCAAAATGTTTCGTCCTGCGCCATGATTTTTCCTTTCCTCTCAAACCAGTACAAAGAGGAAAGAGCGCACGGAACCCGCAAAAAGGCGCCTAACCCCTTTTGCGTTAAATCAACAGCAGGAACAGTGACTGCACCCGACCGATTCAAGGAGTTAGACGCCTTGTTACCGGTCGAATAGCAGATTGCTGCTAAATAAAAGTATTGAGTTTTTAGTCAACAATTCCTCGTTGATCTAACGCATTTCTGATTATAACATTGAGCTATCTCCGCTCTAAAGCAGTATGGCTGAAGAAACCGTATCCTCCTCGCAGATAAGGCGCAACTTATCCTTTTGAGTAGAACAAAAGATTGCTTTGTTGGTGATGCCGAAAATCTGTCAGTTCGGCGAAATCATGAGAAGCGGCTCAGACAAGTCGTGTGCTGCGGAGGATAAACGTCGCCTGGCGCGGCGTCGTGAAGCGTGGCGGCCTTGAGGCCGCGAGCTTTGCGAGAACAAAGCCAGACGGCGTTTTGACCCGCAGATGGAGCCAGCGATCGGACTCGAACCGATAACCTATTGATTACAAATCAATTGCGCTGCCAATTGCGCCACGCTGGCTCATGCGAGATTGTATTTTAGCATGGAAAAACGCTGTTCGCGAGGTCAGCCGCGCTCTCCTGTGTCTTCAGGCTCCTCAGGATGGAGCAGACCGAAGTGAGCGGTCAGAACCAGGCCGTCTTCTGGAAAGCGTTTTACGAGCTCGTCGATCGTCTTCTGCGCCTGCGCTTTATCGCGCGTAGCAGGGTGGACTACCAATTTGCCGCCCTTCAGCTTGAATGCGTCACCGGTAAAGAGATACTTCCCATCGACCAGATAGGCCATATGCCCGACCGTATGACCAGGCGCCGAGATGACTTCGATCGTGCGCCCCCCGACCTCAAGACATTCCCCACCCTCAAGCAGGTCCAGGCGCTCTGCGTCGAAGTCCACCGGAAAACGGCCGCCACCCACGCTCTCGAAGCGATCGGCCTCCGCAGCGTCCTTCAGCTCGCGACGCGCGATATGAACGCGCGCGTTCGGGAAGGCTTCCAGCCCGCCTAAGTGGTCACGGTCCCCATGGGTCAGGAACAGGTCGGTGACCTTGTCCGGATCGACTTCGATCTTCACGCAATCATCAAGTATGTCTGCCACGCTGTTGCCAGCGTCGATGGCGATGTAGCCGCCCTTTGCAGGCATCAGGAACGCGTCATTGGCGACGCTGCGTAAGGCGAAAATCTTTTCGTGTTCAACTTTTCCGGTCTTCAGCGGCTGCATGCCTACGAGTTTCAGTACCGCGTCTATAGCGCCCATGGAGATCCTTTCTCTTTTCTCATCCCTATCATTTTACCAGCCCGGACAATGGCGCGCCGAGGGCAGGGCGCCTTTACATGAATTTGCTGACGAGCTTCATGACCGGGCTCGCCCAGAAAGGCTCCAGACGCTTTCTGACCCGCTTCAGCTCTTCAGGGATCGCAATATGCTGGGGGCACTTCACCTCGCAGGCGCCGCACTGCTCGCAAGCGCTCGCCGAGGAGCGCTTGCCCGCGTCATCGACGCTTGTGCTCATGTAGTAGGTTTTGAAACCCTCCATCAACCCGTTGGCATATGAGGCGTTATAACCCGCAAAGCAACCGGGAATGTTGACCCCGTGCGGGCAGGGCATACAGTAGTTACAACCGGTGCAAGGAACCTTGTAGGCTTCACGGAAAGCCGCACGCACCGCTTCGAGCGTCTGCTCCTCGCTCTCCTTCAGCATCCCCGGCGCCGCCTCCTCTGCAGCCGCCAGGTTATCCGTCACCTGCTCTGTCGCATTCATGCCGGAAAGCACGACGGTTGGCTCCGGTTGATTCCAGACCCACGTAAACCCCCAGCGCGCCGCTGACCAATCCGGATGCGCCGCCACCTGTAAAGCCCGGGCTTTCTCCGGCAGGTTCGTGACAAGTTTGCCGCCCAACAGCGGCTCCATGATGATGACAGGCAGGCCTTTGGCGTGCGCTTTGCGCAGCCCCGTCACTCCTGCCTGATAGTTCTCATCAGAGTAGTTGTACTGGATCTGGCAGAAATCCCAGTCATAGGCGTCAAGTACGGTCTCAAAGTCGCCCAGCGTTCCATGAAACGAGAAGCCGACCCGGCGGATCTGGCCGCTCGCCTTCTTCTGAGCGATCCAGTCCTTAATGCCGAGCGCCACTACGCGCTCCCAGCGCGCGGGCGTCGAAAGGTTATGTATCAGGTAAAAATCAACGTGATCGGTCTGCAGACGCGCCAGCTCCTCGGTAAAGATCCGCTCGAAATCCTCAGGTTTCTGGCAGCGCTGATGGGGCAGCTTGGTCGCCAGGTTGATCTTATCGCGCAGCCCCGTGCGCGCCAGCACCGTGCCAACCGCCTCCTCGCTGCCCGGATACACGTAGGCCGTGTCGAAGTAGTTCACGCCAGCCTCGATCGCCTGGCGCAGGAGCGCCTCGGTCTTGTCAAGGTCGATCCGCCCTGCCGAACGCGGCAGGCGCATGCACCCAAAGCCGAGCACCGAAAGTTCATTGCCAGATCGGGGGTCACTGCGATACTGCATCGTCATCTTTGTTTCCCTTCTTTAAGAACGCGCCTTTCGCGAAAAAGCCCCTGATTCCGCCCGGGCTCTGGATCGCGATCGCCGCATAGATCAGCTGCACTGTCAGGCGTTTGCCAGTGTAGATAAAATACTGAGGACGCCACTCACTCGGACCATACTTCCTCTTCGCGATCTGCAGATCCTTGAAGCCATAGAAGCGGTTGAAGCGCTCATAGATTTGGTTGAGCCGTCTCTCATCAGGCGTACCGTGGCCGCCTTCATCGAGCAGGTTAGAGAGCGGGGCAAGCCCCATCGAAGCGCTTGCCGCTCCCTCTTCTTTGAAAGCATTAAAGCCTTCGATCACCAGCAGCTCCGTGACTCCGGTCGGGGCCGTCTTCAGACGCCGCGTCACGTCGACCAGCCAGCCACTTCCGCCGTCATAGGGCAGGAACACGTTATAGGCACACAGCGTCCCCTCCGCGTCATAAGCCACGAAATAGCGCCGATCCATCGGATCATCCAGGTCGGTACTCCCTACGCCAAAACCAAGCACAGCGCTTTTCTTGCCCGCAAGCCACTCGCGCGAAACACGAGCAATCGCAGCTTCGGTATCACGCTCACGCTGCACGGTTGGCTTGTACTCGCGCACCGTCACGCCCAGGCGCCGCGCGCGGCTGACCTTCTGGCGCGCCTTCATGGCCGCGCCGCCCGCCATCGTATAGGTCGCAAGGTCAAAATGTGCTTCTTCCCCACACTTGGTCACCTGATAGCCAAATTCCTGGTACTTGTCGATGAACCGTCCTGCCACACTCATGAAAATGCAGCCAGACGCCACGTTATCGCAGAAGTTCCTGAACTCAGAGAGCAACAGGATGAAGTCTTTCGGAGCACAGATCGGGTCGCCGAGTACCACCACGGTATCTCCGACGATACCGTAGGCGACCGCGCCTTCCACTTCACGCCCAAAAAACAGACGCTTATCAGATTCAAGTGTCAGATATGAGACCGGGTTGTAGCCATAACGCTTCACGAGATCACGAGCCAGATCCTTTTCTTCGTCGTGCACGATACGTTCGATGGTCGCTGAACGCAGGATGAGTAGCAGGCAGACAGCCACGCTGACCCAGAACAGGCCAAACACGAAATCTGAATACAGGTGGTTCGCGATGCCTGCCGTATTACCGACGAGGGTATTTCCAAGCCAGGTCAGCATATCATGGAGCGCAAATGCGCGCAGGCCCGCATGCAGATGCAACCAGAACTGGCCGACCACCACGTTAAGGACGACGATCGCCATGATGATAAGCGCCAGGCGCGCGGCACGACGCACCGTCGTGCGCTCTGAGGGACGTTGGTAGTAGTCGCGCGCGATGATCAGACCAATAAGCGCGTAGGCTTTGATGATCAGCACGACCAATGAGACCGGTCCGACATAGGTCATAAGGCTCAGCGCCAGGCTGGCAGTGAGCAAGATGACGCTCAGCAACCAGGCTACCCGCTTGCGCCGCCGCAGGTTCCAGGCCGCCACGATCAGGAGCAGGGCGATCACCCGCTGGGCAAGATGGTGCATGGCGGTAAGCCCCAAGGCGCCCGAGACGGCCTGGGCCGGGACCGTGAGAAAGCCTCGCGCGAAGGTGGAGGCAAACATCAGGATCGCAACAACGAACACGATCGTGTCCGCGCTCTTGCCCAGTAATACCCTGAGTTTCGCCCGATTCCTGATCCTGCTCTGCTTCGGCGTTTGTCCGCTCTGCTGCATCGGTTCCATTTTCCCGCTCACCGTTTCGCTATCTCAAAGGGGCTGCCGTTGCTACACTGGTCGCGATGTTGACCGCACTTGCTACCAGTACGCCAAAGATCACATAACAGATGAAACTTTCGATCCCCATGAGGAGCTTGGCGAGCAGCGTCATCGGCATGGTGTCAGTCGGCGATACCGCAATCGCGTTGGTCAACGACACATACAGATAATCCCCGAAGTCAGGGTGCCAGCCGCAGGGCGCAGCATGAAACTTCTCATCCGCCTGTTGCTGGGGAAATAAGAAATCAGGGTAATTCGCTTTTCTCGCCAGCCGCGCTTCAGGCCCCCCACCGTCGATCTCCCAGAATGCAAAGGCAAAAGTCAACCAGGTCACGATCCAGAGTGCGGCTCCCGCACCAACCAGGTCGAGCGCACCGATATGAACCGAAGTCGAGAACACCCCATGTAACAGCAACGACATATTGAGGATGTTGATCGCGATCATCAGGAACATGAACACCTTGGCAAGCGTACGGCCTATGTGATTCGGGCGGGTATGCTCCGGATCATAGAAGATGACCGAGAGGACCAGCATCAGCACATAGACCGTCGGGAGCGACCAGATGGGGCCCCAACGGAGGATGTGCATCACTTCTGCCTGGCCAGCCGCGACCGCAATCGCGACAAAGAACACTATCCAGCGTATCTGGAAGTAACCCTTGAGCCTGCTTGCTTGTTTTGCCACGCGTTTCCCTTCTCTCCTATCGATCCTGCCTGCGGATCCGCTCAAGCGCCGCACGGCCCTCAGGCGCAATGCGATCCTCCAGATACACGCGCGCAGCCGGGCTGTCGCGCTCACGTTCCCACTCGCTGTAGCCGTGCTGGAGCACATCGGCAAACTCGGCGGCCGATCGCCGGATGACCCCGTCGCCAAGAGCGGTCCATTGCAAGAGCATGTCAGAGGTGACGATCTCGACCTCCTGGCCGCGCTCGCGCGCACGACGTACCAGGCGCTCGATCAGGGTGTCAGCGGTCTGGCCATAGGGCGAAAACAGCACCGTGACCCCTGCCACCGCTGTTGGATCGCGCTCGGGATTGGAGTTGCGCGTACCATCGAAGACGACCGTGGCGGCAAAGTCCGGCTTGGCATAGCTCGCGACATGATCAACGAGCGCTGAACGCGCCGTATCCCATTGCTCACTCGTGATCAACTCACGATAGGGTTCCATAGCAAACATGACGTTGTAGCCGTCAACTATTAATTGTTTCTTCATCGTTTCCAGTATAGCCAAACGCGATCAACATCGTCTGACAAGGCACCGTAAAGAGATGTGGGCTTGTTTGCCCGTGAGCTTTACGGGAACGCGGGAACGCAGCTCAGGCGGCGTTCAGCGCGTTTGTCGTAAGTGTTCGTACGCGAGAGCGGTCGTCGCCTGGGCTACGTTGAGGGAGTCGATCGGGCCGGTCTGCGGGAGCTTGACCAGAAAGTCGCAAGTCTCGGTCACCAGGCGCGAGAGCCCTGCGCCTTCAGCGCCCACCGTAAGCGCGATCTTACCGGTGAGCGGGGCGTCCCAGGCCACTTGCTCGGCTTTCTCGCTGGCGCCCACGACCCAGAAGCCCTCCTTCTTGAGGAACTCAAGCGCGCGCGTGATGTTGTTCTCCTGGCTGACGGGCACGAGCGCAAGCGCGCCGGCTGCCGCCTTATGCGCTGCTGGTGTGATCGCCGCTGCACGGTTGCGCGCGACCACCAGGCCGAGTGCGCCGGTGACCGCTGCCGTGCGTGCGATGGCGCCAAGGTTACCCGGGTCGGTCACGTGGTCGAGCACGATGATGAGCGCGTTGTCGCGATTCTTCGCCTCGCGCACGACCTGGGAGAGCGGCGTATAGCGAAACGGCGCCGCCGCCGCGATGACGCCCTGGTGAGCGCCGCGCTCGCTCATCTCATCGAGCGTACGGCGCGCCGTGCGCGTGATCGGGATGCGCCCGCGCTGGGCGTACGCTTCGATTTCTGACAGCGTCTGGTCAGCGGCGCGCGAGGCCGCGCTGCGCTCTGTTTGCGCAAAGAAGATCTCAGTCAACGGCATCCTGACGCGCAGGGCCTCAAGCACCGCATGCTTGCCTTCCAGCAGCATGTAGCCTGGCCGCTCGGGCTTTGGCGTATCACGCTTTGACATGCGCTTTTCATCTTGCGGTTTCATGTGCGCACCAGCCGCGGGCCTTGCGGGGTGTCCTCGATGACGTAACCCAGCTTGTCAAGCTCATCACGCAGGGCATCGGCGCGTGCCCAGTCCTTGGCGGCGCGGGCTTCGGTGCGCTGTACGAGCAAAGACTGAGCCTGTTCATCTTCATCTGCGCGCTGGTCACTGCCAGAGCCGCCCGCTATCAGGTCGATGCCCAGCACACCCAACAGCTCACACATGGTCGCTGCTACCTCAGCCAAATTCGCACACTCATCTTCGCCAAGTTCGCCCTGATGCGCGTCCAGCCAAACATTGGTCGCGCGCATCAGCTCGAAGAGCGCAGCCAGCGCGCCCGCCGTGTTGAAATCGTCATCCATCTCCAAGGTGAACTTTGCGCGCGCGGCTTCAGTCGCTTGGGACAAAGGCACGCCTTTGTCCGGATTGGCAGCAAAACTGATCCTCCACTCAACCAGGCTTACAAAGCCCCGCAGGCGCTCCAGGGCCGCCTTCGCCTCTTCCAGGCGCGCGTCACTGAAGTCAAGCGGGCTGCGGTAGTGGGTCTGAAGCATGAGCAGACGCAGAACCGCGGGCTCGTAATGTTCCAGCACCTCATGCAAAAGCAGAAAATTGCCGAGTGACTTGCTCATCTTCTCATCGTTGATGTTGAGCATACCGCCATGCATCCAGTAGTTCACGAAGGTCGTGCCCGTGGCCGCCTCGGCTTGCGCGCGCTCGTTCTCGTGATGCGGGAAGATCAGGTCACCGCCACCGCCGTGGATATCGATCGGCAGCCCGAGGTCGCGCTCTGACATCGCCGAGCACTCGATGTGCCAGCCGGGCCGCCCCTGTCCCCAGGGCGAGTCCCAGAAGGGCTCGCCGGGTTTGGCCGCCTTCCAGAGCGTGAAGTCGAGCGGGTCGCGCTTAAGCTCGCTGACTTCCACGCGCGCGCCGCTCTGCAATTCGTCGAGCGCACGGCCCGAGAGCTGCCCGTAGCCGGGCCAACTGCGCACGGCGAAATAGACGTCGCCGCCGCTCTCATAGGCGTGCCCACGCTTGATCAGGCGCTCAATCAGCGCGATCATGTCTCCGATTGACTCGGTCGCGCGCGGGCGCAATGTCGGGTCCTCAACACCCAGCGCGTGCATCTCGTCAATGAATGCCTTCGTATAAAACGCGGCGATCTCGGCCGGCGCCTTGCCCTCCTCAGCCGCACGGTTGATGATCTTATCATCAATGTCGGTGATATTCTGCACGAAAGTCACCTCGAAACCACGCCATTGCAGATACCGGCGGATCACATCGAAGGACAGAAAGGTCCGCGCGTTGCCAATGTGAATGTAGTTATAGACCGTCGGCCCACAGACATAGAGCGCGACCTTGCCAGGCTCACGCGGAGTGAAGTCCTCCTTGCGGCGGGCTGCGGTGTTATAGATTCTTAAGCTCATGTTCTTCTTTCTGCAGAGTTGCCAACCGGGTCTCAAGGTGTGTTACCCGCAAGGCCATCTCGGTCAGGATATCAAGGGTAGGATCGGGCAGATCCTCGCGTGCGCGAGCGTCATCGATGAGATCCATGCAGGCACGCGGATGAGCGCCCCGGCGCACGATCTTGCCCGGAACGCCGACGACCGTCGCATCGGGCGGCACGTCCTTGACCACGACCGCTCCGCCACCGACCTTAGCGCCCTGGCCGATGGTGATGTCACCGAGCACCGCCGCGCCGACCCCGACGACCACGCCGGACTCAAGAGTCGGATGGCGCTTACCGGTCTCCTTGCCCGTGCCGCCGAGCGTCACGCCCTGGTAAAGGGTCACATTATCGCCGATGATGGTTGTCTCGCCGATCACTACCCCCATACCGTGGTCAATGAAGGCTTTATGCCCGATCGTCGCGCCGGGATGGATCTCGACCCCCGTGAAGAAGCGCGCCCACTGCGAAAGCGTCCGCGCGCAGAAGTGCAGATGGTGGCGCCAGAGCCAGTGGTCGAAGCGATGCATCCAGAGCGCCTGCAGGCCCGGGTAGTGCATCAGCGCCGACACGGCGCCCGTGCAAGCAGGATCGCGCTGCTTGACCGCAGCGATATCTTCGCGGAGGTGTGTGAACATGCTTCCTATTCTACCGTGTAATGTTTCTCAAAATGAGACACGAAGCAAACGTTGTCTGACGAGGCGCCGCGAAATGATGACAAAATGGTGCCTGACCCCCTTTTGTCATCTAGGAAGTTTGGCGCTCCAGCAGCGCGACAGCCTGGGCGGCAATACCCTCGCCGCGTCCCTCAAAGCCCAGGTGTTCGGTCGTTGTAGCTTTGACCCCAACACAATCCGGCGCTACGTCAAGCGCCGCGCTCAACTTGAGCCGCATCTGCTCACGATAAGGCGCGAGCTTGGGCTCCTGCGCTATGATCACGGTGTCGACGTCGACGATCTCCCAGCCCTGGGCACGCGCCTTATCGGCGACCCGCCTGAGCAATCCGAGCGAATCCGCGCCGCGATAGCGCTCGTCGGTATCCGGGAAGTGCTCGCCGAGGTCTCCCTCGCGCAACGCCCCAATAACCGCATCAGCCACTGCATGGGTCAGGACGTCGGCGTCAGAATGCCCCTCCAGGCCACGCTCATAGACAATATCGACGCCACCTAAGATGAGCTTGCGGCCCTCCACCAGCGCGTGCACGTCATAACCCAGCCCGATCCTCATACCGCAGTTCCTCTCCTGCTCTGCTCGCGCACGTAAAAGCGCTTCGACGAGCTCAATATCCTCTTTCATGGTGATCTTGATGTTATCGCGCGGACCACAGAAGAGCATAACCGTGTAACCCGCGGCTTCCAGCAACCCCGCATCATCGGTTGCCGCCAGCTGCTGCGCTGCCGCCTGCGCATAGGCGTCACGCAAGGCAGCTGCCCGAAACACCTGCGGGGTCTGCACCTGCCAGATAACCGAACGATCCGGAGTACCCATAATAAGAGGGGGGCTTCCTGCCCTTGTAGTCTTAAGGGTATCACTTGTCGGATGGCCCACGACAATACCTGCGACGTCAGGGCCAGCCGTTGTGAGCGCCGTAAGAACGGCGTCGACCACCTCCGGTGTGACGAGCGGTCGCGCGCCATCATGGATAAGAATCATATCAACATCTGACGAAGTTGCCGCAAGCCCGGCTGCTATCGAGGCAGTCCGAGTTGCCCCGCCGCTCACAAATCTGAGCGGCTTGTCCGTTGACAGCGCACCGCGAAGCTCTGCCTCATACTCGCCCCGACGCTCGGGGTCGCAGACGATCACAAGCTCATCGATGTCGTGCGCAGCCGCAATAGCGCTAGCTGCCCAGGCTGCGACCGGCTTGCCCGCCACCATCAGCAGCTGCTTACCACCGTCGACGCCCAGCCGCTCGCCCGTGCCGCCTGCCGCTATGATCGCCACCGTTTTCATGTTTGAGTCAGCAATTCTGTGGGTGACAGGACTTTGACCTGGGCATCTTTGAAGGCGCTCTTATCGCGCGTTATCAGATAATCCATGTGGTTCAGTTCTGCACAGGCACGAATAATGCCATCCTCAAAGTCCGGCTCGTTGCAATGAAAGCCAGCGTAAGCAGCTCGGTTATCTACGGGAAGCAATTCCATTGCAAGAAATATGCTTTGAATGCACTCGCGTGCCATAGGTTCACTGTAAGCACGAGATATTACGTAGTACACATCTTTGCAACTTGTTGCGGCAACATATAATACGTCACCACCTATAATGTGTTTGCGGATAAACGTCTGTGCATTTTCATGTTCAGCGCGCGTATCATCAAACCAGTCAAGAAGCACATTGGTATCGAGCACTATCTTAGACATAGCCATACCGCTCGAGAAGAATATCTGTCATAATTTCGCGTACGTCCCTATTGGCGTCCTCGTGGTGCGCACCAGAGTGGCAGACCGCGCTTTCCAACACGCGGAGCCTTTCTTCGCGACGTTTCTGTTTTTCGGCTTCTGTTTCTTCGCGCAAGCTACGAGGAATATCTCCGGTCCGGGCGATCTCTTCCCACGTTGCCTTTATCACTTCTGACGCACTCTTATTCTCACGCTTGAGAATTGCGTCAACGCGCTCTTTCAGGTAGCTGTCAACTTTTGCATTGACGATGACCGTGCCAGCCATGATTCCTCCTTTGGTTTACGGTAAAACCAGTATAGCACATACCCAGGAGAGCGGAGAGACGCGGCGTTCAGGCTCGTCTAGACGAGAAATAAACATCGCCTGGCAAGGCGTCGTGAAGCGTGGCGGCCTGGGGGGCCGCGAGCTTTGCGAACAACGACGCCAGACGGCGTTCAGGCTCCGTCTAAACTGCTTCGGAGCCGCCGCCCACAGCCGCCAATACAGCTGCTGGCGCATGAAGTTCAAAGGTTCCTTCTACTTCTTCGGTCATGATGGGTTCTATACCGACCGCACCTTCGACTTTCTCGAAGCTGATCGAGCGCTCGTCTCCCTCACCCGTCATCACGGCACGCAAGACGTCACCTTTCTGCCACTTCTCACGCAGGATGTCCTCACTTAAGACGTCGTCGACATAACGCTGGATCGCACGACGCAAGGGCCGGGCGCCGGATGCCGGGTCGAAGCCGTGATCGGCCAGGAATTCACGCGCCTCATCGCTGAGCTCGAGCACCAGGCCATGCAACGCCAACTGCTCCTGCGTGCTCCGAATCAGGATATCAACGATCTGTCCGATTTCATCCCGTGTCAGCGCGTCAAAGATAATGACCTCATCCAGACGGTTTAAGAACTCAGGGCGGAAGAGCTCCTTAAGCTCGCCTTCAACCTTGGTCTTGACGGCCTCAGGCGAAAATTCGTCCTTCTCGAAGGTGAACCCGAGGCTCGTGCCCTTCGTGATATTACGGGCGCCAACATTGCTCGTCATGATCAGAATCGTATTGCGGAAGTCGACCGTGCGCCCTTGCGCATCGGTCAGGCGGCCCTCTTCGAGGATCTGCAGCAGGATGTTGAAGACATCTGGATGCGCCTTCTCGATCTCATCGAACAGTATGACACTGTAGGGACGCCGACGGACCCGCTCGGTCAGCTGGCCTCCCTCATCGTAGCCTACGTAGCCCGGAGGCGAACCGACCAGGCGCGAGACCGTGTGCTTCTCCATATACTCGCTCATATCAAGGCTGATGAGCGCGTTCTCGCTGCCATACACGGTCTGAGCGAGGACCTTCGCTGTCTCAGTCTTACCCACACCGCTCGGACCCAGAAAGATGAACGATCCCGCCGGGCGCCGCGGATCCTTCAGTCCCGCGCGAGAGCGGCGAATCGTGCGCGCGAGCGTCTCGATCGCCTTATCCTGGGCGACCACGCGCTTGTGCAGCTCCTCTTCCAGGTTCATGAGGCGCGCGGATTCCTCGGCGGTGAGGTCGGTGACCGGGATGCCGGTCCAGACGCTGAGCACCTCAGCGATCTCAGACGGGGTGACCACAGCAGGCTTGTCTTCATCCTCTTTCTTCCAGGCCGCCACGAGCTCCTTGCGCTTCTCGGAGGCTTTATGCTCCTTATCGCGCAGCTTGCTGGCCTTCTCATATTCACCGGCGATGATGGCATTTTCTTTGTCTGCCTGCAGGGTCTTGATCTCGCTGTCAAGCGTGCGGATCTCAGGACTGACGGTCGCGCGCGCAATGCGCAACTTGGCGCCCGCCTCATCGACCAGGTCGATGGCCTTATCCGGCATGAAACGGTCACTGATGTAGCGATCTGCCAGCGTCACAGCGCTCGCCAGGGCCTCATCGCTGAACTTCACGCAATGGAAATCCTCGTAGCGGTCCCGTACGCCTTTGAGTATCTGCAAAGTCTCGACGTTGGTCGGCTCTGCGACCTGCACCTGCTGGAAGCGGCGCTCAAGGGCGGGGTCTTTCTCGATGTATTTGCGATACTCGTCGATCGTGGTTGCGCCGATGGTCTGGAACTCACCGCGCGCGAGCGAGGGCTTCAAGATATTTGCTCCGTCGATCGAGCCTTCGGCAGAACCGGAGCCGACCAGGGTATGGATCTCATCGATGAAGATGATGACGTCGCCGCGCTTGCGGATCTCGTCGATGACGCGCTTCATGCGCTCCTCAAACTCACCACGATACTTGCTCCCGGCCACAAGCCCCGAGATGTCGAGCTGGTAGAGCTGCTTGCCCCGCAGGGTCTCGGGCACGAGGTCGGCCGCGATCATCTGTGCCAGGCCCTCGACAATGGCCGTTTTGCCCACGCCCGGCTCGCCGATAAGGGCCGGGTTATTCTTCATGCGGCGCGAGAGTATCTGCACGACGCGCTCGATCTCGCGCTTGCGCCCGATGACTGGATCGAGCTTGCCATCGATCGCGTCGCGCGTCAGATTGCGCCCGAACTCATCAAGCATCGACATAGACCGCGCGCCAGCGCCCGCCGCCTCGCCCACGCGAGCCGTCGAGAGCACCTGGATCATCGTGGCGCGCACCTGATCGAGGTCAGCGCCCATCTTCATGAGTATCTGCGCAGCAACACTGCCACCCTCATCGATCAACCCCAGCAGGATATGCTCCGGCCCCACATAGGCATGGCCGAACCGCATGGCCTCGCGCAGCGAAAGCTCCAGCACGTTTTTAGCCTGGGGTGTGAACGTGATCGTCTCCGGCGGCGTTGAGGAATCCTTGCCTATCGTACGGCTGACCTCAGCCCGAACATCGGACGGATCAATGTTGAGCTCCTCGAAGACGTCCGTGATGACCTCGTTGGGCTCGTCGATAAGCCCGAGCAGCAGGTGCTCGGTCCCCACAAAATGCTGTCCCAGTGCCTGCGCTTCGTCCTTGGCGTTGCTAATCACTTTACGCGCGTTATCAGTAAATCTGTCAAACATCTATTACACCTCTTTCGGGCGTGAACCCGCGATATACATTGAGGCTTTTATTATACGCCGTGCAAAAAGCACCTGCAGACCATGATAAAGCTCTTCGCAGAAAATCTATAAATGCTATTGACAGATTTTGGATGGGCCAGTTTGGGTTAGAAAGAACAGGCGCTTTCTAATCGTTAGTTAAAAAGATCTCTGGCGAGAAGAACTCACAGTTCTTACGCAAGGCGGCGAGCGCATCATGCAAGCGTTTTCGTGCCGTCTCCTGCGAGATATCGAGCACTTCAGCGATCTCCACGAGCTTGAGTCCGCCATAGTAGCGCATGATGATTATGTTCTTCTGATTTTCTGTCAGGTGTTTAAGGCATTCCAGAAGCACATCTTGCCGAACCACCAAGTCCCGCGGCTTCTGCGACGACTCCGCTGTGATCAGAAGTTCTTTATAGGCGCCTATCTGCTCTGTGGTCATCTCGTCAAGTGACACCATGGTATTATCGCGCTTCTTTAATTTATAAACAGCTGATATTTCTGACGAGCAGATCCGGTAGAGCCAGGCTCTGAAACTATTAGGATTATGCAGCTCTTTGATATGAACGATTGCATAGAGGAATGCTGACTGCACACAATCGATCGCCTGATCGTCTGAAGGAAGGCGCTTGCGCGCAAAATGATAGAACTGAGGGTAGTAGTGTTGGTATAACTCGGCCAGAGCCTGTTGCGAACCCTTTTGGGCTCTCCTGACTAAGTCGACCTCCCGACACGCGGACATCGATTGAGTCTCTCGTAGCCTACAATTAACCTCTGTTCCCATGAAACCCTCCCGTACCTGTTTAGCTCTTTGCAACAGACACAGGAAGACTTTCGCCCTCTGTTACCCGGCACTACCTCGCCTGTACATGCAATGGATCGGGTATCAAAGGCCTGAGATCGGGTTTAGTCGAACTCCCCCCACCTTTGGCTACGCTCTCTTCACTGCAGTAAACTGCTACAGATTATAGCACGCCGCGGTAACCATTATCTTCCTGCTCGTCAGACGCATTTCAAGTAACATCAGCGTCCGAACTTCTTTTTTTCTTCCTGAACTTCAAACTGAAGGCAATGCCCACCATTACCAGCAGCAAAACCGCAATAAGGATCTCCAGAGTCGTCGCATCAAACGCCGGAGTCCTGACTTGCATCGGCGCCTGATCAGCGACCCGGTGGCCGCGCACAAGCAGGCGGTGCGTGTTGACGCCATAGGGCGTACAGGTGATAAGTGTTGCCAGATCCTGCCCCGGTTGAAAGGCTAGATCATCCAGGTCGTCGGGCAGCACCACTTTAATCTGATCAACTTGATACGTCGCCACATGCTTAAGCACGGTGATCTGAAAGCGATCCCCGACGACCAGGCGATCAATATGGCTCAAAAGTTCCGCGGAAGGAAGCCCCCTATGCCCGCTGATCGCGGTGTGCGTGCCAGCTCCACCAATGGGAAACGACGACCCGGGTAAATGCCCTAAACCCACTTCAAGGACCGTTGGATCGGTACCATGATAAATCGGGAGTTTGACTGATATCTTCGGTATCGTCAGGGTGCCAATGACTCCATCCTGACCGACATCCAGTATCGAGTTGTATCGAGCGTACTGATCCGAAGACAGAGCGAAGCGATCCAAGCTATTGGGTAGCTGCTCATTATAAGCTTGCGCCGCCGCCATCAATGCACGAATCTGCCCGTCGTCCATCTGGTTGACCGTTTTAGTGTAGTTAGAGACAACTCGCGATTGCACTAAGGTGTTCCAGTAGTTGCTGATGACGGGATACAGCATCACCGCCAGCCCAATCAGAAAGACCACCACAAGTATGCTGGTTGTGAAAATGCGCCTGCGCATGACCCACTTATCGTTTCCTTGACCTATGTCGAACCCTTTCCCGTGCAGTGCTGGCCCCAGAAAGCGGTATGCCTCTGGGACCAGCATGCTTTAAGCTATCACCCTGGCTTATCGTAATAAGCCTGATTGAACGTCTTAATCATTCCTCGTTTTTGCGAAGCTTCCGGCGGGCGACAAGCACGATCAGTACTACGATCATCACCGTTGCGCCGACAATCGTAAATATCGTCGTGCCAATACCACCCGTTGCTGGCAGCACGTTGCCGCTGTTGTTCTGCACATCCAACTTGTCACTGCTCATGTTTACGGTGTCGCCCTTTGTATCCTTATAGGAGTAGCTGATCGCTGTCACACCTTTAACACTAGAGGTATCCATCGTCGCATCGATCGTTAGGGGGATCGGAGCAGAAAGTGGATTATAGCCATCAGGCGCCTGCGTCTCGACCAGATAATAGGTTCCCTCGTCTAAACCGGCCACATGGATCATGCCATCGTCGCCCGAGACCAGCGTCGTGATCGTCCCTTTGACGTTATCAACACAGTAGGGGGCACCCGCGCCTGAACTCGTGAACTTGACTGCTGTACTGGCGTCAGTAGCATTTGTCCGTAATTCAAACTTAGCCAGAGCTAACGCCGTGTCGCCAGAACCTAATGTGCCCGTGTACTTGTAGATATCGAGTGCGTAGGTGTATACGTCGACTTCATGATCGGTCGTCGTGTTCGTGCTGCCACCTTCGCCAGTGTCATTGGGGTTATTGCTGTACTCAAGAGAGGCAGTGTTCGGGTTCTCCTTGATGTTATCACTCGTAGAGACCTTCGCGTTTGAGTTCAAAACAGCGCTATAGGTCACCACGATCTCAGCATCAGTGTCATATTTCATGAAGTTATTGAAGTCGATACTGAAGGCATAGCTCCCATCGCCTGCCTGCGGGCTGAGCGGTGTCACGGTGTAATCTGCTGCCGTAAGGTCAACGCCACCGATCGTAATCTTGAAGTCAGCAGCAGTCGGCGCGTTAGGCGACCAAGACGGAGTGAGGCCCGCGCTCAGCGTATCATGCATAATGAAGGTATAGCTGCCATAGCCCGTCCTGTCAGGAACCGTGGACGTCAGCTTAAACTGCACGGTATCGCCGATATTGGCGTCAGTAGTCTTGCCCCAGGAACTAGAAGTCGTATCATAAACCCATTTGTTGATGCTCGGCATATCAAGCTTCAGGTCGATATCGAACTCGCCAGAAAGATCCGCGTTTGTCACCAGCACGGCGGCAGAATACACCACATCATCTTCTTTGTTGGGATCAAGCGCCGGTACGCTGCCGGTCACCAGATAGTAACCCAAAGCACAACCAGTGAATGTGTGGGATGCGCCTGTGGCTGTCGCAGAGTAGGTGTAGCTGATGCCCGATGCTTCAACATACTTGAGCGTCGCTGCGCCAAAAGCTTCCATGTCAGGCGTGCCCTGGAGGTAGTCCAGTATATCGTCGCCCGAAGCGAAGCTTGTACCCAGCGCTGTGTTCAATGCACTGCGATACGCGCTGGTATCAAACGCTGAGTTGATCTTGTAGGTGTAGGCATCCGCTCCGTCCCAGGACAGATCGAATATCTTGTATAGGCTTATCGTACGTCCATCGAGCGTCATACCCGCCGGTTGTGACGGCGCGTGTACGACAATGTCGACTGCTGATGGACCGGCTGCCAGTGCTGCAGGCACACCGCCTGCGACCAGCATGGCTAGCATCGCAAACGCCAACAACAGGCCGATCACTCTCTTCTTAACTTTTTTCATACTTCTTTCACACCTCTTCCTAACTTACTTGTCATGATTACCTTTCCTGTTTCTAGCTGTCTGTTTCTTTTGCTTCGTTGTCGCCGCCCTCCTTCAAGTACTCTCGTCTCCTCTGTAACTGAATGAACACCGCACTGGGAAGCAACATCATCAGCGCTCCCATGAGTATGAAGGCGATCACACCAACGCCGCCGGCATCAGGCAGACGTGGTCCCGCAAAGGCGTTTGTGAAGTCGGGCGTACCCCGGATATTCGCGCGTAAGCCGTTGAGATAATACGTGACGCTCAACACCCCATCGGTTGATACCCAAACTGATACGTCATAGTAATTTGTGTCATATGTCCAACCTCTTGGAACCGGGTTGGGCACTTGTTCGCTTATACGATAGAAGCGGTGGTCGCCGGGCTGAAGATCAGTCAATTCGAACGAGAAACTACCCGCCCCCGTAACCTGCGCCGTCTGGATCGCGGAGTTTGTCACCGACCCGCCCAAAACGTTGATCTCATCGAGTGTGAAGCTGAAGACCTTATCGGTACTCGTGATACCGGTAAGGTATTTACTGCCAGTCAGCGTCGTCTCCTGTGAATAGCCCTCGCTATTGAACTGCAGGTCAGTCTGCGGGCGTCCTTCGATAAAACCCGCTGTTACCATCGCCTGGAACCTGCTTTGGAGCGACTCATCCATCGGATAAGCGCCGATCTCGGTCAGGTAGTAATAGTTACCATCGGCAGTGCTTGCGTTGGCAACCGATGCCTCGATGCTGACCGGCCCCGTATAACCGAGAGGCAAAAGCAGCGTCACGGTATCAGAATAATTAGCCGTAATCGACGTACTCCCATTGTCGAATCTGGCCACTCCCCCGTCCGCGGTCACCGTGTAGGTCACTTGATCGTCTGGCTGTATCGTGACCACGTGCGGATCAGTGGTAGGAATTACGTTGACCTGCGTGCAACTCACCGGGATATGATAATAGGTGCCGCTGATCGTGGCTTGCGACTGATCGGCAGCCACGCTAATCTCCGGGCGATAGTTCGTGTACTGGTTGCCATAATTGGTATCGTTTATCCCGGCCACTTTATCCAGGATCGCTTGACAGAGCTTTGTGACGACCGCGGAAGTACTGGGATAGAGATCCGGATTCGCGTAAGGGTTTATCCAATACGTGTCAGTAAGAAACGAACCGTTGTCAGGGTTGCCTTCAGTTCCACGCAAAAGCTCCCAGATAGACAATTGGGTGCAGTAATAGATCATCGCTTCTGCGCCGTTGAAGATGCCGGACTGTGCGTCCGATGCAGATATCCCGTTAGGTTGACCATTTGGGTAGGCAGTTGGATACGTCTGGAAGGGGGCTGCCAGGAGGGCATTGTTGGAACTCAGGTCGCTCGGCTGCAGGCCCACATCGGCAAGTACTTCCTGCCAGTTTTCCACTTCAAGCGAATGTTCCACTATCCAGCGAATCTTAGCCTGCATATCTGGCGTGAGCTGCGTGACTGGGCGGTAGTCTGACAGAAGCGCGCCTTGTAGTGCGACATCAGCCCAGTAGCTATAGTCTTTGTCCGTGCAATAAGCGATGAAGTTGCCTTTGATGATATTGCTTGCTGCGTTGATATCCGAGGCGTTGGGGTCGGCGATCTGGTTGAGGAGCATCGTATGCATGACGACATAGCTGGTCGAATAATTATCGCTGGCGTTCCAGTCCCACTTGAAGTATGCGGGGTCATAGCGTACATAGGGTGGATAAGCATTGTTGATTGATCCATACGAAGTAGTCGCAGGCGCATGCTGATAGAAGTAATCAGAGTCGTTCTTGACTGAACCAAAGTACATACTGCTCAAGTCCATGTCAATGATCGCATCCGTTGCCTGAATACCTATTAACCCGTTGAGACTCAGATTCGGGCCCGCAGTTACTAAGGGGGCAGATGGCGCAACTGTCGGGCTCTGCACGGATGGCGCGACTGTAGGCTTCGGCACCACTGTAGGCTTCGGCGCCACTGTAGTGATAGTTGACGGTGCAGGACTTACGACACCAGGGTTGGTGGGAGCGACACTGGGCGTCTCGGTCGTCGTAACATTGGAAGGCTGGTCAGCCGGTACTAAAGCGCTTTCTGTGCTGCATGACGAAGCAGCTTGCCCGGTCGTCTCCGTTGAAGATAACCCGGCTGGTTGCGCCGAAGAATCAATCGTCCCATTCGCGTCGTATACCGAGCAGGGAATTACGCCTGCCGATATAACACAGGCAGTCACCAGCACTACAATTATTGCCTTTTTAATCGCAAGGCGTACCGTCACTCTGCCCCCCCCGTTCTCTTGTCTCCAAGCTCCAGCACCTGGAGCCAAGTTATTGCAGCTTATTCACTTTCTCAAAACCCTCTGTGCCATCGAGCAAAAAGCGTCATAAGCCGTGCTTATTTCAACGTCTTTATCATGTAGGGGAACTCAAGTGGAAAACGTTACCTTTTTCTACCGTATTAATTAAAAAAATTTACCAGAAGATACAAAAAGCCCCCTCCTGGGAGGGGGCTTTTTGCGCGAGAGAGGATTTCAGGTCTACGAGCGCTGGCGCTGGCTCACTTCACGCGCGCCTCCGCCGACGTAAGAACGCCGAAAGCGACAGCGCAAAGGCTACCGCAACCAGCAGGCCGATCGTACTTAAGACGTCTCCTGTCTCAGGCAGGCTGCTTGACGCAGTATGCGCTACCGCTGACGTAGATGTCTGAGCAGCTGGCGTCGACTTCTTTGAAGCCTGCGGAGTTGACTTCTTTGGAGTCTGCTTTGGCTCAGCAGGCTTTGACGGATTGACCGGAGCCGACGGCTTTGCAGGTTCTGAAGACTGTGGCGCAAAGTGTGCGGTGATCGTCACATCAGCGAAGGGCATGATAAAGGTTGCGTCAGGATCTGTTGCACTGCTTAAGGTAACCGCCCCCAAGCTTTCCACGGACCAGCCCGTAAAGGTATAGCCAGAAGCTGGCGTTGCTTTAAGCTGCACTTTTCCGGTAGCTATCGCCGGGTCGGTCGCAGATACAGCGGCTCCTCCTGTGTCAGCAAGGATGGTAAGCTTAAAGCCTTGGTAGTTGATGTCGTAGTTGTTGTAACCCTGAGTAAAGGGCATGGTCCACGAGCTTGCCTGGATTTGCTGGGCGTAGAGAGCGTCATCGGCAGGCTTGCGCATGGCTGCGAGCGCTGCTGAGTTGTCCGTAAAGGTCGCGCCCTGCTCGACAAAGAGCTGCGCATAGTCTTTGGTATAGATACCGCCGCCGTCTGCTTTTGCGCTATTGTCAGTAAGCGTAGCCTCAGCCTTGACCGTAGTGGTGGCATCCTGCGAGTTGTAGACGCCTCCCCCGTTTTGGGCCGTATTGTCTGAGACAGTTGCCGCACCAGAGATCGTCAGACTGCCATGGGCGACATAGTCAAGAGGAACAAGAGTAGGATAACTTGGCGGGTCATCGCCCCGAGACTGCGCCACCTCAGCCACATGGTCATATGTCATATACTGCGCGTTCGCTAACAGGGCTTTCAACACAGGTGGGAATTCAAAGGCGCTTGCATCGTTATAGATACCACCCCCGTTACCGCCAGAGGTCGCCTTGTTGTTTGACACCGCTCCTCCAGAAACGTTCAAGACGCCCGTATTGTAAAAGCCGCCGCCGGTCGGGGCGCTGTTACCAGATATCGTACCGCCGGTCACGGTCGTAACGCTGGGGTAGTCCCCCAAAAAATAGGCGTCATAGTAACCGTCGGTAATACTCGTATAACCATAACCATTAAGGCTGCCTCCGAGCTCGATACCACAGTTGTATACACTGTCTGAGGCAACAATATAGTCTGCCCCAAGGCCACTGTTATAGACGCCTCCACCAGCTACCGTGGCGGTATTGCCGGTGATGCTACCCCCCTCGATGTTTGTGGTGGTGCTATAGCCGACCTCAACGTACGGAACTACACCCGCATCAAAAACATTAGGCGACATTCCCGTGTTACCCTCTGAGTATATACCCCCGCCACAGGCCGCTTTGTTTTTCGAGATCAGCGCGTCGCCCGTGACAGTCACGATGCTGGCGCCTTTGCTGTAGATGCCGCCACCACAGGCCGCCGCACTGTTATTGGTAATACTGCCCCCTGAAACGAGAAGCGTATTGTACATGTCGCTACCAGTAGTCATCACCCACGAGGTAGAATACCCAACCGCAACTCCTCCGCCATTGACGCCTGCCGTATTGCCTGTGATCGTGCCTCCTGACATGACCATCACGTTGTCAGGTACGCCTTCCGCCAGGAAGACACCACCACCCTTGTTGCTCGCACTGTTGTCGCTGATGGTTCCTCCATACATGTTAAAGGTGGTAGATGGCGGGAAAGGCCCGTACGCGCTTACGTAGGCTACCGCAACTCCTCCTCCACAGCCAAGGCCATTGCAGAGATCATCAAGAGTGCTTATATTGGTGCTTACACTGTTATGGCTAATTACTCCACCCCACATATTGAGGATGCCATAGCAAAAGACACCGCCGCCTGAATAAAATGAACCGATATAGTAGCGGTTGTCATTGTCTGTATAAACGTAGTTATTACCGGTGATCAGCGCCCCGTCGACGATATTAAGCGTGGCTACCGTGCGGTCGCCCGATGATACATCTACGTAAATTCCCCGGCCAGTTTTACCCGCATCATGGGTGATCGTGATATCTGCAAGTGTTAGTATGGCGCCCGGAACCGAGTTGTATCTGCCGCTCACCGTTATATCATCAAAATCACCAGCGCCAGAAAGCGTACCGCCTCCGGTCAGAATGATATTTTTACCTGCATTAATAATCAGTGTCTGAGTCAGCTTGATCGTACCGGAAATCGCGATCACGTATTGCGTGCCTGTTGGCGCAGCCGCCACCACCGCCGTCAGGCTCGCTTCCGTACTAACTGTTACGTCTGGCGAGCCGATCGTTGGCGCAGGTAGCACCTGCGGCGTAGGTGTCGTTGGTTCCGCCTGCAGAGAGGCGGGTTGTGTCGCAAAGCCCGCCATAATCAAAGCCGCCGCCATGCTGACCAAAACCGACCGTTGCAGGACTTTCTTCCCCTGTGTTTTCATATTCTTACTCTTCCCCTATGTTCTGCAGTTTTCCTCATGGTCTATAGTATTTTCCAATTTTATATATAAACCCAAATATATAATAGCACATTTTCTCAGGCAGAAGGGGATACATCTCTCATTGTTGGAAAAAGGAGAACGTCGCGTATGCTCTGGCTGTCGGTCAAGAGCATGACCAAGCGGTCGATGCCCAACCCCATCCCACCGGCAGGCGGCATGCCGTACTCCTGGGCGCGCAGGTAATCTTCGTCGACGCTCATCGCCTCGTCATCACCGGCGGCTTTGGCGCGCGCCTGCTCTTCAAAGCGGGCCCGTTGGTCGATAGGATCGGTCAACTCAGAAAACGCATTGGCCAGCTCGCGCCCGGCGATAAACAGCTCGAAGCGATCGGTAAGTTCCGGATCCTTATCATTGCGCCGTGAGAGCGGCGAGACCTCAGCTGGATAGCCATACGCAAAGGTTGGTCGTATCAGGATAGCTTCGACCAGCTCGTCAAAGAGCTCCATGAAGAGTTTGGCGGCGCTCCAAGCTGGCTCGAAGGCAACCTGACGGCGCTGAGCCAGTGCGCGCAGCTCCTCAAGCGGCGTGTGAACAGAGACTTCAGCGCCCAGCGCTTCGCTCACCAGCTCTGCGACCGTCTTGCGCACAAAGGGTTCTCCCAGGTTCAGCTCGACGCCCTGGTAGGTAATATCGGTGCGCCCCAGGACCTCGCGCGCAGCGTCTGTGACCAGCGCCTCGGTCAGCTCCATCATTGACTCCATGTTGCCAAAGGCCTCATAGACCTCGATGGTCGTAAACTCAGGATTATGGCGCGTGTCCATGCCCTCGTTGCGGAAGCAGCGCCCAATTTCATAGACGCGCTCGAAACCGCCGACCAACAACCGCTTGAGGTGCAACTCCGGCGCGATACGCAGGTACAAGTCCCGGTCAAGCGTGTTATGGTGCGTGATAAACGGTCGCGCCACGGCGCCTCCCGGCACTGAGTGCAGGATCGGCGTTTCAACCTCAAGGAAGCCGCGCGCGTCCATGAAACGCCGCATCTGGGCGATGATCCTGAAGCGGATCTCGAAGGTGCGGCGCACCTCGGGATTGGCGATGAGGTCGACATAGCGCTGGCGATACCGGGCGTCGGTATCAGTCAGCCCATGAAACTTCTCGGGGAGCGGCCGTAGTGATTTTGCCAGCAACACCAGCTCGACCGGGGAGAGCGAAAGCTCGCCGGTCCTGGTGCGCAGCACCTCACCGCGCGCATAGACCCAGTCGCCTACATCGAGAGTCTTCGCGAACTCATAGGCAGCTTCGCCTAATACGTTCTGGCGCAGGAACAACTGGAGTTCGCCCGTTGCGTCACGCAGTACCCAGAATGCGATCTTGCCTTGGCGCCGAATCGCCGTGACGCGACCTGCAACACTTGTCTCCTCGCCAGAGGACTCGCCTTCTGTGAGATCTGCGTGATGTTCCTTTAACAACGCGCTTGAAGCGGCGGGCCGATACCCTGTCGCATACGCGGGGATGCCTGCCTGGGCCAGATCGCTTAACTTTCCGCGGCGTACGGCAACCGGATCGTCCTCAGGAATATCCGAGGTGTTCAGGGTCGTGTCCAGGTCACGCTCGCGGTCCATGGATGTTTGCTCCAATCGGTCAGCGCAGGGTAAGCGGTGCGATATTGATGATCTCGAAAGTCTTAATCCCACGCGGCGTCTTCACGTCGATGACGTCGCCTTTCTTGTGCCCGATAAGCGCCGATCCCACCGGCGATTCGTTGCTGATGGCCAGGCGGGCAGGATCAGCTTCGGCTGAACCGACTATGTGGTAATCGACCTCTGAGCCCCGCCCTTTTGGCTTCAGGGTAACTGTTGTCCCGACCGCGACCTTCGTCGCTTTTCGGGGCCTTGCGACAACTTCAGCATGATCGAGCGTTGCCTGGATCTCTGCGATGCGGGTCTCTACAAAACCCTGCTCGTTCTTGGCGTCATCATATTCGGAGTTCTCGCTCAGGTCCCCAAAGCTCTTCGCTTGTTTGATGCGCTCGCTTACCTCAGCACGCTTCACATTAATAAGTATATCGAGCTCAGCCTCAAGCTTTTTCTTGCCCTCAAGCGTAAGTACGATTCCTTCAGCCATTCCTTCTTCTCCTTTATCAACAGCGTGTTTTATACGCATAAGTTCTCATTTGAGAAATTTAACCTGCCTATAGTACCACATACCATCAGGCTTCAAATTTCCTCCAAACCGCACTTTTCTGAAAAAACGAGCGGTCGGAACAGGAGCTCCGACCACCCATTAACAAGCTTGAAAATCCCAGCTAGAACTTCTCGCCGCACTCCGGGCAGAACTTCGTCCCAGGGGCTACGATCGTACCGCATTTGGGGCAAGCAGAAGGTGCATCCGCTGCTGCCACTGGCTCGGGGACTTTGAGCTCCGTGCCACACTCCGGGCAGAACTTCGTCCCAGGCTTGGCAGTCGTACCGCACTTCGGGCAGACCAGAGGAACCGACGCGGCTGGTTTGTCGGATGTTTCGGCCGCATCGCTCTCAGTCGGCTCTGATGCGCTCTCAGTTTTCATCTCGGCATTCATTTCATCAAGGCCGGTACGTACGGACTTCATGGTCTTGCCGAACATCTTGCCCAGCTTAGGGAGCTGCTTCGGACCAAAGATCACAAATAGCACAATAATAAGGATTATTATGATTACGGTTTCTCCGGGACCTAAACCAAACATTAACAACCTCCATGGTCTCTGGAGCAAGCGGCTTTTGCCAACTCCACCATCTATCTGACGCCGGTAAGCATACCATGCAAATACCCGGCACGGCTACCCAGTGTACTACAAATTTCGCGACCTTGCACAACCAAAGCAGACGAGCGGCATTACATTGCTGCACTGGCCAGGGCATCCTTACACAGGCAGTGACGCTGTTCCGGGATAGTTGGCACCATGTCATCGATAAGAGCCTTAAGCTTGTCGATGTTGTTGGCGAAAACCTCCATGACGTTAACGTTGGTGACCGCGTCATCGGCGTTGACACCTGCGTCATAATCAGTAATGAGCGCAACGTTGACGTAGCACATCTCCAGCTCACGCGCGAGATAGCCCTCCGGATACTGGGTCATGTTGACGACCGTCCAGCCTTGGCGCGCGAACCACTGCGACTCTGCCCGCGTCGAGAAGCGCGGCCCCTGGATCACGACGACCGTGCCGGTCTCATGCACTTTGATGCCCAACCGATGACAGCTGTCGATCGCCAGCTGGCGCAGCTCCGGACAGTAGGGATCGGCCGAGGATACATGATAGATCCTGCCGCCTTCCGCGAAGGTATCAGCGCGCCCGTTCGTGCGATCGACGAACTGATCGACCACCACGAAGTCACCCGGAGCAACTTCTGGGCTGAGGCTCCCGCAGGCAGAAGGGCCTATGACCCGGATCACGCCCAGCTCGTGAAACGCCCAGAGGTTCGCGCGATAGTTCACCTCATGCGGCGCGATCGTGTGATTCTTGCCATGGCGCGGCATGAAAGCAACACTGCGCCCGCCGAGCGTACCGACCGCCACGACATCTGAAGGCTCGCCATAAGGTGTCCATATCTTATACTCGGTCGCATCGTCGAGCAGTTCGTAGAAGCCGCTCCCGCCAAAGATCCCTATCTCAGCCTGCGGCAACCCGGGGTTCATGCATGTCGTCATCGTCATCCTTTCGTCGCGAATCGACCAATGTCAAGTGCGAAACCGATGGTTCGCTCTTTGATGCAGCATTTCCTTGTGAGAGTTGCTGCTTTGACGTTGGCAGAGACCATCTTACCGCAAGGTCAGGGAGTGGCGCGACCTGTCGTGCATCGCTCTGATACGCCGCAAAACGATCCAACTGCACGCAAAGCGCAAGGATCCGCGCCTCACGCCCCAGAAGGTCCTCCACGCCAACCTCCTCAGGCTCCGGCACGCCGGACTCCCCCGCAAAGGCAGCCGCCCGCAGGATAAGCCCCTCCAGTGCTTCACGCTTACTGCGATCGATCGTGCAGCGCGTGTCATGGACTATCAGCGTTGAGAGCACCGCCACCGGATAGAGCCGCCCGCGTGGCGTCAGGCGCGCGGCCCCCTGCGCCTCGAAGGCCTCGGTCGCCCCTGCTCCCAGGAACAACGCCGCCGCCAACATAAGGTCCTGGGATCGCGCAGAGAAACTCCCCGCTACTGAACGCACAAGCCTGCCGGACCTGATCGCATGCCGGATAGCGCTACCCCTGGCAGCATCAGGCCCGGACAACGCCATTGGAGCCTGGCAGAACGCCTGATAGCGACCCGCGCGATAAAAAACCGCACGCATAAGCGCCCTCAACTGCGCGTCGTTGATACTGCGGACCAATTGGCCGAATGCGCGACTTGCCTGCTGTTGGAACTGATCAGGGGCAGTGTGTGCCATGAGGACTCCTCAATCTTGATGCTGATTACTCACAGCATAACAAGAGGGTCGGACATCACCCGTTCTTAAATTAGCCAGGAGAGCAAGGCGGCCTTGCCGAGAGCGAAGAGCATGAGCAGCGCCAGCGCGATCACGAGCGCGATCAGCGCGGGAAAAACGACGTCACGTGCCCGGTCGACCCGGCCGGCGAAGCGTTTGAACAAGCCCAGTACGACCAGCGCGATCGTCGTGAAGGTCGCCACCAGGCACGCCGTCACCAGGAGCGGGACAACAGGGCCCAACACCGGACCCGCAAGGTAGTCAATAAGGCCCGCCAGCACCAGAGTGCCCAGATAAAGCAGCCAGTCACGGGGGCAGGCCAGTATCTTTCTGCTTTCACGCGCTTTGAGCAAGGTCTCATTCAACAACGCCCAGAGAAGCGGCGCAAGCGCGCCTCCCACCGCCAGGCCCGTGATGAGACGGATCAAGTCGGTCGTCGGTCGCAGGTGCGCATAGCTGGAAACGCCATCATAGCCCATAGCGCCAAGTGCCAGCACCAGGAACACCCAGTACGACCAGTGGAGCTGAACCTGGAGGCGCTCATCAGGAGACGTCGTCGGCCTGTGCCTGAAACGATAGAGGAAGAACAGGGCGACCAGTCCGAACGTCGTGGCGATATAGATGCCTGAACAGCGCGCGCAGACCGGCTGTTGGAACCCCCCTGAGATAAAGCTGCGGTCCGGAAGTTGATGGCAGACGCCGTACCCCAGCGCCAGCATCACGCTTTGCAGCCAACCCCCGATCGTACCCAGGACTCCCATGATCAGAGGAGCGTTACCTGCCCGGAGGGCCCATCGGTGAGCTCACCAATGACCCAGGCCTCGTCAACCGCCTCAAGATAACGTGCAGCTGCAGACGGCTCGATCGCCAACAGCAGCCCTCCTGAAGTCTGGGGATCGCAGATCAGGCGGTCGCAGATCAGGCGGGCATTATCATCGGTATCGATCGCATCGATAACAAAGTCTGCCGCCCACGTTATCAGTTCGTCGGTCTTGCCCGGTGTGACCGCAGCAGCAGCCAGCTCCCGCGCACGAGGCAGGAGTGGCAGGTCAGCGACGCGCAGTTGCACCGAGCACCCAGAAGCCTGGGCCATCTCATGCGCATGGCCGACCAATCCGAAGCCGCTCACATCAGTGCAGGCGTGGACCGGGTTTTTCGCATCTTCTGACGCCGCTAAAGCCTGAGCCGCACGCGACGCCTCCCGATTAAGATGGGCCATCGATTCGATCGCTACACGCGCGTCATCGTCAGCTTCATCAAGGATCCCCTGCTTGAGTGCTGTGCCGATAAGCCCGGTTCCCAGGGGTTTGGTCAACACCAACAAATCGCCGGGGTGCGCACCGGCATTATAAAGTATCCGGTCAGGGTCAATACGCCCAGTGACCGAAAGCCCGAACTTTGGCTCCTCGTCATCGATCGTGTGTCCTCCCACCACCGGAGCGCCGGCATGGGCGCAGACCTCAGCGCCACCGCGCACGATATCGGCTACGATCTCGGACGGCAGAGAACAGGGAAACGCCAGCAGATTCATCGCGCAGAGCGGCTCGCCACCCATTGCATAGACGTCAGAAAGAGCGTTGGCTGCCGCTATCCGGCCAAAGTCATAGCCATCATCAACGATCGGCGTGAAGAAGTCGACCGTCTGCAGGAGCGCCAGGCCATCGGCCAAGCGCACGACCGCAGCGTCATCATTAGTCTCAAAACCGAGCACGATGTGGTCGGCTTGTGCCCCGGTGATCTGGTCTAATACTCGTTGGAGGTCCGCCGGACCCCATTTGGCTGCTCAACCAGATTTATGCGAGAGTTGCGTCAAACGAACTTTCTCAGTCATGGATCCCTGTGCCTCCTTTCTGTTTCTCATCGCTCTGCTAACCAGTATAGCCTGATGTGTGGCGGGCAAGCGTGCGACATGCTAGAATTGTAAATCCGTGTCGGGATGTGGCTCAGCTTGGTAGAGCGTTCGGTTCGGGACCGAGAGGTCGCTGGTTCAAATCCAGTCATCCCGACCAGAGTCGTTTTCTTTTCTTCTGCCGTTTCCCTCTCGCTCATCACAATAATCTCTTCACTTGGAGCATTCCTTCTTTAGCCGATCACGAAGGTGTCGTCGGCGTCAAACATGTATTGCACATAAAGAGACATCGTTCCCTGGATACCGACGGCGACTTTATCCAGCAGGTCATAGAACTCAAGACAGGTAATACAGGAACTAATCTTTGCGCCCCGTTCTTCAAACGATCTCAGCTCGTCAAGCACCGGCGAGCCCTCACAGGCAAGCTTCACGCCGCTGTTAAGGAGCGCAATCCCCTCAGGGGTTTCCCCGCTTGCCACCGCCGTGTGCAGGAACTTCTTCATGAGCGTTTTGCCTAACTCATAGTCACCCTGACCCAAGCTTTCGCTGTTGATCATGAGATACTTCTTCATCGGCACCCTTCCTGGTCGCTATTGTTTTGATACAAGTATATCTTATATCAAGTATAAGCACAGCGAATAAATGGGAGATAACTGGCGAGCGAGGGCCTGTGTCAGCTTTCAGATGTTTGGGGAGCAAAGTGCTCCAGGGCGTCGAAAAGTTCATCCGGGATGGGAGCGCCTGGCTTTGGCGTGAACTCCACACCCAGGCGCCGCAACTGGTCAAGCGCTGCTGCGCACATGACAGGCGCCGCCGCCTGCACTTCCGGCGTCATATCCAGCACCCACTCGCGCAAGCCTGCCACCTGCATGCCAACAACGACCGTATGTTCCGGGGCCTTATCCGTCAGCGCGGCCATGCCCAGCACGTCGACCAGCGCCATGTCGTGAGCGGTATGCAACACCGCGTTGGCCGCCATCTCCGCAGGCGTCATGATCAGGACGGTCCCGGCAGGATGTCCCGTTTCCTTGGCGGCGTCAAGAACGATCAATTCATGCACCTCATCAAGATCCATGAGAATCGATGGCCCCAAGTCACCCTCATCAACACAACGAAGATCAGGAGGGAATTCAAACCATTCGAGCAAGCATTGGAGGCAGTAGGGGCCGATGCCGTCATCTTCGACCGTGGGGTTGCCCACAGCCATCAGCAGGATATGTTTTGCTTCAGTCATGTATTCATGATAGCAGGAGAGCTGCCCTGCGGCAGCTCTCCTTAGTTTCTACCTTATGTCAGATAGAAGATGCTAGATTCTTAGTGAGAACCCTCAAGCGCATCCGCGTCCTCCTTGTGCAGGAAGATCATACGCCAAGCGCTCAGGCCATGCATCGTAGCGATGTAGACATGGATCATCCCAATGATGACCAACAGCCAAGCAATGATGTAATGGATGATGCGCGTCGCCATAAGCGCCCCGCCACCGGGAGCCGCATGGATGCCAATATTGGCAAACCAGACGTTACCAATAGCAAAGATACCGAGCTGATTGGTCACGCCCCACAGGCAGAAGCCTGTGTAGCTGACAGCAAGCAGCATGATCGCGATCGCGATATAGCTGATCTTCTGCAGGGTCGCGTACTTCGCCGAGATCGGATAATCCTTCTTCATGAAGAGATACCAACGAAGCATCGGGAAGAACTGATGACGATTCTCTTTCTGGAACCAGAAGTTCTTGATATCAAGCTCTTTCTCGCGGGAGCCCTGCGTAATGGAGTCCTTCACGAAGAAGGCCAGTACGATACGAACAATCACGTTCAGGAAGATGATGATACCGAAGAAAATATGGACACCACGGGCAACACCCATAAACCCGCTCCAAGCTGGGAAATGGATGTAGAGGCCCGACAGCATCAGAATAACGAGGGCAACGAAGTTAATCCAGTGTGTCGCAACAAAAATAGGGGGATGCTGCTCTTTTAATGGCTTATGCATGCTTATGCACCCCACTTTCTTGAATAGACCGTTCCTGTCTTGCCAGTCCTGCGTTCAATCACGTGAACGCCGCAACCGACTCAAGGATCAAAGCTGCGAACGATTCGCGCAGCTTCAATAGGACGCTCGACGTCAGCGATCGGAGTTCCAACGAGTGCTTCCTCCATCGGACCACGAACGCCATCCTTGTCACGAGGGCTCAAGTCCCACGTTGAAGGAGTGACGACCTGATAGCTGTCGATACGGCCACCCTTGATGTTGATGAAGTGGCCGAGGGCGCCACGAGGGGCCTCCCACAGACCAGCACCAGAAGCATGGCTTGTGACCGAATAAGGCTCGAACAGATCAGCTGTTCCACCCTTCTTGGCCTCGACCAGCTCGTTGCACCACTCAAGTGTCCAGTCGCTGACGACCGCACACTCAAGGTTACGGGCAGCAACACGACCGAGCAGGGATACGAGCACTTCGGGATGACCCGCAGCGCCCAGTGCACCAAGAGCAGTATCGACGATCGACTTGACCGCTGCGTTGTTGTCGCCACCGGTCACATAAGCAACGATCATACGAGACAGCGGGCCGACTTCCATCGGCTTGCCATCGTAGCGTGGCGCCTTGCCCCAGGAATACTGGCCGTCTAGGTTATAGCTCTGGTCATTCCAGGAGTCGATAGCCTTGGTCTCGCCATTCTGCGGATTCAGGCCGGTCGGTGACGTGTACCAACTGTGCTCAACGTACTCTTTGACCTTGGACACGTCGGCTTTTTCGACGGTCGTAAGATCAGAAGCGCGTACGATACCAGCAGGCATGTAGCGATTCTCATGAACAAGATCCTTGCGATCGAAAACGCCCCAGGCCAGGAAGTTGCCGCAGCCACCGCCATACTCCAATGCGCCCTTATAGAAAGGAGCGATCGCCAGGGTGTCAGGGATCATAGTGCCATGGACCCAGTCATTGAGTTTCTTAAAGCGATAGAGCACGTCAGCGATACGATCATCGTTGGGGCTCCAGGCAGTACCACCAGCAACCGAAGTCATCGGATGCGGGAACTTGCCGCCGATAAGCGCGATGATCCGCGCAGCCTCTGCCTGCATCTCGATAGCCTCAAGATAGTGCGCTACCGCAATTAAATGCAGTTCGGGCGGCATAGGAGCATACAGCGCAGCCGCCTTGGCAGCTTCAGCTGGATCCAGTGGATTGTAGCCCCACCAGCCGTTCGAGAAGATCGAGAGGTCGGTGACGGGATTGCTCGCGCCTTTGACAAGATTCTCCAGGCGTTTTTTGACCGCGCCGAAGTCAGAGGTACCGGTACCAGCTTGTACAGCCAGTGCATAGGTGTCTGCGACATTAGCTTGAAGAGCCTGGGCCGGATCGACATAGTCGAGCGCAGCCAGGGTATAGAACCACAGAATATGACTGTGGATGTACTCAGCGCCCTCAAGCAGGTTGCGAACTAAGCGTGCGCCGTTGGGGATCTTAATCTCCAAAGCGTTCTCAACGCTCATGCTGGAGGCATGGCCGTGAGAGGTCGGGCATACGCCGCAGATACGCATCGTGATGTAATGAGCATCCTCAGGAGCACGCCCCTGCAGAACGGTCTCCATACCACGATAGTTCGTTGAGGAGACCCACGCATCTTTGATGACGCCGTTCTCTGAAACAGCTTCGATACGCAGGTGACCCTCGATACGAGTCAGCGGATCGATAACCACATTCGTACTAGGCATCTGCACTCCCTCCCTTCTTCATTCTCTTGGCATCGTACTCTTTCATGTCCTCGTTCTTAAGCGTTGAGTTCTTGCCGATACGATGCGTAGCTTTACTGGCAAGCGCATGAGCGCCAATACCGACGACGACTACGCCGCCGAGTGCCGCCATGCCCTTGGCAACGCCGATACCACCTGGTCCACCGATTGAACCAACATGGACGCGGCGCATACGTGAGCGGAACGGAGTGTTGTTATCAACCCAGTTGAAGTTACCGCAGCCGATGCACGGACCGCCCGAGGCAACACACCAGGAGATATTGTCGTTCCAACGCAGCTTGCTGCAATGACGATAGGTCTGGGGGCCTTTGCAACCTAACGCATACAGACAATAGTTGTCAGCTTCTTCCTGGCTACCGAACTGATAAACGAACTCGCCATTCTCGAAGTGACCACGACGCTCGCAGTTATCATGAATGGTTGAACCATACAGATACTTCGGGCGATTCTGCCGATCGAGACCAGCGACCACTTTGTCCACGCCACCCGTCATGAGTGCATCCACAACGACCGCAATGATCTCAAGCGGATTGACGGGGCAACCGGGAAGATTGACGACTGGCGTCTTGATACCCTTGCCGTCGAGATAAGGCTTGACGCCTGTTCCGCCAGCTGGGTTCGGATATGCACGCGTCCAACCACCGTCGACCGCGCAGGAACCAACCGCCACGATAGCGAGCGCGTTGGTCGCGAAGGACACCAGGGAATCCTGGAAGGGCTCCCCTGCAATGCGCAGGAAGTTACCATCAATACCCGTTGTGACTGCGCCTTCGCAGATCAGGATGTACTTGCCCTTGTTGGCCTGAGCAAAGTCCTCACCTGCTTTTTCGGCATACTCGCCAGTAGCCATCTGAACTGTCTCGATCTTAGGCAGAGACAAGATGTCCAGAACGATGTCGGCAACGTTTGGATCCGTTGCCTGTGCGATAGATTCAGTGCAGCCCGTACAAGCTGCGCCATTAATCCAGAGCGCGGGTTGCAGACCGGATTCAGCCGCGCCTGCGATTGCGGCGCCAATCTGCGGGACCGCCGTCTGTGAAAGCCCCATGACCGCCGCAAGTGTGCCGCAGAACTTCAAGAAGTCACGACGCGTAATGCCGCGGGCAGCAAGGCGCCCATAGAGATCAGTCGCTTCTGCCATGCCATACACCTCCTTGTGTATTTCAATCAGGATACACCCTCTTCACAAGTACAGCCCTTTGGCCCCACAGACTCGCCTGTGTATCGGATGTATCATTTCCATATCTATTGTGAAACAACCAGTTTGATTTGTATAATCAGTTTTACTTATAGTTATCAACAGGATTCATAATATCTGAGAATGTCTCCACTAAGTCACTACGGAGCAGCCTGATATACACACAATTATGCAGAAATCGCAAAATCTTTTGTAAAGATATAAATAAGAAAAATGTTAGCGCGAGTGGTTTTCCCCTCCCGCAAACGGTGCGCGCGAGCAGCTGTGTGAAAGCCTACGGCAAAGGGATCGTTTTCAGTAGTGGCGGAGCCGTGAGGGAATCAGTGTCTTGCTACGCAATCCACGAGACCTCGCTACGCTCGGCCCAAAACAGGCCACTGGCCTGTTTTGCCCTCTCGGGTTCGATTCCCCGAGATACCCAATCAGTAGTGGCGGAGCCGTGAGGGAATCGAACCCCCCCAAGAGGTTCTTCACCCCTCACAACGGTTTTGAAGACCGCACCGCCCACCAGGACGGCTCCGGCTCCGTTTCAGCGCTCCCTATTGTATCAAACACTCTTACTTGAGGAGCGCAGGCGGCGCAGGTCGCCCTCGCGGATCGTTACTCCGCGCGCGTCGAAGTACTCCAGCACGGGGATCGCGTACTTGCGGCTCACGCCAAGCACGTCGCGCAGCTCAGCGGCGCCCAGCCCTCCGGGCGTCGCTTGCAGCGCCTCAACCAAGCGCGTACGCGCACCCTCCAGTGCAGCCGGGGTGAAGTATAAGTCGCCACTCAGACGAACGAGCTCATGGTCGCGCGACAACTCTCCCAGGGCTTGTGCCAATAAGGAGCGCTGCGCTCCTAAGGCTGCCTGCAGGTCAGCGATGCTCTCCGGAGACAGGCCTTGGGGCTCCAGGCGCGCAAGGACGCGACTTCGCAGCTCGCCAAGCTGGCGCTGGACGCTTGCAGCCGCCCGCTTATGCGCGACCCTGCCCGCCTCGATCATCACCACGCCGCTGGCTGCCAATTGCTGCAGCAATGCGTCGAAGAACTCAGGCTCTGGACGCATGCGCACAGGCAACCGATCAAGAAGCGCACGCGAGGCAAGGTTGGCCTGCTGTGGATTGCTTTCGTGCCAGGCGAGCAAAGCCTGCTCGATGCATGCCAGCAACTGGTCGGCGTGTTCGACTGACAGATACGCAGTCTCAGGATTGGCGTCGCCCGCGCGAAGACGCGTGACCACACCCTCGTCAGTCTGGTCAAGCAGCACCGCCACCTCAGAACGCTCCAGGCCCAACTGGATTGCCAACTGGGCGCTCGTCACCGGTACTGCCACACTCTCCAGGGCAAGGCGCACCGCCTGGCTCGTATCACCCTGATAAAGCGCCTGGAGCAAGGCGTACTCGCCGGGCGCCAGGTGGGTACGAAGACGTGGCGCCGTATCAAGTACCACTCCCCCGCCGATGCTGTAGAGCGGATCACCCGCACGGATGATGAAGCGATCGCCGACGCGCATGGTCAGCGGCTCAAACAGGCGCAACTGGATGAAGCTTGACTGCCCGGGAACAAGCTCCCGCTTGCTGCTGAGGGCGCCCGCCGCGCTCCCCTCCTCCGCGCTCTCACGCTCCAACACCAGGAGCCGGGCCAGCACCTCACTGGTCCCGTGATGCAGATGCACCGTAGTGCCTGATCGCAGGGGAGCGGGATGCGCGGGATCAGCCAGGTAACTGAACTGTGCGTTGACGCACAGGGTCTGATGCAAGAGGCCCGGCGTGGCGATGACCATTCCACGGGCTATCTCGTCTTTTGAGGCGCCCACAATATTGAGCGCGACCCGCTGGCCGGCGCTCGCACGGTCAACTGGCTGGCCGTGTTCCTGGATCTGGCGGATCCGCAATTCAGCGCCGGGACCCACCAACTCCAGCTTATCGCCAGCTGCGACGGTTCCCTCCCATAGCGTCCCGGTGACCACCGTGCCTGCGCCCCCTATCGTAAAAACGCGGTCGATAGGAAGGCGCGCGACCCCCGTGGTATCACGACGTGGAAGTTCACTGGCAGCCTGCGCAAGAGCTGCGCGCAGCCCGTCAAGTCCTTCGCCCGTAACCGCAGAGACTGGCAAGATCGGCGCGCCCGCATAGGGCGTCTGCTCCAGAAGTGCTGCGACGTCTGCCGCCGCGAGCTCGGTGAGCTCGGCGCCCGCGCGATCGATCTTGGTGAGCGCGACCACAAGCTGGCACACCCCCAACAGCTGCAGAATGGAGAGATGCTCGCGCGTCTGCACCATCACGCCGTCGTCAGCAGCCACCACGAGCAGCGCGATATCGACGCCGGTCGCACCGGCCACCATGTGGCGGATGAACTTCTCATGGCCAGGTACGTCGACGACGCCCAGGCGGATCCCGCCCGGCAGGTCGAGCTCCGCGAAACCGAGCTCGATCGTGATCCCCCGCTCCTTTTCCTCCTTAAGGCGATCGGGGTCAGTACCGGTCAGCGCTTTGATGAGCGTTGATTTACCATGATCGATGTGCCCGGCAGTCCCAAGTACTCCCGCGTAGCGTCCAGCCTGGGGCATGGGCGTTACCCAGCCAGTTCGGCGAACAGGGTCGCGAGCTCGGGTACCAACAGCTCGATATCATCATCGGAGAGCGTGCGTACATCAAAGAGCAGACGCTCTTCATGAACGCGCGCGACTACTGGCACGGGCAGCGCGCGCAGGCGTTGCTCCAACGCTGCGGTCGAGACTTTCTCGGTGGCCAGCGCCACGACAGCCGTCGGGATCTCGGCGCCCGGAAGCGAGCCACCACCCGCCAGGCTCATCTCACCGCAGACCTCGAGGTTCAGCGCGGGGCCAAGCCCGCTGCTGTCGGCCGCCTCGCGCAGGGCGGCAGCAAGTTGTTCGGCCTGTTGGCGACACCGCTCCATTGGCATCGTCAGGGCGCGCAGGGTTGGGATCAAGTTCACGGCTGTTGCAGGATCACGATACAGGCGCAGGGTCGCTTCGAGTGCCGCCAAGGTCATCTTGTCAAGGCGCAGCGCACGCGCCAGCGGGTGGCTTCGCAAGCGTGCGAGCACGCTCCGTTTGCCGCAGATGATACCGGCCTGAGGCCCGCCCAGCAACTTGTCCCCCGAAAACGTCACGACGTCAGCGCCAACTGCAAGGCTTTCCTGGACCGTCGGTTCAGCAGGCAATCCGTAAGCTGAGAGATCCAGCAGCACGCCGCTGCCCAGGTCCTCGACCACAGGAACTCCCCGCTCTGCCCCCAGCGCTACCAGGTCGACCAGGCTGACCTCTTCAGTAAAACCGACCAACTGATAGTTCGAGGTATGAGCCTTAAACAGAAGACCAGTGCGATCCCCGACGGCATGAGCGTAGTCGCTGAGATGGGTTTTATTCGTCGTGCCGACCTCGACCATGACCGTCCCGGAAGCCGCCATGATATCCGGGATGCGGAAGCTCCCGCCGATCTCGACCAGCTGCCCTCGTGAGACGATCGTCTTTTTGCCCGCTGCCAGGGCTGCCAGCGTCAGAAGGACGGCGGCAGCGTTATTGTTGACCGCCAGCGCAGCCTCGGCGCCTGTAATCTCACAGATGAGAGATTCGACATGATCCCCGCGATGCCCACGCTCACCTGCGGCGATGTCATATTCCAGGTTGGTATAGCCCTGGCTGGTAGCGATGACTTCCTCAAGCGCGCTCTCCGGGAGCACCGAGCGGCCCAGGTTTGTGTGGATCACGATGCCCGTCGCGTTGATCACGCGGCGCAGGGAGGGCTGCTGGGCAGCGGCGACAGCCGCCCTGACGCTGGCGGTGACCTCATCGAGCACGACCGGCTCTGAGCGCTTGCCCTGGGCGATCGCGCTCCGCAGCGCCTCCAGTTCCTCGCGCGCGCAACGCAGAACCAGATCGCGTGGCAGTTCACCGGTGGCGATCACGTCCGCTATCCCGTCCGCACCCAGGATCTCGTCAATATTGGGGAGCGAGCGGTACAACGCGCTCATATCTCCAGGAGTCATACTCAAAAGGTGCGCCTTTCTCATCGGATGCCGTCGCTTATTATTTTATCGCATGATACCGCTACGGAACTGCTTTTCGCTGTAGGGCGGCCAGATGCGGTACAATATCTTTAATAACAAATGCTTATACAAACAATAGGAGAAGCTTTGAACAACACCTTGTTAAAAACCTACCTGGCAGTATTGAGTTGCGGCTCGTTCTCTTCCGCCGCAACCTTTCTGGGTATCAGTCAACCGGCAGTCACGATGCAGATCCACAACCTGGAAGAAGAGCTGGGCTACAACTTGCTTGACCGCCAATATCGCCGCATCACCCTGACCGAAGCCGGGCAGCTTCTCAAGGACTACGCCGAGCGGGCCCTTGATGAGGAGCAGGACATCCTCGCTGACCTGGCCGCGCTCTCCGAAGAGGTTAGCGGGACTTTGACCATCGCCTGCTCGACCACACCGGGCAACTATCTTATCCCCGGCCTCCTGGGCGAGTTCCTGCGGCAGTTCCCGCTGGTAAAACCCCACCTGATGATCTCCAGTTCCCAGGAGGTAGCCCGGATCATCGACACCTGCGAGGCAGACCTGGGTATCACAGGAGCCCAAGTCAAGGGATATCGCATCAACTATGAGATCTGTGGACATGATGAGTTGGTGCCGATCGCGCCGCCGACCTCGCGTATCGAGACACTCTCCAGCCTGTCCCTTTCTGACCTGCGCTCATGGCCCTGGATACTGCGCAGCTCAGAATCCGGCACTCAGCTGGCTATCCGCGAACTCATGGCAGACCAGAAGGTCTCCCCTGACGATCTGCGCTGCCTGCTTGAACTCGATAGCCCAGAGGCGATCATCAGCGCTGTTGAAGGTGGGCTGGGTATTGCGATCGTCAGCCGTTCTGCAGCAGAGAAGGCGCTCTGGCTTGGTACGGTCGTTGAGCTACCCGTCGCTTCAAGGCCCTGGAAGCGTGGCCTGTACCTTGCCCGTCCACGCATGACCCCGACCCGGGCAGCGGAGGCTTTCGCCGCGTATCTCAACGAGCATCTGGAATAAGACAAGCGCACTTAAATCAAAAAACGGCGCCATCTGAGCAGGCGGTCGCGGTGCGTAGTTTGTAAGCCTCTGTAACGTGAAATGAACGCCATCTGACAAGGCACCGGCGGGCGTATGCGTATAAGCATACTCAAGCCCGCCGGTAACAAAGTCAGATGGTGTTCAGGCACGTTACAGCTGGTAGTGGATGCCTTTCTGCACATGACAAGCTTCGCAGTCCGCCTTGGTGTGGCAGGTGTAGCAGGTGTTAACTGTTCCGATCGGCGCAACCGGCCACGCAAAGTTATCGCTTGCCGCAGACCCGGTACCCTTGCCCGCAGCAAGGTTATCGAGATCCTTCTGGACGCTTGCTGGCGTCGGCGCTTGCTGGCCCGTCTCCTTCTCAGTCTCATTGACCTTCATTACCTGTTCGATGAAGAGCTTGCCATGGGTCTGCTGGAAGTTCGCCGTGTGATCACTCGGCTTAAGCGTAGCAATATCAGTCTGAGTGTGGCATACGTTGCACTGTCCTGACGCAACAGCGTCCTTATCCAGACTGTGGCAGCGGAAGCAACCATCCATCGTCAGGTAATTGGGATGCTGGTACGCTTTCTCGCCTGTCTTAGGCTGGACGCCCTTGAGCGCCAGGCCATCCTCGTTATGCCCCACGCGATTGTGACAGAACGTACAGCGGATCTTCATCTCTGAGTGCGTTGAATGATCAAAGATGATCCCACTACTGCTTGTCACCGGACGCGTTTGCATGTCATGGCACTGGGTGCACTGGGTGTCAGGGAACTCTTCGCTGGAAAGAGAAACCTTGCTCAAAGGATTCAGCGGAACCTCGAACGTATTCGCAAACGTCAGGGGGAGCTCGCCAATCGCTGAGTGGACTTTATGATAGAGGAAAATGATCGGGTTAGCGTTCGCTGGCAGATGGCACGCGAGGCAGGATACCTGGTTGTGAGTGCCCCGGTCATACGCGGCTACTGCGTCATCCTGAACCTTATGGCAGCCTTCAGCGCAGAACCAATAGCTTGAGGTCGCAGCGATAGCGACGGTCACGAACACCAGCAATACGACCAGAACGACTCCGGCCCAAATGATCGCACGCGGACGCGTGACAGGATTACGGAACGCCTCAATTGGATGCCATGCCATCGGGACACACCCTTCTCTTTCAAGCGAGCGCCACAGAGCGCCCGCGCAGACTTACCATCCTTGATTTTAACTGAGTCGCGCCCCTATCGCAAGCAAAAAAGAACAGATAAGAATGACAGGGCAGCCAGTAAATGTGAGAATACGCGCTTAGCGTGGGCGACAAGCGCCGGCGTAACTACCAGTAAACACCGGATCATACCTGACCACAGTACCGGTATAAGGCGCGTCGATCATCATGCCCCCGCCAACGTAAAGCCCTACGTGGTGAATGGGGGATCCGAAGAACACCAGGTCACCTGGCTGAAGGTCGCCGCGGCTCACTCGCGCGCCGCAGTTGATCTGCGCGCGCGAACTATGCGGAAGCGAAATGCCGACCTGGCGATACACGAACATCGTGAAGCCGGAGCAATCAAACGTATTCGGCCCCGAGGCTGCCCACACATAGGGCGCGCCCAGATAGCGTTTCGCAATAGAGACCACATTGCCGTTAGGTTGATAACTGGGCGCTGGGAAGGTCTTGTTGCTGTTGAGATAACTGGAGGATGCTGCCAGGCGCTGGGACTCAGCAAGCTGTTGGGCCTGCAGCACGGCAATCTCGCTGGTGATACCAGCAAGCTTGCTCTGCATGTCGACCTTGTCCTTCTCAACACCATCTCTGATCTGCTTCATGTTGTCAGCAGAAGCCTTGGCCTGTTTCGCGTTAGCGTCAAGTTTTGTCTGAAGGCTCGCGGTTTCGCTGCGCAGTTGTTTCAACTCGGCGCTGGTGGACGCATCCTGTTGGTTCATCTGAGTCAGGAAATCCCAGAGCTGAGCGAATTGCTGGAAATCCGACGCGCCAAAGAGCACATCTGCGAACCCGGTCGGTCCGCTGCGATACATCTCAGTCGCACGATCATTGAGGTGGCTCTGAACGACCTTCAAGCGTGCGGTGGTCTTGTTCAGTTTGGACTGATTGGTCTGCTGCTCGGAGCGCGCCTGGTTCAGTTTCTGTTGCGCGTTATAGTAATTGTCACTGGCTGAGTCGAGCCGGGCTTGTATCGTCTCGATCTGTTTCTGAACCGCTGCAGCTTCGGCTTGCTTCGACGCGACGGGCGTGGCTGACACCACCTGTGGGAAACATAATGCAGTACTCAGCAAAAAAGCGCACAGGACACTCAGCGCCCGCTTAATCGTGATCCTGCATGTTGTGTTTCTGTTTTTCATACTTCTCCCGCGTCCGCCCGTTCATAACTAATCTATTCTCTCAAGAAAATGAGAATTAACATACACTGTTTACAATAATAACAAAACTCGTAACGGTCTGACGTTACAACCCAGCTACAAGATCAGCTGCCTGCCTACTGCTGGCAGATCACATCCAAGATGACCGCCGCGATATGTTGATACCCCTGTTGCGAATCGCGCATACCGATGTCACGCGGCAACGGTATCACCAGGTCGCGATCCCCCGTTACGATAACGTCCTTTGCGGTGCTGGACAGCCGCACCCTCAAAAGAGGTACCAGTGACGCTTCTTCACCCTGTTGAGTCAGACGCGCCCCATATTGTTGTGCCTGAACTTGCGGAAGCTCCCCGGAGTCGCTTGGCAGGCCTGCGCACAGCTTTGTCGCCGATGCGGCAGGCGCCCCAGGCTCTGAATATTCATCTGCCGGGCTGTCATCACGCAGCACGGTGACCTGGGCCTGCCCGTGCGCCGCCTGGGCCAGGTTCGCGACCCGGCGAGCAATGCGATAGGCATTTCCGTCTGTTGCCACCAGTTCAAGCGCCGTATCAGCCAAGAACGCGTTACGGCGTCGTGGACGGCCGGCAGCCGCCGAATGCGTCGGGACGCTCTTGCCGCCCCAGATATGATGCAACGCCATCAAGGCGTCAAAGGTCGCAGCCCCCACGACACTGTCAGGTTCGAGCGCGCTATTGGCCTGGAACTCGCTGACCGCACGCTCAGTAAAAGCGCCGAAGATCGCGTCGACCGAGCCGCAGTAGAACCCAAGCGTGTTGAGTATTTCCTGAAGTTGGGCGACATCATTGCCATGAAAGTAAGGCGCGCGCAGATACAAAAGCCGGTCACCAAAAGCGAAGCTGCTGTCGACCAGGGTCGACCAGGTCCGGTCATCGACAATGCCAGTCACGGGCAGGTCAGAGACCTCCTGAAAATGAGCGATTGCTTCCTGGGTGTCGATCTGAAAGTCGCCATCGACGCCACTCGAACCCAGGCTGTAACCCAGGAACAGCAGGCGTCGCTGTATATCCTCGACCGCTGGACCACGATCGCCTATCGATATCGTCTTCATCGTCATACGTAGTTTCCCCGAAGGGACCAGGAAAAAGCGCCCGGAAACGATTGCGCCAGCATGGCGCCTTCCGTCTTCTGCGCGGCTCTTCGCGCCCCATCGCCTCTCTATTCTATACTATAGAGTGCCCGATACTGCTTATGATGAAACGAGTTTGAGAACATGTCCCACATCCACATACCTGATGGAGTCCTTCCTGTATGGCTCTGGACGTGTGGGTGGGCTGTCGCAATCATCTGGGTCATGGTCGTCTGCACGGTGGGCCGCAAGCATTGGGACCTGCGGCGCAAAGTACCCCTGGTCGGCATCTGCGCCGCCTTGATGGTCATCGCGATGGCGCTGGAGATCGCGCCACTTGATTACCACTTAAACCTCAGCGTCATCACCGGGATCATCCTGGGGCCGATCCTGGCGCCTTTGGCTGCGCTCATCACTGAGACCTTCCTCGCGCTGGTAGGACACGGAGGTGTGACCGTCATTGGCCTGAACACCCTCGTACTCTCGATCGAGATGATCGCAGGTTGGGCGCTGTTCGCAGGCCTTCGCATTGTCCTAAGAAGGGTGATCAGAAACATCCGGACCCGCACAGCCGTCTCCGGAGCGATCGCGACCGTACTGGCACTGGCGCTTGCTACCTCCCTGACTGTAGGGGTAGTCGCTTTGGCAACGCCTGCGCTCAGTGCGCGGCGGGCGGAGGCACAGGCGGGCGCCAGTACCACCGCGCAGGCGCGCCAGGCAGCCTCCGACAGCGCCGACCAGCTCTCGCTTTCGACCTTCATCGCTGTGGTCGCGGTGTTGGGGCCCTTTGGCTGGGCGATCGAGGCGAGCGTGACCAGCGTGGCCCTGGTCTATCTGCAGCGGCTGCGCCCCGGGACGCTCGGTAGCAACGGGAGCAAAAAGGGAGCAGCTGACGAAACGGCGCCTGACCCCCTTCTGTCATCTGAGGAGGCGCCTGATGCGGTTGGCTGACATCGATCGAAGCGCGACCGCCACGCCTGGTGGGTGGCTCCACCGCACTCCCGTAGCCATCAAGCTCCTGGGACTTGCCGCCGTGATCACCGGCGCGATCATCAGCTGGAACCCGTGGGTGCTTGCGGGGCTGTCCGCGCTGGTGCTGGGCCTCGGGCTGTCTGCGCGGCTGCGCCCCCGGTTGCTGATCAGCCTGGCAGCCTACCCGCTCATCTTCTCTATCCTGCTGGCAATCTCTCTGCGTCCTGGTTGGACACTGACCGCAGTCCTGCTGCTCAAAACCTTCAGCACGGCGCTTGCCGCTGTCAGTCTGGTGCTTTCGACCCCCTATCCGCGAATCTTTGCCCTGACCGGGCGCATTTTACCCCAGCTGCTCAACGACTCGTTGCTTATGGCCTATCGCAGCCTGTTCATCTTAGGGGAACTGCTCGGCAACCTGCTTACCGCGCTGCGGCTGCGGGGCGGGCTGTCCTGGCGCCATCCGCTCGCCCTGATGCGTAACCTCGGCGGTTTGTTCGGGGCGCTCATGGTGATGGCGCTCGACCTGGCCGAACACGACTATGAAGTGCTCGGCCTGCGTGGCTACGATGGAGACTTGCGTATCGACACGAAAGGAAATGCGTGATGGACGTCCCACGCACTGCAACGGGAGCGCCTGACTGCGCGCTCTGCCAGAAACACCTGCATCGCCACGGGCCTCACCCGGCCGACATCGCCTACGTCAGCTGTGTGCTGCATAGCTTTGATGATGGGACCGCGGTGCACCTGTGTGGGCTTGACTTTTGCGCGCACAAGGGCGAGCGGACCGTGCTCCTGGGACCCAATGGCGCCGGCAAATCCACGCTTCTTGCTCACTTATTGGGTCTGTTGAAGTCCGACGAGGGCGTCGTGCGCGTTTTCGGCGTTGACCCGCATCAGGAGTGGCGCACGATCCGCCAGCGCATCGGCGTGGTGCTGCAAAACGTCGACGTCCAGCTCATCATGCCGACTGTCTATGACGACGTCTGCTTCTCTGCGCGCCAGTACGGTTGGGAGCGGGAGCAGATCGAGCTAGCAGCTACCGAGATCATGGCGCGGTTAGGCATCACCGAGCTGGCCGGGCGCACCCCCCAGAGCCTCTCGGGCGGCGAGAAGCGCAAGGTCGCGTTAGCTGGCGCGCTATTGACGCGCCCCGAACTCCTGATCCTGGACGAGGCCTTCGAGGGGTTGGACCCCGCGTCACGGCGCGAGATCGTCGACCTGCTGGCAGAGCTCTCACGCGAAGACGGAGTGAGCATCGTGCTGACGACCCATGACATCGACGCCGTAGCCGAGATTGCTGATTACTGCTATGTACTGCGCGCTGGCGGCGAGATCGTCCTGTCTGGCACGCCGGCGGAGATCTTCGAGCACGCCGATCTGCTCGCGGCTTCTAACATCCGGCCGCCGATCCTGGCTGAATTGTTCGAGCGCCTGGAGAGCGCGGCGCGGCCTCTTACGGTCGATGAAGCAGTCACGGCGTTATCAGGACCGGGGCAGCATGGTAAAATCTGAAACGTCGCTTTCAAGCGAGTACCCTGCGGCTAAAGGAGGCAAGCGTTGAGCTTCGAGCTCTATCTCAAACGCAATCAACTCAAGATGAACCGGCTCGTCACGAGCTTCTATGAGAAGCGCGGGGACAGTGACATCAATAAGTACCTGTATGCTCCTTTGGAGCGCTACAGCCATAACGCGGGCAAGCGGCACCGCCCGCTCATCTGCCTGATCGCCTGCGAGGCGGTCGGCGGCGACCCGCGCAGCGCGGAGTGCTCCGCTGCGGCCATCGAGCACTTCCACACGGCAGCGCTGATCCATGACGACATCCAGGATGAAGCCCAGACCCGCCGCGGCGAACCCTGCTTCCATGTGAGCGAGGGCGTCGCGCTGGCGATCAACGCGGGCGACCTTGCGTTGTCGCAGGTCACGGGAGCGGTGGTCAACGATCCCCTGCTTGATGACGCAACAAAGATCCGCGTGCTGGGAGAGCTGGTCGAGATGACCAACCGCACGATCGAGGGCCAGGCGCTCGACATCGGCTGGGTGCGCGATAACCGCTTCGACATCCGCGTCGAGGACTACCTGATGATGGCCAACCACAAGACCGCCTACTACAGTGGCGCGGTTCCTTTGGCCGTGGGCGCGATCATCGGGGGCGCCGATGAGAGCGTTATCGAGGCGCTGCGTGACTTTGGCATGGCCACCGGCCTGGCCTTCCAGATCCAGGACGACATCATCAATGTGAGCGGCGATGACCGCAGCAAGGACTTCCGCGGCGACATCACCGAGGGCAAGCGCACCCTGATCGCGATCCACGCGCTCAACCACAGCGAGGGGGCCGCGCGCGACCGGCTTCTGGAGATACTTCAGGCTCACACGAGTGATGCGGCCGAGTTGGCCGAGGCAGTCGCGCTGATGGAAGCCACGGGCTCGGTTGCCTTCGCCTCCGGCTACGCCCTGGCGCTGGTCACTGACGCGAAGGCGAAGTTGGACAGCGTGCTACCCGAGAGCAAGGCGAAAGACCTGCTGCTCTCAATGGCCGATTTCTTTGTCGCGCGGCATAGCTGATTATCAATGGGCGCCCCGGATAGCGAGAGAGCGCAAGCAGCTCTCAAGCTATTGAGCGAACTTACTAAAGGCAAACGATCCGGAGAAGAAGAGGGTTGGCTTTCTCTTGAGGAAGTTGAGCCGGATCTTGGAGTTAACTCCAGGTCAGTTTAAGCGTTTTCTTGCTGCGTGCGCAGTCGGCCAAATATAGATTTATCAGGTTTTGATAGGGCATGCCAGTCGCACTTGCCTGAGTCTTGAAGTAGTCGATGATATCATCGTCGAGTCGTATCGTTATCTGACGACGCAGTTTTTTTGTATAAGGATTCGGTCGCGCTTGTGAAAAATCATACTCTGTTCTCATATCAATGCCCTCCTTTATATGCTCGGCTCTCATTCGTGGTAGCTTTTCGCGCAGAGATTATACGAATAACCTCATCACGCTCGCGATAGCAATGACAGACCACCAGAAGCCGCAGCTTCTGACTTATGCCCAAGATGATGAAACGATCCTCACTTTCCGAATGCGCCGGATCGTCTATCACACGAGCACTGGGATCATAGAAAACCGTCCGTGCTTCATCGAACGCAACACCATGCTTTGCAATGTTGCTCTGGTTCTTCGTTTCATCCCACTTAAATCGTATCGCTTTCATAATTATACAATAATGCTAATGTAGTGAAATGTCCAGAGAAATAGCCGCACTAATTTTTTACTCCATCTTATGAAGCGCCGCGCCGCACTCTTTGCAGAACTTCCCTTCGTGCGGATTCTGAGCGCCGCACTGCGAGCAATAGATCTGAGCTGCTGGCGCTGCTACTCCCTGCTGCACAGTAACCGGCTTGATTTGCTGCACGGCGCCCGACGCTACTTGGGGAGCAACGGTATTTGTCGCCAGGCTT
>WRFR01000011.1 GCA_009778715.1 Coriobacteriia bacterium | reverse complement strand
TTCTAAATGATTTCGATCTTTAGGAAAGGAGGTTTTCCGCTCAACTTCAGATAAGGTGAGGAGGTGGTGGCGATTGATTGATTATCAACTTGCAGGATTTATCCTGTGGTTGCTCTGTCAATTCGGAGTCAACCTGCTGTGTGTGCTGAGGTACTTACACAGCAAGCGTCGCCCTCGGCAAGTCAACAAACACTAAGGGCGACGTTTTATCCCCGAGGTGGGCGTTGTGCTGGCACAGGCCTTTACCTCAAATACCATTATACCAAACCGACTGTGTGTTGAGGTACTTATCAAGCGCCATTCTAAATGCCTACCAGGGGCAGAAAGACGTCGTCGATAATTTGTTCCAGGTAGGCTTTGCCGGCAGCCTCGCCATCTGAGTAGTTAGTTTCCTTGACTTCGATATCTACGTTAACTATAATGAATACGAAATCGTAGTCATATTGGTTTGATATCGATATCGTAGTCAGGAGCAGCAAACGTGATCGCACGCACACAGGTAAAAAACCCCGAACTATTAGGGGCAGTGCTACAACAGGGTCGCCTGACCGAGCAAAAGAGCCAGCGTGAACTGGCTGCTGAGCTTGGCGTAAGCCAGAAGTGGGTCTGGGAGATGGAGCAGGGTAAGCCGGGCCTGCTGATGGACCGCTTGTTTCGCATGATGCAAGCAACGGGTGTGAAACTGTATGCAGAGCTGGAACTGAAGCCAGCAGGCGAAGCGAATACGGACGGTGATTCTGGTGACTAGACTTGCTGTTACCCTGTACGATACCCTGATCGGATACCTCAGCCCAGATAATGCAGGAAGTTTTGACTTTGCCGCAGCCCCTGAGGCGTTCGAGCGCTTCAGTCTTCTCAGCCCGATTCTGAGTGTGGCAGTCCTGCTCTCTCCTCAACCGTCGCGTCATCATGCTCGGCGTCGGCGTAACTTCTTTGATGAGTTGATGCCTGAGGGGCGAAACCTTACCTGGCTCGCGCGCCAGGCCCGGCTTGACGAAGCCGATACCTTTGGCCTGCTCGCGCACTATGGGCTCGATGTTGCGGGCGCTCTCATGATCTGCCCGGAGGGAGAGACTGTCGCAGCGCAAAGTCCTCAGGTTGCCGAGGTCGATGCGAAGGAGATACATCGCATGCTCACACGGACTGCCGAGATCCCCCTTGGCAACGTAGCGCCTGTTGGCAGGACCTCGTTGGCCGGTGTGCAGACGAAAATACTGCTTGCGCGTGTAAGCGGTGGGCAGTGGTGCTCAGTTGAGGGCGGCTATCCCTCAACGCATATCATCAAGCCAGCACAGCCCGACTTTCCTGCGCTCATCTATGATGAATGTTTTTGTACGCAGCTGGCGGGGCGGTTGGGTCTGAACAGCCATAAGGTTTGGATCGAGAACTTCGCAGGGACAGACGCGCTTGTGATAGAGCGCTATGATCGAAGCACGGAGGTCCCAGGCGGGCGCATCCACCAGGAAGACTTCAATCAAGCGCTTGGGGCGCGTGGTGATCAGAAGTACCAGGAAAATGGGGGCAAGGTCTCATTGGGCCGTATCGCTGAGGTACTTGAAACATACGCTGAGCCGGGTGCGATCACTGAGCTTGCGTGCCAGCTTATCTTTGCGGTAATGATCGGCAATCTTGACCAGCATGCGAAGAATCTCAGCTTGTTACACCTTCCGGATGAAACGATACGCCTGGCGCCTGCTTATGACTGCGTGCCGGTCTCCCTCTATGAGGCGGGCGCCAGGATGGCGCTCTCGATTGATAGCGAGTACTCTTACGCAAAGCTGTCGCAGGAGATTTTGGCAAGGGAGCTTGCCTCCTGGAAAGTGAAGGAGTTCCCTGACGCTGCCAAGGCCTCTGAATTCATCCATGCGCAGAAAGAAGCAGCGGCTCGGGAGCTCTCAGCGATGACGCCCGTGGAGCACATGTCAGCGGGTCTGATGGATACGATCGCTGAGGGCATCCAGCGTTTGAGTTAAAGTACGCGCTCTGCTTGCTATTTGACCAGCGGTAAGAAGACGTCGTCGATAATTTGTTCCAGGTAGGGCATACGGGCGGGCTCGTTGCTGAGCAGGAGGCGAGCGCGCAGCAGCTCGATGGGGACGGCAAGGATGTGGTCCGGCAGGCCCGGGCGAGCTTGGCCGCGGGCAACGGCACGATCAATGATGATGCGCGTGTGGGTGAGGTCAGCCTGCCCCATGTTCTTTTGCAGATCGAAGCTGGAAACGCCGCCAGCCAGTCCATCGCTGATGATGCCGATCATAACGTCGGGACTGATGTCCTCAGAGCGCTTGACGTAGTTCTGGAGAAGCGACAGCATGTCGCCGCGCAAAGAGCCGGTATCCGCTGGTTCTGTGGCAAAGATCGAGCCTTTGGCACGCAGGATGGAGAGCGCCATCTCGATACGGCTGCTCCAGCGGCGGGCGAGCACGCTGCGGCTCGTGCCCGCGCGCGCGGCCACTCCCTTGAAGCTGAGGCGCTGGTAGCCGACTGCGGCGAGTTCGTCCGTGGCAGCTGCGATCAGCGCGTCTTCCAGCGCCTCTCCGCGGCGGCGGGTAGAAGGCGCTGTCTGTTGCGCGCTGGCGTTGTGGCGGGCTGCTTGTCTTTGTGGCATCTCTTACTCCTTGCTCCTTGCTGACAAAGGGTCAGGTACTTTGTCATACTCGAAAACTTTCTCAAAAAACTTTAAGATACATCTTGCATCTTATCTGTCTTGGTACTATACTGAGGTACATAAGATACATGATGTATTTTAACACAGAGATGGCAAAGAAGGGTGACAAAGTACCTGACCCTTTGTCAGCACGGGGGAAAGAAAGAAGCACAAGATGCAAGCTAAGAAGAGTTACGTACCGCTGGCGGTGATCACGCTGGCACATTTGATGGCAGTGCTGGATAACACGATCATGATCGTGGCTCTGCCATCGATCCAGAAGTCGCTGGGGGTCTCGGCTGTCGATCGGCAGTGGATCATCACGGCCTACACCCTGGCCTACGCGGGGTTGTTGCTGTTGGGCGGCAAGCTGGCGGATCGCTTTGGCGCGCAGCGCACGCTGATGTTTGGCGCGGTCGGCTTTGCGCTGGCATCGGCTGTGGGCGGCCTGTCGCAGGGCTTTTTGATGCTCGTGGCGGCACGCGCGGTCGAGGGAGCCTTCGGCGCCGTGCTCACCTCATCAACGAAGACCCTGCTGGCGCTGACCTACACAGAAAAACAGCAACGCGCCAAAGCAATGGGCATCTTCGGCGCAACGCTTGCAATGGGCAGCGTGCTGGGCATGGCGCTCGGCGGTCTCATCACAAGCGCCTTGTCCTGGCGCTGGTGCTTGTTCATCAACTTGCCGATCGCAGCCGTTGTGATCGCCTTCGGGCTGCGCACCTTGATGCGCCTTCCGGTCAAGCGCCACATCCACATCGATCTGATCAGCGCGGCGGTGTTCTCAGCGGCGATCATCGCCTTAGTCTATGGGCTGGGGACAGCGGCGGGTACCGGCTGGGGCGCGCCGGTGGTACTTGCCAGCTTGGCGCTCTGCGTGGTCGCCGTGTTTGTCTTTGCGCTGCTGCAACAAAAGCTCGCCAACCCGCTCTTCCCATTGCGCTTGCTGCGTGATCGCCAGCGCTCGGGAGCGTTGCTCGCCTCGATCTTCGACAGCTTTGGCACCCTGGGCCTCATGCTGATCCTGACCTTCCAGCTCCAGAAAGTCCAGGGCTATTCGGCGTTTAAGACCGGCATGACGCTCATCCCACTGATGCTTGCTACGACCTTTCTCTCAGCGGTCGTGGCGCCGCGCCTCATGCGCAAGGTGGCGCCCGTCTGGCTGATCACCGGCGACGTGTTCCTGTCCGGACTAGGGCTGCTGCCGCTCGCTTTCCTGCAGGCAGGCCCTTGGTTCTGGCCGCTCGTGATCCTCTCAGAGATCATCGAGGGCATCGGTACCGGCCTGGGCACGGCGCCGACGATGTACACGACGCTGCTGGGCGTGGAGTCCGATGACGTCGGCATCGTCAGTTCCGCCACGAGCGCGACCAGCCAGATCGGCTCATCGGTCGGTACCGCGCTGCTGAACACGATCGCGGTCAGCGTGGCTGGCATCGCCGCGACCGGCGCCGCGATGGCGCACGGTTTCTCGGTCGCCTGCGGCTACGGCGGAATCCTCCTGCTGGTCGTCAGCGTGGTGGTCTTTGTGGTGATCGGGCGCCCAAAGCGAGCGTGACAAATGCCCCTGGGGTGATTGTCACGCTGCTTCGAACAGCGGAGCAGAGCGCTAGCCCTGCGCCTCTGCTCGGAGTGGCAAGATCTCTGCGTCTCCTTGTGTCCACGAAAAAAAGTGAAAAATGGCGCTGGTGTCTACTTTGTTTGACTGCTACAGCCTCTTACGCGATGTTCGCGTTTTTCAAGCGCTAGTACTATAATTTTCACGTTGGAAAGTTCATGTACGGGCATTTTTACCTGGTTTTGACACTTTTCAAGAGAAGGGCACTTGCATCATGAAAAAAATCGATAGATATGCCGCGACAACACCGCAATATATACTCACCCGCAGGGTGCTTTCCCTGCTATTGGCGGCTGCGCTGATGCTGGCGCTGAACCTCGTGCCCGCAACGGCGGTGGCGGCTACCTTGTATGCAACTAACTGGACGGAATTGCAAAGCGCAATCTCTTCTGCGTCACCGGGAGACTCCATCCTGCTTCAAGACAGTATCACACTTGAAGGCAACATCAGCCTTAGTAGTGGCATCAGCATCTATATCAGGGGCAACTACACGCTAAACACAAATAATTATTCGATCACCATCGGTAACGGCAGCACGCTAGAAGCCCAATACAGTGGTGTTGTCGTAATCAGTAGCGGCAGCACGATCATCAACAACGGCACCATTGACATCATCGGTGATGGTACGCTTAACAATAACGGGACCATCACAAACAACGGCGTGATCCATAACAGCGGCACGATTACCGGCAGCGGCACCATCACCGGCACCGCGCCGCCGAACATCACGACGAGTTCCCCGCTGAATAACGGCACAGTGAATACAGCATATTCCCAAACGCTGACGGCGGAGAACGACCCCACGTCATGGGCGCTGGTCGGCGGTCCATCATGGATGTCAATAGACAATTCCGGCAAAGTCTCCGGCACACCCACGACGACAGGAACGTCAAATTTTTCAGTCACGGCGACAAACAGCGGCGGGTTCCATACAAAGCAGTTCAGCATAACCATCGTACAGCCCTCTGCCGACCTTGCGGTCACCCTAGACGACGGAGTCACTAGCGTTGTGCCCGGCACGTCCACAACTTATAACGTCAGGGCTTCCAACGTTGGGCCATCCGACGTAACCGGCGCAAGTCTGTCTGTGCCGACGCCAACAGGCGCGGCTTCGGCATCGTGGTCATTCATCGGCGCGCTGGTCGGCGGCGACGTAACCGGTCCTACTTCGGGCAGCGGCGCCTTATCCACCACCGTCGACCTTCCGGCGGGCGCGACGGTCGTCTTTTTATATACTGTTCAGATAGACCCCTCGGCCACAGGTTCTTTGTCCGTGACGGCGTCAATCACGCCGCCGTCTGGCGTGATCGACCCCAACCCCTCCAACAACACGGCGACCGACACGGATACAATCGGAAATGCCGCCCCCACGCTCACCGCTATTTCTGGTCCGGCCGTGGTTCTTGGAAGCAGTGCGCCTCTGACGGCGTCGGCGACGCTGGCGGGAGGATTAGCCCCGACAGGGACCATGACGTTTGCATTGGCGGGACCGGGAGGCGGAGTCGTTTATACGGACGTGGTCCCGGTTTCCGACAACGGTACCTATTCAACTTCTCAGGGCAATAATCCGGGCGGGTTTTTGCCCACAACGACAGGGACGTATCAATGGGTCGCTTCCTATTCCGGCGACGCGCATAATGATCCTGCAGCGACAACCTCAGGAGACGCGCCAGTGACGGTGACCGCGCCCGTGCTGACGGGCATTGCCGTGACGACGCCTCCAGCTAAAACTTCTTACATCGAAGGAAACACATTTGATAAAATCGGCATGGTGGTCACCGCCTCCTATGATAACGGCACGACCGAAGCCGTTACAAACTATACGGTTGATAAAACCATTCTTGCCATGGGAGATACACAGATCACGATAACTTACTTAGGTAAAATCGCAACAACTCCCATCACTGTTCAGCCAAAAACCCTGACGAGCATTGCCATTACCACGCAGCCTTCCCAAACGACATTCGTTGAAGGCGCCGCGTTTACGGTTGATGGGCAGATCACCCGGTACTATGACAATGGCACGACCGAACAAGTAAACATCACGGCGGGTATGTGCTCTGGCTATGATATGAATCAGGTGGGCACACAAACCGTCACGGTCACCGATAGCGGCAAAACAGCGACGTATCAGATCACGATAGAAGACATAACGCCGCCTACCGGCACGATCAGCATCGGCGCTAACAGCTGGAACAGTTTTCTCAACACGATCACCTTCGGTCTGTTCTTCAGGAACACGGCAGCTGTGACGATTAACGCCACTGATGCCGGTTCCGGTGTGAAGTCGGTCGAGTATTATCTCAGCACCACTGACCTGCCGGACACGACCAACTGGGACAGCCTTGCGTGGACAGGAGGCACGAGCACCAGCGTGCCAGCCAACTGGAAGGGTATCGTCTATGCCCGGCTCACCGACAACGCGGGCAATGTCTCTGTGATCCGCTCAGACGGCGTCGTGGTCTATACCGACAGCGCCCGTGATACGGCAAACATCAGCTACACCAAAACCACCAAGCAAGACACGACCGCAATCGTGAAGCTCAACGGCAATACGGTCGCAGGGATTACAAACGGTACAACCGCTCTGACAGCTTCGGATTATTCCGTAGATAATGCTACCGGCGCGATCACCTTTGCGGGCGCTTATCTCGACAGCCTGGCAGTGGGAACATATACGCTGACTGTCTCATACAATCCGCTGGGAGTGGCCTTTGTAAGTGGTGACACACCCGCCACGACGACTGTCACGCTGACGGTCAAAAACACACCGGAGGCGCAAGGCGTTATCGACGCTATCGATAACTTACCCGCGCCAGATGATATCAAAGACAAATCTGACGCCGATAAGGTAGCCGACGTCACCAAAGCCTATGATAAGCTGAGCGATAAGCAGAAAGCTCAGATACCGGATAGCGTTAAACAGAAGCTTGAAGCAGACCAGGAGCAGGCGGGCAAGGTCAACCACAGTGATGGCGCCGTAACTATTTCCGGTGATATTTCCTGGTACGTACGGGTGGTGGTTACCCCCGTCGCCAAGTCCGACCTCCGCTATAGCGCGCTTGCGGGTAAACTGAGCGGCAAAGACCTGCTGGATCTCTATGACATCAAGCTGATCAATACCTTAACCGGCAAAGAGTGCGAGCCGCCAGCAGGTACTGATGTGGTGGTCACTATCGCAGGCCTGAACCTTACAGGAGCCGCGGGCCTCACCGTCGCTCATGAGAAGGCAGATGGCACGATCGAGTACCTGAGCGCTAAGGCAGGCGCAGGCAAACTGACCTTTGCTTCCTCCTCTTTCAGCCTCTTTGGAGTAGCGGCAAACAAAGCTCCGGCTCCTCTTGCTGTTCCTCCTACTGGCGACGCCTCCAGCTTTGCCTGGTTTGGGATCTGTCTGGTGATAAGCGCCGCAGCGATCATGGTGATGGCTGTCGACAAACACTGCAGGTGGCTGAAAAAGACAGCGCAGCGCTGACGCAGCTCCGGCGACACACAGGGGTCGGGTGCACTATGTTCGGAGATTCTTCCAGCCCGAACAGGCGGCGCGACGGGTCGTCGCGCCCTACACATTAATGCGCGCCATTCATCTGCTAAAATAAAGAACTTACCACGATCCCCGAGAGGCAGGTACCATGATGACAGACTCCGCTCAATCCACAACGCACATCGGCCAAAAGATCACCGCTTTGCGCGAGGCGCATGACGTCAGCCAGGAAGAGCTTGCGCAGCGTGTTGGCTGCAGCGTCGAGGAGATGGCGCTTATCGAGGCCACACCGACCGCCAGTGGCCTGGCGCCGCTCATTAAGATCACCAGCGCGCTTGGCGTGCGCCTGGGTACCCTGCTCGATGACGACAAGGGCATGGGGCCGGCCATCACCCGCGCCAGCGACCTGGAAGGCGCAGGCGCCCGGAGCTCACGCGCCAGCCTGGAGACCGGGACCGTTGACGCCCCGCTCGAATTCTTCAGCCTGGCCCAGGGCAAGGTCTCGCGCCACATGGATCCGTTTGTCATCGACATCACGCCCCAGACCAAAGAAGACATCAGTTCGCATGAGGGCGAGGAGTTCATCTATGTGCTGTCAGGCAAGGTTGAGATAGCCTACGGCAAGGACACCTTCGTGCTGGAGCCCGGCGACAGCATCTACTATGACAGCATCGTGCCCCATCAGGTCCGCAATGGCCACGAGGGGCCTTCACGCATTTTAGCCTGCGTCTATACGCCGGTGTAAAGGGAGGCGAACATGACCATGACCCAGATAACCGATCCCGAACTGCGCCCCGCGGTGCGCGAGGCCATCAACAAGCGCTACGACGGCCCGTTCACAGACCTGACCATCGGCGCGTTCTTCGAGCAGCAGGTGGCGGCGCACCCTGACCGCGACTGGCTGGTCATGCCGGATCGCGGCCTGCGCTGGAGCTACGCTGAGTTTAACGAGCGGGTCGACGACCTGGCCCGCGGCCTCATGTCGATCGGCATAGGCCATGGCGATCACGTGGGCATCTGGGCGCGCAACGTGCCCGATTGGCTGACCTTCATGTTCGCGACGGCAAAGATCGGCGCGGTGCTTGTGACCGTGAACTCCGCCTACAAGTCTCATGAGCTCGCCTACGTGCTGGAGCAAAGCGACATGAAGGCGATCGCCGTCATCGACGCCTACCGCGACGTCGACTACGTGCAGACCCTGCGCGAGCTCGTGCCTGAGTCTCTGACCTACCAGCGCGACCAACTGGTCAGCGAGCGCTTTCCCCGTCTCAAGCGCCTCATCTACATGGGCCCGGAGAAGTACACTGGCTTCTACAGCATGCCGGAGCTGCTGCTGCTGGGTCATCACGGCGATGACGCGGCCTTGCGCGCGGCGCTGGAGCAGACCCAGGCCGACGAGGTCATCAACATGCAATACACCTCCGGCACAACCGGCTTTCCCAAGGGCGTGCAGCTGTCGCACCGCAACATCCTCAATGACGGCTATTTCATCGGAGAGCGCGAGCGCCTGACCCCGGAAGACCGCGTCTGCCTGCCCGTACCGCTGTTTCACTGCTTTGGCTGCGTGCTCGGCATGATGGCGATCCTGACGCATGGCGCAACGACCGTGCTGCTTGAAGAATACAACCCCTTCATGGCGCTTTCCGCTGTCGAGAAAGAGAAGTGCACGGCGCTTTACGGCGTGCCAACGATGTTTATCGCTGAGCTTGAGCACCCCGCATTTTCGAGCTTTGACCTGAGCAGCCTGCGCACGGGTATCATGGCGGGCTCGACCTGTCCGATCGACGTCATGAACCGCGTGATGAACGAGATGCACATGCCCGAGATCACGATCAGCTATGGCCTGACCGAGACAAGCCCCGTGTTCACGATGACCTCTGCAGACGACACGGCCCAGCGTAAGGCCGAGACCATCGGCACGGTGATGCCGCACGCTGAGGTCAAGGTGGTCGATCCCGACACCGGCGAGCTCTGTGGGCCTGATGAGATCGGCGAGCTCTGCTGCCGGGGCTACCAGGTGATGAAGGGTTACTACAAGATGCCCGAGGCTACCAACAGCGCCATCGACGACGAGGGCTACCTGCATTCGGGCGACCTGGGCTCCTGCGACGCGGACGGCTACTATCGCATCACAGGCCGCATCAAGGACATGATCATCCGCGGCGGCGAGAACATCTACCCGCGCGAGCTGGAAGAGTTCCTCTACACGGTCGACGGCATCACCGACGTACAGGTGGTCGCTGCTCCCGATGAGAAGTACGGCGAGATCCCGGCGGCCTTCATCATCAAGACGCCAGGCGTCGAACTGTGCGAGACCGACGTCAAGGAAGCCTGCTGGGCGCAGCTTGCGCGCTACAAGGCGCCCAAGTATGTGGTCTTTGTTGAGGAGTTCCCGATGACGACCTCCGGCAAGATCCAGAAGTTCGTGTTGCGTGACCGTATCACTGAGATGTTGGAGAGCGGGCAGATCGAACCCGCAGCCACCTACAAGTTGTAACGCGCCTGTTTTCCGTCTGACTGCGTTCCTGCGAGACTCGCGGGCTCAAAGCCCGCGTCGCCTCATAGCGCCTTGTCAGGCGAAAAACATTTCACGCTACAACGGCTATTCTCTGCTAGGATAAAATGATCAAAAGCAGTAAGAAATGAAAGGCGCTCTATGGCTCTCACCGATGTGATGTTACCGGCGGGCTCGCGGGTGGTATTGATCGTCAGCTCTGGTCCCGATGAAGGGGAGCGATCTGAGGCGATGATGCCCCAGGTGCTCGGCCTTGCCCAGGGCAATGCGCTCCAGGCAGTCCAGGAGGCGGGCCTGCGCAGCCGCACACGCTACGACTACAGCACGGCTACACGCAAGGGAGCCGTGGGTACCCAGTATCCTGAAGCGGGCACGAAGTTGCCCTGGGGCAGCGATGTGCTCGTGCTTGTGAGCAGTGGCGAGCCAGTCAACGAGCGCCCCCCCAAGGAATTGCCGCAGGTAGCAGGCCTGTGCCTGGATGAAGCGCGTTCCATTCTGAAAACGGCGGGCTTTTTGCCTGATGTCCTGGAGGTCCCGAGCAGCGAGGTCCCGGCCGATATCGTTATCACGCAGACTCCCAACGAGACCGCGGCGGTCTATCAACCTAAGAAGAGCACGATGTGGGTGTGGGTGCTGATCATCCTGCTCGCGCTTGTGATCGCAGTGGTAGGCTTTTTGGTCGCCGAACAGAAAGGCCGCGCCGTCAAGGAGAACACCACAAGCCAGGCGATAGAGCGGGTGGTTTTGCCTGAGTGGTCCGTCTGAGTGATACCGGGGGACAACCCATGACCGCTCAACGATACCTATTGCTACCCATTAACGCGTGCGTTAATATTGTTTATACACTGGATTCAGGATCCTACCGTGCCAGTGCATAAAGTGCGAGAGGTGATATCTCGATTGGAATCGGAGGGCTGGCAGTTGTCGCGCGGACAAGGGAAAGGCTCTCACCGAAAGTATAAGAAAGACGGAAGGTCGGTCACTATTCCTGGCCAGTTAAGTGCTGATTTACCCCCCAAAACATACAACTCAATCGCAAAGACGGTGGGATGGAAGTAAGGAGTTAAAGTCGTGATTTATGTATACGACGCAATTTTTTCCCAAGAAGAGGATGGGAGATACTCAGTAACGGTACCAGATTTACCGGGGTGTTTTACGTTTGGTGAAGACTTACAAGATGCGGTAAGGAACACCGTTGAAGCTATTGTGCTTAACATTGAAGACTATATTGCGTCGGAAGAAGAGATCCCTGAATCGATCCATGGGCATACGCCAGAAGGTGATGATATTGTTTTTCCTGTTCCCGCAGAAGTCGATCCTGAGTATGTCTCCATTGGCGAGCCTTATATGACTACTGTTGAAGCCGGCAAGTTGCTGAAGGTAACAGATTCACGTGTTCGACAATTGTACTATGGAGGAACTATAGAGGGCAGAAAGCTTGGCAGGGATCTGCAAATTGCCCGGTGGAGCGTTGATGAGTATCGCAAAGGTGGCACTATGCAGACTGCCGATAGTAAATCTTCCAAAATAGCTACCAGTCCGTTTGTTGCACGCACTGACACAAAAACAAAAAGCGCTGATACGCTTGGATTGTTCGAGCGTCGTTTGGCTGTAGAACACAGCGGCGCTTCCAGATACGCCTTGGCAGCTTAAAGGAGAGTAATCAAAATGGCAAACATCCTTTCACCTATACAGCTTATCGGCGAAGGTGTAACTAAAGTTGATGTTGAGGTTAATACCAGCATAAAAGAATTTAAGCATGCGGCAGCAGAGTTTGGGGTCACACGAGAAATAAGCAGAGTGAAAAATCCTGATAAAGGTGATAACGAAAACGCACAGTACTCTGGCTCCCTCTCAGTCAATGCTAACCTTTACAACGATGAAAAAATGAGCCTCAAAGAGCTCTCTGTTTCCATGACAGTGCACGGCATGATACATATCTCGTTGTCTGCCCTCTCTGAGGAAATGCTAGATGATCTTGATAAGGTAGCCGACTTCAATTTCACTTCACTGTTGTATTCTTATGCACGCATTCAAATCGAGCGCTTTATCGCAAGCACGCCGTACCAGCAGTTGAATCTACCGACGATCAGCATTCAAGGGCTCCTTGACAGCTTATCTGAAACTGACGAAACAGAAGAGTAAATAGAAGAGTAAATCCAAGTATCGAGATACTCCAGTTTGACACCCTCAGGCGGAGCGACAGAGCGCCGTAACTAACGAATGGTGGCTGGGCACGGACTTGAACCGCGGACACGAGGATTTTCAGTCCTCTGCTCTACCACCTGAGCTACCCAGCCACAAGGCTCTTTATCGTATCGTGTCAGGGGGACTGAGGTCAAGCGCCTCAACCAAGCGTCACAAGGCCAACATGTTACACTAGGATAAACCTAAAATCGTAGATGGGAGTCTGCATGTTTCATCGTCCGAAGTTTCGTTTTCTTGCATTAATGCTGACAGGATGCTTGCTGGTATTGATGATGGTCCCAGCTGCCTACGGCGCCGGGACGAGCAGTACCGGGGCCAGCGCAATGGCTGGCTCTATTGACGCGACCGCGCTCGCAAATCTTCCGGTGGTCAACAAGGATGGGATCACTAATTTCCAGGGTATGGATGTCCTGCATGTCAAGAACACAAACGAGCAGAACGCAGACTATATGTGGGTCGATGGGATGCTTCCTACTACCACCAAGCTTCCGGCGAAGGTTCGCCTGGCGGTTCCCAAGGGTGCGGGGATCACTTGGCTGGGCGAGATGGATACCAGCACCGGCAATGAGCTGCCGCTCACGATCCCGGCGCCAGAGACTCAGGGTGACCAGGATTTCTATACCCTCACCATGACGAAGTATCACATGGTCCGTGCTGAGTTTCCCTCTACAGATCCTTTCAAGCCCAGCACGGCGGCAACAGCCACTGCGGTCATGGCGGCCGATCTCAGTTACAAGGCGCCCTGTGATCTCATGTACCTCTATATGGGCGCGGAGGTCCCCGTCGGCAAGACGGTCATCACGCCGGAGTTCCAGGATGGCGGCCAGATGCCGAGCGGCAATCACATTTATGTCGCAGCAATCAGCCAGGTCAAAGCGGGCCAGACCTATTCGGCGACCCTGAAGTATGGTAAGCCCGGCGCGGCAAAAGACACGACCAATCCGATAATCATCGTTGCAATTGTGGCGCTGGTGATAGCGGTCGCCGCGCTCCTGTTCTTGCTGCTGCGAAAGCGTTTCAGTAACGCCGAAGAAGGGGACGAGTAGCCGGCGCACCGGAAAGAAGAGCTGGGAGACCGAACGTGGCCGCAGAGTTCGCGATAGGTATTGACGTTGGAGGCAGCAAGATCTCTGCTGGCCTTATTGATACCCGCGGGCGTATTCTCGTCGACCAGCGGGTGAAGACCCCGCTGGGCCAGGGCGCTTATGCGGTCATCGACGCCATCATCAACTGCGCGCGCGCGATCATTGGGGAGGCGGCACGTTCCGACCTGGCGGGCGTCGGTCTGGGCATTCCCGCTCAGGTGAACTACCAGCGCCAGGAAGTCGAGTTCAGCGAGCTTGTACCGCTGGTTGGCGCTGATGTGCGCACGCTGGTCGCAGGCGAGCTGGGTTTGTCCGTCACGATGGACAATGACGCCAACCTCGCCGCGCTGGGCGAGCGAAGGTTCGGTGCGGCGCAAACCGTCGATGACTTCATCATGCTCACCCTGGGGACCGGCGTGGGCGCCGGGCTCTTTTTAGGCGGCCGCCTGTATCGTGGCGCAACGGGTGTGGCAGGCGAGATCGGCCACATGACACTTGACCTGAACGGGCCGGACTGCCTCTGCGGAGGTGTTGGGCATTTCGAGACGATGTTTCTTGAAGCGCGCAACCTTCAGGAACGGGCAGAGGTGCTGGCGGCGGCTCTGGTCGGGGTGATAAACATCTTTAATCCACAGCTGATACTGATCGGCGGCGGCATCGGCCAGTCGAGCAGTGAGTTGGTGAGCAGGGCTGGCGAGATCGCGGCGCATCAGGCAATGGCGGGTCGCAAGCACTTGCAGATCATGCAGGCGACGTTGGGTAACGACGCGGGCATGTTGGGAGGAGCGTCACTTGCGTTCGCCGAAGCAGACGAGCGGGAAAGGTTTGTACTATGACGATGTCGTATGAAGAACGCATCATGGTCCTGCGGGACAAGGCGGCCGATATTGGGGTCGCTCTTCCTATTGAGGTAGCTGATTATCTTGCGGCGCGCAACGACAACCCTAATGACCTGAAGAGCAGCCTGATCAACGTGGCCAGTTTCTCGCGGCAACGCAAACGGCCGATCTCGCTCCAGCTGGCCGAATTCTATTTAGATGGCGTGCGCCCGGAGGGCGGCATCGAGGCCTTGCCGACAGAAGTCACGACGCAACAGCTGCTGGGGTCATCAGAAGAGCAGGCAGGAATAAGGCAGATTGCCATGAGAGTGGAGCAGTCTGGCATCGGCCAGCCTCTGGAGCAACCTCCGGCAGAGGCGCAGGACCAGCCGAGTGCCCCGCGCGCCCGCGCCGCGTCTGCCGAGCCAGCTGCCGCTGCCGCTGAGCCCGCCGCGTCTGCCGCGGCGCAAGCTCCCGCTTCTGCGCCGTCGCGCCCTCCGATCGCGCGGACCGCTGCTGAGACCGAGGCGATGTTTGCGACGCTTGAGCTGCCGCTGGTAACGTCGGATCTTGAACTGGAGCCAGAGCCAGAGCCGGAGCCAGAACTGGAGCCGATCCAGCCTGAGCTTTCTGTGGAGCCGCCTCTGGCAGGGCCAGAACCCGAGCTTGAGCCTGAATCGGCTCAGGCAGGCTTCTCTTCCTTCCAGTCAGAGGTGGAGTGGGCGCCTGATCCCTCGGAGTATGACGCGATCCCACCAGAGCTTTCCGAGCCACCAGAGTTCGAGTTCAGGACCCCGTCAGATGAGCCAGCGCCTGCTCCCGCAGCCCCCGCTCCAGCCGCTCCCGTAGCCGCGCCAGCGCCAGCTCCCGCAGCCCCAGCCGCTCCCGCTCCCGCCGCTCCCGTAGCCGCGCCAGCGCCAGCTCCCGCGCCGGATCCTGCTGCCCCAGCCGCGCCGGTGCAGTTCGCGCCGATCCGCTCCGAGCACACGCGTTCGATGCTCGAGCGCATCACGATCGCGCTGAAGCGCGCCGGTATCGAGGAGGTCATCAGCGCGGGCGACAAGGTCGCGATCAAGGTGCACTTCGGCGAGCTGGGCAACACCGGTTTCGTGAGCTCCATCTATACGCGCGAGGTGGTACGCCTGGTCAAAGAGCTCGGCGGCAAGCCGTTTGTGACCGACGCGAACACGCTCTACTCCGGCATGCGCTCCAATGCGATCGACCATATCCAGTGCGCGCTGGAAAACGGATTCGCCTATGCGACGATCGGCGCGCCGATCATCATCGCCGACGGCTTAGACGGCCACGACGCGACAGAGGTGGCCATCGACGGCCTGCATTTCGACTCGGTCAAGATCGGGAGCGCGGCGGTCGAAGCTGACGCGATGGTCGTCATCAGCCACGTCAAGGGCCACGAGGCCGCGGGATTTGGCGGCGCGCTGAAGAACATTGGCATGGGACTGGGGTGTCGCAGCGCCAAGCAGCGCATGCATTCCGGGGTCAAGCCGGAGGTGCGTCCCGAGGCCTGTATCAACTGCGGCAAGTGCATCAGCTGGTGCTCGCAGCACTGCATCGAGACCCGGATGGGCACGGATGGCAAGCGCTCTTCCTGGATTGATTCTGAGCGCTGCATCGGCTGCGGCGAGTGCGTTGCGGCCTGTGCCTATGGCGCGATCGAGATCAACTGGGCAAGCGATCCGGAAAGCTTCCTGGAGCGCATGGTCGAGCACGCGGCTGGCGCGCTCGCGAACAAGCGGGACAAGACCATCTTCCTGTCGTTTATGACCAACATCTCGCCTGATTGTGACTGCTTCCCCTCCTCCGATGCGCCGCTGGTGGGCGACATCGGGGTGTTGGCTGCGCGTGACGCGGTGGCCATCGACCAGGCGGCCTATGACCTGGTCGCCGCCGCTCCTGGGCTCCCGGGCTCGCGCGGCGAGGACAGCGTCGCGGGCGACGACACGTTTATGAGCTTGCACGGAGTCAACGGCGCGCACCAAATGGACTATGGCGAGCAGCTGGGCCTGGGCACGCGTCGCTACGAGCTGAAGAAAGTCGGGTAGCGACGTGACAAAGGAAGCTGACAAGGGGTCAGGTACTTTGTCATGTCAGCATGACAAAGTACCTGACCCCTTGTCAGCTTTTGGTGACAAAACGGTGCCTGACCCCATTCTGTCATCTGCCACGCTCTACGTGGTCGCCACGCCGATCGGCAATCTGGGCGATCTGTCGCCGCGTGCCGTTGAGGTCCTCGCGAGCGTCGATGCGATCCTGGCCGAAGACACTCGCCACACGCGGGGTCTCCTCAGCTATGCGGGCCTGCACACACCGCTTGAGCGCTTCGATGATGTGACCACCGCAGAGAAGACCCCGCAGGTCATCGCGCGCCTCACGTCGGGAGAGACCCTGGCGCTGGTGAGCGACGCAGGCATGCCAGCCATCTCTGACCCGGGCGCGCCGCTGGTCGCGGCGTGCCGCGACGCGGGCGTAGAAGTCGTCGTGATCCCTGGCCCCTCGGCTGCGGTCGCCGCGCTGGCCGCCTCAGGCCTGCCGACCCACGCCTATTACTTCGCAGGCTTCCCTCCGCGCAAGCCGGGTAAGCGGGCGAAGCTGCTTGACACCCTGGAGCCGCTGGGCGCGACGCTCGTGTTCTACGAGTCACCCCAGCGGGTGGCGAAGTTCGCCGCCGAGCTGGCCACGCGCTTCCCCCAACGCACCGGCGCCCTGGCGCGTGAACTCACGAAGCTGCACGAGGAAGTCGTCCGCCTTCCGCTGCCGGAGCTGGCCGCTAACCTCGCCGCCCGCCCCAGCATCAAGGGTGAGTGTGTGCTCCTGGTTTCTCCAGCAATCAAGGCGTGACAAAAGGTACCGCTCCCGGCGCGCACTCATGTTAGGATAGAAAAAACCGTCCACACACCAAAGGAACCACTCATATGACTGACAAGCGGTCTTTCTACCTGACCACGCCGATCTACTACGTCAACGCCGCTCCGCATCTGGGCACCGCCTACACGACGGTCGCTGCCGACGCGCTCGCGCGCTACCAGCGCATGAACGGACGCGACGTGCTGTTCCTCACGGGCTTAGACGAACATGGCCAGAAGGTCGAGGAGGCCGCCACCGCCAACAACTGCTCGCCGCGGGAGTGGGTCGACCGCCTGGCGCCCGCCTTCACGGAGCTTTGGGAGCAGCTTGCCATCAGCAATGACCGCTGGGTGCGTACGACCGACCCAGAGCACGAGCACGCGGTCCAGATGCTCGCGCAGCAGCTCTATGATACGGGTGACATCTACCCAGGGACCTATGAAGGCTGGTACTGTGTCCCCGACGAGGCCTACTGGGCGGAAAGCGACCTCGACCTACACGAGCACAACGCGGACGGCGCCCCCGCGCCGCTCTGCCCGGACTGCGGCCGCCCGCTGCGCTATGTCGAAGAGCAGAACTACTTCTTCCGCCTCTCCAAATACCAGGACTGGCTGCTCAATTACTATGAGCAGCACCCGGACTTCATCGGTCCGGACACGCGCCGTAACGAGGTCATCAGCTTCGTGAGCGGCGGCTTGAAGGACCTCTCGATCTCGCGCGCCAACGTCAAGTGGGGCGTACCTTTGCCCTGGGACGCCGACCACACGATGTATGTCTGGTTTGACGCGCTCATCAACTACATCAGTGCGATCGGTTACGGAAACAAGCAGCGCTTCGCGGAGTTCACGCGGCGCTGGCCGGCCAACCTGCACTTCGTGGGCAAGGACATCATTCGCTTCCACTGTGTGATCTGGCCCGCGATGCTGCACGCGGCCCGCCTGCCTCTGCCCGAGCGCATCTTTGCGCACGGCTTTCTGTTGGCCAAGGGCGAGAAGATGAGCAAGTCGAAGGGCAACGCCACCGCGCCGGCCGCTCTCATCGAGCGCTTCGGTGTCGACGGCTACCGCTATTACTTTCTGCGCGACGTAAGCTTTGGCACGGACGGCTCGATCTCAGACGAGGCCATGGTGCAGCGCTACAACGGCGACCTGGCCAATGACTGGGGCAACCTCTGCTCGCGCCTCTTCAACATGGTGCATAAATACTGTGGGGGAGTCGTGCCTGACCCATCGGTGTGCGCGGACACAGGCGAAGGCGCCGAGCTGCGCGAGATCGCCGCAGGGCTTTACGCGCGGGTGGACGCCGCGTTCGAAGCGCTGGATTATGCCGGAGCGCTGGAGGCGATCTGGGACCTGGTCAAGGCCGCCAACCGCTATCTGGAGAACTCGGCCCCCTGGACGCTGGCGAAGGCCGAAGAGGGGAGCGCGGAGCGCGCCCGCCTGGCTGCGGTACTGTACGGCGCGCTTGAGGCCGTGCGCATCGTGGCGCTCTTCGCGGCCCCGGTCCTGCCCCTGACCTCGTCCGAGGTGCTCTGCCGCCTGGGCCTGCCAGCACTCGATTGCAGCAGCACAGCAGCGCTGGGCGACACTGCGCCGCTGGAGCAGCTGACGGCCTGGGGCGGCCTGCCGGCTGGCAGCCCGATCACAATAGGCGAGCCACTGTTTCCCCGCCTCGATCAGTCTGCGACCCGTTGATTTTATTTCCATAAAACCTTGTAAAAACCAACAAATATTTATAAGTTAATAACAATTAAAAAAACCTCTGGAAACCTCCTGAAAAAGAGCGCATAATAATAAGAGTGGGTGATTCTACCTTCGGGGCATGGATTTCAATATTGGAGGAAAACTATGAAGAAATGTCTTTTGGTACTTGCTTCAGTGGCACTGCTTGTTTTTGCTTTTGCAGCGGTCGCTGGCGCAAAGTACGCTGGCTATGCCAAAGATGGTTCTTTGGCTTCCAGCACGGCAACAAGCTCTGCTACTCCGGGTTATCTGTCCTGGGGCGGCGCGCAACACCTGATGACACAGAATGGAGCTCCCGCGTCCCTTACGGGCACACCGCATGGTGGCTATGTCACCACGACGACCAAGTGCGCTGTTTGCCACAGTGTCCACCGCGCAGTTGGCATCGGTGTTATCACCGGCACGGCTCCTTCCAGCAACAGCGGCGGCGTGGTCAACCAGTTCCTGACGGCCGGCGGCGCGTCCTGCGTCCAGTGCCATTGCACATGGGGTGCGACTCCCGTGTCACTGCTCGTTGAGTGGGCTGGACCCGCGAACCCTCAGGGTGGCCCGCACAGCTCTAACTCCTGCACGACTTGTCACAGTGGTGGCGTCCACGGCGTTAACAACTCGCTTTATTGGGGCATGAATGCCTTTATGCTGGGCAACACCAATGACGCCCAGATCACCGCTGAGAAAGATCAGCTTCTTGCGCGCGAAAGCGTTGACCAGATCAACCCGGTCATCTCTGCCACGCATCAAACAGATGGGACCAGTTGGTTCTTTGATGGCAAGACGTATCCCACCGAGCTTGGTGGCACACCGCTTACTCCGACAAACACCAATATGTTATCGGACTCCTATGCGGCGGCCCGCTCGATTCTAACGGGCTACACCTGCTCGCGTCCCGGTTGCCATGTTGACTCGGTGCTTGCGAACCTGACCTGGGGCCAGACCTACAGCCGCACCAATGCGCAGACCGGCGCTACGGGTGTTGCGATGACAGGCCACAGCTCGGCGCCGGGCATCAACACGGGCTATGAGCTTAATCCCAATGGGGGCTATACGAATCAGTGCGGTCCCTGCCATCCGGGCAATGCTGCCGGTGGTTACCGCGCGAGCATGGCTGCCAACCTGTCGGCGCGTGCCTATGGTTGCGACCAGTGCCACGACGCGGTGGGGCAGGCTACGAACTCGACGGCCTTCCCGCATGGTAACCAGGGTATTCAGATCTATGAGTGGGCCAACATCTCCACGACGGCTGGCGCCAACAACCCAACGACCCTGTTAGCGCCGAAGGGTAACCTGTGGATGTATCAGGCTTCAATAGCGTCGACCTCCCCGACGGGCGCTTTCTCCGGGCTGGTCAGTCCTTCCGTGACTCTGGTCCAGGGTGCGGTTGGTCCTGACGCCACGGGCGATGTAGGCAATATCACCGATGGCGTTTGCCTCAAATGCCACATACCCAATGATTCAGCCTCTCTGGCTGCCGCGGGCACTTCGACCCAACTCAAGGTCGGCGCCAACATGTCCCCGCACATCTATGCGGATATGTCGCTTTTGAAGGGTGCTGATATCAACCAGATGAACTTCTATACGGGCTTCTTCGAGAACTATGACCCGGATAGTGGTTCAGGCGGCGCAAACCTGATCTATCTGTGGTTCTAAACGCTTGATAGATAGTTGGCAGATCGTTCTGCATGATGAAAAGAGCGGCTCCTGGTGGGGCCGCTCTTGCTGTGGGATGGTTTTTGCGGGGCCACCTTTACCAGGATCGATTACCAGCATCCAATGTCTTGCGTTCGACCGTGATATCAACGCAAGGTGGGTTGATGCTTTCCATTGTGCCAGCTGCATATTTTTTGCTACCATAAATACTCGTAGTGAAATAAAATCGGATCAGAGCAGGATGGTATTATGGGGTCATTACCCGGCGAGCGACGCCAACGCAATAAGGTTCAAAAGCTTATCAACGATACCCCCAAACCGCTTACCATAGTGGTGATTTTTATCATCAGTTTATTTTTTGGCATTTTAATGCTTATGCTGGTCCAAGCTATTCCCGGAAAATATATTGAGGAACATGCAAAGAGCGCGGTAGCAATTTTTTCTCCCGATTCACGCAAAACGCTCCTGCTTAATCAAAACAATTCTCTCATCCATTACTATTCAGAGGCACATTTATATCAGTTGGCGATGGGCGACTACTCTAATCTTTCGACTGACGACGAAGCGCAACAATCCTCTTCGACCATAGGGAAAGCTTGGCAGAGCGCATTAGGCGCCAGTTATTATTGGGATGATGCGTATTGGTATCAACGAAATGGTCTTGGTGATAAATTTCCAGCTGACGATACGATGGTTCAATCGTTCGCGGAGCGAGTAAATGGAGCACAGCCGAACTACATGCATCCCCAGTACTGGGATGGTACCAGAGTGCCGCTGCGGATATTCGGGAGTTTTCTTGATTACTCCGGTATCCGCATTTTGAATTCAGTAATCTTATTTGTGCTCTTTACAGCATGTTTTATCTTACTTCTGAGAAATGTTGATTTATTGACAGCGCTCGCATTTCTTGTGTCGTGTATATTGACCACGGTTTTCGTCGTTCCGATGAGTGTGACCTACATCAGTGTTTTTGCCCTGGCTGCGCTCGGCGTGATCGCTGTATTGATGCTCGCAAAGCGCGGGATCCTTATGCGGTATGCCTTCATTTTGTTCCTCCTGCTGGGGATCTTGACGGCCTATTTTGATCTGTTCACGGCGCCCTTGGTCACCCTTGGCTACCCATTGGTCGTGGCGGTGGTCTGTCTGCTCAAAAGCAACCTCAAAAAGGATGCGCGTCGCATTTTGCTTTTTGCTCTTTCTGCTGTGGGCATGTGGCTGTTAGGGTACGCAGGTTTTTGGGCTCTGAAAATACTGATTGCAGCTCCATTCGGGAGCTTCGGGCAGGCGTCCTGGGGCATTTCGCGGTGGTCTGTTGCTTATGAAGCAGGCTATACAACTCCAAATTATCTGTGGCTTTTGATGCGAGCCCTTGCAAAGAATCTGGGAACGTTGATGGGCGCACATGCGTCAGATGCAACTGCGGTAAATGCGAAGTTGGTTGGTCGTGCAATAATCGCTGCTTGCCTTATCCTCGGGTGTATATGCGTGGGTGTTCTGTTCGGGATCCTGAAAAAAAACAAAGAAGAAAACGCCTCAAAAGGAAGTATACTGGCATTGCCTCTTATTGGGCTCATACCTCTTGGTCGTTTGATAATAACAGCAGGTCACTGCGAGGAACACCCTTACATGACTTTCCGTGAGTGGGGAGTGACTTTATTCGCCGTCTTTGTTTTTGTTGGTTTTGTTATCAAGCAATTACGGTTGAATAATAACCACAAGAAGTTGCGATAAAAAGGTTCCTGAAATAGCGGTTTTGTCTGAATGCGGGCATCGGGGGAAAATGTAGCAAGTGGAAGTGAAAACTGTGCAGACAAAAAAGTGCGCTCGATAGAGAGATTGGCTAGAATAAACACATGACTATAAAAAAACACATTCTCGTAATCGCGCTGTTGTTCTTGGCCGCCTTTTTTATTGGAATCGGCGCGCTAGTCGTGGTTCAGGCCATTCCTTCGACTGCTTTGAAGCAACAGTCGGCCACTGCATTAGCGGTATTCGAGAAAGCCGGTATCCAGCGTCCTGCGCTCATACGTGATATCAACGCGACCCGCGTTGATTACTATGCTGACGCGCACATGTACCAACTCTCGTTTGGTGTTCCGGGTGAGACCAACATGACCAACGCTCTTTTCCCCCGGTCGTATTTCCCGCCCAACCAGCCCGACGAGATGAACAACGTGCAAGAGGTCGCAGGACTCAAAGCACGACTTCAGGGTACTGCCGCCGATACGGATAACGGACGTTACTGGAACGGCTTCATTATCCCGATGAAGATTTTTGGGAGCTTGTTCTCCTACAACGGGCTCAGGATACTCAATGGCGTGTTTCTTGCTGTGCTATTTGTGGCAGCAGTTTTTATGATCGCGCGCATGCTCGACTGGCCGGTCGCTGCCTGTTTTATCCTGTCACTTGTGCTCATGTGGGTTTGGGTGGTCCCGTTGTGCCTTGAGTATATGCCCGTGTTCTATATCATGGGCGCCGGTGTCATCGCGGTGCTTCTGCTTGCTAAGAAGGGCAAACTCGTCAAGTGGGGACCTGAGCTATTCCTGCTTCTTGGCATCCTGACCGCCTATCTCGACTTGTTCACGGCTCCCTTGGTGACGCTGGGTTTTCCTTTGGTTGTAGCAGCGCTCTGCCTGCTCCGTTCCAACCATCGATCCGAGTTCGCCTATCTTTTCAAGCACCTTCTGGTGTGGACTCTCCTGTGGCTTCTGGGCTTTGCCGGGTTCTGGGCTGCTAAGATCTTTTTGACCCAGTCAATGTTTGGATACGGAGTGCTGGCAGACGCAACGTCACGGTTAGGTGAGTACACGAGCCCGGAGGGCGCCCGGCCCCTGCTTTCACAGATATTCGGATTCGCCTTGCCTGCGAACCTGGGTACCCTCATAGGGCGCTCGGGACAAGACGTGCTCAAACACTATAGTTCTGCTTGGGTACGTTCCGCCATTGCAGCGGTGATCCTCTGTGTGCCGCCAGTAGTAGCGGCAACCTGGGCGCGCCTGCGCAAACTGTCCATCGGCACTTCAGCGATCCTACTCCTGATCGCGACGCTCCCGTTCTTACGCATGATGGTCACGTCGATACATTCGGACTGGAACTCGTTTTTCACGTTCAGGGAGTTCGGGGTCGCCTCCTTCGCGGTGTTCACGTTCTGCGTGCTTCAGGTGACCGCACTGCGTAAGGCCCGGGCGCCACGGAATTCAGACGCCTCATGATGAGCAGGGTGCGACTATACCTTAAGCTCGCTCGCTTCGATCACTGGATCAAGCAGGTGTTCATCCTTCCTGGCATCGTTATCGCAGTAGCGCTGATGGGCCTTGAAAACCATACGTTTTCCCTGCCCCTTGTCCGCGTGATCCTTGGTGTTATCGCGACCTGTCTGATCGCCTCAGCAAATTACGTTATGAACGAGTGGCTTGACGCGCGCTATGACGCCTTCCATCCAACTAAGAAAAACCGTCCGGCTGTCGCCCATAATCTTAACCCCGCCTTAATCATCACGGAGTATATTCTCTTCTGTGTAGTGGGGTTCGTCTTGGCGCTGATAGCGAAATCTTCTGCCCTGCTCTGGTTGTTGGCAGCGCTTTGGCTCATGGGGATACTCTACAATGTGCCACCCATCCGCCTGAAAGAGATCGCGTATGTCGATGTTCTTTCAGAGTCGGTCAACAACGCTATCCGTCTGCTTATCGGATGGTTCCTGGTCGCCACAACCAAAGCTCCCCCGGTCAGTATCGTCTTTGGTTATTGGATGGGCGGGGCATTTTTGATGGCTGCCAAACGTTTCGCAGAGTATCGCATGATAGGCGATGCGAAGGTGGCAGGGCAATATCGCCGGTCGTTCATGCATTACAGCGAAAAATCGCTCTTGATTTCGGCCTTCTTCTATGCGCTGCTGGCGGTGTTTTTCTGCGGGATCTTCATGATCAAATACAAGATTGAGCTGCTGATCGCTATTCCGTTCCTCTGCGGCCTGTTCTGCTTCTATCTTTACATCTGCTATAAACCTGACTCCTCGGCGCAGCGGCCGGAGCATCTGTTTGCAGAAAAGGGCCTGATCCTCTATCTGGCACTGTTCATCTCGTTGCTTTGCGTGCTGATGTTTGTGCATATTCCGGCACTACAGGTACTGCTCGAGCCCATCATGGTGGGGAGATGACCGCGCAGGTTCAGATGCGCCGCCGCCTCCCGGAGTACCGGGCACTGGTATTAGATGTTGACGGTACCCTGTATGGGGGCGCGGTGTTGCGTGCGGCTATGGCACTTGAGCTGGCGGTATTCTTCTTGACACATCCCTGGCGCCTCCGTGAACTCCGCGCTCTGAGGTACTTCCGTACTCTCCATAACGGCGGGGTTTCGCTTGAGGTCTCAAACGAGCAAGCCTGCTACGATTTCACCGCTCAGCGCTACCATCTGATAGAGGCGCAACTCTGCTCACTTGTCGACACGTGGCTCACGCAGCGCCCTCTCAAGTACGTGCGCCTTTTTCGCAATCGCCCTCTTCTGAAAGCCGTGGCGCGTTTGCAGCAACAGGGGACGACGATCGCCCTGTACTCGGATTATCCAACTGCTCAGAAAGCGGCGACCCTGGATCTTGATCCCGACTTTCAATTCTGTGCGGCCGATCCCGCGATCAACTGCTTTAAACCTGACCGGCGAGGAATGGAGCATATCCTGCACATGCTGGGGCTTCCTGCAACAGAGGTCCTGATGATCGGGGATTGCGACGAAAAGGATGGCGCGATCGCGCGTGCGGTCGGAATGGACTACCTCATCACAAGTAAGAGTCGTCAAGCAAGGGGCATCCTTCGCACTGCGGCGCGAGCGGGAGGTTCGGACCAAGAAGCCCCGCTCTCATAGCAGTAATACCGGACTCGTTGATCACGGCGTCGACGTCTTCTTCTGTCAGGCTTCCTACAGGCGAGGGGGTTGTTGCGGCGCAGCAGGGAAAGTAGTTCCCTTTCGCATCGACGACAGCGGTCAGCCAAGGGCGGCGGCAGGTGCGTGGCGGGTTGCCTGTGGCAAGCGGTGACTGGAAGAAGACGGTGAAGTGCCCTGTTGGCAGGTGATGTGTGCTGAGGTGTCCTTCGAACACGACATCAGGGAAGCGCTCTTTGCAGCGTGTGATGAGAGCAGTATAAAGCTCAGTATCGGTGACGGTCTCGCCTTGGGTTCCTGGATTGTTTGTTTCCCAGACCAGTGCGATCCGCACTGAAGCGCAACCTGCTTGCTGGCAGAATGCAATGACGTTGAAGAGGCTTTCGAAGTCAGCTTTTCCCAGTTCCTGAAGCCGGTGAGAGGTCATAGTGTACATGATCGCGAGTGGAAACAGATGGGTGACCTGAGGAATGACGGAGGTGAGTTTTTCAAACGTATTGTCATAGATCGACATCTGTACATCGACCAACCCCGCTTCGACCAGATCCTCTGCGGCGTCTGCCAACAGCAGCCCGTTGGTATTGAGTCCTACCAGGTGTTTGTGGGCACGGGTCAGGCGCACCAGCTCGATGATGTCACGATTAAGCAGTGGCTCGCCGCCATACATCATGACGAGCAAGGTTTTCTGCAGCGCACTGGTTGCGAGCAGGGCCTCCATCTGCTCCGGCGACATCTCGTAGTCCTTCCAGTCAGAGGGCGGAGCTCCCCAGAGGCAAAAGCTGCAATGGAGATTGCAACGACGGGTGATCGTTGCGAATACAAGGGGGAAGGAACATGGCGGTGAGGCGACGGCCGGCGTCAGCTGTCCCCACGCGGTTCGAGCATAGTTCATCGCGGCGCCAGACGGCATGGCGAGTCCATAATGGGTATTTCTGAGCAAGTTGAGATAGCGGGTCGCGCGATCCATGCGCACTCTCCTTAGGGTTACGGCTGGGGCTAACGTACTGGTTTTGGCTAGCTCTATTATAAGACCCCCGACAAGCTCAGAGATGAGAAAGCAAGATGGTTTTGACTGTTTTGAGGAGGTGTTTTCTCCGCGTCGATCGATCCAAGGTGGAGTAAAAAGTAACAGATGAACACTTTCTGGTTTTTCTCTGGCATTTTTCATGAGGAGCGTGCATAATAAAAGTGGGTTGTTTTGCGTAACATTTGCGCATAATGATCAATAGCTTATCGCGCCTTTTCAGGAGCAATAAACTAGGCATTTTGTTCTCAAGAGGAAGGAGGTGAACAGAATGAAAGAGAACGGTAATATTTCATCTTTATCTTTTGGAGGAAAAACTATGAAGAAATATCTTTTAGTACTTGCTTCAGTGGCGCTGCTCGTCTTTGCTTTTGCAGCGGTCGCTGGCGCTAAGTATGCTGGCTATGCCAAAGATGGTTCTTTGGCTTCCAGCACGGCAACAAGCTCTGCTTCTCCGGGTTATCTGTCCTGGGGCGGCGCTCAGCATCTTATGACACAAAATGGCGCTCCGGCAAATCTTACGGGCACCGCTCATGGTGGCTATGTCACCACGACGACCAAGTGCGCTGTTTGCCACAGTGTCCACCGCGCAGTCGGTATTGGCGTCATCACCGGTACAGCTCCTGCTAACAACAGCACTGCTTCTGGCGTTGTCAACCAGTTCCTGACGGCCGGCGGCGCGTCCTGCGTCCAGTGCCACTGCACATGGGGCGCGACTCCTGTGTCGCAGCTCGTCGAGTGGGCTGGTCCTTCTACCCCTCAGGGTGGTCCGCACAGCTCAAGCGCTTGCTCAACCTGCCATCAGGGCGGAATCCATGGTTCGGGTAACTCGATGTATCATGGCATGAATGCCTATATGCTGGGTAACACCAATGACGCCCAGATCACCGCTGAGCTTCCGCTGCAGCAGGTTTACAGCAGCTCAAGCTTGACGTGGTTCATCAGTGGTACGACGTATGCGAATACGACCGGCGGCGTTCCTGTTGGCACAACGGTTGCTAACTTTGTTGCTGGCAAGACGATGCTGACTGGTTACACGTGCTCACGCCCGGGTTGCCACGTCAACTCTGTCTTTGTAAACCAGGCTTGGGGCCAGACCTTCAGCCGCACTGACGCTCAGACGGGTACCACAGGTATCCAGATGACCGGTCATGCGACCAACTTCGGTGGCACCAGCCACAACGCCCAGGAAGGCTGCGGTCCGTGCCATACGGGCAACGCCGCTGGTGGTTATCGTTATGCGTCAGCAACAACGACACCAAACCTGACTGACGTTGCAAGCGCTCGCGCCTATGGTTGCGACCAGTGCCACGACGCAGTCGGCCAGGCCACGAATTCAACGGCCTTCCCGCATGGTAACCGCAACATCGCGATCTATGAGTGGACTACTCCAGCTGCGACTGGCGTTGCTGCTTCACCAGAGCCGAACACCAGCATCACCGCTGATGCCGGCAATATCTGGATGTATGCTTCCAGCATGGCCCAGACCGGGACAACCGCTGCTGGTACTGCTGGCGCAGGCGTCATTGACCCGACCTTCACCCTCATTCAGGGCGCGGTTGGTCCTGATCCGACCGGTAATGTTGGTAACATCAACGATGCTACCTGCCTGAAGTGCCATGTTCCGTATGATGACGCTTCTGCAACTGCCATGGGTCTTGCTTCTGGTACGTATCCTCGCGCGACGCAACATGCTCGCCCGACGACGGTTCCAGACATCACGAGCCTGGCATTCCGCAGCTATCAGTTCATGTACATGTGGTTCTAAACCAACGGTATATGAGCGCAAGGTTGCGCAGTTCGTAGCAACGGACAAGAGAGCGGTCTCGAAAGAGGCCGCTCTCTTTATCTCATGTTATACTGGGTAACAGACAATTTATCTCTGATTGGAGCATCATGACCGTCAAATCGTCCTTTTTGTCCGGTGGTTCTGCCTGTCGCAGGGTAGGGGCATCGCTGATCACTGCTTTGTTCGCCTTGTCTTTCTGCCTCGTCCTGCTCGCGCCTTCTGTGGCGCCCGCAGCGCAAGCGGTCACCACTCTTGAAAAGTGTGAAGTTGCTGTCAGCCTTGATGGTACCAGCACCACGATGATGTCAGTGGCGGCAGGGGTGCCATCCAGTGTGGCGCTTCCCTGCACGGTGCAGGTCTTTATACCGATGGGGTATACGATAATTCATCAGGTCGAGTTTGATTCAAACCCGGCCAGTCCCACGGCGACGACAAAGGCGGTTGCAGGCACGATCACCAAAGAGGGGACGCCTTTTACGTTCACCCTGACCAAGTCGCATAACTTCTTTTTTGCCGCTACCTCACCGGTGAACATCTATGACAGTAACGCCATGGGCGCCGGCGGCGCTCTCCTGGCGGCATTCGATGTTACGGCTGAGACTGATATCACCAGCCTGGTCATCGGTATCAAGCCCCCGAGTGCGGGAATGACCGGACAGGGGGACAGCAGCCTGAAGACCTTTGATGCAGGAAAGGACAGTGCTGGCAACGAAGTCACCTTGTATGGCCAGGAGTTCAAGGACGTCAAAAAAGGCGAAAAGAAGACGGTCCAGGTCGCATTCATGCAGCAGGCGAAAGCGCAGCAGGATGCAACGGCGCAGCAAAAGCAGAACAAAGCGGCCTCACAGTCACAACTGAACAGTTTTCTCTCCCAGCCTCTGGTGTGGCTCCTCGGGGCGTTTTTGATCATTGTTATCATTGTCCTGATTTTCGTCATCATGCGACAACGCCAGAATGCAGGGGCTGTCGATGAGGCCGAGGATGATGAAGATGAGCCTGAAGAGGGCGACGGGGTCGCAGACGACGAAGACTAAAGACGGCACTGATGAAAAACACGCCGTTGTGGCAGGCGATCCGTAAAGCCCAGGGCAAGCAAAAACGCGCGGCGTTGGCGCTGGCGCTGTTCACTATTATCTTATTGATAGGGGCGATAGTCGCTGTCGTATTGGTCAGCACAGGCAGGTTGCGCCCGACACCGACCAACCAGCTGCAGAGCGATTATCTGAAGATGCAGGACAGTGAGTCTGTGGCGGTCCGCCAGGCGAAGGCGGCCGGTCGTGACATCAACACTGATGGGGCGGTTGTACGCGCACGCGCTGGGTTGACTCTGCTTGAGATCCAGGCGGGGAACTTGAATTCTGCGCTACGGCTCTCAGCGCGTCTCGCAAAGGGCGCCCCTCGCAACGCACAAGCGCAGTATGCGTATGGGGCTGCCTTGGCAGCTTCCGGGCGCACCGATGAGAGCCTGGCACGGTTCCAAGTCGCATTACAGCTGGTCAAAGATACCGATACTGATCTGCAGCGTGATATTCTGACCAGCTATGCGAATGCGCTGATATCTGCGCATAAACCGGCAGAAGCCTATACGAACCTGAAACAGGCCGCGGCATTGCCTCCGGCCTCGGTCGACCTGTATGTGAGAGCGGCTACTTTGGCTCTTGGGCAGAAAAATTACCAGAATGCGGCAGAGATGTATCTGATGGCCCAGTCTTATGATCCGACCAATGCGACGGTGATCGCTGGTTTGCGGCAGCTGCAACGCGCGCGCCCAGCGGAAGTAAAAGCGGCTCAACAACAGATATCAGAGCAGCAGGGACAGACAAGCAATGAGTGACGCGACCCCAAAAAAGAGGCCGACCTCTCCGTCGGATGCGCCGAAGAAAAAGGCGCCAGTGAAAAAGGCGCCTGCCGCCAAAGCGCCAGCAGAGAAAGCGCCAGCGAAAAAGGCGCCTGCTGCCAAGAAGCCAGCTGCTAAGGCGTCGGCCGCCAACGCGCCAGTGAAAAAGGCGCCTGCTGCTCAGAAGCCCGCTGCCAAGGCGCCAGCAAAACAGGCAGCGGTGAAAAAGCCAGCTGCTGCCAAGGCGCCGGTGAAAAGGGCGCCCGCTACTAAGAAGCCGGCCGCTAAGTCACCGGCTAAACAGACGCCAGCTGAAAAAATACCAGCAAAGCAGACGCCAGCTGTCAAAGCGCCAGCGCCAGCCAAGGCGCCTGTGAAAGAGCCATCTGCAACTAAGGCGCCCGTGAAACAGGAGGCGCCAGCAACTAAGGCGCCCGTGAAAGAGCCGGCTACCGTCAAGGCCGTAAAGGCCCCGCCCGTCATCGCAACCGAGCGTGACCTTCAGGCGCTTGCGCAGACCCAGAAGCTGGTGCTCCCGCTCGATATTGCCCGCCGACGTCTGAACTGGGCGTTGCTGACCTTTCTTGGGATACTTATCGCTCTTGGGTTGTTTTTGTTCCTCTATATCTACAACGCTGCTCGCCCTGCTGTGTTCTTTGCGCAGCCGACGCCTGCTTCCAGTCAGTTCATCCGCTCGATATACAGCGGCGGCGGGGCCGCGCTCTCATCGCCAAATGATGTTGCGGTGGCGGATAACGGGGATCTCTATGTGGCCGACACCGGCAACGCGCGCATCGTTGTCTTCAATGCTCAAGGTGGTTTCCTGCGCCAGTTCGCGCAGGGGGATCCGGCCGCAACAGCCAAGGCCGACCAGGGCGCGAAAACAACCCCGGTTACGGCTGCATCGGGGCTGGTGTCTCCCACGTCGATCGCGGTGGGCAACAACGGCCAGGTGTACGTGGTCGACACCGGGCTCCATGAGCTGGTGATCTATACGACCGACGGAAAGTTTGTCAAAGAGATAACGTTTAAAGAAGAGGCGCCGATCAGTGTGAGCTTTGCACCCATCAACAGCAACCATGGCCGGATCGTGGTGACGACAAAGTCCGGCGTTGCGCTCGCCGATGCTGACGGGAATTTCGATTTCGCTTATGTTAACTGGGGCAGTAAGCCCGGGCAGATGGATAATCCGGCCTCAGCGCTGCTGACGTTTTCTCATGAGACGACCGACACCCTGTACGTGTGCGACACACTGAACTATCGGATCCAGGCACTGACCGATATCGAGACTTCGCCGACCGTCAGTTGGATCTATGGCGCTCCTTTGCCGGTCCAAACTCCCCTGGAGTACCAGGGCCAAAGCCGCAAGTTTGGCCTGCCGGTAAGCCTGGCGTTGACCAGCAATGGCGAGTTGGTGGTCGTCGATGGCCTGTCAAGCGAGTTGGTCGTGCTCGACGCGCATACGGGCCGCTATCTTCGTACGATATCGACAGTAGGGAATGCGGATGGCCAGCTGTATTATCCCGTTGGCATTACAGCAGCCAAAGGGCGGCTCTATGTAGCGGACAAATACAATGACCGTGTCGAGGTCTTCAGCGATATCCCGGGCAAAAGCGTGGCCCTGCCTCCTGCGCAGACCGGTAGGTTGCAGTTTGATCCAGCCTGGTTGCTGATCATTCCGGGGCTTTTGATACTGATCACGCTTGCGCGCCAGGTTTTCATCCGAACACCCCGCTATACGCTTGACATGAGGTTTATCGAGCAAGTTGCTGGTGATGATGACTGCCGTGACCTGCTGGTGCAGATGCGCAAAGTACGCATCCCCCTGCAGTATGAGGCCATCGCGCAGCGAAGGTTACCCACGAGCGTGCAACAAAACGTCATCGTGTGCGATGAGAGCGCCCTTGACGCTCTTCAGGATGCAGATTCGAAGCTCAGCGAGCTTGAAGCTGCGGCTATCCAGGTCGCATCCCGCACGGGGAGCAAGGATTACTTCCTGGTGGGTGACTCGGCTGTGGGAGCACATCCGGCGGTGGCAAAAGTGCAGCGGATCAATGCCAAAGCGTTCTTTGCCCTTGCCCGGAAGAAGTGACGCTTTGTGCAGAGAGCGGTAACAAGAGCCGGGGTATTTGATCGCTTCATATAAGCTATCGTTGACTGGAACACATTGAAATCATACGGGCAGAGGCGTATCATAAATCATGTGTGTTTGTACCTTTTTCTACTGATGTATGGGAGCAAATTTGATGCACGGGCTTAAACGAAAAAGTTTTATTTACGGCGTCGTAACGCTGACTGCTATCTGTGTATTCTGCATGACTGCAGCATGCGCGATGGCTGAAGATGTGTCCTTAACGGATCTTCCCAAGCCCTCCACGCCTTTTACTCCCACATTCTTTAGTGCAAACGCCACCACTTTCCCTTCAAATGGTAACGCCTATGTGAAACCGGGGACGGGAATCACCAAGAACATGCCGGGCCTCCAAGGACGAGGACCGCACGGGGGTTATGACACGACAACAAACAAATGCGGCGTCTGCCATTCCGCACACAACGCAGGTGGTTCGGGCGTGATCAGCAGCTCTGCTCCGTCATCGAACACTTCGACCGTGGTCAATCAGTTTCTGACCCGGGCGGGTACGACTGGTTGCGAGTACTGCCATGTTGGCAGCGGCATTCTGGCTTCAAGCGATCAGGTCTATACGGCCAATGGCGGCAATGTGGCCGATCTGGGCTCTGGCAACTCTGGCCACCCGATCACCGGGCAGCCGGTAACGATACCCGCGTCCGACCTTGGAACAATGACGCTCGCCTGCACTTCGTGCCATACCGTGCACGGAGTGAATGCTGTCAGCAACTGGATGCCGACCGATTTCTGGACTGACGGCAGCCATAAAACGATGGACACGGCGAGCTATGGCTACAAGCTGTTGCGCTCCAATCCGGGCGGCGGGGCGGCCGTGCCTAACATAACGACTACGAGCCCAAGTGATCCGACTAAGAACGTGAACGATCCGGGGGCAGACCCACGGGTGATCAGCCAGTTCGCGTTTTCTGCCTGGTGCTCGAACTGTCATGACAAGACCAGCGCCGTGCAGGCGATGTGGGCTCCCGATATGGAGACCGCTTCGGCAGAGACCACGTTCTCTGCGCCGGTGCCGAATGCCGTCGTGCACAAAACCGGCGCAACGCTTGCGACTGATTCCTCGGGCAAAGACATTTCAAGCCCCCATTATTCGACCATTATGGGGGTCGGCGCAGGCGCGCTCCAATGCTATACGTGCCATCGTGGCGGTGGGCTTTCTGCAGAAACGGTTCCTAACGCAGCTACGCTGACGCAACTGAAGAACATGAAGTATGTGGTATCTTCTGACGCTAAGTGCTCGCTGTGCCACTATGGTACGGCCAACTATGCAACAGACCCGGCCGTGATAAACGGCACGAGTGACTGGCCCCATAGTTCGATCGGTGACGTTGACCTTCTGGGCGCGTGGACGGTCGACTTTGCCAACGTCGCCCTGCCTGTTTCCAAGAGCACCACTATCACAACGCCTGATACTCAGGAGTTCGTGTGTGGCCGTTGTCACCCGATGGAGTCAAAGATCGGGTCAACGATCACGTTCAACCGATCCATCCATGTGCTCACTCACAGCTATCCGATCAATCCTTTGACGGGGTCATGGGAGACTTCCACAACGATCGGTACGCTTGCGGGGACCTACAGCCCAGGGTATTAGTCCTGGCGCCGGTAATTAGGTTATACTCAGATAACAGGTAAGAGCACCGGACAGCAGATGAGCGCCGCCGCTTGCGACGGCGCTTTTACATCGTACGGAAAGATGAGAGGAGCACGATGATGCCCATCCCAAGCGTCGATTATATTTGGCAGGATGGCGAACTGGTCGCCTGGGAGGAAGCCCAAGTCCACGTCCTGACCCATGCGCTCCACTATGCGTCGGGCGCGTTTGAGGGCGTGCGTTGTTATCGGACGCCCCAGGGGCCAGCGGTCTTTCGCCTGGTCGAACACATGCAGCGCTTCCTGAACTCCGCCAAACTGCTCTATATGGAGCTTCCTTATAGTCTGGAGGACCTCTGTGAGGCTGTTAAACAGACGGTGTCTGCCAATAAGCTCGAGCAGTGCTACATTCGCCCGCTTGTCTTCCGGGGCTATGGCAGCATGGGCGTCGACCCCCTGGAGGCGCCGGTGCAGATGATCGTCGCCGTGTGGCCCTGGGATAGCTACTTAGGCGAAGAGGCGCTTGCAAGCGGCGTTGACGTGGGCATCTCAAGCTGGCGCCAACGCAGCGTCAATGCGTTTCCGCCGCAGGTCAAGGCGACTGCAAGCTATCTCAACAGCGGCCTTGCCCATATCGAGGCCGTGCGGCATGGCTACAACGAAGCCATCCTGCTCAATGAGGACGGCAAAGTCTGCGAAGGCAGCGGGGAGAACCTCTTCGTCGTGCGTGAGGGCGCGGTCATCACACCGCCGGTCTCAGACGGCGTGCTGGCGGGTATCACGCGCGACTCAGTCATGACCCTGGCACGCGATGCGGGATACGACGTGCGCGAGGAGTCGTTGGTGCGCTCGCAGCTCTACACCGCAGACGAGTGCTTCATGAGTGGGACCGCCGCAGAGGTCGTGCCCGTGCGCAGCTGTGATGGCATCAGTATCGGGAGCGGCAAAGCCGGCCTGATCGCCCTGGAGCTCCAGAAGGCCTACTTTGCTTGTGTGCACGGAGAGAACGCTCAGCATACGGACTGGCTGGCTTATGTCTGACAAAAGGGGGTCAGGCACCGTTTTGTCATCTGTACTTTCCGGGCATGACAAAGGGTCAGGTACTTTGTCACCTGCAGGGAGAACGTATGGCAGACGATAGGGTAAGAACACCAGAGGTCGAGCGCTTCTTAGCCGCGCTCTCTCTTCTTGAGACTGACGAAGAGCGCTTTCAGTTCCTGATGGATGTCTGTACCGTACGTGAGATCCATGATATTGCCGGGCGCCTTGACGTGGCTGAGCGCCTTGATTCAGGAGAGGTCTATGCCGATATCCAGGAGGACACCGGCGCCTCTGCGACCACGATCGCGCGCGTAGCGAAATGTTTGAACTATGGCGAGGGCGGCTATCAGCTGATACTTAAGCGCCTGAAAGCTTCTGACGCCGCTGATCCTCCCGCGCCTTCCCGTACCCAAAAGCATTAGATCCGGGCGTTGCGCGTATGTCGTTCGTTCATCTGCACACGCACACCGAGTACTCTCTGCTCGACGGCGCGAGCCGCATCGATGGGCTCATCAGCAAGGCGCGCCAGTTCGAGATGCCTGCCATGGCCATCACCGACCATGGCTACATGTATGGCGCCATCGAGTTCTACAAGAAGGCCCGGGCCGCCGACATCAAGCCGATCATCGGTTGTGAGGTCTATTTCACGCCGGATTCGCGCCTTGAGAAGGAAGGCAAGCCACGCCTCTATCATCTTATTCTGCACGCACGCACCAACGAAGGTTATCGCAACCTGATGGCGCTCTGCAGCGAAGCGGCAGTCGATGGCTTTTACTATAAGCCGCGCGTTGACCAGGAGCTGCTGGAGCGCTATGCGAGCGGTCTGTGCGCGACGTCTGCCTGTGTGCAGGGCATCATCAGCCGCAGTTTCGAGGACGGTGATCCGGCGGCTGCGCGCAAGTGGGCCGAATACTACGCGAAGACCTTTGACCCGGGATGTTTCTACCTGGAGATCCAGGATCACGGGATCACCCTGGAGAGGAGCGGGGTCAGCGAGCACCAACTGGGCACAGCTATCGCCGGGCTGGCCAACGAGATGGGCCTGCCGCTTGTGGTGACCAACGATATCCACTTTGTCGAGAAAGAGGACACACGCGCACAGGATCTGCTCATCTGTATCGGGACGAACTCGATGGTCGAGGCAACCGACCGCATGAAGAGCCATCCGGAACTGTACTGCAAGTCGCCGGCAGAGATGGCGGCGCTGTATCCTGAGTTTCCTGAGGCGACCAGCACAACGCTTGAACTTGCCGAAAAATGCAATGTGGAGATCGAGCTGAACAAGATCATCCTGCCCGTCTTCGATGTGCCCCCAGAAGAGACCGAATCGTCCTATTTGCGCCGACTTTGCGAGGAGGGCCTGAAGACCCACTACGGAGACCCGGTCCCGCCTGAGGCGCGCGAGCGGCTTGACTATGAGCTGGAAATCATCGACGAGAAGGGGATATCGGCCTACTTCCTCATTGTGGCTGACTTTATCGCCTGGGCACGCGATCATGGCGTCGGCGTTGGTCCTGGCCGAGGCTCGGCAGCTGGCTCGATCGTGTCCTTCGTGATGGATATTACTGAGGTCGACCCGCTCAAATATGACCTGCTGTTCGAGCGTTTCCTGAATCCTGAGCGTACCGAGATGCCCGATATCGATACGGACTTCGATAACGTCCACCGGCTCGCGGTCATCGACTACGTACGTGAGAAGTACGGCGCAGACCGCGTGACCCAGACCATCACGTTCAATAAGCTGCAGGCGCGTGGCGCCGTGCGCGACGTGGGGCGCGTGCTGGGCTATCCCTATGGGGTGCCGGACCGCATCAGCAAGGAGTTCGCCGGGCCGCCGGATATCACGATCGCGGACGCCCTGCAACAAAGTGTCGACTTGCGCAGGGACTATGAATCCAATGACGACGCCCGCCTGATAATCGATGATGCCCGGGCCATTGAGGGACTTTCGCGGGGAGAGGGCGTTCATGCCTGTGCGGTCGTGATCTGTCGCGACACCCTGAGCAACTATGTACCGGTCAAGAAGGACACAAAGGAAAGCGCGGTCATCACGCAGTATGACGGTGCGACGGTTGCCGAGATCGGCCTGCTTAAAATGGACTTCCTCGGCCTGCGTAACCTCAGCGTCATCCAGGACGCGATCGATGCAATCAAGTTAAACCATGACAGAGAGATCAAGCGCAGCGAGATCCCCTTCGACGATCCCGAGACATTCAAGATGCTTCAGCGCGGGGCGACGACCGGCATCTTCCAGCTGGAAAGTTCATCGGTGCGCTCGTTGCTCAAGCGCCTGAAACCGCGGCAATTCACTGACATCGTCGCAACCAACGCGCTCAATCGTCCGGGTCCGCTCGAGTCTGGCACGACCGACACGTTCATCAAGCGCGCCAATGGCGCCGAGCCGATCAGCTACTTCGATGACCGCCTCAAGCCGCTGCTTGAGGAGACCTACGGCTGCTTTGTCTACCAGGAGCAGGTCATGCGCGTTGCAATGGAAATGAGCGGGTTCACGGCTGCCGAGGCCGACAAGCTCCGCAAGGCGATGGGCAAGAAAAAGCTTGAAGAGCTGGAGAAGCACGAGCAGCACTGGGTCGAAGGCGCTATTGCCAATGGCTTTGACGCCGCTTTGGCGGCACGCCTCTGGGAGATCATCCTGCCTTTTGCTGGCTATGCTTTCAACAAGAGCCATGCGGTGGCCTACAGCTTCATCTCGATGCAGACCGCCTGGCTGAAAGCGCACTATCCGGCTGAAACGATGGCGGCGGTGCTGTCAAGTTACCTGGGGCGTACCGACGATCTTATCAAGTATATTGGCGAATGCCGTAACGAGAACATCCCGGTGCTGCCGCCCGACATCAACCGCAGCGGCCTGAAGTTTACGGCCGTGCCGGGCGAGGGGATCCACTTTGGGCTGGCTGGCATCAAAGGGGTAGGCGAGAAAGTTGTCGAGGACATCATCAAGGCGCGTGAAGAGGGCGGGCCGTTTTTGACCCTGCAGGACTTCTGTGCCCGTGTCAGCGACAAGGCGTTAAATAAGAAGACGATGGAGGCGCTCATCAAGGCGGGGGCGTTTGATTCGACCAGCTATCCGCGCCGCCAGTTGTTTGCCCAGCTTGAGGACGGGAAGATCCTGGAGTCGGCGCGCAAGCAGCAAGCCGATCGCGCCGCAGGCCAGGTCAGCATGTTCGACCTGTTTGATGCGACTGAGGCGGGGTTTGAGGAGCAAGTCGCGCCTCCTGAGGACCATGACTGGGACAAGCGGCTTAAACTTGGCTTTGAGAAAGAGGTCACCGGGGTCTACCTGAGCGACCATCCCCTGCAGGGCTATGAAGACGTGATTGCAGCCAGTTCATCCTGCACGATAGCAGGGCTGGAAGAGCAAAAAGATCGATTTGAAGGCGCTTTCATCGGTGTGGTGACGGCGCTTAATGTCAAGCCCACAAAGAAGGGCGATAAGATGATGGCCACGATGTCGTTTGAGGATCTGACCGGCGTTATGGACGCAGTCCTGTGGCCTGACGTACTTGCACCGGCGCGGGAGTTCTTATCCGAGGATGCCATTGTGAAGTTTCGCGCGCGCCTGGATCGCACGGAAGGGCGTGCTGACCAGTTGGTTGTTCTTAAAGACACCTTGTCGCTCTTCGCCGTCGAGCGGACCGACCCGGCGACGCGTACTTTGCTCATTGAAGCGCCAGCCGATGCTTTGGGTTCTGCAGGCGCCCGTGAGGCCTTCAAGACAGTGCTGCGGCGTTATCCAGGCTCCAATCGGGTCGAACTACGCCTGCATGACCCATCGGGAAGTGTGGCGGTAGCCGTGATGGCCGAGCAGGTCAACGCTGTTGGGACAGATGTCTGCGACGAGCTTGACCGGGTCTTTGGCGCTGGCTCCGCCCACTTAAAGTAGCTACTCATCCACCGTAGTCAGGACGAGTTTGCCATTGCGCACACCCTTAGCGCCCAGCAGGGTTTCTGCGATGTTGCGCAACTGACCGGCTGGCCCGCGCATAAGAATGACTTCCAGGCAGTTGTGCGCGTCAAGGTGAATATGTACTTTCGAGATGATCAGCCCATAATACTCATGTTCGATGTTGTCGAGCTTCTCGGTCAGGTCATGGGCGTGATGGCTGAAAACCATCGTCACGCTTGCCACAGCCTCGGTTTCCGGGTCGCCGATCTCCTCCTGCGCGAGCACTTCGCGTACCAGGTCGCGGACCGCCTCGCTCCGATTGCTGGAGAGTCCCCGTTGTGCAACATACTGGTCAAAACGCTGAAGCATGTCCTCATCCATCGATACGCTGAAGCGCGCAAGGTCAGCCATGTTCTTCCTCCTGTTCCTTCTGTGCGCGCTATCCTACGTTCAGTGTTGCCTGCATGAGATAGCGGCTGGGGTCGATCGTACTTATTTCATCCTCGATATAGGTGCAAAGTAAGCGGCCCTTTGGTTTGAGCTTCTTTTCCTCAAGCATTTGAGCCATGCGTTCAGCGATATCACCTGTATGCCCATAAAACCCCCGCGAATAGGCGGTCAGGACTTTGAGGGCCGTTCTTGTTTTCGAGCGGGTGGAGAGCAACAGGAAGAAATTGTCTGGCTCTCCCGGGTGGGCGCGGAAGGATTCAAAACTGGAGAAGTACCCGCCGATCGGGAAGCTGGTCGAGTAGCCCTGCTCCTGAGCCCAGGCGGTGAATTCGAGGAACTGCTGATAGAAGTTCCCCTCCTCAGAAAACGGCTCACAGGCTGGGCCGATGAGAATGTTCCAGCCGGGGAGCGTCCTGATGGCAATCTCTGATTCGTCAGCGTCTTTCCCCATTTTCAGCAGGTCACGGAAGACTTCGATCAGTTGTACCGACTGTTCGAGCTGTTTGATATGGGCCTGGAGGGCGTCCTCGTGTTCGTTAAACAGCTGCAGCATGCTCGCTGACGAGCGCTGCGTCGAGAGCGCTTTGATCTGCTTAAGGGGGATGTTGAGCTCTGCCAACACCTTGATCAGGTTGGCGGTGATAATCTGCTCTGGGCGATAATAGCGGTAGTTGTTTTTTGGGTCGCGCTTGTTGGGATGAAGGACACCCGTTTCGTCGTAGTAGATAAGGGCCGACCGTGATATTCCCGTGCTGCGGGAGAATTGGGAAATGGGCATGAGGCGGTCCAGGGCGATATCATCTGGTGGTAAAGAGCTGATGGGACTCATGGAATCACCGGTGGAATAACCGGGTGTTTTTCGAAGCTTGCCTGGCGGAAGCGAGCCTTCTTTACTCATAGTTTACCCCCTGTATGTAAAAGAATACATTTGAATAATAAAAATAATTATAAAAAGGTCTTTACTATAAACCACCTTTACAGTTTATCATAAGGAAATGGAGCGAAGCAGCATGACAGACTTGTCTCGATACGAGATTTCCTACAGTTCTCATTCTCATCACTCTTGCTGTAGTGTCATGCGGATCGTTCCTTTGTGCAAGCCTGCCAACACGCTTGCACCTTTACCGGGTTCTAGCCTCTCCTAATCCTAGAGCCTGGAAAGGGACCCCGCCGCCCCTCAATTAGCGGGGTCCCTTTCTTTGTTCTCATGTATCTGTTTTCCTGTATCCTCTTGCTTGTATTACACTAGGAAACACGACGCATGGTGCGTCGAAGGAGTGTTTGCAACAAGAAAGAGGTATTCAATGGCTTCCTATGTACATGAGCGGTCTCGTTTCAACCTTGAAGATAATGAGATGCCGACTCAGTGGTACAACGTTCAGGCCGACCTGGCGCATCCGATCGCTCCCTATCTGGGGCCTGATGGAAGTCTCGCTGATGCCGAGGCGCTGGCTGCGATCTTTCCCGAGCCGCTCATCGAGCAGGAGATTTCGACACAGCGCTGGTTCGACATTCCCGGCCCGGTGCTTGACGTACTGCATACCTACCGGCCTGGGCCGCTGAATCGTGCCCGCATGTTCGAGAAAGCGCTTGGCTTGCCGGATAACGTCCACATCTACTACAAGTACGAGGGCATCAATGCCTCGGGCTCTCACAAGGCCAACACGGCGATCCCGCAGGCTTACTACAACAAGATCTCCGGCATCACCAAGCTCGCGACTGAGACGGGCGCGGGCCAGTGGGGCTCCGCGCTGTCCATGGCGGGCGCGCAGCTGGGTATCGAGGTCGAGGTGTTCATGGTGGGCGTGAGCTATGACCAGAAGCCCTATCGTCGCATTTTCATGGAGAGCTTTGGTGCGACGGTGCATCGCTCGCCGACGACGCTGACAGAAGCCGGGCGCGCGATGCTTGAAAAAGACCCGGATACGCTCGGCTCTCTGGGGCTTGCGATTTCTGAGGCGGTCGAGGTGGCGGCGGCAAGTCCAGACACTAACTACGCTTTGGGCTCGGTGCTCAACCACGTCTGCCTGCACCAGACGATCATCGGTCAGGAAGCGATCAAGCAGATGGAGCTGGCGGGTGAGGAGCCCGATGTGGTCATCGCCTGTGTGGGCGGCGGCAGCAACTTTGCGGGCCTGGCGTTTCCGTACTACCTGCGCCGCAAGGAGGGCAAGACCGGCGCGCGCCTGCTGGCCGTTGAACCTAAAGCCTGTCCCTCGCTGACGCACGGGAGCTTTGAGTATGACTTTGGCGACGAGGCAAAGCTGACGCCGCAGATGATGATGTATACCTTGGGCCATGACTTTGTGCCGCCGGGAATTCATGCCGGCGGGCTGCGCTATCATGGCGACTCGCCCCTGATCTCGCAGTTGGTCCATGAGAACGAGATCGAGGCAACGGCTGTTTATCAAAAGGACGTCTTTGCGGCGGCGCTGGAGTTCGCGCGCGCAGAAGCCCTGCTGCCCGCGCCCGAGTCAAGCCATGCGATCGCAGCGGCGATCGCCGAGGCGAAGGCGGCAGCCGAGGCGGGCGAGCCGCGAACGATACTCTTCGGCTTGTCGGGTCATGGTTTCCTGGACCTGGCTGCCTATGAGAACTACATCAATGGCAAACTGCAGGACTATGACTTTGCAACCGGCGCAGTCGTCGGGTAGGAAAGAGAGCGGCAAGGATCAACGTGGCCCAATTGCTGCTGACAAAGCATCCTGGATACCTGCGGGTTAAGCGCATCCTCGATGTCGTGGGAGCGCTGGTGCTGCTGGTGCTCTGCTCGTGGCTTCTTGCGCTCCTTGCGTTGCTGGTCCTGTTGTTCGAGGGCCGTCCGGTGCTGTTTTCCCAGCGCCGCCCGGGGCGGGGCGGGCGGCTTTTTGCGCTCTATAAATTCCGTACGATGCGCCCGGCGCCGGAGGGTGGTAGCGCTGTTGAAAACGCTGCGACCGACGCCGCTCGCCTGACAAGCTTCGGACGTGGGCTGCGCGCGACCGGGCTTGATGAGTTGCCTGAACTGTTCAACATTCTGCGTGGGGATCTCTCTTTTGTAGGTCCGCGCCCGCTGCTTCCGGAATATCTCCCGCTCTACAACGAGGAGCAGGCGCATCGCCATGACCTGCGTCCTGGCATCACGGGCCTGGCGCAGGTGCGCGGCCGCAATCTTCTGTCCTGGGAGGAGCGTTTTGAGGCTGATGTTGAGTACGTGCGGGAGGTGTCATTCGGCCTCGATATATGGATCTTGTTTGCGACGGTCGGGCTCCTGTTCCGCGGTCGCGGCGCCGAAGCCCCTGACAGTCCCACCTCAGAACCCTTTAAAGGTAGTGATTAGCGCAGTAGTTCCAGATAGCGCGGAAGGATGCGGCTCAGTTCGTAGCGCTCCTGCAGGCGATCAAACTGCTTACGAGCTATCTCGGCGCGAAGTGACGGATCCTGGGCCAACTTCTTGATCAGGCTGGCGAGCCCGAGCGCGGTCGCTTCATCAGCCAGTGCGCGCTCATCTGCGACTTCATCGATGATGCCGCGTGTCTTGGTCCCGGCCAAAAGGGCGCCAGAAGCACACATCTCCATCAGCGAACGCGGCAGCCCTTCTCGCTGCGAGACCAGCAGACCCACATTTGTCAGCGCGAGCAATTCGTGGATTTCTGCGGCAGGGAGTTGTCCCGTGAAGATGACTTGCTCGCCAAGGTCATGCGCAGCGACCAGCTCACGCAATTCATTCTCAAGGGGCCCCTGGCCAATAAGGAGCAAGCGCATCCAGGGCAGAGTGTGCGTGCGCCGCAGCTGTGTGGCGGTTTCGATCAGTAAGCGGTGGCGTTTATTCTCGTTCATCTCAGCGACCATCGTGATGACGAAACTCCCCATCGGGATCCGGAACCGCCCCCGGAGTTCCTCCTCGCGAGCATCATCAAGTGAGCGGGGCGCCCAGGCGGCGCTTTCGACGCCGATACCGTCGATACGCACCAGTTCACAACGCTTCCGGGGGCGCGTGAACCATCGCTGGGCGGCTGCTTCGTCCTCGTCATTCATGACGACAAGGACGTCGGTCCACGGGAGCGCGAGACGCTCAGTGAAGCGATAGAACCATTGGCGCGGGAGCGGGCGGCCGCCTCGATAGAAGTGGAACCCATGCGCGGTGTAGATTATTTTTGGCGCGCCTGAATGTCCGCGTCTCATTCGGCGCAGGGCAGCGCGCGTCACAAGCGCGGCGATCGGAGTGTGCACCCAGACGGTGTCGTAGCGCTCGCGCGCTACGAGTTCACGCAGCTCGCGTGCCAGCCGTGGGTAGTGCAGCAAGGAACCAACTGATCGTGACCAGCCGATATTGAAGCGCTGGTCGAATTCATCAGCGATGCTGGGATAGTCCGCTGCGTCAGCAGCGAGCGCATCGACCTGCGACCCCTCCGCGCGCAGCGCGCGGGCAAAGGGAAGGAGAAACGCTTCGAGGGTACTGGCGACGGTGGTAACGAAGAGGACGGACGGCGCGTACGTTATTGGTTGGTTACGGCTCATGTTTGCAGTGTAGCATAGGGCTTCGAGCTGCGATACACTATTCAAGAGCAGCCCATCAAAGGAGCTTACTTGTGTCACATTTTACCACGCCCACTCACCAGGTACCTGAGTTCGGCATATGCTGCCGGACAGTCTATGGCAGCCTGGTTCAGCAAACCCGCGAGGCGCTCAGGCGAGCTGGCTTCAGCGAGGCGCTCATTGGATTGTCCGGGGGTATCGACAGTGCTCTGGTGGCGACGATCGCAGTCGCAGCGCTGGGAGCAGAACACGTCCACGGCTTGCTTATGCCAGCGGCGGTATCCTCAGTTGGCAGTGTGACTGATGCGCGTGAGCTGGCTGAACGCCTGGGCATCGAGGCGAGGGCGATCCCGATCGAGTCCGTCTTTGCTACGTTCAAAGAAGCGCTGGCCGACACGTTCTCCGGGTCACCTGAGGATGTGACCGAGGAAAATCTCCAGGCGCGCATTCGGGGAACTCTGCTGATGGCGCTCTCAAATAAGTTTGGCTGGTTCGTGCTCAACACCGGCAACTACAGCGAATCGCTCATGGGTTACGGCACGCTTCATGGTGACATGGTGGGTGGTTTCGCTCCCCTGGGCCAACTCTTGAAGACCCAGGTCTATGAACTTGCCCGTTACTGCAACGAAGCTGCTGCTCTGGCTGGCGTCCGTCCGCCGATTCCAGAAGCGACTTTGTCCAAGGAGCCGAGCGCTGAGCTTGCTCCCGGACAGCTTGATCGTGACGCCCTGGGTGGATACGAAGAGATTGACCCCCTTTTGTACCGGTGTTTTGTGCAAGGGCAGCCTGCTGAGCAACTGGTTGCGGAAGGGTTTTCGGAAGAATCGGTGCGTCGGGTCCTTAGCCAGGCGCAACGGGCCGCATTCAAACTGCGCTATGAGCCGCCTGCTGCGCAGGCGCCCCGTGTTGCGGAAGCGCCGCATGCCGGAGGCCGGGGTCCCGTAATTCTCGAGATGGCGCCGGATGATCTGCCGGAAGAGGCGCGCGCGTTGATCTATGACGTGCTGTATCGCGACTATGGGGTCACTCCAGATCAGGACTGGCTTAACGCAGCTGATGGAGGACGCTTTTTCGTGGCGCATGATCCGGATGGTCAGGTTTGTGGTGTTGGTCGCCTGATGGCGCCTGGCAGCGAAGAGCCCGAGCATGGCCGGCAGGTCAGGCAACTCGCGACTGCTGTGCAGGTGCGAGGACAGGGGATCGGGACAGCGATGATGGAGGCGATCGAGGCTGCTGCTCATACTCAGGGAGCCTCACGGGTCTGGCTTAAAGCGCGCCAGCAAGCCTGGGGTTTTTATCTGGCGTGTGGTTATCAGTTTGAGGGGCCAGGGTTTTCGGCGGGCGAATGCATGGCGGAAGACGGTCTCTTTGTCTCGAAATTCACGGGAATCCCGCATAAGATCATGGCAAAACAGCTGGATTAACATCGGACTTGTCACTCGCCGGAAAGAATTAATGTTTCAGGGACTGGCATACTTGATGGAAAAGTATGATAATACTAAATGGGTTGGCTTGTGTTTCCTTGGAGAAAAAGCATAAAGACTTCTTACACATGGATTCTGAATGGGAAGGACTGGAAAGATGAACACGAAAAAGTTCGCGCTGTTGGTTGTGGTTGCGCTTGTATTGGCTTGCATCCCAGTGATCGCTGGAGCTGTTTCTACACCACCTAACTTCAACGATGTTCATGATGGTGATACTAAGATCACGGGCACGAGCGTCGACGCCATGACGATTACGGCGACGCGCCTCATACCCGCAGGGAGCACGAGCGGATCGGTTCATGCTGCTGGCAGTGGCGCGACCTGGACGCTTTCCTCGCTTCCTTGGCCGATAGTTGAAGGTCAGGTAATCAGGCTTAATTTCACCTATGATGCGGGTGGTTCGGGATGGAAAGACATCACGGTCGTCGCTTCTTATGACCTTAACGGTCAGAAGACCGGTGGCAGCACCACTACAACTGGCACGGCGGTAGCCGCCGCCCCGGACACGTCAACGGCTGGCACGGATACAGCGGCGTCTGCCTCAGGGGTTCCAGCGACGGGGGATGCGCGTCCGATGCTCTACTTTGCGGGCGGTCTGTTTATAGTTGGCCTGGCTCTGGCATTGCTGACACGCGCGATGTTGCTTCGTCGCCAGGAGGCATAAAGTAACAGTACATACTCATACTATGTGAGTAAGAAGCCCGCCTTGTGCGGGCTTCTTTTTATGTGAAGTGGGCGACTCTGTTCGGCTACTGGGTATAATAAGGGTGGCGTACCGTTCCCATACTAATAAAGGAGGCCCTCATGCCAAAGATCACAAGAAGCGATGTGAAAGTTCCCGGTGATGTCAGCGCAGAGGCGCGTGAGACCTATATCGACAACTACCTGAAAGCGACGCGCGAGACAGGCCACTTGATGCTGTTTGCGTGCGACCAGAAGATGGAGCACCTGAACAGCGACTTCTTTGGCCCCGATATCAGCATCGAGGACGCCCGGCCCGAGCACCTCTTTGAGATCGGGTCGCAGGGCGTATGCGGCATACTGGCAGGTCAGCGTGGCCTGATCGCTCAGTATGCTCCCGATTATCCTGATATCAATTACCTGGTCAAGATGAACTCCAAGACCAATCTGGTCAAGGGCGCCCAGGATGACCCCTACAGTCCCCAGCTTTACAGCTTTGACGCGGTGCTTGAGATGATCGACAACGGCGTCAATGTGGTCGGCATCGGCTACACCATTTACCTGGGCAGTGACTACGAGCCGCAGATGCTGGCCGAGGCAGGCGAGCTGGTTGCTCAGGCGCATGCCGCGGGCCTGATCGTCGTGCTCTGGATGTATCCGCGTGGCAAGGCAGTCGCCAATGAGAAATCCGCTCACCTGATCGCGGGCGCGGCGGGTACGGCGCTGTGCCTGGGGGCCGACTTCGTGAAGGTCAATCCGCCCAAGGGCAAGCTTGATGAGGAGCCTATCGCTACTAAGGCGCTGGAAGCGGCGGTTGCGGAGGGCTCTGGTTTGATTGGCACGACGCTTGCGGCTGCTTCTGATGAAGAGCTCAGTGCGTCGCAGGCTGCGGCAAAGAAGCTCGTCGAAGCGAGTTCTGCTTCCGGGCGTACCGGCCTGGTGTGCGCGGGTGGCTCGACGGTTGAGGCAAATATCTTCCTGCAGCAGCTGTGGGATCAGATCCACATTGGCGGCGCGCGCGGCAACGCGACGGGGCGCAACATTCACCAGCGTCCGCTGGATGAGGCCGTGCGCCTGACCAAGGCTATCAGCGCCATCACGCTTGGCGACGCCAGTGCCGATGAGGCTCTCGAGGTCTTTGAGGGCAAGAAGGACTTTACCCTGGATACGACCACAGAAGACGACGGGATCCACTACTACTTCGAGATCACTGAGATCCGCTTCTGATGAGCGCCGCCTCGTCTGATCGCCTCACGCGGTTTGCTGAGATCGGCCGTGACCTCTTTGTGTCCGGCCAGATCACGAGCCACGGGGGCAACTTAAGCGAGCGCGAAGGCGACACAATCTATATCACCCGCACGGGCTCCCAGTTGGGGCGGCTTCGTGCGGGTGATATCGTTGCGGTGCCCGTTGAGCCGTTTGCGGGCAGCGACGAGGGCGCTTCCAGCGAACTTGTGGTACATCGTGCGATCTATCGGGCCAATGCCGAAGTTGGCGGCGTGTGTCATGCGCACTCGATGTCAGCGGTGCTCTGCGCCATGTTGGGCGATAGCGTCGCGCCGCTTGATAGCGAAGCGCGCTTTCTGATGGGCGCGGCGGTGCCCGTGCTGGAGGCGACGCAAACGATCGGCTCTGAGCGCGTAGCGGAGCTGATGAGCGAGGCGCTGGGTGTCGGCGACGAGTCGATGGCTGCTGGCAAGGTTCCGGTTGCCATCCTGCGGGGACACGGGCCCTTTGCGGTGGGCGCCACTCTTGAGGACGCCTATCGTTGGGTGTCGGTCCTGGAATACAGCTGCAAGCTGATCCTGCGCGCTCGCGAGCTTGAAGCTGGCGGCGCTCAACTTATCGATTACCCTCATAACTAAACCTCTTACTGCGCCTCGCTTACCTCTTAGTGGTAAGCTCTTTTCTTAGTGCTACTCTCGCGCTAATCTGCATAGTGACGGAAAGGTAGGTAAGTGAAAGTTCGTATCGAGATCGATCCGGATGCGACGGAGCCAGAAGTGCTCATCCGTTGCGCGGAGATTACCGAAGACATTGGGCGGCTGCAGCGGCTAATGTCACAGGCGAGCTCCGAAGGTGTGAAGCTTGTCTTCTACAAAGGCAACGATGAGTATTACTTCCCGCTTGCGGCGGTGCTCTTCTTCGAATCGAGCGGCGACGCCATCTATGCGCATACGCGCGACGATGACTTTCAGGTGCGCTTTCGGCTCTATGAGCTTGAAGATCAGCTGCCCGCTGATTTCGTGCGCATTTCGAAGTCCTGTATTGTGAACACGCGCCAGGTCTACTCGATCGAACATAACCTTGCCTCATCAAGCCAGGTGCGCTTTATGCGCTCCCACAAGACCGTCTATGTGTCGCGTCGCTACTACGGCGCCCTGAAAGCGCGCATGGAAGCGCGCCGCGCAGGTTAGATGACAAAGGGTCAGGTACTTTGTCATCTGACAGATGAGAGGAAAGAGGTTGAAGTTATGAGAAGAAGTCGGACGATCGCCACCGGTTTGGTGTTCGTGTTGATCGCGGTGGCTTTAATCGCGAGCCAATTCGTGAGTTTAAATGGAGTGCATATGGGCTTTTGGCCGGTGGTCGGCACGATCGCTTGTGTGCTGGTGCTGATCGTGACGGTTGCGCGCCTGCGCTTCGGCGTATCGTTTATGGTGCCACTTGCGTTGCTGTATGTGCTGTGGCGAGCACAGTTTGGTTGGCCGATGGTCGGCGTCTGGATCCTGCTTCTGGCTGCCGTAGTAGCGGGCGCGGGCATTGATTTGCTGACTCACTCGCTCCGTAAGAATCGCTGGCAAAAGAAATTTGAAGACTGGGGTGGCGACGCGGACCCTTTCCACTATAGCCATGCAGCCCATAAGGCCTATAAAGCTCACGCCGCCTGGCATGAGGCACATCCAGAGGCGAAGTCACAGGGCGGCGGTACGCATGGTTCGAAGAAACACGAAGTGGGCGGCCTCCATCTGGAATCGAGCGGTGATGACAATCATCCGGTCAGCCGGGTACGCTTTGGCAGCAACAGCCGCTATCTGCACTCAGACGCGCTGAGCAGTGGGCTCTTTGACTTGAGCTTTGGGCAGCTGGAGGTCTTCTTTGACCAGGCTCAGCTGGCGCCCGAAGGCGCCAAGATCATCGTCAATGCGCAGTTCGGGGAAGTACGGCTTTACATTCCGGCTGACTGGTCGGTCAACACAAGCGGACTTTCTGTTTCATTCACGGGTGGATTTGATAACTCGGTGCAGAGCGGTGGGGAAGGCCCGACGCTCACCATTGAGGGCAGCGTGAGCTTTGGCAGTCTTGCCATCGAGCGCGTCCCTGCCCAGAAGCCCGCTGGTGCCGCTGCCGCAGCAGAGCCCGAAGTGGTGGTTGAAGTCAAAGATTAGTTGGTATGAGCTGGTGGCAGGGACCCGAGTCTCCTGCCACCAGTAGCTTAAGCCGTCCAGTTTTCCAGAGCAAGCCCATCGACGCGCGCGAAATCTTTCGTGTTGTTTGTAACGAGCGTAGCCCCGATCGCGAGCGCGGAGGCTGCAATCATCAGGTCGTTAGGCCCCATCTTCAATGAATGTTTCATGAGATCCGATTTGATTGTGCCATAGGCGGCGGCGCACTCCTTGCCAAAGTCGACCACCTCAAACTGGCAAACGAATGCATTGACCGCTCGTGTTACCTTTTCTCGTTGATTGCTCTCTGTTTCGCCTACCATGAGTTCAGCTAGGACGACTGCGGGGATTCGGATCTCTGAAGGTTTATGCAGGCGTAGCTGTGCCTGAAGTTGTGGAAAACCCTGAGACATCAAATAGATGCAGATATTCGTATCAAGCGCATACATCAGAAGGTAAGAGTCGCTCGTGGAGCATCATCTGCGAAGTCGCCTTGATCCGGTCGAACCAATTCGCCCGGCTTCAGAGAACCCAGACAGGCCAGGAACTCAGGCGACCACTCGTCGTTGATGCGCTCGCGCAATACGTCTGCGACATAGCGCGACACAGGTTTCCGCTCCCTCTTCGCATGCTCGGTCACTTGCTTAGCAAGCGTTTCATCAAAATATAACGACATCTGCGGCATAAGAGCTCCTCAC
>WRFR01000010.1 GCA_009778715.1 Coriobacteriia bacterium | reverse complement strand
TGGCACGCGCACGCTGGGCACAAAGGTTGAGGTTGCCTACTATGCGCAACATCAGCTTGAGGCGCTTGACCTGGGCGCGACGGTCTTCGAAGAGCTGGACAGTGCGGCGCCCGGTTGGACGCAGGCGGAAGTGCGCAGCCTGCTGGGTGCGTTTCTCTTCACTGGCGACGAAGTGAACAAGCGTGTCAGCATGCTTTCCGGCGGTGAGCGCAGTCGTCTTGCGCTGGCCAAACTGTTGGCTGCGCCTGCCCCGCTACTCTGCCTGGACGAGCCGACCAACCATCTCGACATTGCAAGCGCTGACATCCTTGAGCAGGCGCTCCAAAGCTTTGAGGGGACGCTCGTGCTCATTACTCATGATCGCCACCTGATTCGCTCAGTTGCCAACACGATCATCGAGGTCGAGGACGGCCAGCTGCACATCTATCCTGATGACTACGACTACTATCTGTGGAAGAAGGAGCAGGCATCTGTCCAGGCGGCAGAGACCCCGGGTCAAGCCCAAGGTGACGGAGGAAGGGCCCGGGGCGACGAGGTGGCGACCCGGGGCGACAAGGGTGGTGTCGGTCTCGAGCCGACTGGCAAGAAATCCAAAGAACAGAAGCGCGTAGAGGCGACCGCGCGCAACGACTATTATCGCAAGACCAAGGAGCTCCAGGAGCAGCTAGATGAGGCGGAGGCCGCAAGCGAAGCGCTGCAGGCACGCGCAGGTGAGCTTGAGCGCCAGATGGCCGATCCGGACTTCTATGCTGATACCATGAAGTTCAATGACGCTATAATCGAGTATGAGAAAGTAAAAAGCGAACTTTTGCGCGCCGAGGGGCGCTGGATGGATGCCTGCGAGAAGCTCGCGGACTACGAGATGGATTCCTGAGAAAGAAGGCAGCGTGCAGTCTTTGTTTGGCAATATGAGTTCGACCGAACTCTTGTTGGTTGTACTTAACTTCCTGTTAATGATCCCGGCGCTCGTGCTGCACGAGCTCGCCCATGGGTGGGTGGCTTATCGGTTGGGTGACACCACAGCAAAACGAGCCGGGCGCCTCTCTTTGAACCCGCTGAAGCATATTGACCCTTTCGGTACGCTTCTGATGCCAGCGATGCTGTTCTTTTTTACCAGTGCTTTAGGTGGTCGCGCTTTTGCGTTTGGCTACGCAAAGCCGGTCCCTATCAATCCCAATAACTTCCGTGACCGCCGGAAGGGTATCCTTCTGACGGGCATCGCCGGGCCGGTCATGAACATTCTTCTCGCGATTGGATCGAGCATACTTTACCTTGCGGTATATCTGATGAATCCAACCCATTCCGCTGGCTCGGTCCTGGGGGTCATCGGGCTACTGCTCTATCAGTTTGCGTTCATCAATCTCATGTTTGCGTTCTTCAACCTGATTCCAATCCCGCCGCTTGACGGTTCACGGGTTCTGCAGTACTTTCTGCCCCGGTCAGCGCTGCATTTCTACGCGCAACTGGAGCGCTGGGGATTTATTATTCTGATCGCGGTTATGTGGTTGACGCCCCTGTTCACTTGGTACATCAATGCAACTGCAGGAAGCCTGATGAATCTCCTGCCTATGTTGGTCGGCCTGGGGTAGCTGGTCTATTCTCTACCGATTTATGGCAAAGAGGTTGTAGTTACTTGCGTACGCTACAATATTAACTGCTGTACTTATAATCTACTCAGCGAGGAGTCCCATGCCACAACATCGCATCTTGACCGGCTATCGCCCGACGGGCAAACTGCATCTTGGTCACTGGTTCGGCAACCTTCAGAATATGCTGCGCCTACAAAACGAGTATGATGCGTTCTACTTCGTGGCTGATTGGCATGCGTTGACAAGCGAATGGCAGGATTCATCGCACATTTATGACTTCGGGCGCGACATGGTGGCCGACTGGTTGGCGGCGGGACTTGACCCCGAGCGCTGCACGATCTACCGGCAGAGCGATCTGCCGCAGGTCATCGAGCTCATGCTTTATATGAATATGGTACTGCCGATGTCATGGCTTGAGCGGGTGCCAAGCTACAAGGAGCAGCAGGTCAACATCAGCAACAAGGATCTGAGCAATGTCGGCTTTTTCCTGTATCCGGCGCTCATGGCTGCTGACATTGCGATCGCCAGGTCCGACCTCGTGCCAGTGGGCGAGGACCAGGAGCCGCATCTTGAGCTGACACGCGAGATCGTGCGCCGCTTCAATACAACCTTTGGCGCTGATGTGCTGGTCGAACCAAAGGCGCTCATCGCCAAGGAGGGCGCGCGCGTGCCGGGCCTTGATGGGCGCAAGATGTCGAAGAGTTACGGCAACTCGATATTTATTACCGACCCACCAGAAGTTATGCGCCAGAAAGCGATGGCGTGCATGACGGATCCAGCGCGTAAGCGCAAGGATGATCCGGGCAACCCGGCGATCTGTCCGCTCCACCAGATCCACAAATTGGTCGGTAAGGCGGCCGATATCGCCGAGTGGGAAGCCTGCTGTCCGGCGGCGACCTGCGGCTGTGTGGCGCACAAGCAGCAGCTTGCTGATGATCTGATCACTTACTTCGCTGACTTCCAGGCACGCCGCGCAGAGCTGGACGCCCAGCCGGATCGTGTTGACGAAGTGCTTGAAGCGGGCAAGGAGAAAGTCATGCCTATCGCCCGGGAGACGATCGCGGATTGCCGGGCGGCTATTGGGCTTGACGGGCCTGCGGTAGGGTAGCGAGAAGACGGACGCGCGCAGATGTCAAGCTATGTGGTGAAAACAGAGCTTTTCGAGGGGCCATTTGACCTTCTCCTGCACTTGGTCGCGCAGCAGAAGCTCGACGTGGGCGCGCTCTCGCTCATTGACATCATCGACCAGTATCTGGCCCACCTTGACGAGATGGCTGACCTCGACCTGGAGGTTGCGAGCGAGTTCCTGCTGCTGGCGGCCACCCTGCTCGAGATCAAGGCTAACGCGCTTCTGCCCGCGCGTCAGGACTACTACAGCGACGAGTTCGAGGATCTGAGCCCGACCGAGATGCGCGACTTGCTCATCGCGCGCCTCATCACCTACAAGCAGTTCAAAAACGTGGCGGCCCAGCTGGCCGAGCGCCAGGAGGCCGAGGCGCACATGCACGCGCGTCAGGCGGGCCTCGAGCAAGAGTATCTGGGGCTCATGCCAGATTATCTGGAGGGCATCACCCTGCACGCACTGGCGCTGACTTGCGCAGAGTTGGAGTTCCGGCGCGACGTGTTCCTGCTCGAGGCGGAACATATTGCTGCCGTGCCGCTCTCTGTAGAAGAGTATACGCACAGCATCTGGGAACAGCTGCATCATCGCAAGCATATGGAGTTCAGTGAGCTGTTCGAGGCGGATGCCTCGCCAGCACGGATCGTGGTGAGCTTCCTTGCGATCCTGGAACTATATAAGCGCGGGCAGGTCGAGCTGGTCCAGGAAGACCGTTTCGCGCCCTTAGAGATCAAAGCCCTATCCAGCCGCCAGGCGAAGAAGCGCGGCCTTCAGGAGGAGATAGATGACTACGAATACTGACCGAGGCGCCCTGGAGGCGTTATTGTTCGTCAGCGACGAACCGGCGAGTGCCGCGTCGCTGGCACACATCCTTGATCGCACGGAGGCCGAGGTCGCCGACATGCTGACCGAGCTGGCAGCCGAGTACGTCGCAGACGAGCGCGGTTTCCAGTTGCGTGAAGTGGCCGGTGGTTGGCGGCTCTACACTCATCCTGCCTATCACGAGCTGGTCGAAGGCTACGTGCTGTCCTGGGACACCCGCCGCCTGAGTCAAGCTGCCCTGGAGGCGCTGGCAGTTATCGCGTACCATCAGCCGGTCACGCGTGTGGGCATCAATGCGGTGCGTGGCGTGAACTCCGAGGCGGTCATCTCTTCGCTCATCGAGAAGGGCCTGGTCCGCGAGATGGGCCGCGACAAGACGCAGGGCAACGCCATCCTCTACGGGACGACCCAAAGCTTCCTGGAGAAGTTTGGCCTGAAGGATCTGCGCGGCCTGCCTGCGCTGGAAGACTTTGCTCCTGATGAGGAGGCGCAGGAGTCGATCCGTCTGCGTCTGGGCGCGGGAGCATCTGCGGCCGACGCGCTTAATCCTGACGAGGATGATGAGCTTCTCTACGGGAGCGCCGATGAGGACCTGGCAATGGCTTCGGATTCAGATGAAACCGATACCTCACCTGTTGATCCGGCTTTTGATGGTGAACTCGACCGTGATGATGCCCTCGAACTCGTCGAGGAGCTTGAGGATGTCGAAGAGCTTGACTGAGACCGGCCCGCTGCGGCTGCAGCGATTCCTGGCCCGCGCGGGTGCGGCGTCGCGCCGCGGCAGCGAGGACCTTATGACCGCGGGGCGTGTAACCGTGAATGGCCAGGTCTGTTCCGAGCTGGGGACGAAGGTCGATCCAGAGCGTGACGAAGTAGCGGTCGACGGTAAGCTGGTGACGCTTGCTGATGGCACGGTGAATCTCATTTTGAATAAACCAACGGGCTATGTGACGACGATGTCTGATCCGCAGGATCGCCCGACCGTAGCCGAGCTGGTTCCAACCGACCAGTATCCAGGGCTTTTTCCTGTGGGACGCCTTGACGAGGACACGAGCGGGCTACTTCTGTTCTCGACTGACGGCGAGCTGGCGCATCGTCTTTTACATCCCAAGTGGCACGTGACCAAGACCTACATCGCCCGTGCGGATGGGCGCATCACGGAGAAGCAACTCCAGCGCCTGCGCGAGGGCATCGAGCTGGATGACGGCTGGACCGCTCCCGCGCGCGCCGAACTGATCCCCGAGACGGATGACTGGACCGATGAGGTCGAGACTTCTGCGGACAACCCCGACCTGTTGCAGTTACGCCCGTATCGCGCGTCGCTTGTGATGCTGTCCATCCACGAGGGCCGCAAGCGCCAGGTGCGCCGCATGCTCTCATCTGTGGGTCATCCCGTGACCGAACTCGCGCGCATCAGCTTTGGCCCGCTGGCGCTGGGCGACCTGGAACCAGGAAGCTGGCGCTTGCTCACTATTGAAGAGACTGCCGAACTTGAGGCCGCTGTTGATCGATAATACTGAGCCTGAGGTGTAGGGCGCGACGCCCTCGGCGCGCCTCTGCCCAGAGGGATCCTACTGTCTGCACTCAAACTGAGCTGGAGCTAGTCGGGTAAAAGCGTCCCGCCCGCTCTCGCCCGCGTTTCTCTCCTGATAGTTGCTGATTGCACATAATACGTGTACACTTATTATGTGTGATTTGCAATATAAGGAGATTGCCATGACTAATATTACGCTTGCGATCGACGAGCAACTTTTAGAGCAGGGACGCACCTACGCTCAAAACAATGGCGTGTCATTTAATACGTTGGTGAGAACCCTTATTGAAAAAGCGGTAGGCCGTAAAACCGATTGGCTCGATGAAGTCTTTGCGCAAATGGATGAGACCGGCGCAAATTCAAACGGCCAGACCTGGACACGGGAGGACCTATATCGTGTCTAAAGGGAAGGTATTCATTGACACAAACATCCTTGTCTACAGTCTTGATGAACAATCTTTTGCTAAACAAGAAATAGCGCGCGCTGTTTTGCGGAGGCTTGACCAGGAACATAGGGCGGTCATTTCGACACAAGTGCTGCAGGAGTTCTACTGTGTGGCGACAAAGAAACTCGGCGTTGACGCGCCGCGTGCTAAAGCGCTCGTTGAGGCATTTGAGCGCTTTGAGGTTGCCGTGATAGGGCCGCAGGCCATTCATGCAGCGATCGACATCAGTGGCTTTTATCAACTATCATTTTGGGATGCGCTCATTGTGGCCGCAGCAGCACAAACAAACTGTACTGACCTGTACACTGAGGATCTGAATGCAGGTCAAGTGGTGCAGGGGATCGTCATAACCAATCCGTTTGCGAAATAGTTAGACCGCAGTCTCTTCCACGCCGAGGCTGGCGTTAGCGAGGCGGGCTGCCAGGAAGAGGAAGTCGCTGAGGCGGTTGAGGTAGGCGAGTATCTCCGGGCTGACCGCCAGGCCGCCGTCACGGGCGGCGACCACGGTGCGCTCACAGTTGCGGACGGCGACGCGGGCCAGGTCGATGCGGGCGGCCAGTTCACTGCCACCAGGCAAAACAAAACCTTCCGGCGCGACCCGCTCGTTCAGCTTCGAAGTGCAGTCCTCCAGCGCGGCCATACGGCGACCATCGGGGTCGAAGCGCTCGCCGTCAGCCAACTCGCCTACACAGGCGAAGAGCGTGCGTTGCTGCTCGACTAGCACCCCGGCGATGTGAGTCACGGAACATCCGCGCAGGTTAGCCACGCTGGAATCCGCATCTCCGCCCTGCTCGGCTCGGCGCGCTTCAACGATGGCGAAGCCCACGGCGCTCTGCGCAGCGTCAAACGCCCCGCTCAACTCGATGGTCAGGTCGGCTTTGCTGACGCGATCCCCTTCGAAATTGCGTGTCTGGCCCAGGTCGCCGGTTTTCGTTGTGATGCTCATACGCTTGCTGCTCCTCGCTTTGCTATACTGAAAAGTTGCATGAAAACGATTATACCGGGTATCACGTTTTCATCGGGAAAACAAGCAGTGAAGGGCACAGGATCTGACCATATGGCACTCGAAAACATCATAATCAAAGGCGCGCGCGAGCATAATCTGCGCGATATTGACCTGGAGATCCCACGTGATAGGCTTGTGGTCATCACGGGCTTGTCAGGTTCGGGCAAGAGCTCGCTTGCCTTCGACACGATCTATGCGGAAGGCCAGCGAAGATACGTCGAGTCGCTCTCGGCCTACGCGCGGCAGTTTCTCGGGCAGATGGACAAGCCGGATATCGACTACATCGACGGCCTGTCGCCCGCAGTCTCGATCGACCAGAAAACCACGAGCAAGAACCCGCGCTCGACGGTAGGAACCGTCACTGAGATCTATGACTACCTGCGCCTGCTGTTCGCGCGCGTCGGCATACCGCACTGCCCTGTCTGTGGGCGCGTGATCTCGCGCCAGACGATCGACCAGATCGTCGAGCAGGTGGCCAGCGCTCCGGAAGATTCGCGCCTGCAGGTACTCGCGCCGCTCGTGCGTGGTCGTAAGGGCGAGTACAAGGACCTGTTCGACCAACTGCGCGGTGAGGGATTCTCGCGCGTACGTGTTGACGGCAAAGCGCGTACCTTAGATGAGCTGATCGAACTTGACAAGAAATACAAGCATGACATCGACGTAGTGGTCGACCGCATCAAACTGCGCGACGGCGTACGTAGCCGCCTGGCAGACAGCATCGAAGTGGCGCTGAAACTGGCGCAAGGCGCAGTCCTGATCGCCAGTGAAGACGGCCACGAGGAGCTCTACTCGCAGGCGCTCGCCTGCCCGGAGCACAACATCTCGCTCGGCGAGCTGCAACCCCGGGACTTCAGCTTCAACGCGCCCTACGGCGCCTGCCCGGAGTGCTCGGGCCTCGGCGCTCGCCTTGAGGTCGATCCACGGCTGCTGGTACCCGACCCGAGCCTCTCGCTTGCCCGGGGCGCCATCACAGCCTTTGGTGCGGGCAGCAATTACTATCCTCAACTGCTCGCCGCAGTCGCTGATCACATCGGCGTTGACATCAAGACGCCCTGGCAGGATCTGCCCAAGAAGGCGCAGGAAGTCTTCTTGCTCGGGCTTGGCAAAGAGCGTGTGCGTGTCGACTATCACACGCGCAGCGGGCGCAATACCCACTGGTACAGTAACTGGGAGGGCGCGGTCCACGAGGTCATGCGCAAACACAGCGAGAGCGAATCTGACCTGGTGCGCGCCAAGATGGAGCAGTTCATGGCGCAGGTGCCCTGCAAGTCCTGTGGAGGAGCGCGCCTCAAGCCTGAGATCCTGGCCGTGACGGTCGGGGGCAAGAGCATCTACGACGTGACCGTGATGTCGACGCGCCAGTCGCTTGCGTTTTTTGAGGAGCTGACCCTTACCGACCAGGAACAGCTGATCGGCGCGCGCATCATCAAGGAGATCCTGGCGCGCCTGCGCTTTCTGGTCGATGTTGGCCTGGACTACCTGACCCTTGAGCGCGCGACCGCGACGCTGTCCGGTGGCGAGGCGCAGCGCATACGGCTCGCGACCCAGATCGGCGCGGGACTGATGGGCGTACTCTACATCCTGGATGAACCGAGCATTGGCCTGCACCAGCGTGACAACGCGCGCCTGATCGCGACGATGGAGCGCCTGCGTGACCTGGGCAACACGGTCATCGTAGTCGAGCATGACGAGGAGACGATCCGCGCCGCTGACTTCGTGGTCGACATGGGGCCGGGCGCCGGCGAGCACGGGGGAGACATTGTGGCTCAGGGCACGCCGGCTCAGATCATGCGCGCGAAAAACTCGCTGACCGCGGATTACTTAAGCGGCCGTAAGAAGATCCCGCTCCCGAGCTCGCGGCGCGACCCCCAGCGCGGCAACCTGGCGCTGACCGGCCTGGCAGAAAACAACCTTGCCGATCTCGACCTGCATATTCCGCTTGGCACCTTTACGGTGGTCACGGGCGTATCCGGATCAGGCAAGAGTAGTTTTGTGACCGATACGCTTGCTCCGCTGCTCTCAAACAAACTGCAACGCGCGCGCCGCCGCGTGGGCACGTATCGCAAGGTCGAGGGCCTGGGGCTGCTCGACAAAGTCATCGACATCGACCAATCGCCGATCGGGCGCACTCCGCGTTCCAATCCCGCGACTTATACCGGTGTTTGGGACGACATTCGCGCGCTCTTCGCGTCGGTACCGGAGTCAAAACTTCGGGGCTACGGTCCCGGGCGTTTCAGCTTTAATGTGGCGGGCGGGCGTTGCGAAGCCTGTAAGGGCGACGGCCAGATCAAGATAGAAATGCACTTCCTGCCCGATATCTATGTGCCCTGCGAGGTCTGCGGGGGCAAGCGCTATAACCGCGAGACGCTGCAGGTCACGTACCGGGGCAAGACAGTCTCCGACGTACTGGACATGAGCGTCGAGGAGGCGCTGCATTTCTTCGAGAACATTCCGCCCATCAAGCGTAAGTTGAAGACGCTTTTCGATGTGGGGTTGGGCTACATCCGCTTGGGGCAACCGGCTACGACGCTGTCCGGAGGCGAGGCGCAACGCGTCAAGCTGTCGAGCGAGTTGCAGAAGCGCAGCACGGGGCGCACCTTCTATATTCTTGACGAGCCGACGACAGGCCTGCATTTCGATGATGTGCGTCAGCTGCTTGACGTGCTGTACCGCCTGGTCGAATCGGGTAATACCGTGCTGGTGGTCGAGCACAATCTTGACGTCATTAAGTGCGCAGACTATATTATCGATCTCGGCCCGGAGGGCGGTGATCGTGGTGGCCAGCTGGTCGCGAGCGGCACGCCCGAAGAAGTCGCGAAGGTCAAAAAGAGCTATACCGGGCAGTATCTGAAGCAGGTCCTGGGTGGAAACTAAAGCCGCTCAATTCCGCGCAGGCCTGAGATCGGGCCTGCCGATTTTTCTCGGTTATGTGCCCGTCGGCATAGCTTTCGGCATCCTTGCCGCACAGCATGGGTTCTACTGGTGGGAGGCGCTGCTGGCGAGCGCGGGAGCGATCGCTGGTTCGGGGCAGTTTGTCGCGCTCTCAACGCTGCTCGCTTCAGGGGGCAGCGCGGTGGCGGCGATCATCGCCTCTTCGATAGTCAACCTGCGCTATCTGCTGTTCTCAGCGACCACGGCGCCTCACGTGCGCAAAGCAAAGCTGCCTCTTCTGGTCTGGCTGGGATTCTCGCTGACCGATGAGACGTTTGCCATCAATATGGCTGAGGCAAAGGAGAAGAAATCGACTCCTATCCGCATGGCAGGCGTGGGTTTTATCTCATGGGTCGGTTGGGTACTTGGCACGCTGATCGGGGATGTGGGCGCGAGTTTTGTGAAGAATGCTGATCGATTCGGTGTGAACTTTGCAATGCCAGCCATGTATGCCGCGCTCTTTGTAGCGCTGGCAAACAATCTCAAAGAAGTGATTTGCGGCATAGGGTCGGCCGTCATCGTTATCGGCCTCTACGTGCTTGATAAAACGGGACTGCTCGTGATCCAGTCCTACTGGTTCATCATCATAGCCGCGTTACTGGCGGCAACGATCGCGACGATCGTCTGGCCTCGGGATGACAAAGGGTCAGGTACTTTGTCATGCGCGCATGACAAAGTACCTGACCCTTTGTCATCTGACGCCAGCCCTGATGGCCGGGGCGCCAACAGCGAGGTCACCGAACTCGAAGAGGCCGCGACGTCCAATGAGATGCTGGTCGGTAAGAGAGCGCTCTCATGACGATACTTGCGCAGAACGCTATCCTGATCACGATCCTCGGCATGACCGTGTTCAATTTCCTCCTTCGATTCACGCCGCTGGTGGCTTTGACCCGCTTCAGCCTCCCAAGTGTTGTCGAGCGCTGGCTGTCTTTCGTGCCGATCTCAGTCATGGGCGCGCTGTTTGCGACCCAGATCCTGTTGCCTGCCTGGGAACAGTCTTCTGGCAAGCAGAGTATTCCGCTTTATTTCAATCCGGGCATCTTTGGGGCCTTGGCTGCTATGCTGGTGTTCAAGTTAACGAAAAGCTTCATTGGCGGTACGGTCGCTGGCGTAGTGGTGTTCGTGTTAGTGCGATGGCTGGTAGGAGTGGCATGATGGCAGAAACGAAGACGCGGGAGCAACAGCGTTTGGCGCGCGCCAAGAGAGTACGTTCGCAGCGCATCATCCTTCTGATCGCTCTTGGTATCATTTTAGTTTGTGCGGCAGCAGGCTTAGCTTATGGGCAGTATCAGAAGTCGCACCGGGCATCGGCAGCGACATCGAATCAGTGCACTCCAGCCTCTTTAACTACGACGAGCACTGCGACCTCACAGGCGACGACCAGGACCGCCGCTCCAAAACCCAAACCAGCGGCTTCTGCGGTCGCACCAAAAAAGGCAACGCTGCAAAAAGCAGAGGCGCCTGCGAAAAGCGGCGCCCTTGCGGGCAAAGTCATCTGTATCGACCCCGGCCATCAGGGCCGGGCGGATACCTCACCCGAGCCGATCGGTCCCGGCTCAAGCCAGACAAAGCCGAAGGTCGCAGGCGGCACCAGCGGGGTCATCACCCATGTTCCAGAGGGGCAGACCGTTCTTGAGATCGGCCTGAAACTGCGGACCGCGCTTGAAGCACAGGGCGCCACTGTGGTCATGACGCGCACGTCGCAGAACGTCAATGTATCAAACTCACGCCGCGCGGAAATTGCCAATAATGCGCACGCAGACCTCTTCATTCGCCTGCATTGTGACGGGGCATCCAGTTCATCGACGCACGGCATCTCCATGCTCGTCCCGGCGAAGACCCAATGGACTGGCCCGATCGTCAGCTCCAGCCGAAGCGCAGGGGAAACCCTGCAGGCGGCGGTCATCGCGGCGACGGGCGCGAAGAATAATGGCGTCGTATCACGCAGTGACCTTTCCGGATTTAACTACTGCAAAGTCCCCTCGATACTTATCGAGATGGGTTTCATGACGAATCCGACCGAGGATCGTGAGCTAAACAGCGCTGACTACCAGGCGAAACTGGTCAAAGGGCTCACCCAGGGCTGTATCAACTGGTTGAAGTGATGACTGCGCTGATCTGATGGCCTTGCTCGCAGACATCTCGGTTCAGTTGAAGTCAGTCCCGCTCTCTCCGGGCGTCTATCTCTGGAAGGACGCGGCAGGTGAAATCCTCTATGTGGGCAAGGCCAAGGAGCTGCGCCGCCGCATGTCGCAGTATGTTACGGGCGCCGACGAGCGCGAGAAGATCCCGCTTATGATGGAGCGCGTAGCCAGCTTTGACTACGTGGTCTGCGGGAGTGAGGTCGAGGCGCTGATCCTCGAGCTGAACCTCATCAATCAATTCTCGCCACCCTATAACGTGGATTATCGCGACGACAAGACTTATCCCTTTATCGCGCTGACCTGCGGCGATCCTTATCCTGCGATCAAGTACACACGCGAGAAGCACAAGGCCGGCACGCGCTACTTTGGTCCCTACACTGATGCGCGCGCTGCGCGCGAGACGATTGATGCGCTGCGGCGCGCAGTTCCGCTCTGCCGCAGTACCTGTCCTGAATATAAGCGCGTCCTGCGCAGTGGCAAGCCCCTGACGCGCGCCTGCTTCGACGCACACATCGGCCTGGGGCCGGGGGTTTGCACCGGTGAGATCACCCCGGAGGACTATGCGGTCGGGGTGCGCCGAGCCCTACGCTTTCTCTCAGGACACTATCGTGAGCTGGAAGTTGAGCTGCGAGAGGCGATGGACGGGGCTGCGGCTGACCTTGAGTTTGAGGTGGCAGCGGGCTACCGCAATCGGCTTGACGCCATTGCCCGGGTCAAGCAGAAGCAGAACATCGTAAGCGACGAGCATGTTGACCTTGATGTGATCGGATTTGCGCGCGAGGAGACCATCGCCTGCGCCTACGTGCTGGCGGTACGCAGCGGTCGTGTACAGTATGGCAACGAATACATCTTGGACAAGGGCTTTGATCTGCCGTTTGAGGAGCTGGCGTCGTCGTTTGTGGCGCGTTACTACGACGAAGCAGCCGAGGTCCCGAAGGATATCTTGCTGGAACTCTTGCCTGCTGACACCGACGTTTTGTCCGATTACCTGACTCGCTTACGTACAGAGCGCAGCGAAGGCCGCCTGACTGGACGAGTCGTGTTGGCGGTTCCCCGTATTGGCCACAAGAAGCAGCTCGTCGAGATGGCGCGCGAGAACGCCCGCCACTCGCTCCTACGCTTTAAGGTGCGCACGCACTATGATGATCAACGCACCAACGCCGCGTTGTTGCAGCTTGAGTCCGCGCTGGCGCTCGACACCGCGCCGCTACGCATTGAGTGCTATGATATCTCGACACTGCATGGCGCGCACTCAGTTGGCTCGATGGTCGTCTTCACGAATGGTCAGCCCGACAAAGCCGCCTACCGCCGCTTCAAGATCCAGATGCCACACGAGGAGTCCAACGATGTCGCGATGATGCGCGAAGTCCTCGGGCGCCGCTTTGCTCCTGAGCGCCGGGAAGACAAACGCTTTGCCAAAATGCCCGATTTGCTCATCATCGACGGCGGCAAACCGCAGCTCAACACCACGATCGCGCAACTCGAAGAACTGGGCGTCGAAGTCCCCGTAACCGGCCTGGCCAAAGCGGAGGAGGAGCTCTGGGTGCAATGGCAAGACGTCCCGGTCATCCTTCCGGATGGCTCGCCGTCACTGTACCTGGTCAAGCGCGTGCGCGACGAGGCGCATCGCTTCGCGATCGAATACCACCGCCAACTGCGCGGTAAGGCCATGACGACCTCGGTCCTCGACGAGGTGGTTGGCATCGGCTCCAAACGTCGCAAAGAGCTCATTCGCTCCTTTGGCAACTTCCGCAAACTCCGCGACGCGAGCGCTGAGGGAATCGAAGCTGCTGCTCCTTTTGTCACCTCTGCGATGGCTGCCGATATCTACTCTGTACTGCATCCATAATTTGTAAAGACCGATAAATAATGGAGATTACTCCACAGCTTCTGCTTTATGCAGTTTTCGAGTTGTTTTGTAAGAATCTGGTAAGTACGGCATTGTAGCGGCGTTTGCCCTACAATGCACGACTATCAGCGTATTGGTACACTATCTTTTGATACGTTACCTGAAACGTAAACGCCGCCCGACTTCGATAAAGTAAGGCGGCGTCCCCAAAGCGAGATGTCCGCAGCCCAAAGGCAGCGGGGCTTCTCATTCCTTAGTATAACAAATCCTCACGCTAATCGCCCAAGTCTGCATTCATCCATGCTTTGACAACCGTCAAGATATGAACACCGGTAAAGGCGTGGCGCGCACATCTCGCAGGATCATCTACCAGTACCGCGCAAAGCGTGCCTCCCTTGACCTTTCAAACATCGACAAGGAGCTGGCTAAAGCTGAGCGTATGGTCGCAGGAACAGCTCAGTTCAAACGCAATCGGTTCTTGAAAGTATCAGGTGCAAAGCGCGAGATCAACTACGACCTGGTCGCCTCCTCACGACTTAAGGCCGGCATCAAAGGATATGTGACCGATCTTGATGCGCCACCACAAGAAATAATCAATGCCTACCACCAGCTCTTTGAAGTTGAACGATCATTTCGGATGGCAAAATCTGACCTGAAGGCACGACCAATCTTTCACCACAGGCGTGACTGCATTGAGGCGCATCTGACGGTGGTGTTTGCAGCTCTTGCTATCGCCAGGACCATTCAATCAACAACCGGGCTTTCGATCAAGAAATTCATTCAAAAGCTCGCGATCATCCGAACTGGGATAATTTCTGTCAACGGTAATGAGTATGTGATACCGCCTCGCATCTCAGATGAGGTAAAGGCGATACTTGCCAAGCTTGGCTCAAGGTAATGTGGTTGCCAAATCGGTCAAGTCAGGAGAGCAGGTGGCTGAAAACTTCACATTTTCTGTCAGCGAGGCAGTGCAAGAAAATAATAGTGTCAAGACTCCGCCAGCTCGATGCCTTTGTCGGTGCAATAGGCTTGGCAGGCAGCGGCGAGAGCGGGGAAGTCTTTCTCAAGTGCGTCCCAGATGATGCGTTGATCGACTTCTCCGTAGGCATGCGCCAAGATGTTGCGCATGCCGCGCATCTCTTGGGTATCGAAACCGTAGCGGAGTGCTTCTTCGCTCATCTTGCCGCCTTCTTCGGTGACGCGGAACACGCGGCTTTCAAGTCCTTCGACTATCAACTTATCAGCAGGGTTTTGGGGAGAAAGAAAGCGCTCCTTAGTCATATCGATTTCTGCAAGATGCCGCCTTGTCTGCTCGATGATATCGAACATCTCCTGGATGCGGGCGAGGTCGCTATTCTGTGCGCTCATAGATCAGTATCCCTTCGTTTTTGATCGCCTCTTGCAGGCGCGGATTCTTGAGGTCCTTTGCGGTTATGACATCCGTTTCGCGGCTTGTCTGCTTCTCGAAAGCTTTCTTAAAACGGGCCAGATCGAACAGGCTGAAGGGAGCCTTATCAGAGAGCTCAAGGCGCAGGTCAATGTCGCTGGCCGATGTTGCATCCCCTCGCGCAAAAGAGCCGAACAGGTATGCTCGCTCTATCGCAGGAAAATCAGGAGCAAGATGGGCGGCTGCTGTCTTGATCTCTTTGCGGGTAAGGGTGACCGGGATACTTTGCAACACCTTTTTGAGTGACAGTTTGATATCTTCAAGCTGTGACCCCACGTCATCATTTGCCTCGATCCCTTTGCGCAGGAAATGGAGAAATGCATCTGTCTTGCTTACGCGCTGTTCGGTTGCGAACTTGTCGATGATGTTCAGCTCATAAGGAGGTAAGCGCAAAGACAAAGGCTTGCGAGTATCTCGAGTTGTTGTGGCTGGCATGGCTTCTCTCCAATACGTATTACAATTGCAATACAATTATAGCATAGACAGAGGCTATCAGCATATTGGTACGCTCTCTTTTGATGCGTTACTCTGAAATCTTCGTGCCGGGCGTGTCCATCCTGCTATACTGAGGGCACCAGAAACGTCTCAATAGGAGGGAAAGGCGTTACGCGCTATGGCTGTTCGGCAACACAAAATGAATGCGAAGCACATCCCGACACAAGGGGAGCCGCCGCTCATCATTGTGACCGGCATGTCCGGTGCGGGCCGTTCGCAGGCCTTAAGCGACCTGGAAGACTTCGGTTATTTCGCGATCGACAACCTCCCTCCGCAGTTCCTGGTACAGATCGCCGACCTGGCCCAGCTGCCAGAGTCGGACTTCTCGCAAGTGGCGGCTGCCTGTGATGTGCGGGGCGGTGAGCTCTTCAACCAGTTGCTCGACATCCTGGAGAGCGGGCAGTTGCCAGTCGATCACAAGTTGTTGTTCCTTGACGCCAACGACGACACGCTCATCAACCGCTTCAAGGAATCGCGACGCCCTCACCCCTTGCAGACCGCGAAGGTTAGCCTGGCTGATGCGATCGATATCGAACGTGAGGTCCTGGAGCCTATCCGGTCAAGCGCTGACGTCATCATTGATACCAGCAATCTACGCGCCTCAGAGTTGCGCGCGCGTATCCAGCGTGATTTTCTTCCTGGCACGGTCGACAACTCACTGCACATCCTCGTAAGCAGTTTCGGCTTCAAATATGGTATCCCTACGGATGCCGACATCGTGTTTGATGTGCGTTTCCTGCCTAATCCCTATTACGACAAGGATCTGCGTCCGCTCTCTGGCCTTGATAAGCCAGTCGCTGACTTCGTGCTGAACCGCAAGGAGACCAAAGACTTCCTGAAACGCTGGCACCCCCTGCTCACCGAAGTCATTCCGCGCTATGTGGCGGAGGGTAAGCTGAACCTGGGCGTTGCCCTGGGGTGTACGGGTGGACGTCATCGCAGCGTGGCGCTGGCAGAGGAGACAGAGCGCTTTCTGAAGAAAGCGGGCTATCAGGTGAGCATCGTGCATCGTGACAGAGAGCGTGACCAGCTTGACCGATAGGCCGCTCATACGTCGCAAGCAGCGCCTGCGTGCAGGTGCGAGCAGGGCCATTGCAGCAAGCCCACGCAAGGTCGTGGCCCTCGGCGGGGGCACGGGACTTCCGCTCATGCTCCACAGCCTGCGCGCGCTCGGCTATTATCCTTGTGCCATTGTGACGATGGCAGATGACGGAGGTTCGTCGGGGCGCCTGCGCCGTGAGCTGGGGATCCTTCCTCCGGGGGATGTGCGCAACTGCCTGGCGGCGCTTGCCGCACCCGAACATGAGCTTCTCAGCGATCTGCTGGGGTATCGTTTTGCCGAAGGTGAGGGCATTACGGGCCATGCGGTCGGCAACCTGATACTGGCGGCCCTGGCGGACATGGATGGCAGCTTTGAGGCGGCCGTGAAGTATCTGGAGCAGCTTCTGGACGTACAGGGACGCGTTCTGCCGTCGACTTTTGACGACGTGGTTTTAAGCGGTTTCGACTGCGAGGGTACGTTGATCACGGGACAAGAGTCGCTCGCAAAGAACCCGGTCGCTATTGCTGACGTCGAGTTGCAACTGGCGCATCCGGAAGACGAGGCAGGCAGGAACAAAGCAAGGGCCAGGAAGAAACAACAGGCGCCGCGGGCTAATCCTGAGGCGGTCGCAGCGCTGCAGGAAGCCGACCTTATCCTGATCTGCCCCGGGTCGCTCTATACGAGCATCATCCCGAACTTCCTGGTGCCGGAAATCGGCCGGGTGATGTGCGCGAGCGCGGCGCCGGTCATCTATTTCTGCAATGTCGCCAACATGCGGGGCGAGACCAGCGGTTATACGCCGCTTGACTACGTTGACGCCCTGGTCGCGCATGGCCTGCGTGGTTGCCTGGACGGCGTCGTGCTCTCGGTCATGGACGCCAGCCAGACAGGCGGCGACGCGGACGCGGACGGCGGTAGCGGAGGCGGCGATTCGCCGACGATGGCAGTCACACCAGAAGTGGTCGACACCCTGATCGGCCGAGGCCTCACGGTCCTATGTGAACCCCTGTCCAGCAAAGAGAACCCCTTCCGCCATGATCAGGAAGCCCTGACCCGCGCGCTCGAGATGGTGATCCAGCATGTCTTTTACGGCTGATGTCCGTGATGAACTCTCGCGCATCGAGCTTAAGCGCGACTGTTGCGCCCAGGCAACGCTGAGCGCGCTCATCCGCTTTGACGGCGCGCTCACCATGAGCACCGGCAACACCTACCGTCTTGAGCTGGTGACCGAGTCAGCGCCTGTGGCGCGCACGATCATTAGCTTGGCGCACCGTGTCGGCGGCCTGAAAACTGAACTGATAAGTCGCCGCAGCGTATTGCACAAAACCAATAACTACCTCATCACGATACCCAGCCAGGCGCGCCTGGAGCCCACGTTGCGCGTACTTGGCCTATTCGAGAGCGCGTATTTGTCCGGCGGCGTCGACAAGGCCCTGGTGCGCCGTGACTGCTGTGCGATCGCCTACCTGCGGGGAGCGTTTTTGGGGAGCGGCTTTGTAGCGGACCCGCGCGCAGACGCGCATTTTGAGATCACCTGCCAGAGCGAACGCCTGGCCTGTGACCTGGTTGTCTTGATGCAGCGCTTCAATATCGAGGCCAAGACCCTTGAGCGCCGGGGAGCCTGGATCGTTTACCTGAAGGGCACCGAGCCCATCTTGAATTTCCTGGCCCTGGTCGGCGCGCATAAGGCGATATTTAAGACCCATGACGTTCGCATCGTCAAGGAAATGCGCAACGATGTGAACCGGCGGGTCAACGCCGAGATCGCTAATCAGGCCAAGGCGAGTCAGGCAGCCCTCTCACAGTTGGACGCGATAGCGCGCCTGGAGCGCGCAGGCGTCCTGGCTGGGTTACCGGAGGGCTTGCGTGAGTTCGCCCAGTTACGCCAGGATAATCCCGATCTGAGCTTGCGTGAGCTGGGAACCGTTGCTGTACCGCCGCTCTCAAAGTCTGCCGTTAATCACCGCATGCGCCGCCTCGAAGAAGCTGCCTCCGCATTGTAAGGGCGATTTACCGGCTTCCAGCACCGCGCGCGGGCGGGGCAGCCCAGCGCGCTGCGCTGCGCGCCGATATCTCATCCCTGATAATGCGGAGGAACCGTCACAAAAGCGAAAAGCACACTCTGAGCTTCTGAGGATTTTTGCACCGGAAATGCTATACTGACAGGGTAAAAGCGCGCATAACGCGCATTTCAAGGCGGCGGCCTGCCGCCCCGATCCTCTGGAGGGCTGAACAGTGGCTATCAAGCTGGGTATCAACGGGTTCGGACGTATCGGACGCAATGTATTTCGGGTCGCTTTCGAAGACCCGGACGTCGAAGTGGTGGCAGTCAACGACCTGACCGATGCCAAAACGCTCGCTCATCTGCTCAAGTACGATTCTATTCATGGTAAGTTCGGTCATCCCGTCGAAGTAGTCGAGGACGGATTTTTGGTCGATGGCAAGAAAGTCCTGGTACTCGCACAGCGCAACCCGGCCGATCTGCCCTGGGGAGAGCTGGGCGTAGAGCTCGTTGTCGAGTCGACGGGCTTTTTTACTGACGCCACCAAGGCGCATGCCCACATCGATGCGGGAGCCAAACGGGTCATTATCTCTGCGCCGGCAAAAAATGAGGACCTGACGGTCGTCATGGGCGTAAACGACGGCGATTATGATCCCAATAAGCACTTCGTGGTCAGCAATGCCTCCTGTACGACGAACTGCCTTGCGCCGTTTGCCAAGGTGCTGCGTGATAGCTTTGGCCTGAAGCAGGGCTTCATGAATACGATTCACAGCTATACTAACGACCAGATCATCTTAGATTCGCCGCACCCTGACCTGCGTCGTGCCCGCGCTGCCGCGCTCTCCATTATCCCGACGTCGACCGGCGCCGCCAAGGCTATCGGCCTGGTGCTGCCGGACATGAAAGGCAAGCTGGATGGCATGTCGATGCGCGTCCCGACGCCGGATGGCTCGGTGGTCGATCTCGTGGCAGAGCTTGAGACGCCTGCTACCAAAGAGGAGATCAACGCTGCGATGAAGGCGGCGGCCGAAGGCCCGATGAAAGGCTACCTTGAGTACTGCGAAGATCCGATCGTCTCGATCGATGTCGTCGATAATCCGGCCTCCTCGATCTATGACGCGTTGCAGACGATGGTCATGGGCGGCGGTTCTGGTACCTTTGTCAAATGCGTCAGCTGGTATGACAATGAATGGGGCTACAGTAACCGGGTCATCGACCTGGCCAAACTGATGCTGCGTTAAGGCGGTGCCACACATATGCTTCAAAAGAAAGCGGTGACCGACCTCGACGTCTCAGGCCGGCGTGTTGTCGTGCGCGTTGACTTCAACGTGCCCCTTGAGGGGGGTGCTGTTGTCGATGACGGGCGCATTCGCGCAGCTTTGCCCACGCTGAACTACTTGATAGAAAAGGGAGCGCGGATCATCTTGCTCTCGCATCTGGGGCGCCCAAAGGGCGAGCCGGATCCAGCGTTCTCGCTGGCGCCGGTCGCTCCGGCGCTTGCTGCCCTGCTGGGGCGTCCGGTGGACTTTGTGGCTGACACGGTCGGGCCGGCGGCCCAGGCAGCAGCGGCTGCGCTTGAGCCTGGCGGGGTGCTCCTGCTGGAGAATGTGCGCTTCTGCCCGGGAGAAAAGACTAACGACCCCGAGTTTGCCCGCCAGCTGGCCGCCCTGGGTGAGCTCTACGTCGATGACGCCTTTGGGACAGCGCATCGCGCGCACGCTTCGACGGCGGGCATCGCTTCGTATCTGCCCTCTGCCGCCGGTCTGCTCATGGCGCGCGAGATCGATACGCTTACGACGCTGTTCAGTGATCCGGCGCGGCCTTTCACAGCGGTGTTGGGGGGTTCCAAAGTCTCTGATAAGCTTGGTGTGATCCAAAAGCTCATCGAGGTGGTCGATACGCTGCTGATCGGTGGTGGCATGGCCTTTACCTTTGAGGCGGCGCGCGGCAACGCAACAGGCGCTTCACTTTTAGAAAAAGACTGGATCTCGACCTGCCGCGGGCTGATTGATCGTGCCCAGGAGCACGGGTGTCGACTCATGCTACCTGACGACTACGTCATCGCTGACGCCTTCGCGCCTGACGCGAATACCCAGGTCGTTGCTGCAGACGCTATCCCGGAGGGCTGGATGGGGCTCGATATCGGGCCGGAAACCGCCCGCGCTTATGCGGCGGCGCTTGCACAGGCAAAAACCGTGTTCTGGAACGGCCCCATGGGGGTCTTTGAGATGCCTGCATTCGCTCACGCCACGCGCAAAGTGGCTGAGGCGATCTGCGCCTCTGACGCCACTTCCATCATCGGCGGCGGGGATTCTGCTGCGGCGTTGAAAGTGTTCGGGCTGACCGGTGGCGTCAGCTTCATCTCGACCGGTGGGGGAGCTTCGATGAAGCTTCTTGAGGGAGCAGAGCTCCCCGGTGTCGCGGTGCTTGATGACAAGTGACAAAAACACCCCAGGAGTGGTTTTGCCACCGGGTAGCGCCCGGTAACAAGAAAGGATAAGGATCATGCGTAAAACAATGGTCGCGGGAAATTGGAAGATGTTCAAAACGGCGGGTGAAGCGGCGATTCTCGTGCAAAACCTGGAGGACGTTGCGCATGACTGTGCTGATGACGCTGAGGTCGTGGTAGCGCCACCGTTTACCGCCTTGCACAGCGTCAAGACGGTAATCGCGCTGGATAAGCCGCAGATCACCCTGGCCGCCCAGGACATGTTCTGGGAGGAGGAGGGGGCCTACACCGGCGAGATCGCCCCGCGGATGCTTACCGATCTGGGGGTAGCCTACGTTATCGTCGGGCACAGCGAGCGGCGCCAATATTTTGGTGAGTCAGATGAGGTCGTCAATTGCAAGGCATGCGCGGTGTTTGCCCATGGCATGACGCCGATCATCTGCTGTGGCGAGACGCTTGAGACCCGTGAGGCGGGGCAAACGCCTGATTTTATTGCGGGTCAAATACGCTGCGCGCTAAAGGGTATCGAAGAGACCTGCGCCGTAAACCTGGTCATCGCTTATGAGCCGATCTGGGCGATCGGCACGGGCAAGACCGCGACGCCGGAGATGGCAGAAAAAGTGTGCAAGGATATCCGTGCGCTGGTCGAAGAGCTTTTTGGGGAGACCGTATCTGCGCGCGTGAGGATCCTTTATGGCGGCTCGGTCAAACCTGAAAACGCAGCGCTCTTCTTCGCGCAGCCTGACATCGACGGCGCATTGGTCGGCGGCGCGGCGCTTTCCGTCGAGGGCTTTGCCCCGATCATCAAAGCTGCCCGTAAGTAATGCGGCCCGTTTGTCTCATAATTATGGATGGCTTGGCTTATGGGGTTGAGACCGCCGGAGATACGCAGAACGCTGTGGCTGCGGCCAATACTCCGGTGCTCGATGAGCTTTGGAACACCTGCCCCCACACCTTTCTTGAGGCCTCCGGCCCGGCAGTTGGCCTACCGCAAGGCCAGATGGGAAACTCGGAGGTCGGGCACCTGAATATGGGCGCCGGGCGGGTCGTCTATCAGGAGTTGACCCGTATCGACAACGTGATCTCCGACGACAGCTTTTTCAACAACACCGTGCTGCTTGAGGCCTGCGCCTGGGCGCGGGAGCATACCGGGCGCCTGCATCTGATGGGCCTGGTCTCTGACGGCGGCGTTCACAGCAGCCTGCAGCACCTGTATGCGCTGCTGCGATTGGCAAAGCGTGAGCGAGTTCCTGAGGTGGCGATCCACTGCTTTCTGGACGGGCGTGATACGCCGCCGGACAGCGCCGTTGGCTATCTGGCACAACTGGAAGCAGAAGCCAGCCGTATCGGCGTCGGGCGCATCGCCAGCATCACCGGGCGCTACTATGCAATGGATCGTGACCGGCGCTGGGACCGCGTGAAGCGCGCCTACGACGCCTTGACTCAGGGCGTCGGGGCGTCAGCAGCAAGCGCGGATCTTGCTATCACCGCCTCATATAAGGCAGGCATATTCGACGAGTTTGTTGTGCCTACGCTTATCGGAGCGCCGGGCCAGCAGCAGCTGATGGGTGACGGCGATGCGGTCATCTTCTTCAACTTCCGTCCTGATCGCGCGCGCGAACTCACCTATGCGTTTACCCAGCCGGACTTTGAGGGCTTTTCGCGCGGTGCCTGGCCACAAACCCACTTCGTGTGCCTCTGCCAGTACGACCCGGAGATTGCAGCGCCCGTGGCTTTTCCCAAAGAGTATCCTGCTGACGTTTTAGCTGACGTCATTGCAGCGGCCGGGCTGCGCCAATTCCATACCGCAGAGACTGAGAAGTACGCGCATGTTACCTTCTTCTTTAACGGAGGCTCTGAACCGCCCAAGGCGGGGGAGGAGCGGCGGCTGGTGCCCAGCCCCAAAGTAGCAACCTATGACCTGCAACCAGAAATGAGCGCGCCGGAAGTGGGCGACGGTCTGGTAGCAGCGATCGAAAGCGGGCGGGCAGATTTCTATGTGGTGAACTTTGCCAATGGCGATATGGTGGGTCATACGGGGGATATGAACGCGACGATCAAAGCGGTTGAAACCGTTGATGCCCAGGTGGGACGCATCGTGGCAGTTATGCGAGAAACAGGAGGCATGACGTTTATTACGGCTGACCATGGCAACGCGGAGAACATGGGTCATGCGGGCGCGCCCCATACGGCTCATACCAGCAATCAAGTCCCGCTGATCGCGGTTGGCCCAGGCCTGACAACACAGTCTTTGTCGCCGGGCAAACTCAGCGATATCGCTGCAACGATCGTGGCGATTCTGGGGCTGAAGGCTCCGGATTCGTGGACCGGCCGCAACCTTCTGGCGCCGCTCTAAAGGAATACGGCTATTGCCACTCTCTACACGTGCAGCGATTTTGCGGCGTATTCTGGACTCTTCGTAATAATTTGGTATAAAATGAGTAATCTTACAAAAAACTTCAGGGGGTGGCCCCTTGGTTTCTGGTGAGTTCTCAGGATTGGAATTAAGGAGCATTCGTGAAAAACCTACTCATCGCCCTTATCGTGGTGTGGGCTATCAGTGCTATCGGCATCATTGTCTGTGTGCTTTTGCATTCAGGAAAGGACGCGGGCCTGTCTGATTACTTCAGCAATAATGTCTCGACAACGGTCGGCACGGGCATCATCGAGAAGAACCTCGACCGGCTCACGGTCGTGCTTTCGATCATTTTCGCTTTGGTACTTTTAGGAATCATGGTGATTTTACCAACCCTTTAAGCCAGGCTATGACCGGAAAAGGTCAGTTCGCTGGGTTTTTGGCTCAGCAATAGAAGAAAGGGGTGCGTATATGCATAAGAGGCATGTGTGGCTTGCTGTAGGGCTTGCCATGGTGCTCGTTATGGCTTGTGCGCTCACTGGTTGTGGTGGAGGAACCAATGGCAACAACGCTTCGGCCTCCACCTCGCTGAAAGACACGATCACCTTTGCTCAGGGCGCCGACCCACGCGGTCTTGATCCGGCATATATCGATGATAACGAATCCGCTAAGGTCATCGTTAATATGTACGAAGGGCTACTGAAGTATGCGGCTGATTCGGCCAAGGTTGAGCCGAGCCTGGCAACTTCCTGGGATATCAGCTCTGATGGTCTGACTTATACGTTTCATCTACGCAAGGGCGTCAAGTTCCAGGACGGGACCGACTTCGATGCGGCGGCTGTGAAGTTCAACATTGAACGTCAGCTCCCGCCGAAAGTTACAGCGGACATGCCGTACGCCAGCTTTGTGTGGGGTACAGTCAAAAGCGTTGACGCGCCTGACAGCAACACCGTCGTTATCCATCTGACCCAGAAAAACTCCGCGTTCCTTGCGAACTGTGCGATGAGTATGGGTGCACCGATGGTGAGCCCGACAGCCTGCCAGAAGGATAACAACAACATGAATAATGATCCGGTCGGCACTGGACCCTATAAGTTCGTCAGCTGGCAAAAGGGTAATAGTATCATCCTTGTTCGCAATGATAATTACTGGGGAACCAAGGCCAAGACCAAGAACCTGGTTTTCAAGGTCATTCCCGACAACTCAGCACGCCTGCTTGCGTTGACCAACGGTGACGTTGATATGATCGACGGCATCGATGCGACCGCTGTCCAGTCGATCAAGAGCGCGGGTGACGTTCTTCATACGACCAAGGGTATGAACATCAGCTATATGGCGTTTAATACGACCTCCCCGATCTTTAAGAACGCTGCCGCCCGTAAGGGTATTGCTCAGGCGATCAACCGCGACGAGCTGGTCAAGAACCTGTATCAAGGGTATGCGACACCGGCGTCCACCATTTTGCCGAGCTTTGTCCCCGGGTTTTCCAAGGACGTGCAGCAGACGGGCTATGACGTGGCCGCGGCAAAGGCAGCCATCGCTGCAGCAGGGATCAAGACGGTCCACATGATCACCTATAGTAACCCGCGCCCCTACAACCCGGCGACAGGCGCGAAACTGGCGACAGCTATCCAGGGTTATCTCGAAAAGGTAGGCGTAAGCTGTAAAATCGATACCTATGACTGGACGACCTACAAGACGAAGGTGGTCGCGGGTGACTATGACTTGTGTTTCTATGGTTGGACCGGCGACAACGGAGACCCGGATAACTTCCTGAATCTGCTTGCCACCAATGACTGGTCACAGAACATGGCACGTTGGCAGGACCCGACCTACATCAAGGGCATCGCTGAAGCGTTGGCCATGCCTAACGGTCCTGCGCGTGACGCTGCTTATGGTGAGCTGGAGAAGCAAGCAGCAGCAGCCAACGTCTGGTATCCGATCAACCACACCCAACTGCTCTGGGCGGCTTCGCCCGGCGTGAAGGGTGTTCTCTATCACATGACCGGCAACACGTTTTTTGCCGACAGCACGGTCGAGCAGAAATAATAGAGTTCGGAATCATTGAGGGATAAAGGGTTTGCAGAAAAAAAGATATATCGGATCAGGGTGTTTTACGATCTTTTAATCAGGTTATTGACTGGTAAAAGGCCAGTTAATGAGTTCGGCTCAACAGCTGAAGAAAGGAGTGCGTATATGCATAAGAGAAACGCATGGCTTGCTGTGGGGCTCGCCGTAGTACTCGTTATGGCTTTTGCGCTCACCGGTTGTGGGGGAGGAACAAGCAGCAATAATAATGCTACGACTTCTACTTCCCTGAAGGACACGATCACGTTTGCTCAAGGCGCAGATCCCCGTGGTCTTGACCCGGCATACGTCGATGATGGAGAGTCCTCCAAGGTCATCGTCAACGTGTATGAGAGCTTGTTGAAGTACGCTCCCGACTCGACTCAGGTCGAGCCGAGCCTGGCGACTTCCTGGGACATCAGCCCTGATGGCTTGACCTATACCTTCCATCTGCGCAAGGGCGTCAAGTTCCAGGACGGGACTGACTTCAACGCAGCGGCGGTCAAGTTCAACGTTGAGCGCCAGATTCCGCCAAAAGTCGACCCGAATATGCCGTACGCCGGCTTTGTATGGGGCACCGTCAAGAGCGTTGACACTCCTGATGACAGCACGGTCGTCATGCATTTGAGCCAGAAGAACTCCGCGTTCCTCGCGAACTGCGCGATGAGCCTCGGTGCTCCGATGGTCAGCCCGACAGCACTACAGAAGGATAACAACAACGTCAATGAGGATCCGGTCGGCACCGGCCCCTACAAGTTTGTCAGCTGGAAAAAGGGCGACAGCGTTACGTTGGTCCGCAACGATGATTACTGGGGACCCAAAGCCAAGACCAAGAACCTGATCTTTAAGGTCATTGCCGATAACTCAGCGCGTGTTCTTGCGCTGACTAACGGTGACGTTGACATGATCGACGGCATCGACGCGACTGCTGTCCAACCGGTCAAGAGTGCCGGCGATGTTCTTCAGACGACTGAAGGTATGAACATCAACTACATGGCGATGAATGTTCAGTCGCCGATCTTTAAGAACGCTGCTGCCCGTAAGGGTATTGCTCAGGCGATCAATCGTGACGAGCTGGTCAAGAACCTCTATCAGGGTTATGCGACCCCAGCATCCACGATCCTGCCGAAGTTCGTTCCAGGGTTCAGTGCTGATGTGCAGCAGACGAGTTACGATGAGGCAGCCGCAAAGGCAGCCATCGCTGCAGCAGGGATCAAGACGGTCCACATGATCACCTACAGCAACCCGCGGCCCTACAACCCGGCAACGGGCTCAACGCTGGCGACAGCCATCCAGGGCTATCTCCAGAAGGTAGGCGTGACCTGCAAGATCGATACCTATGACTGGACGACCTACAAGACGAAGGTCACTGCTGGTGACTACGATATCTGCTTCTATGGCTGGACGGGCGACAACGGGGATCCGGATAACTTCCTGAACCTTCTTGCCACTAATGACTGGTCACAGAACGTGTCTCGTTGGCAGGACCCGACCTACATCAAGGGTATTGCCGATGCACTGGCCATGCCAAACGGTGAAGGTCGCAATGCTGCCTATGCCGCTCTTGAGAAGCAGGCCGCTGCAGCTAACGTCTGGTATCCGATCAACCACACCCAGTTACTCTGGGCGTCTGGGCCTGGCGTGAAGGGTGTTCTCTACCACATGACAGGCAACACCTTCTTCGCTGACGCTACGGTAGCGGCGAAGTAGTGGGCTTACGAGTTCTTTGGAAAGACATAAGTAAGTAGACTGATACGGCTGGGGAGAGGAGCGCAGAGTTCCGGCTCCCCAGCCGTAGAAGTTTTACGCTTAGAGATTTTTTCTTCCATAATGCTTAAGTTCATCATCAAAAGGATACTCATGGTCATCCCGGTACTTATCGGAGTATCGATCATCGTGTTTTGTCTGCTGCGCGTCTTTGCGCCTGACCCCGCGCCTATCGTGTTGGGTGAGCATGCGACAGCAGCTTCTATGAAAGCCTGGCGTGACTCCCAGGGTCTTAACAAGCCCGTGGTCACGCAGTATGTCAACTATATGAAGGGCGTGTTCCATGGCGACCTTGGCTATTCGTACTATACGAACACCAAGGTTACTGATGAGATCATGGCACGCTTCCCGGCAACGATCGAGTTGGCGATTACGGCTATCATCTTCGCGTCGATATTCGGTATTATTCTGGGGGTGATCGCGGCAGTCAAAAAGAATTCTATCTTTGATGCTGCGTCGACCCTGATAGCGCTGGTCGGGGTGTCGATCCCTATTTTTTGGTTGGGCATCCTTTTGATGATGATCTTCTGTGGGCCTTCTACCCACATCTTTCCCGCGGGTGGACGTATCACTCCGCTCATGGATCCGACGCATATTACGGGCCTGTATACCCTTGACTCGCTGTTCACGGGTAACTGGGCGGCGTTCAAGGATGCCGTCTGGCACCTAGTGCTGCCCTCGTTTACGCTCGGTATGTACAGCATGGCCATCATCACGCGCATCACGCGCTCGACCATGCTCGACTCCTTAAATCAGGACTATGTTCGGACCGCGCGGGCCAAGGGCATCCGCGAGGTCATGGTCGTCATGAAACACGCGCTGCGCAACTCGATGATACCGGTCACGACGGTCATCGGCCTGCAGTTCGGCGCGCTTCTGGGCGGCGCCTTGCTTACCGAGTCAGTTTTCTCCTGGCCGGGGATCGGTAAGTTCACGGTGGACTGTATCTTGAAGTCAGACTTCCCCATCGTTCAAGGTATCGTGCTGCTGATCGCTGCCATCTTCGTGTTGGTGAACCTGGCTGCTGATATTGCTTACGCGTTCCTGGATCCGCGCATCCGCTACACCTCTAAGAAGGAGGAGTAGCTGATGGCGAAAAACCGAAAAGATAAGATCGGCGAGCTTATGACCGAAGCTCAGCATAACGAGGCGTCTGCGCCTCCTGAGACAGCAGCTGATCCGCGCGTCGAGACAGAGACGGCTCTGACAAAGAACGTTGTTGGCGACGAGACACTTGCTGAAAAGCCCGAGAACCAATGGGTAGAGATGTGGCGCAGCCTGTTGGCTAACAAGGCCGCCACGATCAGCCTGTTCCTCATTTTGTTCATAGTTCTGGTTGCAATCTTCGTACCTATGTTTATGCCGAAGACCCCAACGACCAATCCGGTCAACAGTAAAATCATGCTCTATAACCCGACGGTGACTAACATGAGCGCCGTACGTCAGCCGCCAAACGCCAAGCACTGGTTTGGCACCGATGACCTGGGTATGGATATCTTCAGCCGCGTCATCGCAGGCGCGCGCGTCTCGCTCTCCGTCGGCGTGATTGCCGTCGCGATCGCCCTGGCACTTGGGGTGACCGTAGGGGCCGTTGCTGGCTACATAGGCGGCTGGCTCGACACGGTGCTGATGCGCTTCATGGACATGATGCTGGCGGTACCATCGATCCTGCTTGCCATCACCCTAATGGCGGTACTCGGCAAAGGTATCGATAAGGCGGTCATCGCGATCAGCCTTGTTTATGTGCCGGAATACGCCCGGATCGTGCGCTCAACCATACTTTCGATCAAAGAAAATGATTACATCGCCGCCGCCCGCCTGACGGGTGACTCACAGTCGCGGATCATCTTTCGTCATGTGCTGCCCAATACGCTCTCGGTCATTATCGTGCGCGCGACACTTGGTATCTCCGGCGCGATTCTTGATACGGCTGCCCTTGGCTTCCTCGGTATGGGCGTGCAACCGCCGCAGGCTGAGTGGGGCGCGATGCTCGGCTGGGCACGCGGCTACATCTTCCAGTGTCCCTGGATGCTCATCTTCCCCGGTATGGCGATCACGCTCTCCGTGCTGGCCTTCAACCTGCTGGGTGACGGCCTGCGCGATGCCTTCGATCCTAAAGCGCGCGTGAAGTAGGGAGGTGCGGTCATGTCTGATGAGAAAAACGAAAACATTGCGGTAAGCCAGCCTGATACGCGCCGCCTGCTCGAGGTGCGTGGTCTTTCGACGGATTTCATCATGAAACGCGGCACGGTTCATGCGGTCGATAATGTGAGCTTCTCACTTGAGGCGGGCAAGATTCTTGCGATCGTGGGCGAGAGCGGATCCGGCAAGTCGGTCTGCTCGCTCTCGATTATGCGGCTTTTACAGGATCCGGGCAAGGTCACCGCAGGTGAAATCATCTACAAGGGCGATAACATCCTGAACTACTCGAAGGCGCGCATGCGCTCGATCCGTGGTAACGACATCTCCATGATCTTCCAGGAGCCGATGACGAGCTTAAATCCGGTGTTTACGGTCGAAGACCAGCTCTGCGAGGCGATCCGCTTGCACATGAAGGATCTTGGCCGCAAAGAAGTCAAGGCTCGCGCGGTCGAAATGCTGCACCTGGTGGGCATCCCCTCGCCGGAGAAGCGCATTAAAGACTACCCGCACCAGATGTCGGGCGGTATGCGCCAGCGCGTCATGATCGCCATGGCGCTGAGCTGCGATCCCGAGCTCCTGATCGCAGACGAGCCCACAACGGCGCTTGACGTGACGATCCAGGCGCAGATCCTTGACTTGATCGGGGGGCTGCGAGAAAAGATCGGCATGGCGGTGTTGCTTATCACGCACGACCTGGGTGTGGTGGCAGAAGTCGCCGACGAAGTGGTCGTCATGTACTGCGGCCAGATTGTCGAGCAGGCCAGCGCACATGAGCTTTTCGAGACTGGCCCCCGGCATCCCTATACCTACGGTTTGCTGGAGTCCATCCCGACGCTGGATAACGAGGAGAGCGGCCCGCTCTATATGATCCCGGGCATGGTCCCTAATCCGTTGAACCTGCCCAAGGGCTGTAAGTTCGCGCCACGCTGTCCCTATGCGGACGCACGCTGCCAGATGGAGGAACCGCCCGTTTATGAGGTGGGGGACCGCAAGCTGCGTTGCTTTATCTATGATCCGGTCAGCCCACTGGACGTGGAGGTAGGCGCATGAGCGATAACATCCTGCTCGACATCAAAGGACTGCGCAAGTACTTCACGGTCGATACAAACTTCTTTGGGCGCCCAACCTCGACGCTGAAAGCGGTCGATGGCGTGTCGTTGCAGATTCGTGAAGGCGAAGCGCTTGGCTTGGTGGGGGAATCCGGGTGCGGCAAGACCACGGTCGGCAAGATGATCGTTGGCCTGTACCGGCCTACGGCGGGTGAGATTACCTATCAGGGCAAGAACATCTCGAAGCTCTCAGAGCGCGAGCGGCGCCATTACAGCCGTGAGCTGCAGCTGATCTTCCAGGATCCGTATTCCTCGCTGAACCCTCGCATGACGGTCGGCCAGATCATTGAGGAGCCGATCCGCATCAACAAGCTGCGCCCACGCCGCGAGATCGATGACCGCGTGGGCTATTTGCTCAACGCGGTGGGGCTTTCTGCCAATTACCGCAACCGTTTTCCCCATGAGTTCTCCGGCGGGCAGCGTCAGCGCATCGGTATCGCGCGGGCGCTGGCAATGGAGCCCAAACTCATCGTCTGCGACGAGCCGGTCTCGGCACTTGATGTGTCGATCCAGGCGCAGGTACTCAACCTGCTGGATGAGCTGAAAGAAGAGTTTGGCCTGACTTACCTGTTCATTGCCCATGGCCTGGGTGTGGTCAAGCACATCAGCGATCGCGTGGGCGTCATGTATCTGGGCCGCCTGGTCGAGCTCGCGCCCAAGCACGAGCTCTATGCTCACCCGATGCATCCTTACACCCGTGCGCTTCTGTCCGCGATTCCTGTGACCAAAGAGAGCGAGCGCAGAGACCGCATCCTGCTGGAGGGAGACGTTACCAGTCCTATCGACCCCCATCCGGGTTGCCGCTTTTTCTCGCGTTGTTATGCGCATGCCGGTTGTACGGGCTGCGAGAACTGCGACAAGCACTCACCAGCCTTGGTTGAGGTCTCTCCCGAGCACTATGTCGCCTGCTATAAGTACAGCCCCCAGCAAGCAACAGCAGCTACACTTTAGAGTTATCTCTTTGAACAAGTTCGCTTTGGGTACTGCGTCGGCCGCCCGCCGCTGCGTAAGTTTTCCGTAGGTATATGCGGGAGATATCGATGAGATATAGGGGCGCTATGTAAGGCGCCCTCTTGGTTTTTGTCGCCTTTACACTGAGAACAACCGATAGATCAAACCAGGAGGATGGTGGGGATGATGCGTAAGTTGTTCTTAGTAATAGTGGCGCTTGCTCTTTGTGTGGGCTTGCTAACTGCCTGCGGAAAGACGAACCAGTCAGTCGGAGGCCCCGGCGGATCGCATCCACCTAACGGCACTCCGCCCAGTGGCCAAGGCGGCGGGAACACCCCGCCTGGTGGAGGCGGTTTTCAGACGGAGACAAACGGGACATCAGCAACGACGCTGAGCTCAAGTACCTCGAAGTCGGGCGCGACCTATGCGTCCACCAAGACTGACCAGAACGCATTGCGTGTTCAGAGTGGGGCAAAGGTGTCGCTTTCGAACGTCACCATCACCAAGACGGGGAACTCATCGAATACTAACAACAGCGACTTCTATGGTATGAACGCGGGTATTCTCGTGCGTGACAAAAGCGATCTGACGCTGACTGGTGGCAGCATCACAACTGATGCGGCGGGAGGTAATGGCTTGTTCGTGTATAACACGGGTAGCACGGCAACGGTCTCCGGTACGAAGATCCGTACCTCAAGCAATAACTCCGGCGGTATCGAAGTCGCGGGTGGTGGCTCGATCACGGCAAGCGATCTCGATATCATCACACAGGGCAACTCGGCTGCGGCGATCCGCAGTGACCGAGGTGGCGGCACACTCAAGGTAACGGGCGGCAGCTATGTGACCAACGGGACCGGTTCGCCCGCGGTCTACAGCACCGCCAATATCAACGTGGCCGATGCGATGCTTATAGCGCACAACTCGGAGGGCGTGGTCATCGAGGGCAACAACGCGGTTGCGTTGACTAGCTGTACGGTCACCGGGGCGATGAAGGGCACCTATGGCTCATCGAGCGGAGAGAATATCCACTCCATCATGATCTATCAGAGTATGTCCGGCGACGCGGCTCAGGGCGGCGGAAGCTTCTCGGCGACCGGTGGCAAGATCATCGGCACGAAGGGCGACCTGTTCTACGTGACCAACACGATCGCGACCATCAACCTGACGGATGTGATGTTCAACAACGCAGCGGGTGGCAATCTCCTGACAGTCGCGGGTAACAACGGCAGCCGCGGTTGGGGCACGGCGGGTTCCAACGGCGGGAAGTGCACCCTGACCGCCTCGAAGCAGACCCTGGCAGGCACGATCTCGGTCGATAAGATATCGAGCCTTGATCTGATACTGAAGAACGGCTCAACCTTCACTGGTACGGTCAATGCTACGGCGGCAGCCGGTACTGTACGGATGACGCTGGCTTCCGGTTGCAAGTGGGTCCTGACCGGCAACGCGCATCTCTCATCGTTTAGTGGTAGCGCCTCAAGCATCACGACTGGTGGCCATCACGTCTATGTCAATGGCAAGCAACTCGTGTAAGAAGGGTGAGGGAACAGGGGGAGACAGATAGGGAGAGGCTGGAGCGCTCTGCGTTGCGGTCCCTCTCTTTGTTTTTTCATGTAGGGTTTTGCATAAGAGTATGATGTTCAGGATCAGGAGGCATCATCATGACACAAAAAGTTCTTATCACCGGAGCGAACAAAGGGATCGGCAAAGAAATTGCGCGTGAGATGGGCAAGGGCGGCTGGATGGTCCTGGTCGGGGCGCGGGATGCGGGCCGCGGCCTCGCGGCTACAGAGGAACTCAAGGCTGAGGGCATCGAGGCACGCTATCTCAACATTGATCTGCAGGATCAAGGGTCTCTACATGCAGCAGCAGAAGCGATCAGGTCGCAGCATCCTGGCCTGAGCCTGCTGGTCAACAATGCGGCGATCCCGGGCGACATGCACAAACCGGGCTATGAGTTCACGGTCGATGAGCTGCGCGCTGTCATGGAGACAAATGTTTTTGGTACGTTCGAGCTCACGCAATTGCTGTTGCCGGTACTTGAGAAGAACAACGGGCGTATCGCCAACATCACGATCCCGATCGGTATGGCTGAGCGCTTCAATCCGTTTGCCTATAAGGCGAGCAAGGCGGCGCTGAACACCATGATCCAGACCCTTGGCCAGAACTTTCGGGAGGCGGGACGAACACTCGAGATCTTTGGCATTATGCCGGGTGGAACAACGACAGATCTCAATGGCAACTCAACTGGTTCGCATATGCAGACGGCTCGGGAGGCCGGCGAACTGATCGCGCGTATCATCTGCGATGGTAAAAACCATAACGGCGAGATCATCATGCATAATGGCACGATTGCCGACTACAATCGGGGACTGCAAGCTGCCTCAGATCAGTAACGGTATCCCCACATCCTTGCGTATCGCGTTGGGCATCCGTCTGGGTTATCCCGTCAAAGAGGAGAGCAGAGCTCGCGCGCGCCGTGGCCTCGATGACTTTGTGAGCTATAACCGCTATCAACGCTAAAGCCTGAGCGGTAGATAATTGTTCAGAGCATTTTGTAAAAGTTTCAGAAAGGTATTTTCCGTAATTAGTCAAAAACGTTATATACTTTAGTATCCGAAAAAAACCGAAGAGTGCAGGAGGATCCCCATGAGTTATGTTGATTCCGTCATTGAGCAGGTCGAGGCGAAGAACGCAAACGAGCCTGAATTTATCCAAGCAGCCACGGAAGTTCTTACGTCGCTCAAGCCGGTTATCGACGCCGATTCTTCGTATCAGGAGGCAAGCTTGCTTGAGCGCCTGGTCGAACCGGAGCGCATCGTGATGTTTCGTGTCCCCTGGGTTGATGACCAGGGCAAGGTTCAGGTCAACCGGGGTTTTCGCGTCGAGTTCAACAGCTGCCTTGGCCCCTATAAGGGTGGGCTCCGCTTTCATCCCTCGGTCAATATCGGCATCATCAAATTCCTGGGCTTTGAGCAGATATTTAAGAACAGCCTGACCACGCTACCCATGGGCGGCGGCAAAGGCGGGAGCGACTTCGATCCCAAAGGCAAAAGCAACCCCGAGGTCATGCGTTTCTGCCAGAGCTTTATGACGGAACTCTTCCGCCACCTGGGTGCTGACACTGATGTCCCGGCCGGCGACATCGGCGTGGGTGGACGCGAGATCGGCTATCTTTTTGGCCAGTACAAGCGCATCACTGACAAGTGGGAGGGCGTGCTCACGGGCAAGGGGCTCTCATTTGGTGGCTCGCTGGTACGCACCGAGGCGACCGGCTACGGGCTCATCTACTTCGTGCAGGAATACCTGCTCTCACAAAATGACTCGTTTGAGGGCAAGACCGTTGCCATTTCCGGCTCCGGTAATGTTGCCATCTATGCGGCTGAGAAAGCGCAGCAGCTGGGCGCAAAGGTCGTTACGATGTCTGACTCGACCGGCTGGGTTCATGATCCGGCAGGCATCCAGCTTGACGTGGTCAAGCAGATCAAAGAGGTCAAGCGCGGTCGCATTTCTGAGTATGCCGAGCAGGTTTCTGGCGTTACCTATCATGAAGGCAGGGGAGTGTGGAGCGTGCCGGTCGACATCGCCCTGCCGTGCGCGACGCAAAACGAGCTCTTGCTGGAGGACGCTCAGACGCTGTGTGCCAACGGCTGCAAGATCGTGGCGGAAGGCGCCAACATGCCGACGACGATGGAGGCCTGCGACTACCTGATCGAGAACAAAGTGGTGTTCTGCCCGGGCAAGGCGGCAAATGCGGGCGGCGTGGCCACCTCCGGCCTTGAGATGAGCCAGAATGCCGGGCATATCTCCTGGACCTTTGAAGAGGTCGACGGACGCCTGCAGGGCATCATGAAAGAGATCTTCCACTCGGCTCATGAGGCTGCGGCAGAATATGGCTATGAAGGCAACTATGTGGTCGGCGCCAACATTGCTGGCTTCAAGAAACTGGCTGACGCGATGCTCGCCCAAGGCATCGTCTAGACGCGCCAGACGACGTTTATTGGCAATACAAAGTTATGCACAGCTTTTTGCACAGGGCCTCTACGGAGGCCCTGTTAATGAAAAAAGGATTGGTGTCGGAGGAGGGACTTGCGTGTCTCGCGCTACGCGCGATCCACGAGACCTCGCTTTGCTCGGCCCAAAACAGTCCACAGGACTGTTTTGCCTCACGGGTTCAAGTCCCGTTCAGTATTTTGCAGGATTTGGTGTCGGAGGAGGGACTTGAACCCTCACGCCCTGTTGGGCACCAGCCCCTCAAGCTGGCGCGTCTGCCATTCCGCCACTCCGACAAGAGAACGTAGCTTAGATAGTCTATCGTTTCTGGGCCGATGGCGCAAGGGTCTTGCTACCCTCTGGACAGTCTAATACGCTAGAATGAGCTCTCTTATCATCGTACAGAAAATGGATGGCATGAATACCAGGAGACCTCTTTTCGGATATGCTTTCGCGGCGCTGGCGGCTTTGGGCTGGGCGGCCGGAGGGCTGATCTCGCAGGAGCTTTATCGCAGTAGTACGATCGACCCTGCGACCTTAACGGGCGTGCGTACGACCTGTGCATTCCTGATCCTGACCATTCTTCTGCTTGTGTTTCGGCGTAAGTCATTTGTGCTGAAACGTCCCCGCCGTGACCTGACGTTCCTGATCCCCTTCGGCGTCATCGCGATGGCAGGCATGAACTTCACGTACCTGCAATCCATCCAGATTTCAGGAGTTGCTCCCGCTATTCTCATGGAGTATATGGCTCCGATCTTTACGCTGTTTGTTGCGGTAACACTTTTCAAGCAGAAACTGCGCCCGGGGATCCTTTTAGGAGTAGCGTTTGCGATATTCGGTTGTGCGATCGTGGTCGGTGTGTTCAACCACGGGGCACTGACGGTATCGCTGCGGGGCGTTGAGTGGGGAGCGGCCTCAGCGGTTGCGTTCGGCCTTTACGGTATCATGGGCGACAAGGGCCCCGCGGAGATAGATACCTTCTCAAAACTCTATTATGGCCTCCTCTTCAGCACGCTGCTCTGGAACATCATCTTGGGGCCGACACGCGTTTTCGCGCCTCTGGCTAACCCGAGGACTGCCGCATTCATCCTTCTTATGGCAAGCGTCGCCACCGTGCTGCCATTCGGCGCATTTCTGGTCGCCCTGCGCCATATCGACGCGACCCGTGCCAGCGTAACTGCCATACTTGAACCCGTGGCCGCTGGCCTGGGCGCTGCGATTCTTTTCGGCCAGCAACTCACCCACAATCTCATCATAGGTGGCCTGATAGTCATTGGCGCCATAGCCTTTATACAGATCTCCGAACGAAGAGACATCCAACATTCCCCCCGTGAAGATTAGAATTAAGTTTGTGCTCCGGTGGATATTTTTTGTATAAGCGAGTGATTGAGGAACGAAACGGCCTTTAGGTCTTGAGTGACGAAAGCGCCACTTATACGGAAAATAGACCCGGAGATGGAGGCGATGCCCGGAATCGAACCGGGGATAAGGGCTTTGCAGGCCCCTGCCTTACCGCTTGGCCACATCGCCACCTCAAAGTGCGTATCGCACCTAACTGAAAATAAGATCGACTCGCAGGCCGGGCCGATCTTACCAGAAAATCCTTGGAGCGGAAGACGGGGCTCGAACCCGCGACCCCAACCTTGGCAAGGTTGTGCTCTACCAACTGAGCCACTTCCGCACGGATAGTTATACTACCTCACTTTGCTCCGATCACGCAAGGTGCGGGGTTCGATGATTTTCGTACATTTTATGCCGCAGGGCGCAGAAAACGACCGTTCGGCGGTCTGTTCTTACCTGGCTCTTACCAAGATCTTACCTATGGGAAGGCATATTTGAATGGGGGATTGTAGGATTTTTTTAAAACTGCTACAACAGAACTCCGCTGATCTCAGGCAGGACGGGGGTAAAGATCAGCGAACAACACGAAAGGAGAAGGCTACATGGATGTGGGATGGAAAGAAGCACACGCTAAGACTCCGCATGTTCGTCGGCAGGCAGAGTTCATAACGTATCTCTGTGATCTGGTCGGGAAAGGCAACGCCGAGGATTTTCAGGAGGCAGCTCTTACCTTTTGGAGCGCTTATCCTCGTATATCCCCAACGTTTGCCCGTCGTGTGGTTATGGCGCTCGAGCGTCAAGGAGTCCCTGACTGTTGTTTTGATCCGAGTCTTCTCACGATCCTGGCGCGCTGTTACTTCGCGTGTGACCAGGGGGAGAAAGCGTGCGAGCACTTGGGCGCGGCACAAAAGATAGCGCCTGCAGAGACCTCTTTCGAACTGGCATGTTTGATCGGGGAGCTAGAAGTGAACATCCGCCTCGCCCGCTCTCAGATTGAGGCAGCCCAGGTAGCTTATAAGCGGCTGGAGAATGTTTCCAGGCATGCGCATGGAGGCCTCACCAGCGATCAATTATTGTTGGGCGTTCGCATCAGCTTCGTGCAAGGGGATCTCCCTGAGGCGGCTCACCGTGTTGCCCAGGCCGTCAAGATCGCGCGTAGTGACGAACAGCGCTGTCGTGCCCAGCTTGTCGCGCTTAAGATCGATGAGTATGTTGACGGGGATATCAAGCATGAGCTCATACAGTTGGTAGCGCTGGAGCATTTTCAACACATACGCTCCCACAGCCCTCTTTCTGCAGAGACACAAGCCCAACTCTACTATCGACTGTCTTCTGCATTCCTTGCCCAGGGAAGATTCACCCAGGCGATCGTGCGGTTGCGTAAGACCGGTGTACGTATGGCCTGGCCGTTTGGTATGCCAGAACTCCTGGCTGCTGCTTTGGCGCTTGCGGACGGGCATCCCGCTCAGGCTCGACGGCATTTAGAGTTCCTTGACTGCCAAAGTGTCGTTGGCCTTACTCAGGCGGAGCATTTTGAGCGACAGCTCAGGATACTCTTTGTATCCCAGACCCTTGAGGGGGCAGAGCATGATTTTGATAAGGCAGAGGAGTTATTCCGGCTCTGCGAAGCTGCTGCGCCGCTGCCTTTACGCCAACGCGCTTGCCTTCTCTTCGCCTCATCGCTGATCGCTGCAGGAGAGCATGGGCGTGCGTGTCGGCTTCTTCAGGAGAGCGAGCTGCAGGCGACCCACCATAAGGCGATGCGTCTGATGTATGGGTGCCTGTCTGCGCTTTGTGGCGCAGAAGACAAGGCGACTGGTGCAGGCATTGTCGGACCATCACTTGGGTACCTGGCAGATCTACTGTCCGATGAAGATACCACGGCCGTGATCCTGCATCTCACAAAGGTTCATCCGCCTCTTATTGGGCTTCTGGTGGCACAGGGTCTTGAGAGAGCGCTTCCTCCTCCCGTCTGGAATCGTTTGGGTCCTCGGATTAAAGCAGTGCAGTGTGCTTACCGCGCGCGCCTTCCTGCTGGCCATGTTCCGGCTGGCGACCGACTCCTTGAGGCCGCAGGCCTTCCGAGCCTCATTACCCCTGCTTCAGTTCAAACTCATGAACTCGTACTGCCTTCAGCTTCCAACATGCCCGGGTTCGTCCGGGAGTGCTACCGGGGTCAGGAACGTGACCTGCAGATCCTGCTGTTCGGAAGCTTGCAGATACACAAACAGGGCGTGCGACTGGATCTTGAACATGTCCGGCGCAACAAAATACGTGATCTGATCATCATATTGGCTCTTGCGCGCGGCCGGGAGGTTTCCCGTGAACGGCTGATCGAAGAGCTTTGGCCCCGACAGGACAGTGCTCGTTCATTGAATAGCTTCTATGTGGTATGGAACGCACTTAAAACGGTCTTTTTGGCTGATGAGCCAAGATTTCCTGCTCGCTCTTATTCCCCTGAACATTTCCCTTTCAGTAGTGCAAGAGGCCGCTGCTGCCTCTTGACAGATTATTGCAATCTTGATCTTGATGATTTCGATCGCCTGGTCCGCAGCATTAAAGATGCAGTTCGCCAGGGTCAGGGTGAGCAGTGCTTCAAATTTGCCGATGAGCTTATGGTTGTCTATCAAGACGAGGTGCTTTCCGCTGATTTTGAAGGTGAGCGGCTTGATCACGTCCGGCTGCATTATCAAAAACTGTTCGTCGAGGTCATGTTATTGGTCGCGCGCCTTGCCCTGACACAGAGACAGGCAGGTGCTGCGCTCCCTTTCATCGAGCGTGGTCTGGCGGCGGACCACAGCTGTGAAGAGCTGTATCGCCTGGCCATGCATGCGTATGCGCTTGAGGGGCGCCGCGACGACTCGCTTCGCTCGTATTATCGCTGCCGCAAGAATCTGGCGTGTGAGCTGGGAATCGAGCCCAGCGCAGAGCTCAATGAGCTCTTTGCCCAACTTGTTTCGCCCTCTTATCCTACTCGCCGCCAAGCGGGAGATCCTCCCCGGCTTTCGGCAAGTTCGCAAGTAGAAAAAGGTGACTGTTCCTGAGGTCTGATCGAGCTGTCGTACTTTGCGGAAATGATCGAGAAATGGGTATTCTGGTCGAGAGAGTCCGAAGAAAAAAGTGGATGGTTCTGTGAAGAAGCTGCGCCCTGTCGCACGATAGGGCGTAGCTATGTTAAAATCAAACGCTGTCTATTATCATTCTCTGAGGTAAATAAAGGAACAGATTCATGGCTAATGTGCTCGAAAAAGCGCTCTCGTTTGGCGAGGGAAAAGAACTGAAAGGTTGCTGGAAGCTGGTTGAGAAGATCAACGAGCTTGAGCCGAAGATGGAGAAACTCAAGGACAAGGAGTTCCCTGAGTTGACCAAAAAGTTAAAAAAGCGCCTGGAGGACGGCGAGGAACTTGATGACGTCCTCGTTGAGGCCTTCGCTGCGGTGCGTGAAGCTGCGAAGAGAACCATCGGTCAGCGGCATTTCGATGTGCAGCTGATCGGCGCGATGGTTCTTAATGACGGCAAGATCGCCGAGATGAAGACTGGTGAAGGCAAAACGCTGGTCGCGACCGCGGCGGTTTACCTGAATGCTCTCACGGGCAAAGGCGTTCATGTCGTTACGGTCAATGACTACCTGGCCAGCCGTGACTCGGTCTGGATGGGGCGTATCTACAAATTCCTGGGACTTAAGGTCGGCCTGATCCAGACGGAGATGACCCCTGATGAGCGCAAGCCTGCTTATGCGGCCGACGTCACCTATGGGACGAACTCAGAATTTGGCTTCGACTATCTGCGTGACAACATGGTCACGGTCGGTTCCGACCGTGTACAACGAGGCCACGCTTACGCCATCGTCGACGAGGTCGACTCGATACTTATCGATGAAGCGCGTACGCCGCTCATCATCAGTGGCGCCGGAGAGAAGTCCGCGAGCCTGTATCGTGACTTCGCGCGCGTCATGCCACGCCTGATCGAAGATGAGGACTACGAGCTCGACGAGGCCAAGCATACCTGTGCTCCGACCGAAGATGGCATCACAAAAGTTGAGCGCATGCTCAACATCAAGGACATCTATGATGACCCTTCCGGTCAGCTCGCCAACCACCTGAAGCAGGCCTTGTCCGCGCAGTACCTCTTCCATCGCGATCAGCAGTACATGGTGCGTGATGGCGAGGTGCTCATCGTCGATGAGTTCACCGGCCGCGTATTGCCGGGCCGCCGCTACAGTGAGGGGTTGCATCAGGCCATTGAGGCCAAGGAGAACGTGACGGTGCGCGAGGAGAACCAGACGCTTGCGACCATCACGCTGCAGAACTACTTCCGCATGTATGACAAGCTCTCCGGCATGACCGGTACGGCGGTGACCGAGGACAAAGAGTTCCGCGACATCTATGAGCTGCCGGTCGTCGTCATTCCTACAAACATGCCGATGGTCCGTGATGACCGCAACGACCTGGTCTATCGCACGGTCGAGGCAAAGTATGACGCGGTCGCTGACTTCATCAAGGAGTGCCACGAAAAGGGGCAGCCCTGCCTGGTCGGGACGATCTCGATCGAGCATTCAGAACACCTCTCGCACTTGCTCAACGAGCGTAATATCAAGCACAGCATCCTGAACGCGAAGCAGCATGAGAAAGAGGCCCTGATCGTTGCACAGGCAGGGCGTTTGGGTACGGTCACGATCGCGACGAACATGGCCGGTCGAGGCACCGACATCATCTTAGGTGGCAACCCGGATTATCTGGTCAACGACATCCTGCGCGCGAAAGGCATTGACCCCGATGAAGCTACCGACGAACAGCGCGACCAGTATATGCCCGAGATCAAGAAGCAATGCGATGAAGAACATGAAGAGGTGGTTGAGGCTGGTGGCCTGGCGGTCATTGGTACCGAGCGTCACGACTCCCGCCGTATCGACAACCAGTTGCGCGGCCGTAGCGGGCGCCAGGGTGACCCTGGCCTGTCACAGTTCTACCTGTCTCTTGAAGACGACCTGATGCGCTTGTTCGGCGGCGACCGCATGGACCGCATCGGCGCCATGATGGAGCGTGCCAGCGTGCCCGATGACATGCCGATCAAAGCTGGCATTGTCAGTAAGGTGGTCGAGAACGCCCAGCATAAAGTCGAGGCCATGAACTTCGCCTCCCGTAAGTATGTACTTGACTACGACGATGTTATGAACAAGCAGCGCGAGGTCATCTATGCCGAGCGCCAGAACGTTTTAGACGGCAAGGATATCCACGATCACGTCTCGACGGCCATTCGCGAGTCGATCGAACGAGCTGTCGCTGATTTCTGTGGTGATGATCTAAGCGCAACGAAGAAGGAAGAGTGGGACCAGGAAGGGCTGGTCCGCTGGTTCCGCGACTTCATGGGCGCGACCAAGCGCCCGGTTCAGAAAGTTATCGATGACGCTGCTAGCGAGCAGGAGGTTGTTGATGGGTTCTACGACCTGACCCATAAAGAGTATAAGAAGAAAGAATCGATCCTGGGTGAGGAGAACATGCGCGACCTGGAGCGCCAGGTCATGTTGCGCGTGCTCGATACCCGTTGGATGCAGCACCTTCAGGAGATGGATTATCTCAAGGAGGGCATCGGGTTGCGCGCGATGGGCGCTAAAGATCCGGTCGTTGAGTATAAAAATGAGGGATATAATCTCTTCATCGATCTGGTCCATGCCATTGATGAGGACTACATCAAGACCTTGATGCATCTCGACATCGTGTTGGATAATACGCCCGCGCCGAGTTATCTGCAGGATGCAGACTACATGGCGCCTGATGAGGAGAGCATGTTCGCCGGAGTGGCCGAGACGGCCACGGCGGATATGGGTGGCATCAGCTCGGCCGCCCTGAACCGCGCGGCAGGCTACAAAACGAAGACCCAGCACACCACCGCTGATGATCCGTATGCCGGAGTAGGCCGCAACGATCCTTGTCCCTGCGGCAGCGGCAAGAAATTCAAGAAATGCCACGGCGCGAACGTGGGGGTTCCGACCGAGTAGGCGCCGATGCTGGAGAATAAGAACGCAGAGATCAACAAGCTCACCAGCCGCGCTGATGAGCTTGTTGCACAAGCGGAGCCTGAATTGCTTCGCGCGCGTCTTGCTGAACTCGAGCGCCAAAGTTCTGAGCCGGGCTTTTGGGATCATGTGGCTGAGGCCAAGGAGACTAGCTCACTCATGGCGCAGCTTCGCGATGAGTTGGCAGAGCTCAGTGCGCTCAAAGGACTGGCCGCAGATACCACGGCCACCCATGAGCTTGCGCTGGAAGCAGACGACGAGGAGCTTTATAGCGAAGCGATCGCTCTCATTGAGAAGTTAGACCGGGCGCTTGATGAGCGGGAGGTCGCGCGTTGGTTCGATGGTGAGTTTGATCACAGTGACGTTATCGTGACGATCACGCCAGGACAGGGAGGCCTTGAGGCGCAGGATTGGACGGAGATGCTCTTCACGATGTATCTCAAGTTCGCTGAAGCGCGTGGCTGGAAAGTCGATATCCACGAAGCCCAGGCGGGGGAAAGCATCGGCATCGACCGCGCGGTATTCACCCTGCATGGGCACAACGCCTATGGTATGATGCGCGCGGAGCAAGGCGTTCACCGCCTGGTGCGCATCAGCCCGACCGACCTGAAGAAGCGTCGCCAGACGACCTTTGCAGGCGTGACCATTCTGCCAGTACTGCCTGATGATGTTGAAGTCGATATCCTTGATGAGGATCTGCGGATCGATGTGTACCGGAGCAGCGGACCCGGTGGGCAGAGCGTGAATACGACTGATAGCGCGGTCCGTATCACCCATATTCCGACGGGCATCGTTGTGACCTGCCAGAACGAGAAGTCGCAGCATAAGAACAAGGACGCCGCGCTCTCGATTCTGCGCGCACGGCTCTACGAGGTCGCTCGTGAGCAACGGGCTGCCGAGCTTGAGGAGCTGAGGGGACCTTTGTCTGACATCAGCTGGGGATCACAGATCCGCAGCTATGTGCTGTATCCCTACCAAATGGTCAAGGACTTGCGGACCGGTTATGAGAAGGGCAACGTCACCGCGGTCCTGGCTGGTGATATCGAAGGATTCATTCTGGCATATCATCGATGGGTGGCCGCAGGCTGTCCGGATTCTGCTAGGATAAAAGAGTAACGCACTCAATCTAGTGAAAAGGGATCACGATGTCTGAAACCGCTGGTCTTCCTGTATTTGACGCTTCGGCCGTGCGCGCACGCGCAGCCCGTATCCGCGTCGCTATCCTCAAAATGCTCACCGCGGCGGGATCCGGCCATCCTGGCGGTTCGCTTTCTGCTTCAGAGATACTTGCCACGCTCTTTTTTGCGCCGGTCCTGGAGTTTCAGACAGCAGAGCTTGACTGGCCGCAGCGCGACCGCTTCATTCTCTCGAAAGGGCATGCGGCGCCGGTACTGTACGCGACGCTTGCGGAGCTGGGGATCATCCCTGCTGAGGAGTTGGCCACCTTGCGCCAGTTGGGTAGCCGCCTCCAGGGCCATCCTGATGCGCGACGCTTGCCAGGTGTTGAAGTTTCGACAGGCTCACTCGGCCAGGGACTTTCGATATCAGCTGGCCTGGCGCTGGGACTGCGCCTGAACTTCGAGCTAGGCGCTAAAGTGCGTCTGCCGCGTGTTTTCACGGTACTGGGCGATGGGGAGCTCCAGGAAGGCCAGGTCTGGGAGGCCGCACAGTTCGCAGCGAAGTACCAACTGGACAATCTCATTGCCATCGTCGATCGCAATATGCTGCAGATCGACGGGGGGACAGAAGAGGTCATGGCATTAGGTGATGTTGCCGCAAAGTTCGCCAGTTTCGGTTGGAATGCCCTCGATGTTGATGGCCATGATGTCGAAGCGCTCTATGCGGCTCTGACCAGGCAGCCGACGCCGGACAAGCCGCGGGTGATCGTCGCTCACACCCATAAGGGCGAGGGCGTATCGTTCATGCGCGACCAGGTCGGATGGCATGGTAAAGCGCCGACAGAAGAGGAGTGCGCACAGGCTTGCGCCGAGATTTGTTCCTGTGCTGATTGGAAGGACGAATAATGGGCAAGGCAACGCGCGCTGCACTGGGTGAGACGCTTATTGAGCTGACTGATTCAGGCTTAGATATCATGGCGGTCGACGCAGACCTCGCTGGCTCAACTACCACGGCGAAGTTCGGCGCGGTCTATCCCCAACGCCTGGTTGAAGTCGGCATCGCCGAACAGAACATGATCGATGTTGCCGCAGGCCTTTCCCTGGCAGGAAAGATCGTCTTTACGGGGAGTTTTGCGGTGTTTGGTACGGGGCGTGCCTACGATCAGATCCGCAACACGGTCTGTTATAGCGAGCTGAACGTGAAGCTTGCTCCTACCCATGCAGGCGTCACAGTTGGGCCTGATGGCGGGAGCCATCAGATGCTTGAAGATATTGCGCTCATGCGCGTACTACCCCGCATGCGTGTACTGGTCCCGGCGGATTACCAGTCGGCAAAGGCCGCCCTGCGGCTGGCAGCACAGACACCCGGGCCTTTTTATGTGCGCCTGGGGCGGGTCGAGGCTCCTGAGATTTATGATGCCGATGAGCGTTTTGAGCTGGGGTGTGCGAAAGTCCTGCGGCCGGGCGCCGACGTGACTCTGGTAGCCTGTGGGGTCGAGGTCGATGCGGCACTTGAAGCCGCGGATCAGTTGGCGATACAGGGGGTCTCAGCTGAGGTCATCGATGCTTTTAGCTTGAAGCCGCTCGATAGGGCAACCATCCTGGAGAGCGCATCGAAAACCGGCGCTGTGGTGACGTGTGAGGAACATAACATCATCGGGGGGTTGGGATCAGCCGTTGCCGAGGCCTTATCAGAAGAACACCCCTGTCGTTTGGTGCGCGTTGGGGTCAAGGATCGCTTTGGCCAGAGTGGGGATCCGGATGAGCTCCTGCGTTATTTTGAACTGGACCCGCCGACCATCATGAAAGCCGCCTTATCTATATGTGTACAGAGTATGTCATAAGGTTACGGTTTCCTTATCATTCTTATTCGCTTGTTACACTGGTAGCGCCCATGATTCATTTGATTTAAGGAGGAAGTTTTGCCCGATTTACAGGCAACGCTCGACAATATTGTGCCTGATGGTTCGATGCCTGCTACTCGACGTCCCTCTGGCCCTCCGATGATAGTTATGCAGAACGTGACTAAACGTTACGTTCCTGAACGTGCTGCGCTTGAAGCGGTCAGCATTGAGATCGATGCGGGCGAGTTCGTTTTTATTGTCGGCCACTCAGGTTCTGGCAAGTCAACGTTCATCCGCTCGCTGCTTCATGAGGTCATCCCGACCTCCGGGCGCATCATCGTAGCAGGACATGACCTCAGCAAGATCCGCGTCGCGAAGATACCCTACTTGCGCCGAAATATTGGCTGCGTATTCCAGGACTTCAAGCTTCTGCCCAACAAGACCGCCTTCGAGAATGTTGCGTTCGCGTTGCAGGTCATTGGCAAGTCGAAGCATGTTATCGACACACAGGTCCCTGAAGTACTGCGTCTGGTCGGTCTTGAAGGCAAGATCAACAATTATCCGCATCAATTATCCGGTGGTGAGCAGCAGCGCGTCAGCGTTGCTCGCGCCTTCGTTAATCGCCCGCCGCTCCTGCTCTGTGATGAGCCGACTGGCAACCTTGATCCGCAGACCTCGTTCGGCATCATGAAACTGCTCGAGCGCATCAACCATACTGGTACGACGGTACTGATCGCCACTCACGACCAGGAAATGGTCAACCGCATGCGGCGCCGTGTTATCGCTCTTGATGAAGGGCACATCGTGCGCGACCAGAACCGGGGGGTGTACGGCCATGCCAATTAACGCAGGATACTTCCTGAAAGAAGCCGGCACCAGCTTCAAGCGCAACTGGGTGATGAGTATCGGCGGCATTGTGACCATCTTTCTGTCGCTTCTGCTCATTGGCGTCAGCTTATTGATAGGGACTGCCGCAAACTCCCTGATCACCGGAACTGAGAACAAGGTCACCATCGACATATTCATCAAAGATGACGCTAATCAGGCCGATGTCGAGGGGCTCCAGCGTAACCTGGAGACCAACTCGATGGTCAAGAGGGTCGATTACATAAGCAAAAGCCAGGCGTTGGAGACATTCAAGCAGCAGATGCAAAAATCTCCCGATGTCATCAATAATCTGGAAGGCAACCCCTTGCCGGCTTCATTGAAGATCGAGTTGAACAATACGCATGACGTCGACAAGGTGGTCGCAACGATCAAAGCGTCGCCCGAGTTCAAGAAGATATGTGATCGCCCGGACAACCCCGAAAGCTCATTGCGCTATGGGCAGGATATTGTACAGCGCCTGTTTAACTTTACGCGTGTGATCCGTGTTGTCGGTATTGTATTTATCGTGATGCTCGCAGTAGTCTCCCTGATATTTATTAACAACACGATCCGGATGGCAATATACGCGCGGCGCAATGAACTTTCGATCATGCGCCTGGTGGGGGCCAGCAACTGGTTCATACGAATGCCGTTCATCTTCGAGGGTATGATACAGGCCATCATCGGTGCGTTGCTTGCTATTGGGATCATCATGGCGATCCAGTTCCTCGCGCTCCCCAGGATCCAGAGTACGCTCCGGTTCATGTCCTTTGGTATCAGTAATAGCTTCATTTGGTTGATTTCGCTGATACTGATTGCAGGTGGCGTGATCATCGGAGGCTTGGGTTCGTGGCTCGCGATGCGGCGTTACCTCAAGATATAGAAGAATGTTTACGGGTCATAAGGCTCGTACTTCAGGGATAACACAGGCAGATAAAGAAGAGCAAGCGCGCCGTTGCGCTGCTCTTCTTTAGGTTTTAGAAAGGAAGCGATGCGTACTATGGCATCAAAAAAGCACGGAGTCGTATTGGGCCTGTTGGGAGTGGTGATCGCGCTGGTCTTCTTTGTTGCTGGCGCGGTGAGCTCACAGCTGATGAGCGCTCATTTGACGAATGTCTTCAATCCACGCCAGACCACTGCGTTGGGAGACAAGACTTCGCAAGTCTTTGACCTGATGCAGAAGGAGGCCAATGATCCTCCCAGCGAGGCGACGGCTCTTAACGGTGCTCTCAATGGGCTGCTCACAAGCAACGGCGACCAATACGCCCGCTACTTGGATGCGAAATCCCTGGCAAGCTATACCGATCAGATGGCGGGGCAATTCGGAGGCATCGGGGTCGTGCTGGGGGAGAAAGACGGCACGGTCTTTGTCAACCAGGTGTACCCGGATACGCCGGCTGCCAAAGCAGGGATACTGGCAGGCGACTACTTCTATAAGATCGGCTCGGAGACTTCAAATACCTGGACTACTCAGAAGGTTCAGGACGGGGTCAAAGGCAAAGTGGGCACTACTGTGACGCTCACGATGCAGCGGCCGTATAAGAAGGGCGAGATGCCACAGAACATCCGCTATGACTTCGGAAATCCCTATACGGTGACGGTCACACGCGCCATTATCTCGACGCCGAACACCGAGAGTAAGATGCTCGCGGGAAAAGTCGGCTACGTGCGCCTTTTTCAGTTCAATGAGAAGTCAACCGACGACCTTCGCAAGGAGTATGAGCAGCTCATCAAAGAGGGAGCGACCTCACTTATCCTTGACCTGCGGGACAATCCAGGAGGTGACCTTAACCAGGCGGTTGGCGTCGGCTCGTTGTTCATCAGCAAAGGCCAGCCGATCGTTCAGATCGAATCACGCGTGGAGGGCACAACCGTCTTGCGGACGGACGGCAATACGCTCTCGAAAAACCTGCCGTTGATCGTTCTTGCCAATGCGAACAGCGCCTCAGCATCTGAGATCGTATCGGGTGCGCTTCAGGATCATCATCGGGCCACGGTGGTGGGCGCGACGACGTTTGGTAAGGCCTGCGTACAGACCGAGCTTAAGTTCGGTGATGGTGCGGTGTTTTTGACCACGGCTGACTACCTGACGGCGAATGGGCGCAATATTAACGCGAAGGGCATCACGCCGGACGTCAAGCTTGATATGGATATCTCCCTGGAACTTGACCAGGCTAAGGATATTCAATTGCAGAAAGCGCTTGAGCTGGCACAGAGCCAGGCAAAGTAAGAGAGGCGGATTTCCCATGAAAGAAGCTGACTTCACATTTTTGAAAGAACTGGTTGAAGCTCCGTCGCCGACCGGTTGGGAGATGCCTGCCGCCGCAGTGTTGAGAGCGCGCCTTGAAGGCGTGGCCGACGAAGTCGTGACCGATCAACTGGGATCGGTGCACGCGCTTCTGCGTGGTCGCGACGCCCAGGCGCCCAGCGTGGCACTTGCCGGGCATATCGATGAAGTCGGATTGATCGTCACCTATGTGACGCCCGAGGGTTTTCTCTCATTCAAGTCACTCGGTGGTGTTGACGCCGCGATCCTCCCTGGCTTGAGAGTCGACATCCATACTGACGAGGGGCCCCTTTTGGGAGTAATCGGGCGTAAGCCTATCCACCTGATAGACGCTGATGAACGTAAGGTCGTCACGCCGCTGGAAAAGCTTTTCATCGACATCGGCCTTCCTGCCGATGTTGTGAAGAGGCGAGTTCGTGTGGGAGATCCCATCACGGTGCATACCGGGCTTGAGAGCCTGGGGGAGGGTCTGGTCGTCTCGCGCGCGCTTGATGACAAGATGGGCGCATGGATTGCAGCACGCGTTCTTGAGGAGCTCAAGGCTGCTGGCGGGGCGAAGTCCGATTGCTGGTGCGTCGGAAGCGTTCAGGAAGAGATCGGGATGCGCGGAGGAGCCACTTCAGCTTATGCGCTCGATCCGGATATCTTCATTGCGGTCGAAGTCTGCCATGCGACTGATTATCCCGATATAGACAAGCGCGATCATGGTGAGCAGGTCGTTGGCAAGGGTCCCGTTTTCGGCCGCGGTCCCAATATCAATCATGCGGTTCTGGCTCGTCTGGAGCAGGAAGCCCACGAATTGGAGCTTAACTATCAACTTGAGGTTGAACCTCGTGCCACCGGCACCGACGCGAATCCGGCCCAGCTTGCCCGGGGTGGCAAGGCAACGGCGTTGGTCAGTATCGCTGACCGGTATATGCATACGCCGACCGAAGTCGTATCGCTGGCCGACATGGAAAGCTGCGTCCAGATCCTGACACAGTTCATTCTTGGACTTGATGCGGATACAGATCTCTCAGTGTAGCTGAGTCGAGTTGGGACAGGCAGGGCGAGACCCAGGATGGCAAAGCAGAAGCCGGAGAAAAGTGAACGCTTGATCGCTTCGAACAAGCGCGCTCACCATGATTTCTTTATCGATGAGACTTTCGAGGCGGGAGTCGTATTGACAGGGACCGAGGTCAAGTCGATCCGAGTGAATGGTTTGTCTTTGAAAGAGGCCTATGTGCGTATAGATGGGAGCGAGGCGTGGATATTCGGCATCCATATCAAACCCTACGCGCAGGGGAGTTACAGCAATGCCGATCCCGATCGCTCACGAAAGTTGCTCCTTCATAAACGCCAGATAAGGTACCTTTTTGAACATGTGCGCCAGAAGGGCAATACGATCGTCCCGACCAAGGTTTATTTCGAGCGGGGCCGGGTCAAGATCGAGATCGGCGTGGCGCGCGGCAAACATACCTATGATAAGCGGATAAGCATCGCAAAGCGCGATGCTGACCGCGACCTGGAACGCAGCCTGAAAATGAATTCCCGTTAATTTTGCAGCATTCTGCATCCAGGTGAGCCTACGGAAAATCAATGCCTTTAAGCATGCGCTAAAGGGGATTGTTAAAAGCGTTACTTTTATTTTTTCCTCAGCTTTTTGTGTTCAATATCTTTTTATGAATATTAGAGTATTGGAATTAACATCAAGTTTATGTATATAATCCGTAAAATAATAGTTAAAAATTTAAAAATTTGCAAAGTTCATAAGGCTTGTCCTGATGTTCGTGGGGGCTGTTCGGGGGCTTGCAGTATTGAGACAAAAGGAGTCTAATAAAGAGAGCGGTGCCTTGTGCCCTCAGACAGTAGATCGTATATGTCTGACGGTACTTTTGACATCTCTGATGGGGACTGTACCTACTAGGGAAGGTGCAGGGAGAAGGGAATAATCTTATGACGTCTGTAAAAAGGCCCTTGCTTTCACGGGTGCTAATGATCGCTTTGGCGGTCATGCTTGTGTTAGGGACATCACCGACTACCTCGCGAGCAGTCGACACCTCTTCTGAGTCAACGCAGAGCGCGCCTTCAGAGACAACGCCGACTGAACCTACTAAGCCGGCTACAACGCCTGAGCCT
>WRFR01000009.1 GCA_009778715.1 Coriobacteriia bacterium | reverse complement strand
GGATCAATATAGAGGTTCACACTGTCGACTGCACGCAGACCACCAAACTGAATGGTAGCGTTTTTCGCTTCTACCAGGTGCTCACTCATGCCGCATCACCTGCTTTCACGAGATCTTCTTCTGCTGGTACTGCCGAAGCCGAAGCTGAGTTTGGATCGACAGTCGAATCGCCTGCTGACCCCTCGATCTTTTTCTGCGCCTCAGTAGTAAGGAAGCGCTTAGGCCGTACCATCGGTATGATCCCGTCCGGTCTCCACGCCATCATGACGACCATGAGCAAACCGAGTACCAGGTTACGGTAGTTTGCGATCGTCGCAACCACATTCTGCGACAGCGGCAGTTGCCACATGATAAAGGGCAGGCCTGAGGGTCCCGCGAACGCACGGATAAGCTCCGGCGTACCGTAGATGATGATCGCGCCGATGATAACGCCCTTAGTCGAACCCATACCGCCGATGACCACGATGGCCAACACGAGGATCGAACCAAAGAACGCGAAGGTCTCCGGCGAAACCATTCCCTGGACATAGGCAAAGAGCGCGCCGGCCACGCCGCCCCAGATCGCGCTCATCATAATGGCTGAGGTCTTGGTCTTGGTGGTGTTGATGCCCATCGCGCGCGCCGCGACATCGTCATCTTTCAGCGCCGCCCAAGCACGCCCGGTACGGGAGTTCTCCTGTCGCCGCGTGATAATGATGGCGATGATGACAAACAGCAGAATCAGGAGATACCAATAAATATTGGCAGAAAACGAAATACTGTAGTTGCTATTCCCAAGAGGAATATACAGGTTTTTTTGCAGCCAGGCCAAACCGATCGGCATCGGGAGATTCTTACCAGCCGTTGGAATACCAGCGGCGCCACCGGTCAGATGCAAAATATTGTTCTGGGCGCTGACGCGTATGATCTCGGCAAAGCCGAGTGTCACAATCGTCAAGTAGTCGCCTCGCAACCTGAGCACCGCTAAGCTAAGTATCCCACCAAGCAATGCCGCGCCAGCTACTCCAGCAAGGATCGCAACAATAAAGGAGAGGCCCGCAAACTGAGCTGGCAGCGCGTTTGCAACGATCAAACCGATGATCATACCGGCATAGGCGCCCGCCGCGTAAAACGCGATTCGGCCAAAGTCCAACTGGCCGGCATAGCCTACCAGAATATTAAGACCTAAGGCCAGGATCAAATAGAGGCCAATGATCGTAAGGATTCTCGTATAGATTTCTTGACTGGTCGCCGCGAATACAAAGGGTACGAGTATTAAGACGAGTACCAGCACCGCCAACATGATAGTTGACGTTTTACTGTGCTTGCGCGTATGCGAGGGCTCCTTTTTCTTTTTCTTGTCGTAGGCCGGTGTCATCATATCTTTAATTTCATCTGCCATGATTACACCTTCTCTACAACTGAACTACCGAGCAAGCCGCCCGGACGGAATATCAGGATCACGATCAAGATGACGAAGGTGATGACATCCTTATACGACGCCGAAATATAAGCTTGCGACAAGGACTCGATAAGACCAAGCATAAAACCTCCGAGCATCGCTCCTCGCAGGTTACCAATACCTCCGATAACCGCTGCGGTAAAGCTTTTGATGCCGGGCATAAAGCCCATGTTATAGGTCACCGTTCCGTAATAGGCCCCGGAAAACACGCCCGCGATACCACCAAGGGCCGGGCCAATGAAGAAGGTCAAAGCAATGACCGAGTTCACGTTAATACCCATGAGCCCCGCAGCGTCCTGGTCTTGGCTGGTTGCGCGCATTGCCTTGCCTACACGGGTCCGCGCAATGAACAGGTCGAGTACGATCAGCAAGATAACCGAAGTCGCCACAATGATGATGCGCAACGGTGTTATTCCCAAACTTAAATTCTTTCCGCTCAAGTCAACGATTGCGGCTTTTGCGACCACAGCCGGCAGATTGAACGGCTTATTAGGGGCGATCCACAGCAAGAACGCATTCTGCAAAAAGATTGAAACGCCCAAGGCGGAGATCAATGGAGCCAAACGCGGAGCGTGACGCAACGGTCGATAGGCGAAGCGTTCGGTCAACATGCCCAGACAGCCCACCAGCACTGCGGACACCGCCAATATAATGATGAACATTATGATGAGCCCCACGGTCGAGCCGGTGAAAAAACTTCGAAGGCTCTTGAAGAATGAAAGAAACGGGAGCACTTTGCAGATCGCATTCTGTGTTCCCGCGTTGGATAAGAGGAGCAGCGTCCCCAGGCCAATATAAGCGCCCGACATGAACATCTCCGAATGAGCGAAGTTGATCATGAGCAAAACGCCATAGACCATAGTGTAACCGAGAGCGATGAGGGCATACATGCCGCCCAGGGTGATCCCGTTCACCAACTGCGCAAGAAAGTAATTCATAAAAACTGGTTCCTTTGCCCGCGTCTACCTGACAGAACACGGAGGGGGCACCGGGACCCGGCGCCCCCTCACGCACACTAGAAATGATTCTACTACGAATTGACGACGATTACTTATCTGCCTGAGCTTCCCACTTGCCATTAACGACCTTGTACAGGGTGATGACCTTGTTGTTCGGGTCGCCCTTTGAGTCGAAGGAAACCTTACCAGTCACACCGTCAAAGTTAGAAGCAGCAACCGCTTTGATCAAAGCGTCTTTACCTGCAGGTGAAGTAACTTTGTTTACGCCGAGGTCCTTAGCGACCGAATAGGTGGCGTTGATGATCGCGTTCGCCGCGTCATAAGCATAGGCGTCAAACGGAGCTGGCTGCTGGCCAGGGAACATCGCCGTATAGTCCGCTGCAAACTGCTTGCCGTTCGGGAGCAGCTCAACGGGCATGCCTGGGCACGTTGCGTAGCTGCCCTCAGCTGCTGTTGCGCCCGCGCCAGAGATGAACTCAGGTGCATACAGACCGTCGCCGCCCATCATCGGAACGGTAACGCCGCCGCTCTTAAGCTGCTTGCACAGCAGCGCGCCCGCGCCCGTATCAGGAGCATAGGTGCCGCCGAAGTAAACGAGATCAGGCTTGACGGAAGCGATCTTGGTCACAACCGCCGTGAAGTCGTTCTGCTTCTGCTGAGTCGAAGCCTGATAAACAACCGTGCCGCCATTCTTGACGAACTGATCCTTGAAAGCCGCAACAAGACCCTGGCCGTACGGGCTGGAGTCATCGATAAGGGCGACTGATTTGAATCCGAGCGCAGTCGCGCGATTGGCGCCCGTGGGGCCCTGCAAATCGTCGGTTGCGCAGGTACGGAATACATTTTTGAAGCCCTGCTGCGTCAGCGCCGGGTTCGTAGAACCATAGCTGATCTGAACAAAGTTGTTCTCATGATAAACTTTCGAAGCTGCAATCGAAACGGTCGAATTAAAGTGCGCGACCGCGCCGACCATACTCTTGTCAGAGACAAACTGGTTGGCTACTGTTGTGCCAACATCAGCGAGGCTCTGATCGTCGCCTTGTATTACCTTGAACTGGATCTTAAGATCCTTGGCTTCCTGGCTCTTGTTGGCATTGGCGATCGCCAACTGAACAGCACGTAGGCCACCCTGACCAAAGGCTACGTCACCTTGGGTAATCGGGCCACCAAAACCAACGTTAAACGTCTTTGTGGTGCTGCCACTGCCGCCTCCGCTGCCGCAGCCAGTCAGTATCAGTGCAAGAGTCAGCAATGCCGCCATCACACCGAAGACTATCCTGTGGTTCTTCTTCATGTACGTCCTCCTCTACTATGATTACTCGCTTTTTGCCCTGCGGACAAAACAAACCATTGAGATACAAGCGCATCCAATGGCCTGTAATGACAATACCACAGTATTGCTAAACGAACAATGAAGAAAAACTTAACGATGCCCTGAGCGGCAGGAGGCGCGCGTTATCGTCGCGCGCGTCATTTGCAGGATCCAGCTTTCTGATTCTTGCCTGGATTTACGCGCCTTCGCGTGCAATGACGCAGCGAGCAGCCAGGGTGTGTTCTACTGTTTCCAGTCATAGCGCCGTGCTGCGACTATCTCGGAAGGATCAGTGATCTTGCTGACGCGAACATTCGCGCCGGTATAGGGTGCCTCGACATAATAGCCGGCGCCCAAATAGAGAGCGACATGATGGATAGGTGACCCGAAGAAAATGACGTCGTTTTGCTGCAAGGGTCCTGTGACCGGCGAACCCATGAGCGCCTGCGCCGCGCTGCTATGGGGCAGCGCTACCCCGTAGTGTGCGAAGACGTACATCATCAGCCCGGAACAATCGAAGCCCGCCGGGCTTGCCCCGCCCCACACATAAGGTGTGCCGACGAAACTGAGCGCCATCGACGCGGGACTGTTTGGTTCGATCTTAACGTCGGCAAGCTTACCCAGCGTGATCGCGAGGGCTAACTGGCGATCCTGCTCATTGCTGACCTGGGTCGTCCGCTCATAGAGCGCGCGTAACGTGGGGTCCTGGCTTTTCAGGTTCTCCTGAAGCTGAGAGTTGCGTGCTTCGATCTCGATCTTGCGTGCCTTCAGTTCGAATTCAAGGCTACGTGCCGCAGCCCGGTCACTCTTAAGCTTGGTCAGTGTGCCTGCGATGGCGGTCTTCTTGTCATGCAACGTTGAGATAAGACGGGTATCCATGTCATTAACGGACTTCAGGTACTCCAGCCGTGAGTAGAAATCACTGAATGAAGATGAATCGAACAGCAGCTGAAAGGTGCTGTAGCCCCCGTCGCGATATGTTGACGCTGCCCTCTGCCCGAAGTCATGCGCCGCAATGTCGTAAGCCTTGGCAAGCAGGTCGTAGTTGTTCTGCTGGGTCTCGATGTCTGTGTTCAGGGTATCAAGCTCGCTTGAGGCAGCATTGTACTGCTCGGTAGCGATCTCGGTTTCCTGGTTGATAGAGTCAAGCTTCTGGTAGAGCTTCAGCAAGGCCGAGCGCTGCGCAGCCGTGATGCCCTGCACCGTATCGATTGCCGCCTGCGCCCGGGCCTGGGCGGTAGTGCCCGAATCACTCTGCCCGATGACCTCGGTCCCAATAGCTGGCGCGCTCGGCGCCGGGGCTGGCGCCGCACCTGCGGGCGCCACAAGGGCAGGGATCGTCGCCAGCACCAACGAAAGCAGGAGCATGGCGGCATTGACGAATGCTATGGTCGGCAGACGGCGCTGCATGAGTGGTCGAGTGTTCCTTTCTCTGCCTGCAAAACAGCAGGATACAGGAATTAACTAGTATAGCAGGTGGTCGGCAGCCAGGGCGGCAATTAGCCGCTCTGTATTGCACCCGTCATGATAGGTGACCAACCGGCGGTAGTGAGATTCAAACGTGGGATCCTGCGGCGCGCCATACCAACGATCGACCGCGGTGGCAAGCGCTGCGGGATTCCAGCAGACTTCCCCGAACGCGGTACGTTCATCAAGCATGAGCGGAGCACCGTACTGCTGGATGCACTCCTCGAGGTCGCGCCAGAAGAACAACACGTTACTGCCCCCATAGAATGCCGCAAACGATGCCGAGGAGTAGTCCGTGATGAACAACTTGCACACACGGAGCAAGTCGCTGTAGCGCTCGAAGGAGGGGATATGATCGGCCAGGTCGCTTGCGCGAAACGCCTCCAGCATCAAGGGATGTGGCAGAACCCAGACCCGCTCGCGCAGCTCAAGCGGAACACTCTCATACATCGCGCACAGCAGCCGGTAGTAGCCCGTCTGCTCAGGGGCGACCCGCGCCTGGTTAAATTCCCACTCGCGCCAGGTCGGCATCAGGATGATGCGATCGGCGTCCGGCGCTATCTGGTAGTGATCGTAATCCGGCAGGCCGGTGATGTAGAGCGACTCGGGCGTATAGCCTGCCGCGTCGATGAAGTGTTGTGCTTCTGTCTGAGAGGAAACGACAACGCGATGGAAGCGATACGAGCGGATGCCTTCGCGAAACACCTGCCGCAACGGCGAGGCCAGCGACACCATATACATGACGCCATGCTGCAGGAAGACGAAGCGGTTGTGCTGGCTGTTAGCTTTTCGCTGCGCGATCGGACTTGCCACGCGGGACTCCAGCGCGTGCTGCAATCCCTCGGTCCCCATGAACGTGCGGCAAGCGAAGAAATGATAGTAGTGACGCACGGTAAAAGCGTCGATGACGTGCTGGCGACACGAGGAGGGGACGAAGCCCGCCTGGGGACTGGCCGGATCAAGCAGATAGTAGGCACGCGAGTAGCCCCCCTCGCAGAGGCGCTCGAAGAGCACCGAAGCTGACTCCCCATAGCCCTGGAGCTCTTTCTCATAGAGAAGCACCTCATGCGAGCGGGGCGCCACGAGAGCCATCAGATGGGCCAGGCGCAGTTTGAGGCGCTCACGCGCCGTATCGGTGCGATTGATCTTGCGCTGGGCCAGTACGAGCGCGTTTTGCCTGGTCTGCCGGAAATACAGGCTCAGGCCCCGGCTGTGATCGACTGCGATCCGTCCATGGCGGTAGCGTCCGTGGCGGGCGTTGAGCAGGTCGTAGACGAAGGGCACGCGCCAGGTGCGCTCGTCAGTGATGATCTCAAAGTTCAACATGTTGTTGATGATCAGGTCGACGCGCTGCGGCCCGTCGAGATCAATGCTGACCCGCATGAAGTTGAAGTGCAACTTGGTGAAGGGCACGCGCAGGCCGTGGCGCATCAGCATACGCATGCGCACCGGGACCGTACCGGCAAACAAGCGCGTCTGCTTGAAGTTTATCCCCTCAGAAGTCTTATCCAGATAGGCGCACAGGGCAAAATACCCCAACCGGCGCTTCGTCTTCCAGAAGACCGGCGCTATGTTGGCAAAGATCAGTACCTGCATCCAGGCAAGGCTGAGCAGCTCTTCAGTAAGATCCATCAGCGCTCCCCCGCCACCGGCGCCTGGCTACCCTGAGCCATGAGCGGAGTTGAGGCGTCCGAATCTGACAGCACGTGTGCTTTCAGAAACCCTGCCACCTGCGCTGCCGCTGAACCAGGTTCACGAACAAGGTAACGCGCGAAAAAGGCCTGACTGGCCGCGCGCGCCTCGGAACGTGACGCAACACCACGGAGCGCATCGATAAGCGTTGCCGCGGAGAAAAAAGTCGCCTCAGGAAGTTCAAGGGAAGTATCGATGTTTAATCCCCTATCGTTACGATACTCGTCTAAGTCATAATCATAGAACCAGACATTACGCCCGGCAAGAGCCGCCTCAAAAACTACAGCAGAATAATCGGTAATGACGTCGGCGCAGCCAGCCATCAGATCCTGAGTAGAACGCTCCGTCTCCAGGTAGGGCGCCAGGGCCGCCAGCTCATCAGATAAGCCATCACGTTGCAGCTGAGCCGCTGCGAGCGGATGCAGGCTGATCGTCAGCTGCAGGCCAGCGCCCTCAGCTGCGTGAGCAAGCTCAAGAGCAGCCTGGCACCACCGGGCGCGCTGACGGGGGCTATCACGAAAGGTCGGAGCATAGAGCAGGCGCCCCGAGGCGCCCGCAAATGAGCGAAGCGCGCGCAACGTATCGGCACGAGGCAGGAGCATCGTGGCGATACGTTCGGGTTCCACGTTAAACGCTTCTGCGAAAAACGGCACGCTCCCCTCACCCCCGCACAGCACCTGGCTGTAGCCCCGGTGCATGCGCGCCGCCTTCGCCAGCGTCGAAGACCGCCCGCCGCTCGTATCAAGCGTTTGGAGCGAGAACTTCTTTATCGCGCCAAGCGCGTGCCACATCTGCAGGACGTAGAGCCCGGGACGCTGATTGAAGTAGCTGATCGCCGGGCTGTAACCGTCAAGCACCACGGCACGGGAAGACGCCACATCGCGCAACTCCTCGCTCAGGTGGCCAGCTATCGTTTTCAGCGCGCGTGTATCGCCCTCATCATACAGGCAGTGCACCGCGATCTCCAGCTCCGGGTCGGCCGCCCGTAGTGCCTCGATCAGCAGGGTGAAATCAGCCGTGGCCTCACTTGACTGACGTGAGAGCAGGGTCACCTTGCGACGGACCGGATGACGCCGCTTGATGCCCGCATAGTAAAGGTTGGCAAACGGACGGCCCAGGCGCAGCAAAAAGGCAAGCCCGCGGCTGCTGCTGCTCCCGGATGCTTCTTGCGTGCCACCGCCTGCGTCACCGCCCGCGCGCAGCGCCGCGTATTCTGTCGTGCTTATGCTATAAACGCCCAATAAGAAGAACACGAGGTGGGGCGAATAGGCAACGGTGAAGGTATTGTCGAACAGGCTGGTGATCACCGAGATCAAGCACAGGCACAAGGGAAGCGCCCGTGATGCGGGCTCGGTCTTTCGCGTCGCCATCCAGGCCATCAACGCGACAAACGCGGCAAACATGAGCGGGCCGCCCTGCAACCAGGAAGCCAGGAAGTCGTTATGGACGTTCATGCTGAACATCTGCATGACGGTCAGCCACGCCCCCCAGGGATGCGCGCTGATGACCCGCCATGCGGCCGTCCAGAGGTCGCCCCGTCCGGACATCAGCGCATTGAGAAGCTGTGAGGTGAGCGATCCTGAGCCCTGCGCGTTGACCTGTTGATCCGCTGAGACCAGGCGCCCGAGCAGGCCAAAGTCGGCAAGGCGTTGCCTCGTCAAAGCCATGACGACGACCGCGACAACGGCGACCCCCAGCACCGCCAGCACGGTGAAGAAGAGCGCTTTGCGACGCCGGGTCGCAAAACAGAAAGCCTTGATATCTTTGCGGTATATGACCGTTACGCAGATCAGTACCGCCAGCAGGGCAAGGAGCGAGGTGCGTGACGCACTGAAGAACACCACCAGCAGGCTTTCGACCGCAACGATGATGCGCGCCATCCGGTCGCCCTTCCCTGTGCAGGCCCACGCGAACGCAATAACGGCGAAATATCCGAAGATATTCGGGTTGTTAGTAAAGCCCGTCAGGCGCAACGACTCGATATGATTCCAGGACCAGGACGCAAAGGGGCGGTTTGCAACCTGGTTAAGCCAGTAGAAGAAGTTGCCAACCGGGTTTGAGATGCCGAAGTCCCTCAGCAATTCGCCCAGACCGCTGATAACGGCGACCGTCATGATGACGACGAAGAAAAAGGCGATCCAGCGCCGCGGGGTGCGCCGGTTGACCACACCGATCAGGTAAGCAAAGGGCAGGGCGGCGTAAAGCATCCAGTAATTAGTAGCGATCGAGCCTGCGACCCGCACCAGCGGGTCATGGGCCCGCAACGTCCCGGCGATCAATACCGCGAAAGTCACCGCATAGTAGATAATAAGTGGGAGCGCCTCGCGCAGGAGCGCTTTGCGATCGATCTCGCAGCTCCTGCTGAAGAACACCCCGCACGCAACGACCAGGCCGAGCGCCAACACAAGAAACGGCCCGAAGAACATCTTCGGGAAGTGTGGGATGAAAAACGCCCATTTCTTCACATAGAGTACGGTTGCTCCGATGACAAACAATGAAACGATCGCCAGCCACTTCTGGCGGGTAGTCAAAGTCGACCCTTGTTCTGAACGCGCATCATTCTTGCTCATAATATTTTGATTGTAGCAATCATAAAGCGCCCCGGCCTATCATGTAGCTTTTGCGTTGCCGCAGTGCAAGAAGATTTTGCAAAAGGGCAGGCCCCCTTATGAGAAAGACGCGCGAAACGTGAAGAACTTGTTCCCGACGTAGGAGATGACGGTCGAGAAACAAACCGCGACCAGCTGCCCCAACAGCGGGTGGAACTTCAGCACTTGAACACAGAAGACCAAGACACCCATCGAAACCAGCTGCGCGGGAAGATAGACGCCATAAGCGCGCAGCACCTGCCGGAAATAGGCGCCTTCATGCCTGAACACGAAACGCCGCATCGTGTAGGTGCTGACTGGCACCGTCAAGAACCAGGCAATCCAGGTAACAACGGCGTAATAATGGCCGCCAATGAAGCGCAGGGTAGAAGCCTGTGCCGCCATCAGAAGCGAGGCCTCCGGCTTAAGGATCAACCAGAGCAGCGCGAACAAGCCCCAGTTAAAAGCGGTATTGAAAGCGCCGGCGCACAGAAACCGTACGAACTCAAGCGCCCACAACTTTTCGATGAGCGCCTTCAGTTTCTTGATAATCCCCATCCTTTGCCTCAGCTCTGGTTCTCGTGCGTGACGCGTGTCAACTCGATCTCGAAGAACAGCCGGGTCTGCTTGCGGATCGAGTCAATGATCACCCCGCAGACCACTGAAAGAAGTGACATCACGAACAAGCCGATCGAAACGATCAAAGTCGGGAAGCGCAGCACCTGGCCGGTCATGATGAACTCGTCAAGCGGAATCAGGAAAAGCGCGAAAGCCACCAGGAAGATGATCAAAGACGTCAGCCCGAAGAACATGAGCGGGCGGAAATCCTTGAAGAGCGCGAATATCGTTTTGAGTACCCGCAGGCCATCGGGGATCGTGTCCAGCTTGCTCTCGCTGCCCTGAGGCCGGTCACGATACCCAACTGGGTGCTGAGTCACGAGGAAATTTTTATCGAGCGCATGGATCGTCATCTCGGTCTCAACCTCGAAGCCCCCGGAAAACGACGGGTAAGTCTTGACGAAGGGACGCGAAAATGCGCGGGCGCCGGTCATTACGTCGGCGATGTCGCTGTTAAATATCCGATTGATCAGCCACCGGACTCCGCGGTTACCTGTGTTATGAAACGCGCGCTTGTTCTCAGTGAAGTAGGCGCCGGAGAGGCGGTCGCCGACCACCATATCCGCGCGCCCGCTCGCCACGTCAGCGCCAAGCGCGACTACATCAGCAGCCTCGTAGGTGTCGTCAGCGTCGACCATCAGATAGACGTCAGCCTCGATATCACGAAACATCGAACGCACCACGAAGCCTTTGCCCTGCCGATACTCAGGGACGACGATCGCCCCCGCCTGGCGGGCGGACTCCGCTGAATCGTCCGTCGAGTTGTTGTCGTAAACATAGACCGTCGCTTCAGGCAGGAGCTTATAGTAATCCGCGACCACCTTCGCGATCGTGGTCCCCTCGTTATAGCAAGGCAGCAGGATAGCTGTTTTCATATCAGTTCCTTCTTCTAGTTAATGATCGTCAGATCCCTAGTTCATAATTTATCGGCATTGACAAGCCCGTAATGTCATTTTAGCAGGCGCCGGATTAATTGCCATCTCAAGTGCAATTCATGACGGATGACACCCCTGGGGTATTCTGTAGATAAAAGATTTATTCTATTCTAGGTAAAGGATTTAATGCGTCATAAGTAAAGGATTTCGTATCTATGCGCTGCGAGGTTAATTGTCATCATCTCGGCTCTTTATAACATGTGAAAGTTTTTCTTTTTGCTTTAAAAACAAGATCCAAAAGAGGCAAGTAGCAAATATGCTCACAAAAAGAAGCCGATAGGTGAAAAGCGCATTCGCTACTGAGTGATTAAGCGCGAACATATACCAAAAGAAAGGCACTGCGGCAAAAGCCCAGATAACGAAAAACGAGCGGAGTCTCGTACGCAGATCGGTCTTTTTTGTGAATAACATATAAACTAACGTGATAATAAAGCCCGCGATAACAACAGCCGCTAAAGCGAGAAGCGGAAGCGACTTCCCTGTTCCAACAAGGTTATAACTGAACCACTTAATATTCCGCATGATCCCAGTCAAACGTAAGCTACCCGTCAGGCCTTGTGCTCCCGATGAGCCGGCGCGATATGTGACTTGCGAAAGGATCGACTTTAAAGCGGCCGGTCCTTGTAAAGCAGCGACCATTATCCACTTGATCGCCCAAAAACAAACATAACCTATACCCCAGCACACAAACCATAAGAAAATACGCCGTACACGCAGTGGGGTACCTTTTTTCAGAGCTGCCGCAATAAGATAGAGCGCCGGAAGGCAAAGACTAAGAAGCGGTATAGTCAGAAAATCAAAGAATGCTGTACCTATCCCCAAGCTGAGGAACAGCAGATAATCCCATCGAGTCATTTCTTTGTGTTTCAAAAGCAGCGCAGCAGTAATAACCCCAATAAATGAAATGAGAAACATCGTTGAAGTCTGGAAGTTGAATACGGTAGCCCAATATCCAACCAATAAGAGCGAAAACACGAATGTCACCGCGCCAACCCATCCTGAGACCTTTCGAAAAGCGATGGCCGCGCCAAGCATCAAGAGAAGGCTTATCACGATGTTAAGTTTTACCACGGTACTATAAGAAAAAAGAGTAAGAGCGGGTCGTAGCGTGACTAAATAGCCATGCCAATAGCGAGTGTAATTTACGAGGGGAACAGGTTGTCCCATAACTTGCTTGTTCAATAATTTTGTTTCAGTACCGGGATCATGCGACGCTGTCAAAGTCGGACTGAGAATTATTTGTTTAAGCGGAGTATACCCGGGATAGTGAGTGAGGGACTCCGACATCATGAACGCATCAGAGAGTCCATCCAAGATTACTTGCGAACCAGCGAACTTTTCAATTGGATGTTGCCCTCGAGAAACAATCTTTTGTCGATCCTGGGCAATGTGCCCCTGTATCCTGGCGCGCGGTAAAAACGCAGTCGCATAAAGAAGCCCGAAAAGAATGGCGCCTAATCCAATAAAAAGCATGAATGCCTTACAAATTGGGACTAGACTACCTGAAGCCCCCCCCCCCTACAATTTTCTTCTGGTTGCTCATATCAGTCCTTCCTGAAAGGTATCTATCGCAGTGCTAACTTTTGCAGGAACAAGGTCTCGGCTATCGTGGTACGTTCCAGCTCGGCGGGGTCGACGCTCTCGTTGCCACCGTGGATCTTGCTGGACTCGGCGTCTGCGGAGCCAAAAACGAGGAAGTCCGCCTCAGGCGCGATCTTCTGGAGCTCGGTCATCAGCGGGATCGAGCCACCACTCGCTTTGACCTGGAGTGGGCGCCCAAACGCCAACTCGAAGGCGTGGCGCGCGGCTGTCAGGAAGCGCTCACTCGGATTAAAAGAGAACGGGCTGCTCTCGTGGGTCTCGACGATTTCGAGTTGGGCGCCGAAGGGTACGTGGCGCCGGAGGTGCGCCTCAAGTGCGTCAAGCGCCTCGCGCCCGGTCAATCCCGGTTGGAAGCGCAGACTGAGCGCCGCTGCGACCTCCGGGATGACGATGTTGGACGAACCCTGGATAGAGGGCAGCTTATCAAGGCCGATGACCGAGAGGCTCGGGTGAGACCAGAGGCGCGCCGAAAGGCTGCCGACCCCGGCGAAGTCCACTCCCTCAAGAAGTCCTGCCTGCTCGCGCAGCAAGTCAGCGGGATAGTCGATGCCAGCATAGTCGGCGCCTTCCAGGCCGGGGATCTGCGTGGAGCCGTTCTCGCCATAGCATCTGCCCATCATCAGCAGGAAGGCCACCATCGCGTCCGGCGCAGCGCCGCCGAAGAGCCCCGAGTGCAGCGCCTGTTTGATCGTACGCACGGTCACGGTAAGCGCCACGGTGCCGCGCATCGCGGTGGTTATCGTTGGCTTGCCGACCTCCATATCACCGTCATCGCTGACCAGATAGACGTCTGCCGCAAACATCTCAGGCTGGGTGGTCACATAGCTGTCAAGCGCGCTGACGTACTCTTCTTCGCCCTCGATACAGATCTTGATGGTGAGCGGCGCCGTGCCATCCTCACGCAAGCCCAGTGCCCGCAGCGCGGCCAGGTGGCTCACAATACCGTTCTTGTCGTCAGCGGCGCCCCGGCCATAGTAGCGGCCGTCAGGTCTCTGGGTCATCTGGAATGGGTCAGTCTCCCAGCCCTGCTCCTCGACAGGAGCAGGCTGAATGTCATAGTGAGCATAGAGCAACACGGTCGGCGCGCCGTCTGGCCCAGGGATCTCTGCCCACACCAGTGGCAGCTTGCCGCCGATGTCGCGGATCTCGGCATTGGCGACCCCCGCATCACGCAGCATCTGCAGCACCTCTTTGGCACAGTTAAGGCCCGGCTCCTGATCGTAGCCGTCGAAAGCCAGCGAAGGGTAGCCCACGAGCGTGCGCAGCTCAACAAGTGCGCGCCGAGACTGCGCTTTTGCGGCCGCGATCACGTCAGTCGCCTCTGCGTTCCAGTTATCAGTTGGCATGTTGCTCAGCCTCTCGTTTTCCAAAACCCTGGACGGCATAAGTACCACTGCGTGGGTCGCGTTCGATGACGATGTAGCCTTTCTCGGCCGCTTCTTCCAGTAGCTGATTGAAGCTGCGATAGCCATAGCTGCGCTCAGAGAACTGCGGCAGCTTACGCCGGATTGTGTCCTTGATGCGGGAGCTGTGGATGTTTGTGATGTTATCGCGCAGCAGGGCGTCAACCGTCTCAAGCAGCAGCTTATAGACCGTGCGCTGCTTGCGCGGGACGTCAGTGCCCAACTTGGGAACCTCTTTGCTCGCCCCGATATCATCGTAGAAGATGAACTCATCGCAGTTGGCCGCAAGCAGGTCGCTCGTGGCCTCGCGCATGCCGACGCCGATGACGGTCTTGCCGTACTCCTTGAGCTTGCTGACCAACGGCAGGAAGTCCGAGTCCCCACTGATGATGACAAACGTATCGATGTTGCCCCGCGATGAACAGTACTCCATCGCGTCAACGACCAGGCGGATGTCCGCTGAGTTCTTGCCGCTGATTCGGCGCTGGGGGATCTCGATCAGCTCGATGCCGAGCTCATGGAGCGGCGTCACATAGCTGGGATAGTTCTGCCAGTCGCAGTACGCGACCTTTGCAACGATTTTGCCTTTCTCCAGCAGGCGATCGAAGACCTTACGCATGTCAATGGTCTGGTTCGTTTTACGCTTACGCCCATTAGGCAGGTCCTTGAGTCCCAGGACCAGGTTCTCGAAGTCGATAAAGACGCCGAGCGAATGTTCAGTTGTAGTATCAGCCATAGATGGCTCTCCTTATCTCTAACTCGGTCTCATTTCGTCTAAGCCGCTCAGATCGGCACCGCACGGGACAAAGCCCAGTGCGCATCGCTCTTCGGGGCTTACACGAAACGATTCCTTCGTTATACATCATAATATGAAACAGTCTTATCAAATTTCTATTTATGGCTCTTCAAATAGCACCGACTCGTCTGTTCCGCGCTCGCGAGCGATCAGACGCAGGCGGGTGCGGGCCAACGATGCCTCCAACCCTACCGGATAGCTGTGGGGGCGAAGCCAGCGCTTGTGGGTCTCATCAAGGGTCTCCAGGCCGGCCAGAGTGCGCGCGCGGATCTCGCTCAGCGCAGGCGATGGCGCGTCCGCGCAGGGCAGGCCTCCAGAGACGACCGCGGTCAGCAGCTCGCGACTTTGTGCGTCCGGGGCAAAAGTCTTGCTGCGAGTCATATCCGCCGGATCAAACATGGTGACCGGACCTGCGGGCACAGGTGGTTGCCCGGTGTCAGTGCCGGTGACAAACACCCCTGGGGTATTTGTCACATCGTAGACGAGGTCCCCGTCCAGCCTGCCGTCGGAGCGATAATAGCGCCGCACATTCTGCAGGCCGGGGATCGTCGTCTTCGCGCTCTGGTCGCTGAGTTTGAGCCGGGGTTGCCAGACACCCTGCTCGTCGACCAGCGCGCTCAATTTATAGACTCCGCCGAGCGCCGCTTGCGGATAACCGGTGGCAAGCCGGGTACCGACCGCCCAGACATCGATAGGCGCGTCCTGGTCTTTAAGCGAGGAGATCGTATATTCGTCGAGTTCATTGCTGCAGTAGATTTTCGTGGCGCCAAATCCTGCTTCATCAAGCAGCGCGCGCGCCTGCTTGGATCGCCAGGCCAAGTCCCCGGAATCGATACGGATGCCCAGGAGCTCACGGCCTTGTTCGCGCAGCTCACGTCCCACGGTGATCGCGTTTCGCACCCCTTGCAGCGTGTCGTAGGTATCGACCAGCAGCACCAGGTTGTTGGGCGCGGACTGGGCGTAGGCACGAAAAGCCGTCAGCTCGTCGTCAAAGGCCATGACCCAGCTGTGCGCGTGAGTGCCTGCCACCGGAATGCCAAAGCGCTGTCCCGCCTCAACGTTGCTGGTCGCCGAGCATCCGCCGATGTAGGCCGCGCGCGATGCAAGCAGGCCGCCGTCAGGCCCCTGGGCGCGACGCAGGCCGAACTCAAGCAGCGGGGCGCCTTCTGCCGCCAAGGTACAACGCGCCGCCTTCGTCGCGATCAGGGTCGAGAAGTTGATGAGGTTGAGCAGCGGCGTCTCCAGCAGCTGACATTGCTCGATGGGACCCGTGATGCGCAGCAAGGGTTCCTGCGCAAAACAAATCTCCCCCTCACCGATGGCCCTGACATCAACCGTCAGCCGCAGGTCGCGCAGGTGTTGAAGGAACTCCGGGCAAAAGAGCGGTGAGCCGTCAGGGGCAGGCAGCGTGGACAGGTAATCAAGCTCCGACGGACTGAAGCGCCAGTCGCGCAGATACTCGAGCACCGGACCAAGACCGGCAGCAACAGCAAAGCCCCCGTCGAAGGGGTTCGAGCGGAAACTCAGGATGAAGCAGGCCTGACGCTCCTGGAGCCCCGCATGAAAGTAGCCCTGCGCCATCGTCAGTTGGTACAGGTCGGTGCGCAGCGCCGATGACTCAGCCATCAAGTTTTTCTCCTAACAGTTCGTTTACCACCTGCGGATTAGCCTGGCCATGGGTCTCGCGCATGACTTGGCCGACAAAAAAGCCCATGAGCCCCGTCTTGCCGCTGCGGTACTGCTCGACTTTGTCTTGATTCGCGGCACAGATCGCGTCAACGATCGCCGCCAGCTCACCTGTATCGCTGACCTGCTTAAGCCCCCGGCGCTCGATGATCGTCACCGGCTCTTCGCCGGTCTCGACCATATCAGCAAAGACCTCCTTGGCCTGCTTGCCTGAGATCGCCCCCTCGTCAGTCAGCATGATCAGCGCAGCAGCGGCTTCCGGCGTCACTTTGCTCGCAGGTAGCTCCTCCCCGGCGGCATTAAGCACGCCGATCAGGTCATTGATGATCAGGTTAGCGAGCGGTTTGGCCAATGCGCCCACCTTGGCGCCCAGCGCCCCGGCAGCTTTCTCGTAGAAGGCGCAAAGCTCAAGGTCATCAGTCAGGATCGTCGCATCAGTTGTCGGCAGCCCGTAGTCAGCACAGAAGCGCTTCTTGCGCGCGTCCGGCAGCTCGGGCAGGCGCGCCGCGATGCGCTCAACAAACTCATCGGAAAACTCAAAGGGCACCATGTCCGGCTCCGGGAAATAGCGGTAGTCGTTAGCCTCCTCCTTGGAGCGCAGCGAGCTCGTGACCTTGCGCCCGGCGTCCCAGTGACGCGTCTCCTGCACCACGTGGCCCCCGTCCTCAAGGATCTCGGCCTGGCGCACGATCTCATAGGCCACGGCGTCATGGAGCGCCTTAAACGAGTTCATGTTCTTGACCTCGGCGCGGATGCCCAGTTCCTTGGCTCCGCGGGGGCGCAGGCTGATGTTGGCGTCAACGCGCATCGAGCCGCTCTCTAAATTGCCATCAGAGATGCCAAGCGTCAGCCAGATCAGGCGCAGTTTCTGCACAAATCTACGTGCTTCCTCCGGCGTGCGGATATCGGGTTCGCTCACAAGCTCCATGAGCGGCGTGCCAGCCCGGTTGTAGTCGACCAGAGAGTGGGTTGCGCCCGCGATGCGCCCCTCGCTACCGCCGATATGCACCATCTTGCCGGTGTCCTCTTCCAAGTGGATGCGTGTGATGCCGATGCAGGTCTCATAGCCGTTTTCAGTGGGCGTTACCGCGCCAGGCTGCGCGCGATCCAGGCGCTCATCGAGCCCCTCCTTGCCCACTTCGATCGTCAGCTGCCCTTCCTTGCAGAACGGACGGTCATACTGCGAGATCTGGTAATTCTTGGGCATGTCAGGATAAAAGTAGTTCTTGCGGTGGAATTGGCTGACCCGCTCGATCTCACAGCCGGTCGCCAGGCCCGCGAGCACGGTCCACTCGATGGCCGCCTCATTAGGTACCGGCAGCGCGCCCGGCATGCCCATGCAGACCGGGCAAACTCGCGTGTTGGGCTGGCCGCCGTGAGCGGTTTCACAACCACAGAACATTTTCGTGCGCGTCGCGGTGATCTCGGTATGGATCTCCAGGCCGATAACGGGTTCCCAGGTTCGTATCACCTCTTCGAGTGTCTTGCGCATCTTGGCTTTCCTTTCTTGTAACCGGGCACTCGTGCGCCCTAAGGCGCTGATCCCGACGTCTGGTTCTGCGCGGGCGGAGCATACAGCAAGACCGGCAGGCCTAGCTGATAGTCCTGAGCACCGGCAGGGAACTGCTGCGTGACCACACCCGCATGTTGCCCGGCAGGCAGCGGAACGACCCAGGGAGTCAGTCCGATCGAGCGCAGCTTATCCTGAGCCGTTGCAAGTTGCGTGCCAAGCAAGCTGGGGACTTTCACCAGGGGGTTCGTTCCGGCGCTTACCAATATGCCAACCGTGGCGCCAGCATCAAGGTGTGTATCGTTTGATTGCGGGGTCTGGGCAACCACCTTCCCCGCAGCAGCCGAGCTGGTCACGATATGGCGTACGTCAACATTGAAGCCGGCATCCCTGAGCGCTTTGACCGCAGCTGCCTCGTCCTTGCCCGCAACGTCCGGTACGATCATGCCACTGGCCGAGTTCCCCTGACTGATCAGGACCATGACCACTGAACCTGGCATCGCGACCCCAGTCGAAGCCGGAGTCTGCGTCACTGCCTCGTTCACATTGCCGAACGTCGTCTGCGCGAAGTAGAAGAGCGGGATGAATCCCTGGTCACTCAAGAGCTTTGTCGCGTCTGCCTTCGACAGGCCCATGACTTTCGGAACAGGGATGGGAGAGCGCATCGACCCCTGACTGATCAGCACGGTGACCTGCGAACCGCTGTCCACCGTCGTGCCCGCAACCGGGAGTTGCCCAACGATCTGACCCGGCGGCACCACATCACTGAAAGTCTTGGCCTCCTGATAGATCAGGCGTGATTGGACCAATGTGGCATTAGCGTCAGTCAAGGTCTTATTTAGAACGGAAGGCACCGCTACTTGGTCCGAGGCCTTCGCGGTGGTCAGGTCCACTGCAGAGCCCCTTGCTACTTTCACATCGACCATCGGGCTCTGATCGACGACTGTCCCTGGTTCGACATCGACCGATTCTTTTTCCAACAGCTGTCCGACCTTGAGGTGCTTTTTGTTGAGCGCCGAGACAGCGTCGGTCTGGCTCATGCCGACCAAATCAGGAACAGCCACTCGCCCATAGACCTGGTACCACGTGAACGCCCCAGCGATCAGCAGGACGATCAGCCCTCCAATGATCAAGGCTACCTGGAGCTTGCGATAGGACTTGGGGGGTTCGTCAGCTTCTGCGATCAAGCGCTCTTCAGCAGCCGTCATGGCATTCTGTGCGCGGTCCAGCACCCCGAAGAATCCTCTCATTGGCGGTTCATCGCCTGCGCCCAGGGCATCAAAGGCGTCTTCGCTCTCGTCTTTGGGGACAATGTCTGGGTCCGGAAGTGTTGAGGTGCTGATATCCTGGCGCAAGACCTCAAGCGCCTGGTCGATAGCGCCCGCATCAGCGACAGCCGAAGCTGCCTTCTCCTCACGGATGTGTTGGATGACCGCCGCGTCGACTTGATCCTTCTTTGCGCCCGGCTTCTGCTTTGGCTTCTTTGCAGCCGACTTCTTCGCCGCTGCCTTCTGTTTGGGTTTTTTCGCCGCTGGCTTTTTTGCATTCGGTTTCTTCGCCGCTGGCTTCTTCGCCGCTGGCTTTTTTGTATCCGGCTCTTGTTTCAGCTTCTGATCCGACCCCTGAGCCGGCTTTTGTTCCGTGTTGGTTTTGGTCTGCTTCTTCTCGCTCACGCCAGAAGCAGAACTCGGTTCCTTTTCAGTTTTCGACTCCGCGCGAGACGGAGGCGTTGATTTCGACTTACCAGACATCAGACACCTGCAAGGCTCTCCATCACGCGCTGGTACGGAAACTGATAGTCTTGCTCAAGCGCTGAAGCTGCGCGGAAGATGCTCGCCTCATCGAAGTGGTTCGCTATCAGCTGCACCCCGAGCGGCAGCCCTGCGGCAGAAAGCTTCGTTGGCAAATGCATGCCAGCGTTACCTGCCAGGTTGACCGGGATCGTGAAAACATCGGATAGATACATCGAGAGCGGATCGGCCGTCTTCTCACCCAGCTTGAACGCAGGGGTCGGCGCCGTCGGCGTCAGGATCAGGTCGAAGTCAGCGAACACGCGGTCGAAGTCCTGCTTGATGACCGTGCGTGCCTTCTGTGCCTGCGCGTAATAGGCGTCATAGTAACCGGCAGACAGCGCATAGGTCCCGATCATCACGCGGCGGATCGTCTCCGGCCCGAAGCCCTCCGCACGGCTGCGCATGTAGAGGTCGAGCACGTCGGTGGCATCCTCTGCCCGTAGGCCATAGCGGATCCCATCGAAGCGCGCGAGATTGCCGCTCGCCTCGGCTGGCCCAACGATGTAATAGGCAGAAAGCCCGTACTCAGTACTGGGCAGGGTGGCTTCACCCACTTCGGCGCCCAGCTTGGTAAGGCGCTCCGCTGCGTCGAGCACACCCGCCTTGACCTCCGGATCAAGTCCTTCAAGCTCAAGGAAATCGGTGGCCACCGCCACACGCAGGCCCTTCAGGTCAGCGCCCAGCGCCTGACTATAGTCCGGCACCGGCGTATCCACACTCGTCGCGTCGTAGCGGTCTTTACCGCTGATCGCCTGCAGGGTAAGCGCTGCATCACGCACCGTGTGAGAGAACGGCCCGATCTGGTCAAGAGAAGAGGCAAAGGCTACGCAGCCATAACGCGAAACACGTCCGTAGGTGGGCTTGAGCGCTACGACCCCGCAGCACGCGCCCGGCTGGCGGATCGAGCCGCCGGTGTCGCTGCCGAGTGTGATAGAGGCCAGGCCCGCTGCTACCGCCGCAGCCGAGCCACCGGACGACCCACCCGGCACCCGCTGAAAATCCCAGGGGTTGTGCGTAGGCCCGAACGCCGAGTTCTCCGTCGAGGAACCAAAGGCGAACTCATCCATGTTGAGCTTGCCGAGCGGCAACGTGCCCGCATCAAGCAGGCGGCGCACCGCCGTGCAGTCATAGACCGACTCATAGTTTGAGAGAATGCGCGACGAACAAGTCGTGCGCGTCCCCAGCAAGTTCATGTTGTCCTTAAACGCTACCGGCGCACCCACCAGCGCGCTATCCGGCAGTCCGTCGCCAGGCGTAGCCCCTGCCGCAAGCTTCTCGTCAAGCGCGTCAGCCGCGCCGTAGGCCAGCTCTTCGGCGCGCTGGTTGTAAGCATGAACATGCTCATCGCAGGCGTCCATGCTCGCATAAGCCGCATCGACGACCTCGCGCGCAGACACCTCGCGCGAGCAGACCAGCTGCGATATTTCCGTCGCTGGCCGAAACATCAGGTCCTGAGGGTTTATAGCAGTAGTCATCAGGCATCAGCCCCCGGGCCAATGATCCGCGGAATCAGGATCGCATCGTCCTCGCGCGCCGGTGCGTTGGCGAGCGCCCTCTCCCGGTCAAGGCCTGTGACTGGCACATCCTCGCGCATCGAGTTGACGAGCGGGATCGAGTGCACCATCGGCTCAACGTCAGCCAGATCGAGCTGTGAGATCTGATCGATGTAATCGAAGACCCCGTTCAGCTCGGTCTGCAGCGTTGCAACCTGCTCATCATCCAGCGCGATACGCGCCAACAATGCCACATGGCGCACTTCCTCTTGTGTTAATGCCATAGCTACCTTTCATTGCAAGGACTTCTCAGCCCCCAATATCGCTCTTACCCTATTATACGGAACAAAAAGAGCCCCTCGCGAAAAACGCAAGAGGGCTTACAGAAAAATGGGCCTCTAATAGTTCGTAAGATGTGCGATCGAGTCTTGGATTATCACCGGGTTATACGAAGGATCCAACCATTTGAGCACCGAGACGACATGCGCCTGTGATGCCGCGGTACATCCTGCTGTATAACTGGCGCTCCCGCTGCAGTGGAAGAATATGCCGCTTCCGGCGCCTGGTGTTCTCGCCGTATTGTATTTGATCACAAATCCGTAATTATAATAAGGCCGGATATAATACATTTTTTCATTGGCTGGGTCCTTCCAGAGCGGGCTTGAGGTCGAGACATTTTGCAAGGTGTTGTAAACCGAGGGATAAGCCGGGTTTTCAACCCAGACATCACCAGATTTGAACAGGTGATAGGACAGCTTTGTTCCCGGGTTACCATACTCTCCAAACGCCATGCCAACCAAATACTTGCCCGCGGGAGACCGGGAGTCGCCTTCTTTGGTTTTGCCCAGGCCGTTCTTTCCCAGAATGCCCGGCATGGACGAGACCAGATGCCAGCCTGAACTTGTTTTTTGATAGGTATTGATCGTTGCGGATCTCGATGACAAACTGGGGGCGGTGACCAGGATTAATTGCCGGGCGCTTCCCAGGTTCTTCATAGCATTGACTGTCTGAGCATTATTACAAAAAGCTGTCCCGTGTATCATGATGCGGTCGATGGTAACGGGTTTGGCAGATGAGGTGATTGTAACCTTTAGGGTATGGGTCTTGGCTGCATCCAATCCCTCCCGATGAAAGAGCGCCTGCTTATATTGAGGTTGCGGGGTGGTCAGTGAGAGAGACTTTTGGGTTATTCCGTCAAGGACTACAGAGACAAAACCATACGTTGAGGCAGTGATGCCGACCCATTCGATGCTGTTGCCTTTAAAGGAAACCTGAAAAGAGGCGCCCTTCGTACTACTGAGTTTTACGGCGCCATCATAAGACCTTGATGAGGACACTTTATTCCAGCTACCTGAGTAGACGATAGAGGAGTGCAGCTCGTAATAACCGTTCCATCCATTACCTGTCTCGGTAGCGGGTGCAAATATACGAGCAGAGCCATTGTGTACCATGATGCGATCAACGCAAGCTGCTGTTGGCGTGGCAGAGACGACTGTGATAGTTAAGGTATGGACAACAGCAGCGTTTAGTCCCGTTTTGTGAAACAAGGCCTGCTTGTAGTAAGTCTTATTAGTAGTCAAATTGATAGTGCCCTGGCCGACCCCATCAAGGGTGACTCGCGCTTTTCCGCAGGTTGATGCACGGATGCCGTCCCATTCGATGCCATCTCCTGCAAAACGGATCTGAGCGGCAGCGCCTGCTTGCTTGCTGTAATTAAGTGCGCCGCCGCTATTGGCAGGGTTAGTTGCTTTACCCCAGGCGCCGATGAAGTAGATAAAGCTACTGGTCTCTTCGTAGGCAGTCCACCCATTACCAACGTTTGTTGCAGGACTGGGTGCGGGATCAGTAGCGGCAGCACCGGCATTGCTGAGTGGCAGCATGCTGAAGATGATCAGAGTCGAAAGGATATAAACCAGTATCTTTGGAAAACACTTCATGGATAAATCCTTATCTCTTATAGATCTTTCTCCGATGCCCCACATCAAGAACATGGATCAGGATTTTGTCATCGATGATGTCTGCTACGATCCGGTAGCTCCCAACCCGATATCTCCACGCCCCAGAGAACTCACCAGTCAAACTTTTTCCGTATCTGCGAGGGTCGCTACATCCTTCCAGTCTTTCCTCTATCCATGAAACAATAAGCTGCTTGTTCGGAGGATCTATTTTGCTAAGCGCTTTACTGGCACGCTGAGAAAACTCCACCTGATACGTTTTACTCATTTGAGGCCATGCATCTCTTTGATCTCATCCAGAGTGTACGTTACGGGATTTTTCTCGAACTCCTCTTTCGCTTGCCGATATAGCTCAAGATCATACTCGTCCTCGATCTTGTCAAGAATCGCCAGACGGATCACATCAGAAACAGAGCGTCTCTCCTGGGCAGCGTAGCTTTTGATCAGCTGGCTCTCTTCATCGGATAGTCTGATAGTTGCCGAAGCCATCGTCTCTCCTTTGTTTACATTGTTGTTACTTGTACTACATTGTACATGTTCTTTGTGCAACTAGCAACTTGTCAATCCGAGTGACGGCGACATCTCCTCTTACTCTTACGCCCATTTCTCATTTGATAACAGATGCTACGGTCTTTATGAAATCATTTTGCGAGATATTCTGCGAGTAAATCCAGAAGCCGGTGTTCTTATAAAAGAATTGCGCGCAGAACAAATCCGAATAGTGACCCATCATCATACCGAGCAAATCGTTTGCTTCATCAGTATAGTGGCCTATCACCATATCAACCCCGTTTATCTTCGAGACAGCATCGGGCTTATAATTTGAAACATCGTTATACTGATTCAGATCCGCAGCAGATTCATTATTCTTAGTAGGATTATACATATGAGATACTACATCGCCTGCCTGAAAATAAGATAACCGTTGTTTGCTGACAGCCACCAACAGCATTTTGCTATAAGAGGAATCGATGCTCCCCGTGTCGGTCCAAACGCCCGGCGCCTCTTTGGCCTCGGAAAGCCCCTTTGGAATATAGGATGGAACAATATTCACCCCATAATAGCTGCTTATCTGCTGTGTTGTCATCGGGGGAGGAGCATCAGCAGGAATCATGGGCCCACCGGGATTGGATGTGTCCAAGCCGAAGGGAATTTTCAACTCAATCACATGAACAACATTTTGCGGCTGAACGGTCTTCACACGGGCAGTCTTTGTGCTGCTATTCCAATGAAGAAACACCGCCGAAGAAACAGCCAGCAACACTAGGCATACGCCTATCGGGATACCAATCTTAGCAATTTTGCTTCTGACGTTTTTCATCTTCTCTGACCTGGCATTCTCTGTAACTCTTAATTGTTTCCTTATTATCTCACTTACTTGAGTAACAAACACCCCAAGGGTGTTTGTTACGGGCACCAGTAGGCGCGGGGTTACACAAAAATTGAGCACCCCGTAGAGTGCTCAATTTTCTGACTTTTAGATCCCGGGTCAAGCCCGGAATGACGACCGCTTTGGTAACTTTGTTAGTCCAGCAGCGACATGACCACCATGGGCGCAGCGTCGCCCTTGCGAGGACCCAGCTTCATGATGCGGGTGTAGCCGCCTTCGCGGCCCTCAAAGCGCTCCGACTCTTCGAAGAGCTTCGCCACTAGTTCCTGGTCGCCAATCGCAGCGATCGCCAGGCGGCGCGCATGCACATCGCCCTTCTTGGCCCAGCCGATGACCTTGTCCACGTCGCCGCGGATCTCCTTGGCGCGTGTCTCGGTCGTCTTGATACTTTCATGCTTAAGAACAGCCGCTACCAGGCTCTTGCGCATCGCAGCAGTGTGCGAGGCGTCAGTGCCCAGCTTGCGGCCTTTATATCCGTGTCTCATGGGCGTTCTCCTCCTAGAGCTTCAAGTTCAGGCCCATATCGATGAGCTTGTCCTTGACTTCCTCGATCGATTTGGCGCCGAAGTTGCGAACATTCAGCAGGTCGTTCTCGGTGCACTCGGTCAGCTGGCCGATCGTGTTGACGCCCTGGCGCTTCAGGCAGTTGTAGGCGCGAACCGACAGATTAAGCTGCTCGATCGGCGTATCCAACTGGCCGTACTCGCCCTCACTGAACTCAGAGAAGATCGACTCATCATCGATGGGCGTGATGGTCTGCTCGACAAAGAGCTGCATATGCTCATCGATGATACGCCCGGCGCGAGCGATAGCGTCATCAGGCGCCATCGAGCCGTTCGTCTCGACCTCGATGGTCAGTTTCTCGTAGTCGGTACGTTGGCCGACACGGGTGTTTTCCACGTTCGAGGTGCAGCGGACCACCGGTGAGAACAGGCTGTCGACCGGGATCACGCCGATGGCGTCGCCCGGCTTCTTGTTGCGGTCGCCTGTAACGTAGCCGCGCCCGGTCCCCAGATGCATATAGACGTTAAGGCTTGCGTTCTTGTTGAGCGTCGCGATGACGTGGTCAGGGTTGACCAGCTCGAACTCACTCGGAACGCTGAGGTCAGCGCCGGTTACCGTGCGTGGGCCAGTTACAGAAAGCAGGGCCTCGCCCGTACCCTCGCCGATGCCCGTCTCGCGAAACACCAGGCCTTTGACGTTAAGTACGATTTCGGTAACGTCCTCATGGACGCCCTCTACTGTAGAGAACTCATGCTGTACGCCGTCAATCCTGATGCTCGTTACAGCTGCCCCCTCCAATGAGGAGAGCAGCACGCGGCGCATGCAGTTACCCAGCGTCCAGCCGAACCCACGATCAAGGGGCTCAACAATATAACGTGATGTGTGCTCGTCCAGCTCTTGAACGGTAACACTTGGCTTCATGAAGTCACTCATTATCCCGTTCCTTTCTTACTTGGAGTAGAGCTCGACGATCAGGTGCTCGCGGACCGTGATGTCGATCTGCTCGCGCTTCGGCATTGAGAGTACCGAACCTTGCAGTTTCTCGATATCGACCTCAAGCCAACCAGGCACCGTTGAACGCTCGTTTGAGACGATGGCCGCCTTAATGACCAGCAGGTCCTTTGATTTGGTCGCAACGCCCACCAGGTCGCCTTCGCGTACGCGCATCGATGGGATGTCGACACGACTACCATTGACTGTGATGTGCCCATGACGGACCAACTGACGCGCTTCTGCGCGCGATTTCGCAAATCCCAGGCGATAGACGACGTTGTCCAGGCGGGTCTCCAGCAGGATCAGCAGGTTCTCACCCGTGATGCCTGGCTGGCGGCTGGCCAACACATAGTAGCCGTGGAATTGTTTTTCGAGCATACCGTAGGTACGCTTCGTCTTCTGTTTCTCGCGCATCTGGATCCGGTACTCGGATTCGCGCGGACGCTTCTTGCCGGCTTGTCCCGGCGGGTAGGGATGCTTTTCCATAGCGCACTTATCGCTGAAGCAGCGGTCGCCTTTCAGGAAGAGCTTCTCTCCCTCGCGACGGCAGAGTCGACAAGTGGCTCCTCTATATCGTGCCATGTAGGTACTCCTCTATCTGCACACTGCTAGACGCGGCGGCGTTTACTCGGACGACAACCATTGTGCGGGATCGGGGTCACATCCTGGATGGATGTGATCTCAAGCCCGGCGGCCTGAAGGCTGCGGATCGCGGTCTCGCGGCCACTCCCCGGCCCCTTGGCGAACACGGCGACTTTACGCATGCCATGCTCTTGGGCAACCTTTGCCACGGCCTCAGCAGCCAGCTGAGCCGCAAACGGGGTCGACTTTCGCGAGCCTTTGAAGCCCGAGGTACCAGCGCTCTGCCAGGCAACAACATTGCCCGCAGGGTCGGTGATCGTCACGATGGTGTTGTTGAAAGTGGATTTGACGTGCGCCTGGCCGACCGCGATATTCTTGCGCTCGCTCTTCTTCAGGCGGCTACGTACATTCTTCTTAGGAGCCATGCCTTATGCTCCCTTCTTCTTCGCGCCGATCTGACGACGCGGCCCTTTGCGGGTACGCGCGTTGGTATGCGTCCGCTGGCCGCGCACCGGCAGGCCACGACGATGGCGCAGGCCACGATAGCAGCCAATCTCCATCAGGCGCTTGATGTTCTGCGAGGTCTCCCGGCGCAGGTCACCTTCCACCTGTACGTTCTTATCGATATAATCCCGGATGACCGAGACGTCCTCATCAGTGAGGTCAGCAACACGGGTATCAGGATCTATGCCTGTTGCCGCCAGCACTTTCTGGCTGGTGGTAAGCCCGATGCCGTATATGTAGGTTAGGCCGATCTCGACGCGTTTTTCGCGCGGCAAGTCGATACCGAAAATACGAGCCACAGATGCTCCTTTACTCTAGCCCTGACGCTGCTTATGACGCGGATTGTCACAGATGACATACACGCGCCCATGGCGCCGGATGATCTTGCATTTATCGCACATTTTTTTTACGGAAGGACGAACCTTCATAATGGGTCTCCTTTAGTATTCTTTGTTCTATCATCAACGCCCAGCCGCAGGCGATATTTTTCACAAGTAAGCGCCGGACGCCTCTCAGCCCCGGCAGGCGTGTCCCCTATTTGTAGCGATACGTGATGCGACCACGACTTAGATCGTAAGGTGAAAGCTCGACTTTCACACGGTCGCCCGGAAGGATACGGATATAATGCATACGCATCTTGCCAGAGATATGAGCAAGTATCTGGTGTCCCGGGCCGTTCTCGTTGTCGAGTTCGACCTTGAACATGGCATTAGGGAGCGGTTCAACGACCGTTCCTTCAAGCTCGATAGCTGCTTCTTTTTCTGCCAAAACTTACATACCCTTTCTGTTGCGACACAAAAAAACACGCGGTCTATTATCGTAGCATGCAGAAAAATCTATTGCAAGCCGACACGCCCGGTGGCGTTGCTTTACCGCCTGAAGTCAACCACAGCCAGTGGCATTGGCCCCGGTGGTGTTGCTTTACCCGGAGTCAACTTAGGGGTCGCCTTCTGCTTACATCCACAAATGGGCGCAGGCGTCTCCGTCGTCGGATTACTGGGAACGAGCTTCGCCTTTTCTTTTTCTTTGTCTTTGCCCTTGCCCTTGCCCTTATCTTTGCCCTGGTCTTTGGTTTTGGCTTTGCCCTTACCGCCGCCTTTGGGAGGCTTCACCGGCTTCGTCTTGGTGGCAGCAGGTTTTGTTGTTCGCTGGGCAGCCGTTTGTGCTGGCTGGCGCTGCCGGACAGCAGCTTGCTGTGTCTGGCTTTGGGTCTGATCCTGAGATGGAGTTGGTACCTGGGCAACCTTCTTTGAATCAGCGCTCGCTAAGCTTGCAGCATCCTGCCCTTGAGAGCTTGGAGAACCATTCGAACGCCCGCCTGTGTTCCCGGTGCTGACAGACGTGGCAGCGACTTGTTTCTGATTAGTGCTCACAGCGTGACGGACCAGGACAGTCCCGCCCGTCACGACCCCTGCGGCTAAAGCAACCGTGGCAACGCCGACGACCGCAGCCTGGGCAGGATTCGCCGTAGCACGAGAGATCAACTTGGGTATCAGTTTAAGCGAAGAAGCCGGCAGGTGCGCAGCGTGCGCAGCAGTAGCAGACGCCTGGGAAGCACTGATGGCTGTTCCCGCGATCGTGGGGGCTGAAGCGGCAAGGGCAGGAAGGCCAACTGCACGCACAACGTTACCCCAGATATCGGGAGCGACCGTCAAGAGTGAGTGATGTTGCGGGATCAGGCGCGCGACACTGGCGCCCAGTTCTCCAAAGTTCGGTGACAGTTCGAACTGAGTAAGCTGCCTGGTAATAAATGGCAGGATAAGCAGAGCGTCCATACGTCCCAAGGCAGAGTTAAGCTCGAGCCCGGGCGCTGGCGCAACCGCCACTTTCTCCCCGCTCTCTTCCAGCAGGACCAGCAAGTGTCGACGTGCCTTGAAGAGTCGGGAACGGGCCGCTGTGTACGTGATCCCCAGAACACCCGCGATATCATCGATCGAAAGGCCCTCGATATAGTACAGCAGAATGACTTCCTTCTGCTTCTGGGAAAGCGCCTGGATCGCCGCCCAGATCTTTTCATCAGCCTCATGGGCCTCCAGGGCTTCATCCGGATAATAGCTCTCGCTGCCGCCCAAAAGATCGGCCAACATATCCTGACCGATATCATCGCTGAGGTCGTGTTCATGTTTGCGCGCCTGCAGCATTCCCTGACATGCACTGGTGATGACCGCATTGAGCCACGCCTGGAAGTGGTCAGGGTTCTTCAGCTCATCGATATGTTTATAGATATGAATAAAAGATGCCTGGGTGACTTTCTGCGCTTCATCACGGTCGTTGAGCATCACCAGGGCCCGATAATAGACGAGCGGCAACAACTCCGCATAGAGCTGCTCGAAATGCTCCTCTTTATCTGCCCGCACGTCATGAATCAGGGTGGTCAGGCGTTCTTTGCTCAGTTGCTGCTTCACGGTAGGCAGGCCTCTTCCGGGATCACGATACCAGTATTTGCGTTATTTCATTATAATGGCTTCAGAGGAAAGGTGCGTCATGTTGTTGATATCATGGAACGTCAACGGGATCCGGGCAGCCCTGAACAAGGGGTTCCTGGATTTTTTTGAGAGCGCGGACGCTGACGCGTTCTGCCTGAATGAGACCAAGGCTCAGCCAGAGCAAGTCGATCTGGAATTGCCTGGTTATCACCAATACTGGAACTCCGCGCAGCGCAAGGGCTACTCGGGCACCGCGATCTTCTCCCGGATCGAGCCGCTTTCGGTAGTGCAGGATTTTATCCCAACGCTGCGCGCGACCCAGGTCAAACGGAGTGCGGTCACGATCAGCGCAGACAGCAAGGATCCCCAGATCGCTGCCATTGGCACTGATGCAGCGGCGGCGCGCGCCTGCACGTTCAGCGCTAACGAACTAGAAGCGCTTGATACTGAGGGGCGCATCACAGCCCTCGAGTACCCGGGGTTCTGGCTGGTGAGCGTCTATGTGCCCAACTCTCAGGACGGATTGGCCCGTATCGACCACCGTATGGCGTTTGAGGACGCGTTTCGTGCCTTCTGCAAGAAGCTTGACCGGAGCAAACCGGTCGTGATCTGTGGCGATATGAACGTGGCGCATGAGGAAATCGATCTGGCCCGACCCCGGCCTAACCGGGGAGGCGCCGGGTTCTCTGACCAGGAACGTGGCAAGTTCGATGAGCTGCTGGCAGCTGGCTTCGTGGACACCTACCGCGAGTTGAACCCGCAGCGGGAGGACGCCTACACCTGGTGGTCATTTCGCGCGAACGCCCGCGCCCGCAACGTGGGCTGGCGCATCGACTACTTTCTCGCGTCGAGGCGACTGATGCCCCAGGTAGAAGACGCGCTGATCTACCCGGACGTTACCGGGTCGGACCACTGCCCCATCGGCTTAAAGCTACGGAGCTCTCCTCTATCTATTCCGGATACATCGACAGCTGAAAATTAAATCTCGAGCCAAGGCTGAGGAAAGTCAACCGGCCGCAGGTAAGTGATGTTCTTACTAAATGCAAGGATCGGGAAGAACACATAGGGCAGCAACAGGAGCCCCGCAGCCCAGCCGCCCGACTTGCCGAATGCGCGCGCCAGATCAATGTAGAGCATAATCTCGAACACGATGTTCGCGACCGGGATATAGAACATGAATATCCACCACCAAGGTTTGCCAGCGATATCAAGCAGCATAAGCTGATTTAGGATAGGTATCACTGCTGGCCAAGGCTTGCGTCCCGCCTTCTGGAACAGGAACCAGTATGAGACATAAAGCAACGCCATCTCCGCTATCGCGAAGAAAATGATGAACACATAGAAGAACATCAGGCCGACCCACAATCCCGCAACAAGCGACCCTGATGACGTTACCGGAGCAGAAAGAGTGTCTCCGTACATGTTTGCCTCCCTACCTTCATGCAACCCCTTGCATCATAGCACGCTGTAGTCCTCAGCATAAAAGCAGGGGCACACTGAAACGCATGCCCCTGTTTCATTTCTCGTTTAGAGAGCGTTTAAATGTTCAGCCATGTTGGCGAGAAGTCCGCCGGGCGCTGATAGTGCGCGCTTCCAAAGCCCAGGATCAGATAGAAGATCGGGGCGAATATGACCAGGCAAATACCGAAACCGGCGCCTTTGCCATAAGCTTTCGCTACCGCGATGCTCACGATGAACAATATCACGATATCCACTATCGGAATGCACATCAAGATGATCCACCACCAGGGCTTACCCGCGATATCGAGCAGTTGGAGCACATTCAGTATGGGGATGATCGCTGTCCAGCCCGGCTTTCCCGCTTTCGCGAACAACTTGAACATGGCAACGATCATCAAGACGAGGATCACTACATAGATAAGCCACATAACACCACCAAACAAGATCGCCAAGAGGCCTCCGCCTGAAGAGACATTCGTGCTGGCTGATACTGCATTAATTCCTTCAACTGGCATGACTTTCTCCTATCTTTTCACTTCGATTTTCACTTCACTGCTTGCTCTACGGATTAATTGTACTAGAAACAAACGTTACAAGAAACAAAATAGTCCCGCTTATCGTCAAACGCTAACTGTCACTGAATGAGCGGTCTTCCACTGGGAGAGGATTCTGTGAAATTACCCCGGGTGTATTCTTCTTGCTGGTATCATAAGGGAAGAAAAACCGCATGAACTCGCGCAAGCGTATGCTTTGCACACGCCCTAGAAAGAAAGGACAGAGAGATGTACCCAGACGAGATTGGCTCAACCCCTATCGAGGATCATAACGCAACAGCGCCAGTTCCAGATGCTGCGCCTGTCCCTGCGCCAGAAGCTCCTGTACCACCAGCGCCTGCTGCGGAGGCTCCGGTGCCGCCCGTACCGCCCGCTCCAGAAGCCCCCGCGCCTGTTCCGCCCGCGCCTCAGGCTCCGGTCCCACCTGCTCCAGAATATGGTCCCGTTCCTGTGCCACCCGCGCCTCAATACACCCCAGCCCCCGACGCCCCTACGCCTCAGTATGCGCCACCAGTTGGTGCTGCTCCCGCTCCCCCGTATGGGCAGGCGCCGCAGTATGGGCCGGTACCAGAAGCCGACCCGCTGGGGGAAGCCAAGAACATCAGTATCGCTGGGATGGTGTGCAGTATCGTTTCATTCTTCGTTGGTGGGATCATATTGGCTATTGTCGGCCTGGTGCTCTCGATCCAGGGGCAGAAAAAGACTCCTCCAGGTGTGCCGAATAACTATGCAAAAGCAGGCAAGATCTGCGGCATCATCTGCATCGTTCTCAACGTGCTTGGAATTTGTGCGATAATCGCTTATTTCGCTTTCTTCGCCGCCGCTTTAAACAGTACTTCCTCTTCGTTTTACAGCTATCTACCCCACCTGTTCCTCGGGTAACAGTTTCACCCGCAACTATAACAAGGTGACAAGAACACCCGCAGTCCATTCCGGGCTGTGGGTGTTTTTACTTTTACCGATAATTTGCTACTCCGAATAGTGGAGCGACAGAGTGCCGTAGCTACACGTGATCAGGCCAGCGGTCGGATTCGTCCTCACAGGTAAGTATCATCGGGCCATCGGCGGTCACGGCGATCGTGTGCTCGACCTGTGCCGCACGGCTGCCGTCAACGGTCACTACGCACCATCCGTCGGGGCGCACTTTAACGCGCTCGCCGCCCAGCATTAACATGGGCTCGATAGCAAACACCATGCCCACTTTAAGCAGCGCCCCGGTGCCTGGCGTGCCGTAATTGGGAACGCTGGGATCCTCATGCATCTCATGCCCGACTCCGTGGCCGGTATATTCGCGCACGATACCCAGGCCCGCAGCTTCAGCCACCGCGCCGACCGCGGCGGACACGTCACCAAAGTGATTGCCGGGCACGGCATGGGCAATGCCCGCGTACAGCGCTTGGCGGGTCACGTCGATCAGGCGCTGGCCTTCCTCGTCCAGAACGCCTCCAACGCCGACGGAGTTCGCATTATCGCCCACCCAGTCGTTGAAAGTCGCGCCAACATCGATAGTCAGCAGGTCGCCCGCATAAAGTTTCATGCGCGGTGAGGGAATGCCATGAACGATCTCTTCGTTGATGCTCGCGCAGATACTGCCCTTGAAGCCGCCGTAACCCAAAAACGTCGGTATCGCCTTCTCAGCGCGGATCGTAGCCTCAGCCAGTTCATCGAGTTCTTTGGTCGTGATGCCGGGGCGTGCGGCTTCGCACGTCACCCGGAGCGCCTTGGCAGAAATGCGGCCAGCATCTTTCATCTGCTCAATCTCTGCCGGTGTTTTGGTCTGTATACCCCTGCTCATGGCTGCTAGTGCTCGCAAGCAGCTTTAACGTCAGCCCAGACCTCTGCGATCGGACGATCGCCATCGATTGCAACGAGCACATTTTTCCCTTGATAGTAATTAATGAGCGGCGCGGTCTGCTGCGCATAAACAGAAAGGCGATTGCGGATCGTCGCCTCGTTATCGTCAGCGCGCTGCTCAAGTTTGCCACCGCAGGCCTGGCAGGTATCGCCTTCATCAGCCGTCGTGATTCTTCCGCACTCAGCGCAGGTGCGCCGCGCGCTCAGGCGCTTCACGATGACCTCAGGTTCAACGTCAATTGAAAGCGCCACATCGATCTTGCGGCCTGACGCTGCCAAGGCCTCATCTAGAGCGACCGCTTGAGCCGCCGTGCGGGGAAAACCATCCAGGATAAAGCCCAAGGCCGTGTCGGGTTGCGCCAAGCGCTCATTCATCAGATCGATCACAAGCTGATCAGGGACTAGCTCGCCTGCATCCATGTATTTCTTCGCTTCAAGCCCCAGAGGGGTACCTTCTGCGAGTGCTGCACGAAAGATATCTCCTGTTGAGATATGCGGGATATCGTAAGCGTCAACCAGAAGCTTTGCCTGCGTACCTTTGCCTGCGCCCGGAGCGCCCAGTAACACGATGTTCATGCGATTCCTTTCGTCACAGTTTGACCGCTTTTATGATAGCACGCAGTAAAACCAAGTATCGAGGTATCCGGGACAGGAAAAGGTGCTCTGTCACTATGAGACGATCGAGGTCCCCGTCTTGCCCGCGAGAGCGTCAGTCGCTTTTTCGAGCGAAGTGATGACGGCGTGACCTTCCGGCGTTGACTCGATAAAGCTGATGGCCGCTTCTACTTTGGGCAGCATGCTACCCGGCGCAAACTGCCCTTGCTCAATGTAGGCGCGTGCCTGGGCGCAGGTGAGGAGGCTCAAATCCTGTTGCTGAGGGGTGTTGAAATCAATCGCAACTTTCTCAACCGCTGTCAGGATGAAGAAATAATCGGCCTCGACCAGCTCGGCGATCTTAGCCGCCGCGAAGTCCTTATCGATGACCGCATCGACGCCTACGTAACCATGCTCGCGCTTGACGATGGGGATACCGCCGCCGCCGCCCGCAACGATCACCTCACGCGCATAGAATAGCGCGCGCAGGCTGATCGTCTCATAGATATCGATCGGTTTGGGGCTGGCAACCACGCGGCGCCATCCACGCCCCGCATCCTCTTTATAGACATAGCCATTTTCAGCCGCCAGGCTCTTGGCAGTAGCTTCATCATAATAGGACCCGATGGGCTTGGTGGGATTCTGGAACGCCGGATCGTTCTCATCGACTATCGTTTGCGTGAGCATCGTGATGACGGGGATGCCCCGCCCACCCGCAAGCTCGATCTCCTCATCGATGGCCTGCTGTAGGTGATAACCGATGTAACCCTGGCTCATAGCGGAGCACTCCGCAAACGGCATCGCCGGCACGGCGCCCTCCTCGCTGGCCGTATCAAACGCCAGCTTGATGGTGCCGACCTGCGGGCCATTGCCATGGCAGACGACCAGGCTGTGCCCCGCGATAACGAGCGGCGCCAATGACCTTGCTGCAATACGGGCGTTCTCCAACTGAGTTTGCGGAGTGTCACCCAAGGCATTGCCCCCCAACGCCACCACGATCTTACTCATACGATAATCACTCTCGATTCTGTGTTTCTATGCAAATAAAGTTTTGCCCCTGTTTATGATGGCTTCATTATTATACAAACCGTCATATGCTGCAAGCCAATACAGCTCGATGTACATAAAAGCCAGGATAGTGGGCGTAGCTCTATGAGGAAGGCAGCTCGGCGGCTGGCTCAGGTCGCTTCAAGCTGATCGCGATACAGAGTGTTGAGATCGCCACCAAGAGAAGCGCCAAAAACATAGAGTCATAAGAGCGGTGGGAAATGAAGATGAAAATTATCGCGTACGCCCAACTGAGCAAAGCCGTTACACCTGCTATCCATCTTCCTACGCCACGTTCTTCTTTACGCAACAATAATCCTCCTGCAAACAAGAGCGCCCACAGGGTCATAAGTAATATATGAAGAAACGCAATTAAAATTTGAATCGACAGCGGGAAAGGGCCACCATAAGCAGCAGCCATTATGATACAGACCCAATTTTGGTAAAGAATATACCACAGCGCCGTAACGACCATCATTGCACCCGCACACAGAACAATGATTCTCGAAGATGCCTTAAGCGCTTGAGCTGCCCAAAGAATGGCTATGATACCAAAGGGGATCAAAGCCCAGTAAAGAAAATCCACATAGAAATGAGAAACAAAAAGATTTATCGACAGGATTGAGAAAGCGACAGGGAAAAAATTAGCGAAAAGTACCGGCAGCAGATATACCAGAAATAGCACAACCCAAACCACCATGACGACCCGCAATACCTTGCGGAGCGTCTCTTCATTGTAGTTTTGTGATCCCAGACCATCCGTCAAATCAGTCATCTTTCAATCCTCACTCCTCTTTACCTCATTGACCGTCTCCATCATAAACTATTGTCTACTCGAGCAAACTGGATTGCCGCGTCGCGCTACGCGCTCCTCGTGGCGGACAAGAGAATAAGCCAGCAGCGATTTTGAATGGCGGATCGTTTCGCGTATAACATGAAGAGAGGTCCCCATTGGGCCTATGCCCATGGGGACCTCTCTGGATGGCTTACGCGGAAGGAGACGCTACTCGAAGAAGCCGTCGTAGCGCCGCATTTTAAGCTGCGCTTCGATCTGCTGCATCGTCTCCAAAGCCACGCCGACCATAATCAGTATCGACGTACCACCGAGCTGCTGCGCGACCGGGTTTTTCGTGTAATACATCACAATCGATGAGCCGATAGCGATAAAGCCCAGGAACAACGCGCCCGGCAGCGTGATGCGGTTCATCACGGTCTCGATGAACTTCGTCGTCTGCGAGCCGGGACGGATGCCAGGAATGAACCCTCCCTGCTTACGCATGTTGTCAGAAATGTCGACCGGGTTGAACACCAGGGCCGTATAGAAGTAGGCAAAGAACACGATCAGGATGAACGTGATGACCCAGTTGCCCCAACCCGCGCCCAGGAAGTTAGCTGCGCTGGTGAGCCAGCCCACCTTCGGAAACACTGCGTGCAACTGCGATGGGATCGTCAATATCGCCGAGGCGAAGATGATCGGTACGACATTCGCGCCGTTGACCTTCAGCGGGATGTAGGTCGCGTTGCCGCCATACTGGCGACGCCCGATGATGCGCTTGGCATACTGTACGGGGATGCGGCGCTGGCCGCCTTCAATATAGATGATGAGGGCGATGACCGCCAGAAGAACCAACACGATGACTGCCGTCACGATAACACGGTAGCCCCAAATACCCACGTTCATTCCAAATGTCTGAGTAGCTCTGCTTTGGAATGTTTGCACGAATGCCAGCGGAAACCTCGATACGATGCTCGCAAAAATCATCATGGACATGCCGTTGCCGATACCTTTTTGCGTGATCAGCTCCGACATCCACATGATAAGGACCGAGCCAGTTACCAGGGTGCCGACGATCAATACCCGGACCATCCAGACCGAGACGCCGGGGATCGTCTGCAGCGCGCCGTTAAAGATCGTCAGAAGGCCTATCGATTCGATAGTACTGATGCCGATGGTCATATAGCGGCTGATCTGCGTAATGCGACGCTGCCCCGCTTCTTCCTTGCTCATCTTCTCAAGCTTAGGAATGGCCGCCTGCAGCAGCTGCATGATGATCGATGCGGTGATGTAGGGCATCACGCCAAGGGCGAAGAGCGACATCCGCTGCAACGCGCCCCCGGAGAACAAGCCCAAAAACGCCAACGAGGGGTTGCTCTCGACGGTCTTGCTCACCAGCGTAACATCGACGCCCGGCGCCGGAATGTAGCAGCCGATACGATACAGGGCCACCACACCTAAGACGAAGAGGATCTTTTTGCGAAGTTCAGGGACTTTGAATGCGTTTACGATCGTCTTTAACACGATTATTCGACCGCCCCTCCTGCTGCCTCGATCTTTTCTTGGGCAGTCTTCGAAACTTTGTCGACCCGCACGGTGAGCTTCTTCTTCAGTTCGCCATCACCCAGGATCTTTACGGGCTTCTTATCGGCAGATTTAATGGCGCCTGCTGCTTGCAGGGTATCTGCATCAACGACGGCGCCCGCTTCAAAGAGCTCCTCAAGGCGCCCCACGTTGACCACCGCATACTCCACGCGATTGTGGCTGACGAAGCCGCCTAACTTAGGCAGACGCATCGCCAAAGGCAACTGACCGCCTTCGAAACCGGGGCCCTTGCCACCGCCAGCGCGCGACATCTGGCCGTTACTTCCGCGACCGGAGGTGCCGCCGTGGCCGGAGCCATGACCGCGTCCCACTCGCTTGCGCTCCTTGGTCGAACCGGGCGCAGGAAACAAGTCATTGATCTGCATGATCAGCCTTCCTCTACTTCAACAAGGTGCTTGACTTTAAACAGCATGCCACGCACCGCGTCGTTATCGGGTAGTTCCACCGTATGGCGGATACGCTTGAGCCCGAGGGCTTTCACGGTCGCCACTTGATCCTTCGGGCAACTGATGGTGGATCTCACCTGGGTCACCTTCAGTGTTTTCGTCTTCTTAGCGGGCATCAGTTAGGCCTCCTGTCCCTGTACTGCGGGCTCGGGCGCGGGCGCTGACTTCTGTTCATGGCCGAAGATCTCGGCAACAGTCTTGCCGCGACGCTTGGCCATTTCAGTCGCCGATACCAGTGACTGCAATCCCTGCACGGTCGCGCGCACGATGTTGATCGCGTTCGAGCTGCCCAGTGACTTGCTCAGTACGTCGGTCACGCCAGCCGCTTCAAGTACCGCGCGCACCGGTCCGCCAGCAACGACGCCCGTACCAGGAGCAGCAGGCTTGAGCATGACCCGGCCTGCGCCGAACTCTCCTACGATCTCATGCGGCAGGGTACCGTTGATAAGCGGCACTTTGAACATGTTCTTCTTTGCGTCCTCGATACCCTTGCTGATAGCGTTGGGGACTTCGGACGACTTGCCCATGCCTACGCCAACTTTACCTTCGCCGTCACCGACCACCACGAGCGCACTCAGGGAGAAACGCCGGCCGCCTTTGACGACCTTGGACACACGATTGATCGAAACGACTTTCTCGGACAGTTCGGATACGGGTGTATCTTTACGCGCCATGTATTATTCCTCCTAGAATTTCAGTCCGGCGCTCCGGGCGCCGTCCGCCAGGGCCTTGATGCGGCCATGATAGATGTGGCCGCCACGGTCGAAGACGACCTCGGTCACACCAGCCTTCTTCGCGCGCTTGGCGACCTCTTCGCCCACACGCTTGGCGGCGTCTTTATCACTGCCGCCCTTAAAGCCCTTCTCAACACTTGAAGCAGCGACCAGCGTCGTGCCAGCCACGTCGTCGATCACCTGGACCGCGATATTGCTATTAGTGCGCATGACCCGCAAACGCGGACGAGTAGCGGTCCCCGTGATCTTTGCGCGCACCCGGCGCTGGCGTCGTGCCAGCCCTGCGCTTTTTGCTTTGAGTTTATCCATGTCTTCTTATCTCCTCGAAACATTTAAGGCGAAAACGCCCAAAACACTACTCTTTCCTTAGCCGGCGGCCTTACCCATCTTGCGACGGACATGCTCGCCTTCATAGCGAATTCCCTTACCTTTGTAAGGCTCGGGCTTGCGCCACTTGCGAATCACAGCAGCCTGCTGGCCGACGCGTTGCTTATCGATCCCTTTGACCGTTATCTTTGTGGGCGCAGGCACCTCAAAAGTGATGCCCTCCATCGGCTCCACGATGACGGGATGAGAATACCCCAGCGCCATCTCCAGGTTTGAGCCTTTGAGCGCGGCACGATAGCCGACACCAACGATCTCGAGGTTGCGCGCATAGCCTTCGCTTACCCCAACGACCATGTTGTTGATCAGGGTGCGAGTCAAGCCATGGAGGCTGCGCGCCTCGCGGCTCTCATCGGCGCGCGTGACTTCGATCTGCCCGTCCTTGAGCTGGGCGGTGATCAGCGCAGGGACTGTGTGGGACATCTCGCCCAACTTGCCCTTGACGCTCACCTGCTGCCCGTCGATGGTGATATCGACGCCGTCAGGAACAGCGATAGGCATTTTTCCGATACGTGACATAAGCGTGTACTCCTCTCGCTTTTCCTACCAGACGTAGGCGACGACTTCGCCGCCGATCCCTTTGGCACGAGCTTGTACGTCGGTCATCACGCCCTGTGAGGTCGAGATAACGGCGATGCCGAGGCCACCCAGCACGCGGGGCAGGTCATCCTTCTTTGCGAAAACACGCAAACCCGGCTTGCTGATGCGGCGGATGCCAGTCAGGGTACGTTGCTTGTCAGCGCCATATTTCAGGATGACCGTCAACGTCGGAGCAGGTTTGGTATCTTCAACATGATAATCAACGATATAGCCGGCTTCTTTGAGCACCGCGGCGATGGCAACGAGTTTCTTGCTCGAAGGCATCGCACACTCCGGCTTGTAGGCGGAGTTCGCGTTGCGTATGCGTGTCAGCATATCGGCGATGGGGTCTGTCATACTCATAATGTTATTCCTCCTGGTCCCAGATGGATGGGGCGATAAGGTTCACGCCAACCCGTGGAAGGCGCGCTGCTTGCCTCAACCTCTCCAGTTGTTCCTTCACGTCAGTTGCCTACCAACTGGCCTTATGAACACCGGGGAGCTCGCCTTTCAGCGCCAGTTCACGCACACACACGCGGCAGAGCCCGAACTGGCGGTAATACGCCCGGGGTCGGCCGCACCGTACGCAGCGGTTATGCTGACGCGTCGAGAACTTCGGCGTCCTCTGTGCTTTGGCGATCATCGATTTCTTTGCCATGTTTTCCCTTTCTGTAGCGGGGCTGTGCGCGCCGCGGTTAATCCTTGAACGGAAAGCCAAAGCCGTCGAGCAGCGCGCGAGCGCCAGCGTCGTCTTTGGCGGTAGTTACAAACGTGATATCCATGCCGCGCGTGCGATCCACCGAGTCATAGTTGACCTCGGGGAAAATCAGCTGCTCCGTCACGCCGATGGAGTAGTTGCCGCGCCCATCGAAACTCTTCGCAGAAAAGCCCCGAAAGTCGCGAATACGCGGAATTGCGGTCGCGATCAAACGATCGAAGAACTCCCACATGCGATCGCCGCGCAGGGTGACCTTAGCGCCGATCGCCATACCCTCGCGCAGCTTGAAGTTCGCGATGCTGCGGCGCGCGCGGGTGATCATCGGCTGCTGGCCGGTGATGGTACGCAGGTCGCGCACTGCCGCGTCAAGTTGCTTGGCATCAGCCACTGCCGCGCCGACGCCCATGTTCACGACGATCTTTTCCAGGCGCGGAATCTCCATGACGTTGGTGATGCCCAACTGCTCTTCGATCTTGCCCGCCACCTCATCAAGGTACAGCGCGCGCAGCCGAGGCATACCCTCGGTGCTCTTTTTCGCTGCTTTCTTCTTCGTTGCCACTTCTGTTCTACCTTTCCATCTGGAGGTTCAAGCGAGGATTTCTGACCCTCACACTTGCCCGCAGGCAAGCCCTGTCGTGGCTGTTACCCAAACACGCCGGGCGCCACGAATCATTTCATCTAGTCGATGTCTTTCCCACACTTCTTGCACACGCGAATACGCTTGCCGTCTTCTGAGCGCTTGTTGCTGATGCGCGTCGGCTTATTGCAGGCCGGGCAGATCAGCATGACGTTGCTCACGTGCAGCGGCGCCTCGATCTCGATGATGCCGCCCTGCTGCTGCTCGTTTTTGGGGCGCAGCGCCTTCTTCGCGATGTTGACGCGCTCGACAAGCACACGTTGGCTGGAAGGGTTGACTGAGAGCACGCGGCCCTGTTTGCCCTTATCCTTGCCCGAGATGACCGCGACCTTGTCGTCTTTTCGAATGTTAAATTTCATGTTTTGTCCTTACAGCACTTCCGGCGCAAGCGAAACGATCTTCATGTACTTGCGGTCACGCAGCTCACGCGCCACCGGCCCGAAGATACGTGTCCCACGCGGATTACCTTGCTCGTCGATGACGACCGCGGCATTCTCGTCAAAACGGATATAGCTGCCATCCTTACGACGCACTTCCTTGACCGTGCGGACCACGATCGCTTTGACGACTTCGCCCTTTTTCACGTTGCCATTGGGCAGCGCCTCTTTGACCGAGCAGACGATGACATCGCCCACATAGGCATAGCGGCGTTTCGAACCCCCCAACACTTTGATGCAGGCGAGCTTACGCGCACCGCTGTTGTCGGCTACTTTCAGCCTGGTTTCTGCTTGAATCATCGTTAATCTCCAAAAAATCCGACGGGGCGCCCGTTAGCGCGCCTTCTCGTTGATCTCGAGCAGACGCCAGTGCTTCAGCTTCGACAGTGGGCGCGTCTCCATAACGGTGACCTTGTCGCCCACGCCGGTCTCGTTGGACTCATCATGCACGTGGAGCTTTTTACTCGTCGTGATCATCTTGCCGTAGAGCGCATGGCGCTTACGTTCTTCGATCTTCACCACACAGGTCTTATCGCCAGACACCGATACCACGACGCCATGGCGAACCTTGCGGTTGTTCCTTGTTACAGTAGCAGTCATCAGCACTCCTCACTTATTCTGCAGCCGCGGCAGACGCGGCGGCCTCGCGTTCACGAGCACGCAGCTCGGTGCAGAGGCGTGCGATATCCTTTTTCACCGCCGGGATCTTCGAGGTATCCTCGAGCTGCCCGGTCGCAAGACGGAAGCGCAGGTTAAACAGCTCGGTACGGCTGTTCTTCAGTTCTTCTGTCAGTTCCTCATCTTTGAGGGTATGGATGTCTGTAGCTTTCATTTAGGCTTCCTCCCCCACTGTTTCTGTTCCGGTACCCGACTCTGCTGCCTCTTCAGTCGTTTCCTTTGGCAGGTCGAACTCGAAAGGTTTGATAAAAGCAGGAGGTGCTTGCGTGGGAGTCCCCGCATACCTCTCATCTTCACGGCTGATGAACTTCACCTTGATGGGCAGCTTATGGGTAGCCAGGCGAAGCGCCTCGCGAGCCGTCTCTTCTGTCACATCAGCGATCTCGAACATGACACGGCCAGGCTTGACCACAGCCACCCACTCTTCGGGGTTGCCTTTGCCTGATCCCATGCGCGTCTCTGCCGGTTTTTTCGTGATAGGCTTGTCCGGGAAAATATTGATCCAGACACGCCCGCCACGCTTCATATAACGGGTCATCGCAACACGGGCAGCTTCGATCTGGCGGTTCGTGATCCAGGCCGCTTGCAGCGCGACCAAGCCATAATCTCCAAAGTTCAGCTTTGTGCCACCTTTTGCCTGGCCCTTCATCGAGCCACGCTGCACCTTACGGTGTTTTACACGTTTGGGAGCTAACATTTACTCTCTCCTCCCGCCACGATTACCCCGGTCACCCCGATGATCGCCACGACGGTTCGGGCGCGGAGCACGGCGACCTTCGATGGCCGGCTGTGGGAGCGGCATGCCCGGGAGCGCCTCGCCATGATACAGCCATACCTTGATGCCGATGACACCCATCGTCGTATGTGCCTGAGTGAATCCATAATCGATCTTGGCGCGCAGGGTATGCAGCGGCACACGGCCTTCGCGATACCACTCACGCCGTGACATCTCCGCGCCACCGAGGCGGCCGGAGCACTGGATACGGATGCCGAGCGCGCCGCTCTTCATTGCAGCGCTGACCGCCTTGCGCATCGCGCGGCGGAAGGCTACGCGGCCGACCAACTGGTCGGCGATGGACTGGGCAACCAGGTTGGCGTCCAGTTCTGGGCGTACGATCTCGACTATCTTGACGTCGACCGGGCCGCCAGCGATCTTCTCCAGCTCACCGCGCAGCACGTCGACCTCAGAACCCTTTTTACCGATGACAATGCCCGGGCGTGACGTCCAGATCTCGATCTCGGTTTTCTCACCTTTGCGCTCGATCACCACATTGGCGACGCCAGCGCGCTGGAGGCGCTTATCCAGGAAGCTCCGTAGCTTGATGTCGTTCGCCAACAGTTTGGCATAGTCCTTGCCACCGAACCAGCGACTTCGGTGCGGTTCAATGACGTCCAGGCGAAAACCGGTAGGCATTACTTTCTGACCCATGCTTACTTCGCCTCCTTTCCATCATCTAAGACGAGCGTGATGTGACAGGTGCGTTTCTTGATGGGGTCGGCCATACCCTTGCTTCCAGCGCGGAAGCGCTTCAGGGTCGGGCCCTCGTCCACAAAGCACTCTGTGACGAACAGCTTGTCGGTATTGAGTTTTTCATTGACCTGAGTCGCATTGGCAACAGCGCTGTTGAGCAACTTCTCGACCGTCTCTGAGGCAGCGCGTGGCGAGAATGCCAGGATGGCCTTCGCGTCAGCGAGTGATTTGCCCCGGATCATATCGATGACCAGGCGAGCCTTGCGTGGCGCGATGCGCTGGAAGCGGGCGGTAGCTCTATACTGCATGCTACTTCCCCTTCCTGTCGCCGGAGTGGCCACGGAAGGTACGCGTCGGAGCGAACTCACCCAACTTGTGGCCAACCATCGACTCGGTGATATAGACCGGCACATGCTTGCGCCCGTCATGGATAGCGATCGTGTGACCGACCATCTCGGGAAAGATCGTCGAGGAGCGAGACCAGGTCTTAACGACGTTCTTGGTCTGCGACTCGTTCATCGCTTGGACGCGCGAAAGAAGTCGGGCTTCGACGTAGGGTCCTTTTTTAAGGCTTCTGCTCACGAACTGTATCTCCTTATCTCTACTTCTTACGGCGCCTGATGATCAGACGGTTGCTTGCTTTATTCTTCTTGCGCGTACGGTGACCCTTGGTCGGGACGCCCCAGGGCGTCACCGGGTGACGACCAGCGCTCTTGTTGCGGCCTTCGCCGCCGCCATGCGGATGGTCGACCGGGTTCATGACCGTACCACGGACGGTGGGGCGTACGCCCATATGGCGCTTGCGGCCGGCCTTGCCGATCGTGATGTTGCTGTGATCGGAGTTGCCGACCTCGCCAACGGTGGCGCGACAGGCTACCAGCACGCGGCGCATCTCCGATGAAGGCATACGCAGGATGGCATACTTGCCCTCCTTGCCCATGAGCTGGATCGAAGTCCCGGCACTGCGCGCGAGCGCGGCGCCCTTGCCGGGCGTCATCTCGACCGCATGAATGACCGTACCGACCGGAATGTTAGCCAGGGGCAGCGCGTTGCCCGGGCGGATGTCAGCCGCAGGGCCGCTCTCGATCTTCTGACCGACCTCCAGGCCCTTGGGGGCCAGGATGTAGCGCTTCTCGCCGTCTGCGTAGTGCAGCAGGGCGATACGGGCCGACCGGTTGGGGTCATACTCGATCGTCGCGACCTTGGCCGGGACGCCGTCCTTGTTGCGCTTGAAGTCAACGATACGATAGCGACGCTTGTGTCCGCCGCCCTGATGGCGCACCGTGATGCGACCGTTGTTGTTGCGCCCGGCCTGTTTGGGCAACGGGGCCAGCAGCGACTTCTCCGGCTCGGTCGAGGTGATCTCCGCGAAATCGGAGACCGACATACCGCGACGTCCCGGTGAGGTCGGCTTATACTTCTTGATTCCCATAAACAGTTGGCTCCTTAACCTTAACTCGGGTAGATCTCTATCGAGTCACCAGCGCCGAGTGTCACGATCGCTTTCTTCCAGTCGGGCGTCTTGCCCTTCTGATAGCGCACGCGACGCGGCTTACCGGTCACATTGAGCGTGTTGACCTTGGTCACCTTCACATCGAAAATCTCTTCGACCGCAGCAGCGATCTGCGGCTTGGTAGCGTCCTTATGTACCTTGAAGGTATATTTGCTGTGCTCCGACTGCAGGTCGAACGCCTTCTCCGAGATGATCGGCTTGATGATGATCTGACGTGCATCCAGCATTATGCCAGCACCTCCTCGATGAAGCCGAGGGCTTCCTTGGCAATAACGAGCGCGCCGTTGTCCACCAGGTCATACGCATTGACCTCGAAGGCGAAGAGCGGGCGCACCCAAGCAAGGTTGCGGAAGCTCAGGTAGGCGTTGTCGTCCTCACTGCCCACCACAACCGTCACTTTCTTATCAGCCAGGCCAAGAGCTTTGATGCCCGCAGCGGCTGCCTTGGTCGAGGGCGCATCGAACTTGAAGTCATCAACGACGATCAGCGCCTTCTCGGCAAGCTTGGCGGACAGCGCAGAGCGCATCGCCAGCTTAACGACCTTGTTGTTCACCGGGAAGGCATAGCTACGCGGATGCGGCCCGAAGACCACACCGCCGCCCTTCCACTGGGGCGCCCGTATCGTACCCTGGCGGGCACGGCCGGTACCCTTCTGGCGCCAGGGCTTCTTTCCGCCACCACGGACCATGCTACGGGTCTTCGTGCTGTGAGTACCTGCACGAGCGCCAGCGAGTTGGCTTCTGACCACCTGATGCAAAGCAAAGGTGTTGGGCTCGATTTTAAAGACCGCGTCAGCCGCCTTCATCGTCCCCGCAGCGCCACCGCTGAAGTCTTTTACATTCAAAGTTGCCATGTTATCTCTGTGTCCTTACTCTACTTGCGCACCGTGATCGTCAACAGCGCGCCTTTGCCACCCGGCACCGCGCCTTTGACGAGCAGCAGGTTTTGCTCTGCGTCGACCTTGACCACTTCCAGGTTGAGCGTGGTCACCTTGTCAGTTCCCATGTGGCCTGGCAGCTTCTTACCTTTGAACACGCGCGACGGCGTTGAAGCCTGGCCCACAGAACCCGGGATACGGTGAAAGTGTGAACCATGGCCGCCTGGGCCCATGCCAAACCCGTGGCGCTTATGTACGCCCGCAAAGCCCTTGCCCTTGCTGACGCCACTGATATTGACGAGCTTGGCCTCGGCCAGCTCTTCGACCGTGATCGTATCGCCAGGCTTATAGGTGGACTCACTGTCCAGGCGCACCTCTGCCAGATGGCGGGTCGGCTCGACTTTCGCCTTGGCAAAATGGCCGGCCATCGGGCTGTTGACCTTGTCTTCCTTGATCTCGCCGAAGCCGATCTGGATGGCGTCATAGCCATCGGCGCCTGCCTGCGACTTGACCTGGACGACCGTACAGGGACCGGCCTCGATGACGGTCACCGGAAGGAGGTTCCCGTCTTCGGTCCAGACCTGGGTCATACCCAGTTTCTTTCCCAAGATAGTTGTCATCGTATGCTCCTTCTTACGCCTTGATCTCGATCTCGACGCCCGCAGGAAGATCGAGGCGTCCCAATGAGTCGGCCGTCTTCGGCGTCGCGTCGATGATATCGATCAGGCGCTTATGCGTGCGGATCTCGAACTGCTCGCGGCTGTCTTTATCCTTATGCGGCGAGCGGATCACGCAGTACAGGTTGCGCGAGGTAGGCAGCGGCACAGGGCCAACGACTTTGGCGCCGGTGCGCAAGGCGACCTCAACGATCTTCGCGGTCGACTGGTCGACCACTTCGTGGTCATAACCCTTCAGGCGGATTCTTATCTTTTGACCAGGCACTTCAGTTCCTTTCGTTTCGTTTGCGCATTTCCAACCTACGATGAGACGCCGGATTTGGCCGCGATCTCTTCCGCGACCGACTTCGGCACCTGCTCATAAGCCTTGAAGTGCATCGAATAGACAGCACGACCCTGCGTTTTACTGCGCAGGTCAGTGGAATAACCGAACATCTCGGACAGGGGCACCTTCGCGCGCACGACCTGAGCCGATCCGCGCGCCTCCATGCCATCGATATGGCCGCGACGGCTGGACAAGTCGCCCATCACGTCGCCCATGAACTCTTCAGGAGTCACGACCTCAACATCCATGACCGGCTCAAGCAGGATCGGGCTCGACTTGCGCAGAGCCTCCTTGATGGCCATTGAGCCAACGATCTTAAACGCCATTTCCGAGGAGTCGACCTCGTGATAAGAGCCGTCGACCAGCTCGACTTTCACGTCGACCACTGGATAGCCGGCCAGGACACCGCTGCCCAGAGCCTCTTTGATGCCCTTGTCGACCGCAGGGATGTATTCTTTTGGCACCGCGCCACCGACGATCTTGTTTTCAAAGACGTAGCCCTCGCCCGGCTCCTGGGGAATAAGGTTGATGACCACGTGGCCGTACTGCCCATGGCCGCCCGTCTGGCGCGCGAACTTCGTATCCACACCCTCGACGCGCTTGCCCGCGGTCTCGCGATACGCGACCTGTGGCTTACCCACGTTAGCCTCGACCTTGAACTCGCGGACCAGGCGGTCAACGATGACCTCCAGGTGCAGCTCGCCCATGCCAGCGATGATGGTCTGGCCAGTCTCAGAGTCCGTGTGGACCTGGAAGGTCGGATCCTCCTCGGCCAGCTTTGCCAGGCCGTTGGCAAGCTTGTCCTGCTCCGCCTTGGTCTTGGGCTCGATAGCGATATCGATGACTGGGTCAGGGAACACCATCGACTCAAGCGCGATGGGGTTCTTCTCATCACAAAGCGTGTCGCCCGTCGAAGTGTTCTTCAGGCCGACCGCCGCGACGATGTCGCCCGCGCTGACGCTCTCGACATCCTCACGACTGTTCGCGTGCATCTGGAGCAGGCGGCCAATGCGCTCCTTATTATCTTTGCTGCTGTTATAGATATAGCTCCCACTCTCCAGCGTGCCGGAGTAGACGCGGAAGTACGTGAGCTTGCCTACAAATGGATCGGTCATGATTTTAAAGGCGAGCGCCGCGAAGGGACCCTTCGGGTCGGCCGGGCGCGTGATCTCTTCACCGGTCTTGAGCGTTACGCCCTGGATGGGCGGAACATCGAGCGGGCTCGGCAGATAGTCGATAACCGCGTCAAGCATCTGCTGGACGCCTTTGTTCTTAAATGACGAGCCGCAGATTACCGGGTTGAACTCACAGGCGATCGTGCCCTTGCGCAGGCCCGCCTTGATCTCTTCGGTCGTGATTTCCTCGTCCTCGAGGAACTTCATCATGATGTTCTCATCAACGTCAGCGATAGCCTCGATCATGTCGTGGCGCGCCGCACGTGCCGCATCAAGATAGTCCTCAGGGATCTCCTCGATCGTGGGATGAGCGTTCATATCCTCGGCGTGGAATTTGATCTGGTTCATCTCGATCAGGTCGATGATACCCGTGAAGTTATCCTCTGACCCGATCGGCATCTGGATCACAACCGGCACGGCGCCCAGGCGGTCACGAATCATCTGCACAACGCGGTTGAAATCCGCTCCCGTACGATCCATCTTGTTGACATAGGCGATGCGCGGCACATGGTAGGTCTCGGCTTGGCGCCAGACCGTCTCTGACTGTGGCTCGACACCAGACACCGCACAAAATACGGCGACTGATCCGTCGAGGACACGCAGTGAGCGCTCGACCTCTACTGTGAAGTCAACGTGGCCCGGTGTGTCGATGATCTGGATGCGATGGTCCTTCCAAAAGCAGGTCGTCGCAGCGCTCGTGATCGTGATGCCGCGCTCCTGTTCCTGCTCCATCCAGTCCATGACCGCCGCGCCCTCGTGCACCTCGCCGATCTTATGGGTGCGCCCCGTGTAATACAGGATGCGCTCGGTCGTCGTGGTCTTGCCCGCGTCGATATGAGCCATGATCCCGATGTTGCGGGTCTTATCAAGTGGATAGTGCTTAACAGCCATAAGTGGTGAACTCCTGTAGGGGATCGCTACCAGCGATAGTGCGAGAACGCACGGTTCGCTTCGGCCATCTTGAAGAGATCCTCGCGTCGCTTGATCGAGGCGCCGGTCTCATTGGCGGCGTCCATGATTTCTGCGGCAAGGCGTTCCTTCATTGTCTTTTCTTTACGGTCGCGTGAGAACCCGACGATCCAGCGGATCGCAAGGGTTGTGCTGCGGCGGGCGTTGACCTCGACCGGAACCTGATAAGTCGCGCCACCAACACGCTTGGGGCGCACTTCGATCTGCGGCTTGACATTATCCATGGCGGTCTTAAACGTCGCCAGGGGATCAGAGCCGGTCTTCTCCTCAATGATGTCGAAAGCGCCGTACACGATGCCTTCGGCCGTTGATTTCTTGCCGCTCCACAGGATCTTATTGATCAGCTGAGTGACCAAGCGGTTGTTATAGCGCGTATCTGGCTTTATCTCACGTCTCTGTGCTGCTGCTCGTCTGGGCATAGACTTGATCCTTTCAAAACTTCTTCGCAGGCGGGATCCTGGTTAGGATTTCTTTGCGCCATAACGGCTGCGGCCCTGGGCGCGATCGGATACGCTGGCGGCGTCAAGCGCGCCACGAACCACCTTGTAGCGAACACCAGGCAGGTCGCGAACACGACCGCCGCGCACGAGCACGATGGAGTGTTCCTGCAGATTATGGCCGATACCCGGAATATAAGCGGTAACCTCGATGCCGTTGCTCAGGCGCACACGGCAGACTTTACGCAGAGCCGAGTTCGGTTTCTTTGGCGTGGTGGTGTAGACACGTGTGCAGACGCCCCGCAGCTGAGGGTTGCCCTTCAACGCCGGGTTCTTCTTCTTTTCAGCAACAGCTGTGCGGCCCTTGCGGACCAGTTGGTTGATGGTAGGCAAAGTTTGCTTCCCTTCACGTTTAAGTTTACTATCCATTACCGGTGGCGGACATTTGGTGAGAACCTGCCTGGTTCGCCCCAAGGTGGCCGCCTGTTTCCCGGGGGCAACTCGCATGCAGCACCATGCGTTCCCTGAAAATTAGTCGCGGGGTACTACATTACTAGAAGAGAGCTCATTCGTCAACACCACGCTACCGGGCGTATCCATCAGTTACGGAATCCTCTTGCCCCTCATGCTGTGAGTTGATCGACAACTGAGAAGTATAGTAAAGATAACGAGTGCTCCGGGATCTCGGAGCACTCGTGAGGACGTTGTTCTTATTTCAGGGTTACGTTACCTGAAAAACAACGGCATCTTTGAAATCGAGGTCGCAGGTAAAGCCGAATCCGGAATACCCAGGTTGTTCATCGAAAGCGTACCAGCGGAAAGCTGTTGCTGCTGCCCCGTTACGCCGCTCAGTTGTGCCTGGAGTTCAGGACTGAGTTGGCCAATAAGCGCATCCACCTGATCTCCTTCTGCCGCCGGTAAGGCAGCAGAGGTAGTTGAATGGCTCGTGAGGCCTGAGAGCAGAGATCCGGGAGCCGCTGACGTGCTCATCGAAGTTGCCAGACTGGAATTAGCCTTATAGCAAAGGGATTTGTTACCAGTCAAACTCGGAAGGCTGGGGTCAACTGCCGCATAAGCAGTTAGCGGTACGTAGGTACCATTCGTGCCATCATGACATGACTTGCAAGTCAAGTTTCCCGGACCGCCCGCGGCGTTGACTTTTGCCGCGATGACCGGCTTCAGCTCCCCGTCGAGAGTCGAGTTCTTATCATGACAGATGCCGCAGGCGCTTGCAGATGCGGTGATGGCTGTGGAAGGCGTTACCCCGGGGCCTGTTTTTTTGTTTTTCACAGCATTGTAATAGTCAGCGTGCGCTGCTGCCAGATCGTATGCCCCATCAGACATTCCAAAGTAATAATTCGACTGTGTTGAGCCTGCGCTATGACAGGTTGGCGTACCAGTCCCGTCATCATAACCGCCACAACTGGTCTGGGCGTCCATCGGAGTGGCTGTGAGTGTGTCCATGGTCGCATGGGAGCTATTCATCCCATCGACAGCCCACGCCCCTTCAACGCCAGAGCCATGCCATGCCTGGCCTCCATTGGGACCATGGCATGCATCGACGTCAGTGCCGCAGCTCTTTTTACCAACAGCTCCCGGAATGTCGACCGGCGATGACATACTTGAGATTCCTGCATTCCCATGGCAGAGAGAACAGCCAGAATATTTCTGATGCTCGAGCTGTACATTGTTCGAATGACAAATCGAGCAACTGGCGTCGTCATAGGTGATCGGGACATTTGTTGGTGGTGCGCCGAGCAGCGCAACTGAAGTCGTATCAGAAGAAACAGGAGTAATAAGTTGAGTGAGAGTAGCCCCTGTGGCGCCAGATGCCGGATCGGCCCCCGCCTTACTGGCAAGACCCAGGAACAGCAACAAAACTGCTGCACAAACCAGAAGTGTTTTGGTAATCAACCCAACGTTGACACGCGGAAGAACTATCGAATCATTCTGCACAGTACTAACCATCATTCCAATCTTAGGGTCATCGTCCTCCGGACCAAGACATGAACCATCGATTTATCATTTTACACTTGTTCATTGCCGATGTCAGTAGGATTTTTAAGATTGATCTCGAAACAACCTGGAAATACTAAGGTAAAGTACCAAATAGTCCGCAGATCTGCTATTGTCCTTTTGGGATATCTACATGAACGGTCGCTGACGTTTCAAGTGTGACGCCACCGTTCTTATTGGTGGTCGTAGTAGTAGTGCCGTTATTCGTAGAATTTTGATTAGCGTTCTTCTTGGTGCATCCGCCCAAGCTGAGTGCGCCAAAAGCAAGTACTACCACCAAAGCGATACTAAGAACGATCGACAGGACCGTTTTCTTCTTGATTATCATGACAAGGGACCTCCTCATTATTTCTTTTCATTTCCCGTGGCCTCTTCTATTTTCATTTAAACACAAGAAGCCTCATTTATAGATTACTCCACCAAGATAACATCTCAACCCATTTTTGGGATCTGCTATCCTTTTGTCGTTTAACTCCTTAGTTTTTTCCTTTATACACGCAGGGGGCAGTTCCATAGGAGCCGCCCCCTGTTCAAACATTGCTGTCAGGCTTACGCCAGGTTTACTCGCGTCCCTTCATCTTCGTCTTCTCTGCGCCTCTTCCAGGCAAGCAGGATAAAGAAGAACAAGAGAGCAGCTGCCAGGCCAATAAGCGGCGTGACGATACTGACAATGTCTCCAGTCTTGGGAAGGGCAGCAGGCGGTGCTGGCATCTTGTAGCCCTGGTTGGCTACCTGCACCTGATCTTGTGCGCTTGCATAGCTTACGGTCACATTGGCAGACTGGCCATTAGTGTTACCCGTAAAGACTAAAGGCTTTAGATTCGGGAAGACCACGTAGTAGGTACCAGGTACCACTTCAAAGCTGTAGTTACCATTGGCATCTGTCTGTGTAGTAGCTACCGGGACACTTGAGGCGGCAACCGCTGCGATCTGAAGCCCGGTGGCTGCCAGAGGAGCTACTGAGAGGGCCGCAGAAGAAGACGTCGCAGCATAGAGCTTGACGGTCTTATCCGGATAGCGACCGGTCTCTGTTGCATCCATAATCCCATTACCATTTGCATCGTCGAAGAGAACACCCTTGATAACACAAGTGTTGGTTACAGAAGGACCTGGGACCTCTATTGGTCCTGGGCCAGCAGGACTAAGGACAGCGTTAATGATTATCTGGCCGGTATTGGTGATATCGGTTAAGTAATCTCCGTTGACCTTAACTAAGCGGGCTGAGACATACATGTCAACAGTCTTTCCTGCCAAAGCAAACAGATCAGTAGTTGAGCCATCAAACAGATAGCTGGCCGTAGTACCTGACTGCTGGTCAGACGAGATAGTAGAGCCACCCAACTTGACAACCACGTTAGGATCAACACTTGGATCAAGCTCAAGGCCAGCCGGCATGACGTCTTTGACCTCTATGGAAGCAAAGCCTGCCATATTTGTTGGGAAAGTAAAGGACAGTTTGTAGTTCAGTGGCGCTCTTGCGTCAGTGATGGTGGCTGCAGTCATGTAGTTGCCGTTGCCGTCATCAACTGTCTTAGTAAAGCTGTCTTTTAGTTCCTTGATAGCATCATCAGAAGGCGTGGCATAGCCACTGTCGAGCCTCTTGGTCTGAGCAGCGCTGTCTCCTAGTGTGATGATGACACCGTCTACCTTACCAGAGCTTGGAGCAGTGGTGCGTCCCATGTTATCGATTAGAGCCGGGAAGGTAACCAGATAGGTACCTGCCGGAATGTCTAAAGCATAGCTCCCATCAGGATTGGACTGGATCGTGTAGATCTTTGAAGGATCGTTGACGTCAGTGGCAGTGATGGTCTGCGGAGTTGTGATAGGTGTATCAACGCCTGGTGTATAGACCCCGTCACGATCGACGTCGTTGTACAGGAAGCCGTAGATGCGTCCGGTATTGGTAATTGGCGGCCCATCGATATCTTTGGGCTTAGGCTTGTTGTTGTCATCTTCGTTAGCGTTAACGATCAGCTGGCCTTTGTTTACGACATCAGTCGGATAAAGCCCTGAGACCTGGATAAGAGAGGCGGTGACATACATGTCAACGGTCTTGCCAGCCAGTGTAGTCAGGTCAATATCTTTGCTGTCAAAGATATAGCTTGCTGTTGTCCCTGTCTGAGTTCCGGTATAGACCTGAGC
>WRFR01000008.1 GCA_009778715.1 Coriobacteriia bacterium | reverse complement strand
CCGTTCGCCACTTTATACACCCACCGAAGCGGGCTTTAATCGTTCGACTTGCATGTGTTAAGCACGCCGCCAGCGTTCATCCTGAGCCAGGATCAAACTCTCCGTAGAAAGAGTGAACAGCGCAGATGTTCGTAACGCGCGGCGGTGAAGCTGCGCTGACATCGTTGCTGGTCTTTAACGTTAGTTTGATTCCGGTTTCAATCCGGTTTGGCCAGAGCGCCCGGCAGTTCGGTTGCTCCGAAGAGCTACCGCTTACCTGACTTCTGACCGAAAAGAATCGTCGTCGGTTTGGGCTTTTGACAGCCCCTCTCGACAGACGGGTTTCATTACTTGGCTTATTCTTAATTCCTTAATTCACAGTATCCAGTTTTCAAGGTTCGATGCGGATTTTTACCGCGCGCCAATTTTCGGCGCAAGGAACTATGTTACGCAAGTATAGAGAGCCTGTCAACACAGTTCTTCCAACTATTTCTAAATACGTTTGGACGGTACTTAAGTGAAGTGGACTACCCGCTTTCGCGAGGGTATATTAGAATACCTTATTTTTGCCTCTCAAACAAGAGGAAATCACAGGTTTTTTGAGAAAGATTATAAATGCGGATAGAAAATACCCGCTGACATGCTGCCAGCGGGCATTTATTGAATACGCGTTCCCTTGCGTTATGCGCTATGCGTTGCTCCGCTTCCGATACGCATTTACAAAGAGCACGCCCAGCGCGGTCAAAGCAGTAATGCCCAGACCCAAGCCCATATTCGAAAGGGTGGCATCGCCGGTCTTCGGCAAGCCTGTGATCGGGTGACTGGAGACCGTCGGGGTAGTTTCGGCTGATGGGGTCGTTGTCGTTTCATTAGTGGGAGTAGTTTTCTTTTCTTCCTTCTTCTCCTTCTCCGGAGCCTTTGTCACCGTCACCGTTGCGGTGCCATATTTGTCAACACTGGTGACTGAAGTTGCCGTAACCGTCAGAGTGGTCGCGGTTTCATCAGCGGCAACTTTTAGCAAACCAGTAGCCGCATCAATAGTGGTACCGGGATTCGTGCTGCCCGCTACGCTCCACGTTACGTCTTGAGAGAAAGCGCCATTGCCTGTTACTGTTGGCGTGAACTGTTGCGTTTTCCCTTGCTCGACCTTAACAGGATCCGGGGTTACCGTCACAGAAAGGACTTCAGGCGCTGGCGCAGGCCCATTGCCCTTTATCCAGGCAATAGAAACACCATCTGTGTAAGTGAAGTAACCACTCTTATAATCATTCCAGCTGGGAGGATCTTCGTAGCTCGCAGCACTGCCGCCTACGCTCACTTCGGTTGGGAACCGGGAAGAAACCGTACCATCAACGGTAGCCTGACCGCCGTTATCAACCTTCACACCAGTGCTGGTAACAGCAGGGTTGAGTAGGCTTGTAATATTACCGGTCACCGTAATAGAAGAACCCGCTCCTGAGGCATAAGCGCCAGTACTGCCTGAACTGTCCGTCGTGATGTTGACTACCTCGACGCTTCCGCCGCTTGCAGCATAGGCGCCAACGCCACCTGATCCCTCAGAAGTAGCGCCCGTTACCTGCGCTTTACCGCCGTCGATTGCGCGTACCCCATACGTCAGGCCTATAACATTGAACGCGCCGCCACTACTGGAATCCAGCAAGAGCTCGCTGCCAGCGCCACTCACCGTCAGCGCAGCGCCGCCACCATTGTTAATGGTAAGCGTATGGCCATCAGTCACAATCGTAACACTGTGGCCGCCGCTATAGGTCATAGCCGCATAAGAAGTGATATTTGCCGTCAACGTGATCGTGTCGCCATCCTGGGCGGCGCCCAAGGCGGTGTTTAAAGCCGCCATGGTACCAACATTTGTGTTAGCCGCGAACGCCACCGCCGGAATCATACCCAGCACCAACACAAAGGCTACCAAAACTGCAAAGACTTTGCTTGCCCCTTTTGCACCCATAAATTAACACCTCTCCCTCATCTGAACTGCAAAGCAAATATGTTGGAATTATACCATCAAATCAAGGAGATGTTGCAAACTGGCTCTCGTTTATAAACAAACCGAGGATTTGTAGAACAAAAGCAGCAGACATCAATGATGTTGAAACGCTTGCCGTGCGGCCCTGATGTTTCCTGGCCTATGTGAGGCGGATGAATCTGCGCTTGCCGACCTGCAGGACAGCGGCTTTAAGCGCTGCGGGTTGGCACTGGTAGGCGCCCTTGAGAAGCGGCTTACCGTCAAGCTTTACGCCGCCGCCATCTATCAGGCGACGAGCTTCAGAGGCTGAGGACGCCAGCCCGCAGGCGAGCATAAGCGCTGGCAGATAGATCGAGCCATCCTCGCCAGGAGTCGCGACCTCCGCGACCGTAGCTTCGGGGATGTCTTCAGGGATCTCGTGCTGCTTGAAGACCAGGTCGAATGCCGCCTCAGCTGCCTCGGCCGCCGCAGCATCGTGATAGAGCGCCACGATCTCGCGCGCAAGGCGCCGCTTGACCGCGTTAGGATGCCGGCTGCCATCAGTCAGCCCTGCTTCGATCTGGCCGATCTCTGCGGGAGCCAGCGGTGTTGCCAGCGTGAAGTACTTGATCATGAGTTCATCCGGGATCGACATGGCCTTGCCAAACATATCGTCTGCGCCGTCTGTCAGGCCAATATAGTTGCCGTAGCTCTTGCTCATCTTCTGGACGCCGTCTAAGCCCTCAAGGAGCGGCAGGGTCAGGCAGACCTGCGGCGCCATGCCGCGCTTTTCCATGAGCTCGCGGCCTGCCAGCAGATTGAAAAGTTGGTCGGTGCCGCCCAGCTCGACGTCAGCCTCAATAGCAACCGAGTCCATAGCCTGGGCCGCCGGATAGAGCAGCTCGTGCAGCGAGATGGGTTTTTGTTCCGCGATGCGCTTGGCAAAGTCATCACGTTCGAGAATGCGCGCCACCGTGAAGTTCGCCGTGAGCTTGATGACATCGGCGAAGTCCATCTTGCCCAGCCACTCCGAGTTACGGCGCAGCTCGGTCAGGTCAGGATTCAGTATCTTGTTGGCCTGGGCGATATAGGTCGCCGCGTTCTCCTCGATCTGCTCTGCGGTCAGCGCCGGGCGCGTGGTGTTGCGCCCGGAGGGATCGCCAATGCGCGCTGTGAAGTCGCCGATGATCAGCACGACCACATGGCCAAGGTCCTGGAACTGGCGCAGCTTGCGCAGGGGCACAGCATGGCCTAAGTGCAGGTCGGGCGCCGTAGGGTCGACGCCGAGCTTGATACGGAGCGGCCGGCCCTCGGCGAGCTTCTTCTTCAAGTCGGCCAACGGTACGATCTCGGACGTGCCGGACTGTATCAGTTCAAGTTGTTCTTCGAGGCTTGCCACGGAGCTTCCTATCAGTCAAACCAATGCGGGTGTGGTGTTGTGCCACACCCGTAGCTTTATATGAGAGAGCGAAAAGTAGTAATTGAGCAGCTACCTTTCGCTCTGACTTATGGTATCACAGCGGGGTGATCGCAGAGAGGCCGCTTGCCATGATCAGGCGCCGCAGGAGGGGGTGATAGAGCACGAACGCTTTGCCGGCTTTTTTAATAAGCTTACGCCTGAGCGGTGCGGTCAGGCGGCGGTAGTGCTGGTAGAGCGCGGTGGGATTTAAGGCAGCATTGCCTGCCTCGTTAAAGGCTCTTGCCAGGAGTTGGGCGCTGTCGAGGGCATAGCTGATGCCTTCGAGAGAACTGGGGCTGATGAAGCCGGCTGCCTCCCCTGCCAGGAGCGCACCTCGCTGGTCGCCGAGGCAAAGCTCGCCGGGATGCGTGGGATAAGATACGAGGCAGCTTTGCTGCTGGAGTTGCTCTCCGAAACAAAAACCCTGTGCGCTGACCTGGGCTTTCAGTTGAGCGAAGCGATCACGGCAGTGCTCGTGCTCGAATGCGCCACCTAAGATGAAGTGGCCGTTCTTTGAGAGCGCCCAGCAGTAGCAGGGCGTAATACGATTGTCGAAAATCACTGAGTAGAACGGCTGCTCGTTTTCGTCGACAAAGACTTCCTGGTAAGCAACGTAGCGCTTGATGGGCGCGCTGGGCATGAGCTGGTGGCGTACGGGAGAAAATGAGCCATCCGTGCCAACGATGGAGCGGATACGCAACGCGCGCTCGGCGTCGCCTTCAGCCACGCGCAACAAGTAACCGGCGCTTACATCAGCACCGGCGGCTGTTGGTAACGGCTGCACGCTCACGAGGCGAGCGTCGTGATGGCAGTCAACGTGGGGTGGGATGAGCGACATAAGCCAGCGGTCGAAAGCGGGACGATCGCAGTTCAGGTAGAAGCGCTGGTAGTAGCGGATCGCCTTCATTTGCAAGTCGATGGCCCGGACCGCGAAGATCTGCGGGTCGACCAATACGCTCTGGGGCAGGGTCAGACCGAAGCGCCCGAGCATCAACTGGGCGTCAGGGGCGAGCAGGCCGCCACAGGGTTTCTCGAAACCTGGCGTGTCGTCTGGCGCTCCGGTGCAGCCCTCTCGCTTCTTGTCGAGAGCGATGACCCGATAGCGCTCATCTATCAGGCGCGCGAAGGTCGAGCCTGCCGGGCCCAGGCCGATGACCGCGATGTCGTAATCAAAAGTCATAGTGAGCTGTCGGATCGGGGTTTGACCTCTTTGGTCCACAACAAACAGTAGGCCGCAAGGAACAACAGGCAGCAAAGGGTATAGCCCAGAGCAGGGCGGGAGAACAGAAAGAACTCGACCAGGCCGACCACGATGAGCAGCGCAGCGATCCAGTATCTAAGGGGGCTTCTGGTATTCATGTTGTGGCTCCTTCTACATTCTTCGCTCTCAGGCTAAACCATAGCACGACTATCGATTCTGTTGCGGATCGGTAAAGGGGACGCGGTAACTTATACAAGTCCGCGGAAGAAGTGCCCTTTGGTCACAGCGCCCTGGATCGTCTCGAACTCGCCCGAGCCATGCGCTGCGATGATCCCCCGCCGCAAGCGCGCGGTCTCCTGGGAAAGCGCACGGGGCGTGAGCAGCTCGCCGCCTGCGCACAGGGCGTCGACGCCTGCCTCAATGATCTCGGGGAGCGCCTCAATCAGGTCGAGCGGTACCGAGTTGTAGAGATGGGAGCGGCCGCTGCGGTCGGTCATGACCGGGAAACAGTAGCCCAGGCGATCCTTGAGCGCGGTAGGAGTACGGCGGCGCGCGCAGGACGCGCAGCGCTGGTCGCAGGGCCCCTGGGCCATGAGCAGGCAGTGCTCGGTGACCATCAGCTCGCTTCGTCCGGACGCCGCGATGCCAACTGGCGCCGGGCTGTGCGCGGCAATGTCGGCGATCTGGCGCCCGGAAAGCTCAGGCGAGAGCCAGATGAGATCGGCGCCGCGGCGCGCCAGCTCACGCGCGCTGTAGGCGTTCGTGACGTTAAAGGACCAGTGAGTCTCAACCGGGATCCCCCGCTGCTGGCAGGCGGCCAGCTGCCCCAGGTTGCCCACTACCGCCGCGCCGAAGCACTCCGCGACGCCCATCAGCTCATCAAGCTCACGGTCATGGCAGATGCGCGGGAGTACCGGGACGACGCCCGCTTCTGGCTGGGCGTCCAGCAACTCCCGCGCGCTGACCTGAACGCGCGTGGCTCCCGCGTTAAGCGCAGAGCGCGCCGCAGCCAGGCTGCCAGCCAGCGCCACGATGTCAGGCGCCAGGCGGCTGGTTTTGCGGCGCGGGAGAGAAGGAGCCTCGACGGCTGGCGGTGTTTCGGGACGAGGGTCGCCACCAAAGAAGCGCTGCGCCTCGTAGTCGGCCAGGGCCGCACGGCGAGCTGCATGCAGGGCAGCAAAGCCCAGGCCGACGCCTGCGCCCAGATCCAACTTGAAATCACCCACCAGATAGGGGGTCCCGCCCAGGCGCGCTACGTGTTCGCGCACTTCATCGGCTGTGACAGCTTTGGTACGAGCGGCCTCAACTACTGCGGCTTCACAGGAGCCAAAGTTGCCCGCCGCATCCGTCACAGAGATGGATAGGGGTTTGCCCTCAACCACGCGCACGGAAAAATCGAGGGGAGTCTTCTGTTGCCGCGCACGCTCGGTCGCCTGTTCGGCTTCAGCGGCAAGCGTACGCTGCGCTTCAGGTGTCGTGCGGTTCTTTTGGCGCCGATAATCCATCAGGTCATTGCCGCGGATCCCCGAGAGGTAGCCCTCCGTCAGTGCCCGATTGAAGGCGTCAGTCAGGCGACTACCCGTTTCCTGCAAGGGCCTATCAAGCGCCTCACGATACGTACTGACAACCGCAGCGACATAGCTCGCCGATTTCATACGGCCCTCGATCTTGAAGCTTGCCACGCCAGCGTCGATCAGCTCACCCAGCAGCTCGATACCCGCGAGGTCCTTGGGAGACAAGAGGTAGTCGCCTGGGTCGGCCAGGCGACGGCCCGCCACATCGACCATCTCGTAGGTCATGCGGCAGGGCTGCGCGCAGAGTCCCCGGTTCGCGCTGCGCCGCCCGATAAACGACGACATCAGGCACTGGCCCGAGTAGCAGATACACAGCGCCCCATGGATGAAGCACTCGACCTCCATGCCGCAGTCAGCAGCGACTGCGGCCAGCACACGGATCTCATTAAGGCTCAGCTCGCGCGCCAGGGTGATGCGGCGTACTCCTAGCTCCGCGTAAGCACGGATCTGCGCCGAGGAATGCACGTTGGCCTGCGTCGAAACGTGGATCACGACCTCAGGCATGAGCTCATGAAGCAAAGCGATCAATCCCAGATCCTCGACGATAAGCGCATCGACCCCTGCCGACCAGGCCAGGGCCACGAGTTCCAGGGCTTCGTCGACCTCAAGCGGCAGGATCGTGATGTTGACCGTCAGAAAGACCCGCGCATTGGCCAGGTGGGCGCGGCGACACAGTTCCGGCAGGTCACCGCGGCTGAAGTTCTTCGCTCCGCGGCGCGCATTAAGCACCTCAACGCCCAGGTAGAGCGCGTCGGCGCCAGAACCCAGCGCAGCGTAAAAGGCATCCCAGTCCCCCGCCGGGGCCAGCAGTTCTGGATGAGAAGTCGAGATGAAGGCACTCCGATCTTTACAAACAACACGTTGACAATTAGCGCCCGCGGCGCCTCAAAGAGCAGCCTATATTATAAAGTAGAAAAGCAGACTCATGCGGCAGTAGGGCGCATGTCAGGAAATTGTAGTCTATCAGGAGTAGTATGCCATATTACAGTCGAAGTGCCCGGGCTCATCGCAACCGCGGCCATAAGGGGAAAAAGATCGTCATCAGCGTGCTGGTGGTGATACTGCTTGTTGGTTTCGTAACTACCGTAGCGGGCGCTACCTATGTGTCAAGCGCGCTCAAGAACCTCCCTGACTGGAAGAAGGCGGGTGCGTTCGACGCCCCACAGGCGAGCCAGATCGTTTCAGCAGATGGTAAGCTGCTTGCCCGCATTTATCTCCAGAACCGCGAGTCCGTCGATGCGAAACAGATGGGTAAGTATGTTCGAAACGCAACCGTCGCGGTCGAAGACGAGCGCTTTTTCCAGCACGGTGGTATCGACCCCGCCGGTATCATCCGCGCTGCGGTGACCGGCAACGGTGGTGGGTCCACTCTGACCCAACAGTATGTCCGCCAGACGATATTGTCCACGGAAGCAACGCAACAGACCCTGACCCGTAAGGTTCGCGAGGCCTACCTGGCCCAACAAGTCGAGAAACAGTTCAGCAAGCAAGAAGTCCTGACCATGTACCTGAACACGGTCTATTACGGCGAGGGGGCATACGGCGTCCAGGCGGCGGCACAGACTTACTTCGCGAAGAACATTTCCGACCTCACCCTGCCGGAAGCAGCGCTTTTGGCAGGTTTGCCCCAGCGCCCCTCGAAAACAAGTCCTTACGAATACCCCAAGGAGGCGCTCGCGCGCCGCAATCACGTACTCGACCGCATGCTCGCGAACAAGTACATCACACAGGCGGAACATGATAAGGCTGTGGCCACACCGATCACCTGCAAACGTGCTGTCGAACCGATGCAGGGAGTCTATGCTGCGCCGTACTTTGTATCCGATATCAAAAAAGAGCTTCTTCCGAACAATGGCAAGAGCGCATACGGCCTGGACTATAACCAGGTCGTCAGCGGCGGGTTGATCATAAAGACCTCCCTTGATTCAAAGATGCAGAGCGAAGCAGAGACGAGCGTCCGCGATGCGATAGGTAATTCAGGGCCTGAATGCGCGCTGGTGACTATCAACCCGAAGAATGGTTTTGTGCAGGCGATGGTCGGCGGCAGAGACTTCACGAAGAATCAGATCAACCTGGCAAACAACGTGACGACCGACCCGAAGACCGGCAAAAAGACAGGTGGGCGGCAGCCTGGCTCAACGTTTAAAGCGTTTACGCTGACGACCGCTATCGAGAACGGGATGTCGCCGAGCGCCAGCGTCAACGGCAGCGCCGTGAAGATCCCTGCAGAAAACTCCAAGGGCTACTGGGACGTCCAGAACAGCGAGGGGCAAAGCCGAGGACAGATCTCAGTAGCACAGGCAACCTACAGCTCGGTCAACGGGGCCTACGCCCGTATCGAAATGGCGCTGGGTTCCGTGGAAACGAAATCTGCCGACAGCAAACGCAATGTTGAGATTGGCGCTACGAAAGTAGCGGCGGTCGCCACAAAGATGGGCGTCAAATCACTGCCGTTACCCCCCAACCCTTCACTGACACTCGGCGGTGACGCCTGCACTGTCCAGGACATCGCCAGCGGGTTTGCGACCCTTGCCAACAACGGGGTGTATTGCCCGCCCGTAAAGATCGTCTCTATCACGGACCGTAACGGAAAGGTCCTCTTCGACTGGAAAACTGAATCTCAGAAGGCTGGTTCTGACTACGCTCCCCAGCGCGTGCTGACCCCTTCGGTCGCCTGCGCGGTGGTAAAGATTTTACAGGGCGTAGTGTCCGGTGGGACTGGCACGCCCGCCCGTATTTCCGGGCGTCAGATCGCAGGAAAGACGGGCACCACGAACTCGAGCACTAACCTGTGGTTCACCGGATTCACGCCGAACTTCTGCACCTCTATCTGGAGGGGCTGGCGCGATAAGGATGACACCGTCAGGATCAATGGCGGCATGGGTTATGGCGGCACTGCCTGCGGACCCATCTGGAAGAGCTATGCCAAGCAGGTGTTTGCGACCTTGCCAAATGAAGACTTCCCTTCGGCTCCGGCGCCTCCCTACAATAACGCCCAGTTCAAATTCTATGGCGGAGTCGATAAAGCGCCGAATGTCGTCGGAATGGATTACCAGTCAGCGTATGCCCTGCTTCGCGCAGCTGGCTTCCAAGTGTCCTGGGTGCAGGTTACTGCAGACGCTCCCCGCGGCACGGTCATCGGTCAATCGCAGAGTGGCAATAAGGTTACCCTGAAAGTCAGCCTTGGTGGCGGGTCGAAGAACACGACCAGTACGCCGTAGAACTCAGAGCAGCTTTTTATCAGCTTCCAGGCAAGCCTGGCTCTTAGTGAGCTGGGCTTCTACGGCAACAGGCGCCGTTGCGCCCTCGCTCGTCTTATGAGCAACGGTAGCGCGGGGGTCAAGCAGCTCCATCGCCTCCTGGTTGAATGCCGGGTGGAACGCGCGCAGCTCATCCAGTGAGAGTTGCTCGAGCGAAAGCCGGTTCTGTTTGATGGCGTAAAGCACGACATTGCCCATGATCTCATGCGCCTGTCGAAACGGCACACCCGCCTGCTGGACGAGGAAGTCCGCCAGATCAGTCGCTGCCGCGAACCCGCGCGTAGCCGCCGTACGCATGCGGCTCTTATGGAAGTGTGCCGTGTCCAGCATCCCCACCAGGATATGCAGGGAGTCCGTGACCGTATCGAGCGCGTCAAAGACCGGCTCCTTATCCTCCTGCATGTCCTTATCGTAGGAGAGCGGCAAGGCTTTCATGACCGTAAGCAGCGCCATCAGATCGCCATAAACCCGCCCTGACTTGCCGCGCACCAGCTCGGCAAAGTCAGGGTTCTTTTTCTGTGGCATGATCGACGATCCCGTCGCATAGCTGTCATCAAGCGTCACGAAGCCGAACTCCGTTGATGACCAGAGCACCAGCTCTTCGCAGATGCGCGAGAGGTGCATCTGGCAGACCGAACAGGCGTAGAGCGCATCCAGTACGAAGTCACGGTCGCTGACCGCATCAAGCGCGTTGACACTCACCGCAGAAAAGCCCAGCTCTGCTGCAGTCATTTGACGATCGATAGCATAGCTGGTGCCTGCCAGCGCGGCCGAACCCAAAGGTGAGACGTCAGCCGCCTCACGCGCTGCCAGAAAGCGGGTGAAATCACGCGCAAACATCTGGACATAAGCCAGTAGGTAGTGTGCCAGCAGTATCGGCTGGGCGCGCTGCATATGGGTATAGCCCGGTAAGATGATCTTCTTGCTGCTGCGCGCGGCCTCGATCAGCACCGCGCGTAAGTCCAACAACAAAGGCAAGTGCTCGTCAGTCAGGCGCCGCTTGAGGTGCAGGCGCAGGTCGGTTGCTACCTGATCGTTGCGGCTGCGCCCCGTGTGCAGGCGTCCGCCAAGATCTCCCAGGCGTTGCGTCAGCTCCGCCTCGATGAGCATATGAATATCTTCAGCCCGATGCTTTGGAGTAAAGGTTCCCGCCTCGATATTAGTGCGGATGTCCTCCAGCTCAGCAATAAGGCTGGCCGCTTCTTCAGGCGTGATGATCCCACAGCTCCCCAGCATGCGCGCATGGGCGATCGAGCCGTCGATGTCCTCACGCCACATCCGCTTATCGACCGGAAGTGACGCACCAAAGCGCTCGACCTCTTCGCTTGGCAAGGTCTCAAAGCGACCGCTCCACGCGGTTTTGCGCGTGGGGTTTTGAGGCTGGGCTTGTAGTTTTGGCGCGCTATGCGGGGGCTCTTCGATCATTACGCACTCCTCCTAAAGGCCCGATGAATGCAGGCTCGACCACGTGCGCAGCGGCAAGCCATGGATCTCGATGAAGCCTTTGGCCGCATCGCGGTTGAAACTGTCGCCTTCATCATAGGTCGCCAGCTTGAAATCGTAGAGCGCGTAGGGGCTGCGCCGACCGCAGACGGTGATGTTACCCTTGAAGTACTGCAGGCGCACCTCACCGTCCATGGTCTTTTGAGTCGCGTCGATAAAGCTGTCGAGCGCGGCTTTGAGCGGGCTGTACCACAACCCGTTATAGACGAGCTCGGCCCACTTGTGCTCAAGATCAAGCTTAAAGTGCGCCGTGTCGCGGTCGAGGCAGATATCCTCAAGCGCTTTATGGGCTGTGAGCAAGGCGACCGCCGCTGGGACCTCATAGATCTCGTGCGACTTCAGGCCGACCAGCCGGTTCTCTATCATGTCGATCCGCCCGCAGCCATGCAGGCCGCCAATATCGGTCAGGGCGTTGATGAGCGTAAGCAGGTCCATCTGCTCCCCATCGAGAGCGATCGGCAGGCCCGCCTCGAAGGTCAAAGTGACCTCCTGCGGAGTGTCCGGCGCATCAGGGCCAGCAGGATCATTGGTCAAACCAAAGATATCTTCCGGCGGAGTCACCCAGGGATCCTCCAGGATGCCGCACTCGATCGTGCGCCCGAATAAATTGTCGTCGACTGAGTAGGGGCGCTCCTGCGTCACAGGAATGGGGATGCCATGTTCGCTTGCGTAGGCGATCTCATCAGCGCGCGTCAGTAAGTTCCACTCCCGCACCGGCGCCAGGACCTGCAGCGAAGGATCCAGCGCCGCGCAAGCGACATCAAAGCGGACCTGGTCGTTACCCTTACCGGTACAACCATGAGCGATGAAGTCAGCGCCACGGGCGTGGGCCTGGTCGACCAGGTGCTTGACCATCAGGGGCCGCGAGAGCGCGGACACCAGCGGATACTTATTCTCATAGAGGCCATTGGCTTTGATCGCCTTTGAGATGTAGTTGTTGGCGAACTCTTCACGCAGGTCGATGACCTGGGCGCCGTATGCGCCGATATCCAGCGCTTTCTTCTCAATAAATGTCATATCCTCGGTTTTGTCCTGCCCTACATCAAATACGGTCGCGATGACCGCGACGTCATAGTGCTCTTGGAGCCATTTGATGACCACCGAGGTATCAAGCCCCCCTGAATATGCAAGTATGCAAGTTTTCTGTGCCATAAGATAATCCTATTCTACGATCCACCAAGTGGATGGTTCAGTACGTACTATGCGGTTTAACAGATGATGTTTACCGGATATTGAGGCGCAGGTAAGATTCGAGCTTCTCTTTGAGCTTGTGGGCTGTGTCTTCTGAGTCAGCAACCACCAGCACAGTGTTGTCGCCCGAGACACTGCCGTAGACGCCCTCGATGACCGCATGATCAATGGCGGCCGCCACTACCGGGGCGGAACCGCCCTGGGATTTGACGATAACGAAGTTCGCTACTTGCAGGATCTCGAGAACGAGCTCGGATACCATACGCATCAGATGAAGGTCCTCGCGCAGGATGTAGATCCCCCCAGGAAGCTTTTCCAGTTTAAGGTCAGAGACGTCGCGCGAGACGGTCGCCTGTGTCACCGAATAACCCTGATCTGCCAAAGCCTGCACTAGGCTGCTCTGGGTGCGGATCTCTCCACCCCGAATCAGATCTCTGATGACTTCCTGGCGTCCCTTACGTGCCTTCATGGCACTTCCTTCCTGTTTAATTCCTGTACTAAGAGATTCTCATAAATGCTTACGCAAGATCGTTCGTCCGATACTTCGAACGCCGATGCCGATCGCTAACGCGTGAACCGCGCACGCGCCTTAGCAGACATCGGCGTGCTTCGTCGCGCACGTCGTCGCTCCTGGCAAGCCGCAGTCGCAGCAGGTTCGTGATATGTGAATAGTGCAATCAGCATAACAGTGCATTATATTCTCTCACAACAGCTCGAAAATGCAAGCTTTTTTGTTCACCTTTTATATTGATGTAAGCTTTTTATGCATATCTCCCCGAAAAGACACCAGTTCGCCGGCAAGATCGAAGTACCTGGCTTACATCTTGGTAGGAGCGCTCACACCGATCAGAGCCAGGACGGTCTTGAGCGCCCAGCGCGCTGCATCGACCTCGTACAGGCGGGCGGCGGTCAAGGCGGGATCATCCTCCACGATCACAGGACAGCGCCCGTAGAACTGATGCACGAGCGCAGCCAGCTCCTCGCCATAGTGAGCCAGGCGGAAGGGCGCGCGGTCGCGGGCAGCGCGCTCCACCAGCTCCGAAAAGCTCGCAAGCTTGCGCATGAGCGCGATCTCGCTCTCATCGGTAAGCAGCATGAAGTCAGGCGTGCCCGTGATGAGGCTCTCAGCGATCGCGTCGATGTCTGCCGCATCGTCGCCGCTCATCCCGGCGGCCTTGCGCAGGACGCTGCAAATGCGCGCGTGCGCGTACTGGACGTAGTAGAGCGGATTGTTCGCGCTCTGGTCCTTGGCGACCTCAATGTCAAACACGAGCTGCTGGTCTGAGGAGATACGTACCAGGTGGTAGCGCGCCGCATCGGTGCCAACCTCGTCGATGAGCTCCTCGAAGGTGACCATCTCGCCGGTGCGCTTGGACATGCGGACCTCGACGCCGCCACGTTTGAGCGTGACGAGCTGGCCAAGCAGGATTTCGAGCTTGTCAGGATAGCCGAGCGCCGCGACCACCGCCATCATGCGGGGGATGTAGCCATGATGGTCAGCGCCCCAGATGTTAATGACCCGATCGAAGCCGCGCTTGAACTTGTTGTCATGATAGGCGACGTCGGCGGCAAAGTAGGTCGCAACGCCGTCCTTCTTGATGAGCACGCGATCCTTCTCATCGCCAAAGAGCGTCGACTTGAACCAAACGGCGCCGTCGTCGTCGTAGATGTAGCCTTTCTCACGCAGCCCGTCGATGGAGCGCTGGATGGCGGTCGTGCCGGATGCGTCGGGCACATGAAGCTGATGCTCGCTGAACCACTCGTCGAAGCGCACGCCAAAGCGGTCACAGATCCGTTTCATGTTATCGAGCACCTGCGCATAGCTGCGCTCACGAAAGTAAGCACGGCGCTCATCGGCGGGGCGATCTGCCCAGACGTCGCCTTCCGCGTCGATGATCTGTTGTGCGATGTCCTTGATATAAGCGCCTTTGTAGCCGATCTCGTTCTCGTCGAAGGGCTTGCCCAGAAGTTCCAGGTAGCGCTCCGCCACCGATTCGGCAAAGATATTCATCTGATTGCCTTCGTCATTGAGAAGGAACTCGCGCTGGATCTCATAGCCGGCATGCTCCATCACGAGCGCCAGGCTGTCGCCGAGCGCTGCCCAGCGGCCGTGGCCTACATGCATGGGGCCGACCGGATTGGCCGAGATGAACTCGATCTGGACGTACTCGCCCTTGGGAGTGCCGCGTCCGAAGTCTGCGCGAGCTGTGTGGGCCTCGACAAGCACCTGCGCAAGCGCCGCAGTCGAAAGCGTGAGGTTGATGAAACCCGGGCCCGCGATCTCGGTGTCCGCGATGGAATCGTCTTGTGGCAGATGGTCGACGATGATGCCCGCGATGTCACGCGGAGCACGCTTGGCCTCCTTGGCCAGGCGCAACGCAACCGGGCTTGCCCAGTCGCCATGGTTTGGATCGCGCGGACGCTCCAGCTCGATGGGCGGGATCGCGGCCAGAGTCAGCGAGCCATCATCAACAGCTGAGTTCAGTGCAGCAGTGAGCAGGTCGGTCAGATGCGTTTTTGTGTCCATGCGAGGCGAGTCCTTTCGTGCTGGTGACAGTTACCCCAGGGGTGGTTGTCACCTGAGTGCGTGCGCGTGCGGTGTTTCCAGTATAGCAGGGGCAGATACTCTACCTACCCCACTCCAGTTCGTTCTTATCTAACAGGTACTCGCGTATATACGGCGGACTGAAAGCAAGTTTCCCACGACCAACGCTGTGGATGATGCCCGCATCGATCATGCGCTGCCGATAACGCGAGATATAACTATTATCTGCTTGCATGCGCAACATCACGTCACTGATGTCACTCTCTCCCGTATCCTGAGACATCGCCATCAGGAACTCCTTGTCCTTTGGCGAGAGATCGCGATAGATAAGATCATGAACGTTCCTGAACAGCTCAATTTTCGACGCAGTGAGAGCCTTCTTTACGTCTGCGCCCGTGAGTGGGTTCCGCTCTCTTTTCCAAAGATAGAATCCTATCAACTGAATCAGGTAAGGGTAACCACAACTTGCCTTTGCCGCCTGTCGCAATGCGCCTCCTCCGAAACTACGAGACGCCTTATCGAAGGCATCCTCATAGGCGTTTGCAACAATGCCACTATCGATGCTCTCCAACTCGACCCGCTGCGCCCTGCGCAGGAAGGTGAGGACCTGATCGTTAAGAACGTCCTGCACCGAACTCGGAAGCCCTGCCATCAACAAAGCAACATTCATATCTTCCATCAGGAGGTGCTGAAAAGTCACCACGAACTCCCTCATGTCAGGGGTTTCGTTGTGCACTTCATCTACGAGGAATACCGTGGTGATCCCCTTTTTCGTTAAGTGTGACACGATATCAGTAAGATAATACCGAAAACCATGTTCCTCCTGGCCATTCTTTCTACTGATGCTAATAGAAAATCCCAGTGCGCCTACAGAAAATCCTGCAAAATCATCGAACAAGTCCCCCACCCAAGGTTTTCCATCGCGCGCAGCGATATCGAGCATGTCAAGCAGCATGCCGTCTCTGGCAGTAAGATTAATCACCAGATACTTCTTCGGGTCCAGGTTTTGACGGATGTCTGCGAGGATGGCCGTCTTACCTGTGCCGCGAATCCCGGTGATGATGGATACCCGATGAGGATCTTCAGGATTATCCATACTCTGAAGGAAATCGTTAACGATGATGTCGCGCCCGATGAACTCTGTTGGGCGTTTGCCAAATTGGGGATTAAAGGGATTGGTGATCGCCGCGCTCATCTCTCGTTCCCTTTCTGGGTTGATCGGTTTATTATCCTGCTGTTGCTTTCATTATTCTATCATTACTTTCATTATTCTATTTTTGTTTCATTATAATGGTTCAACTTTCATTATTTTGATTCTCTTTCATAACTTGGTTTTGTTTTCGAAACTTCAGAATTCGTTCATGAAAACAGGCGGCCTCCGAAGAGGCCGCCTGTGATAAACATAACAAATCCAAGTACCAATGATTAATAATTAGGACGAAGCATCCAGCCTCCGCCAAACTGCCTTTGTGTAATCATCAACAGATTCTGGAACAACATCTGCGAATAAAGAAGGTTCGAATAATTCAAGTTCAATTAATTTCGGACTATTATCATTATCGATTGCTACATCTGCTCTTGCATATAAAGGAAGATGAGCGTCATCGGCAAAGCCATGCTTACAAGCAATATTTTCCAAAGATCTGATGGCTAACGTACCCAACTCTACCTCAGCTTCGGAAGGATAACCTCGCGAAATATCCTCCGTGTAAGTACCTCCAACATATTCTCCATTCGGCAAAAGCACTGGGCCTTTATGAAAACTGTAAGAATACTGACCATTGAAATAATACAAAGCGTTTTCACCAGAGGAAGTGACGTTCTTTGCTTCAGGCATGACCATTACAGTTTTATTCTCACGAAGAATGCTGCGCACTAATTGTAAAAGTTGAGGATCATCCCGACAGAAAAGTGCGGTATCCCGTGATCCTGCAGAGACAGTTGGCTTAATAACCACATGCTCAACAGTAGGACCCAATTCTTCAACAGCTCTACTAGCATCCTCTACGCTCCGACAAAGCGAGAAATCTAGGCAGGGTACGCCTGACAGCACAAGCTCTTTTAAATAGGTTTTATCGATATTCCAACGAACCAAATCGGGCGAATTGAGCATTCGGACTTGTTGTTCAGTCTTCGTAAGCCAGGTCATAAATTCTGCATAATGTGCCGGATAATCCCAGGGCGATTTAAAAATGACCAAGTCATAAGAATCCCATGAAATCGTCTGGTCATGCCAAACCAACCGCGATACAGACAAGCCGCTCTTCAATAAAGCCTCGGTAAGCCTGTCAATATCACGGTCCAAGCCATTACTATAACCATCCACATCAGTGACAATGAGGCCAATTTTTGGGTCGTCGCTCATTCCACACTCTCCTTTCTTCGAAAAATAAGAATAGAAACAATAACAAGCATCAGAATAACAACAAGCATGGGAAAAGCCGCCTGTTGAACATTCCACACTCTGATAGCGAGCAAAGCCGTAGAGGCACTTATCGCGCTTAATACATATGCAAGACTCGATTCGGTTCGTGGATAGCGCCATGATTTACGAATCGTCGGTAAAGTAGCAGCAAACTCAGCAATAAGGACGGCAATTGTCGCGATAAAACCAAACCCAATAAGCTCGACAAAAAGCGCAATGAGCGAAACACAAAGACAAGCCATCGAAAAAAAAGCGGGATGCCAAGCACCGCTACGCCGATTGATCGCAAAAATGAGAACAATCGCAGGTGCCAAACCAGCAGCAAAGATGGGCAGAACAGACCATCTTGCACCGTCCCGCAAGGCAATAGTTGCAGCAACGAACGGAATCGTTGCCCATAAGAGCCACGAAACGCGATCAGGAGTGACCGATCCAGCAATAATTGCTCGGCAATAAATGACTGCAGATACCATCTGAACAATAAAGCCTAAAATAGTAAGATACTGCATGTTAAACATTATTCTAATAACTTTCCGTCACGTGCTATCTGCGCAATATGCGGATGCCAATCCGGATTATTACTAATATGCTCAAGTGCAACCGGGCTGTTACAAAGACTGTCAACAATAAACTTTCGTTGTGCCAATTCATCTTCTTGTGTCAGGCCATGCTTCCGATCAGCAATCCACTCTGCTGTATCAAGCATCAACTCAGCAATGCCAGTGATTCGGTCCCTTTCTTCTTGTGACAAACCAGGTTCAAGCTCTTTTTTGTCATACATGTATGGCCGGGCCATAGGATATTCAATCATTATGCGATCAAATTCCATGAACCATTGATTTGAATCGGCATAGTTTTCATTTTTTATTTCAGAGCGATACATGAGTGTCGACACTATAAACGAAGCAACAGAAATAAAAATAGCCAAGGAAGCAAGTATTGCACTCAACATACTCTTCTCCGTTCGATATGGCGGATACTAATCACCCGTTGAATAGCTATCCGCGAATGGAACTGCGACATTTCTCGTAAACTATTCTGACCACCTTTGCTCCTGTCAGCTGCCATAAGTTGATTATAGCGTATCGGGTATTCTGCCTCACTCAAAGCCAATAGAGGAACTCGTCGCGCACACGAGTTCCTCTATTAAGCTTAATATACAAATCTGTTGTCAGTTAGAACCCGCTAAAGAGTCCCAGACTTGCATTAGTCAACACTGCCACCAATCCATAAACGCCTAATGCACAAAGGGCAACAGCAAAGACCCATTCATAGGCTTTCATGATGATCTTATTGCCCTGCTTTATCCGGTCGTAGATGAATATAACGACCCCGGGGATGAATAGCAGGCAGGTAAATGCCATGTAGGCTAAACCTGCCCCGTAGAACAACCAAAGCGCATAGACACTCGCGACAACACCGATGATGATCTGCACCACGCGTCCTTTAGGTATCTCCTTGTTCTGCCACATATACTTCACTTGATAAAACGCACTGAATGCATACGGGAGCAGGATGGCCGACGAGCACATCGTATAGCCAAATTTGTAGGCATCCATCGCGAAATAGATCAGGACGAGGAATACCTGCACGATGACGTTTGACACAACCAGCGAAAGAACGGGCGTGTCCCGTTTGTTCGTCTTGCCAAACGCCGCCGGGAACAGCCCCTGCTGCGCAGCCAGATAGGGGGTCTCCGCACCAAAAAGCGTCCAAGCCAACCAGGCGCCAGCGATCGAGATGATAACGCCTACATTAATGATTGCAGCGCCCCAGGAACCGACCATATGCTCAAGAATCACCGCGGTAGCCGGAAACGATTGAATCGCCCCGATATCGGCCTGCGACATGACGCCCAGCGAACCGATCGTGAAGATTACATACAAGAAAACCACCGAGAGCAAGCCTATGATGGTCGCCTTCCCGACATCTTTCTTGTTGCGAGCGCGCGAACTGAACAGTACCGCCCCCTCAATCCCAATAAATGACCAGACTGTCGCCATCATGGTCGACTTCACCTGGTTTAAGATCGAAGGCACCTTTCCTACGTCTACTGCCCAAGAGATAGTCTTGAGTCCTCCAAGGAAATTTGCTGAGAACTGATCGAAATGGAAGAAAATAACTACGCAGATCGCAAACAAGATGAGCGGTATAGCCTTAGCGATCGTCACCACAACATTGACCATCGTTGCGCTTTTAACGCCTCCGAGTATTAAGATGTGCACCAACCAGAGCACCGCTGAGACGACGATGATGCCAAGGATGGTAGGGCCGGCACCATGGAATAATTGGATGTTCTTCGGCATGAAATAATTGATCGCCGACAAGAGGGCAACCGCATAAGTAACATTGCCAAGCAGCGCGCTCAGCCAATAGGCCCAGGCATTACTAAAGCCCCAGAATTCACCGAAACCAGCGCGCGCATAACTGAACACACCACCGTCGAGTTCAGGCCTGCGATTAGACAAGTTGACGAACGAATAACCCAACGCGACCATACCGATAGCTGTGATGACCCACGCGATGATGATTGCCAGACCGCCGGCGCCTTCGGCCATGTTTTTTGGCAGGTCGAATACACCCGTACCGATCATCGCCCCGACTACCAGTGCAACCAATCCGCCGAGGCCAAGCACTTTCTTTGAATTGTCAGACATTTTGCCTCCTTTTCCGCCTAATTAAGCGCTGTTCAAGGCGCCCGTCGTGATTATCTAGAGGCTCAACTTGCCTCTGTCATCCTATCCTAGAACTCACCGAGAGTAGCGGCAATAACCGCCTTGATGGTGTGCATGCGGTTCTCTGCTTCTTCAAAGACGTGAGCAGCAGGGCTGCGGAAGACCTCATCGGTCACTTCCATGCAGTCAATGTCGAACTGTTCCTTGATCTGGCGCCCATAGACCGTGTTCGTGTCGTGGAACGCCGGCAGGCAGTGTAAGAAGATCGCGTCAGGCTTGCCGGTCGCGTCCATGACATCTTTCGTCACGCGATACGGCGTGAGCAGCGCGATGCGCTCGGCAAACTTGTCCTCCTCGCCCATCGAGACCCAGACGTCGGTATAGATGACGTCGCTGCCCGGTACTGCCTCAGCCACGTCGTCGGTGATCAGGAACTTCCCGCCGCCTTCGGCTGCTGACGCTTCCGCCAGCTCGACGATATCTGCCGCCGGATGGAGCTCCTTGGGTCCGCACAGGTGCACATTCAGGCCAACTTTGAGGCCCGCGACCAGCAGCGAGTGCGCCATGTTGGAGCGCGTATCGCCCATGAAGGTGAGCGTGGCACCGTCCAGTTTGCCCAGGCACTCCTTGATCGTCAGAAAGTCAGCAAGCATCTGCGTGGGATGCCACTTGTCCGTCAGGCCGTTATAGACGGGCACACCGGAGAATTTCGCGAGCGCTTCGACGTCGTCCTGCGAGAAACCACGGAACTCGATCGCGTCAAACATGCGGCCCAAAACCTTAGCGGTGTCTTCGGTGGTCTCCTTCTTGCCCAGCTGAATGTCGCCAGCGCCCAGATACTCCGGATGCATGCCCAGATCGATCGAGGCAACCGTGAAAGCACAGCGCGTGCGAGTCGAACTCTTTTCAAAGAGCAGGGCGATATTCTTGCCCTCGCAGTAGCGATGCGGCTGACCTGCCTTCTTGGCGGCTTTCAGCTCGGCTGCAAAGTCGATCAGGGTAACAAACTCATCTTTAGTGAAATCGATCTCCTTAAGGAAGCTCCGTCCTTTGAAATCTTTCCTTGGATCTGCCATGATAGGCCCCTCTCCTATAACTCAATATCTTCGCGGACAATAGGTTGACTCATACAACGCGGACCCCCGCGACCTCGGCTAATCTCAGATCCCGTAAGCTCTAAAACGGTCATGCCATGCTGGCGTAGCACCTCATTGCTCACAACATTGCGATCGTAAGTGACCACCACGCCCGGCGCCACAGCCAGCGTGTTACTGCCATCGTTCCACTGCTCGCGCGCTGCGACCACTGGGTCGCCGCCGCCACAGGGGATCAAGTCGAGCTCATCCTGGCGCAAGTATTTCTTCAACGTGCCCTCAAGGTCGGTCGTATGGGTAAACGACAGGCCGCGCGGCGAACTCTCGTCGGCTTCGATGACAAAGACGTTCATCTGGCCATCGCTGGTAAGGATGGCAGGATAAACCGTGAACTGGTTGTAGTTGACCATCGTAAACACCGTATCAAGGTGCATGAACGCGCGCGACTCCGGGATCTCGAGCGCAAGGACTCGCTTGACGATGTCCTGGCGCGCAAATAGATTGCGCGCAAGATTCTCGATCGCAGGCGCCGAGGTACGCTGGCTGACGCCGACCGCGATGGTCTCACGCGACAGGACCAGCTCATCACCACCCTCGATGTTGTAGTGCTGGTCACGGTCAAGCCAGATCGGCACGTCATGAGGCGCAAAGCGCGGGTGATGTTTGAGCACGTAGCGCATGAAGAGCGACTCACGACGGCGCGCCACCATGGTCATACGGTTGATAGTCATGCCATTCGCGATGCTTGCGGCAGGATCACGCGTGAAGTAGAGGTTGGGCATCGGATCCAGATAGAACGGATAGCGGCGCTCCATGAGGTCCTGCAGGCCTTGGTTGCCGCTGCCCCCAGCATCGGACTTGCGCAGGCCGGTCATGATCGTGTCAACCAGCGCGTGAGAGTCCTGCGAAAGCAGATACTCGCGCACGAAATCCTCGTAGCCACCGACCGTCATGTTGGATTCGCGCAGGATATCATCGACGAATTGTTCGCGCAGCCCATCTTCAGCATCAAGCGCTTCTGCGGCAAGATTCTCAAGATAGAGTACCTCGACGCCCTGGCCTCGCAGTATCTCAGCAAAGCCATCATGTTCTTTCTGAGCTACCGGGAGAAAGGGGATATCGTCGAAGAGCAGGCGCTCGAGATAATCAGGCGTGAGCTTCTCGATCTCGCGCCCTGGACGCTTAAGGAGCACCGTCTTGAGCTTTCCGATCTCTGAATATACATGAATCGGTTGATCCATATCGACCTCCCTAACTTGCGCACGGGTCATCATTCCAAAACTCTTCCCGCGCAGGTTTTGCCTCTCCAAAGAAGTAGAACAATATACTATTATGATACCGCTATCTTTATATGAATGAAGCCTATGCTATACAAAAAATTACCTAAATTATGCGTTTTTTTCAGACCGACGGTTCCTTCTGGCGACCAGCATCGCCTAACGCAAGCGCGCGCCAGTCTGAGTAAGCAACGTCTGCACCAGCCGGGAGTGCTGCGCCTCGACTTCCTCAGTTGAAAGCGTGCGCTCCGGGTCAGCGTAGAGCAGGTGGAACGCAAGCGATTTACTGCCGGGATCGATGCCCTTGCCGGTGTAGACGTCGAAGAGTTCCACCGAAGCCAGTGGAGTCTTCTTGCCCAGCGAGGTGATGCGCTGGGTCAGCGATTCAGCGGTGGTGGAAGCATCCACAATAAGCGCCAGGTCAAACATTATGGACGGGTAGCGCGAGGGGGCGGTGAGGACCAGCTGGTCATGTGCGGCCTTGATGAACTTGTCGAGTTCGAAGTCAAAGATCGTTGTTGGAGTCGCGATCTCGAAGCGCTCGAGTAGACTGGGATGCAGCTCACCAATCACGCCGACCACATTGCCGCCGAGGCGGATCTCTGCGGCCCGGCCCGGCTGAAGCCACGGATAGGCGTCATCTGTGGCGGGCGGCTTAAACTGCGCGCGCTCGATATGGAGCGCCGCGATGAGGTTTTCGTAAATGCCCTTCGCATCAAAGAAATCGAGCGGAACCGCCGGATCATTCCAGCGCGCGTCATGCCAGGCGCCCGTCAGGACCACGCAACCGCGCTTTTGCTCACGCGGGAGCTTGCGCCCCGGCGCTGTGCGAAACACCGAGCCGATCTCGTAGAGCTGGACGTTGCTGACGCCATGCGCTAAATTGTGCGCGACGCTGTGCAGCAGGTTCGGGAGCAGGGACTCGCGCAGAATGGACTGCTCGGATGACATCGGGTTATGGAGCTCAACGAAGGGAGCTTCTGTGCTGGCCTCGCGACTGAAGGCCGCATAATCAGCGGGGTCACCAAAAGGCACCGTCATCGTCTCATTGCAGCCGCTCGCCCGCAGGATTTCACCAATGCGGCGCTCGAGTTCCTGATTACGGGTGAGCCCGCCCGCGTGGGCCTGGGCGCCCGGCAGGGTGGCTGTGATGCGCTCCATGCCCCAGAGGCGCAGGACTTCCTCGATAAGGTCCACCTCGCGCTCCAGATCGGGGCGAAAGGCCGGGATGGCCACGGCGATGGTCCTTGTGGCAGGGTCAGGCTCGGGCTGAAGCCCCAGGCGGCCCAGGCTCTCAACACAGAAGTCGAAGGGGATCTCTTCGCCTACCAGCGTGGTCAGGCGCTCGTGGCGCAGTGTGAGCCGCGGCGCAACGTAGGGTCCCGGGTACACGTCGATGATGCCCGGCGCGACCTCGCCACCAGCGATCTCTGCCATAAGCGCTGCCGCGCGATCAAGCGCTGCCGGCGTATAGCAGCGGTCGACGCCGCGCTCGTAGCGCATCGAGGCCTCCGAAAGCAGACCAAGCCGGCGCGAGGTGCGGCTCGTTGTCTCCGGGTCGAAGACCGCCGCCTCTAAAAAGATGTTCGTGGTTGCCTCGGTGATCTCAGTATGCTCGGCGCCCATGACACCTGCCAGGGTGATCGGGCCCGCGGGGTCAGTAATCAGCAGATTACTCGTGATGAGCGCACGGTCCTGGCCGTCAAGGGTCGTTACGTGCTCGCCATCGTGGGCGCGCCGGATGATGACCGCGGCGCGGCCTTCGTTGTCGCGCGTGATCGTATCGAGATCAAAGGCGTGCAGCGGCTGGCCGGTTTCGAACATGACGAGGTTTGTGATATCGACTACGTTGTCGATGCTGCGGGCGCCCGCCGCCTCAACGCGCGCGGCCAGCCAGGCCGGTGACGGGCCGATCTTGACGTTGCGAATGACGCGCGCAGTATAGCGCGGGCAGAGTTCGGGCTCATCGATGGTCACGGTGGCCGCTTGCGCGACAGGAGCGCCGCTCTCGTGGAGCTCAGGCTGGGGCAGCGGCGCTGGTTCGGTCTCAAAGATTGCGCCGAACTCGCGCGCAATGCCGCGCATCGACAGACAATCGGGGCGATTCGGGGTGATCTCCAGGTCAAGGATCGTATCTGCCAGGCCATAATACTGCGCGAAGGGCGCGCCCACAGGAGCATCCTCGGGCAAAATGAGAATGCCGTCGTGGTCCTCGCCCACGCCCAGCTCGCGCGCCGAGCAGTTCATGCCGCAGCTGACCTCGCCGCGCAACTTCGACTTCTTGATCGTGACGCCGCCGGGCAAAGTCGCGCCGACCGTGGCCACAGGGACCTTGTCGCCCGCCTTGAAATTCTGCGCGCCACAGACGATCTGGAGCGGCTCGGCGCCGCCGACATCGACCTGGCACAGCCACAAGCTGTCTGCGTTGGGATGCTTGTCGCGCACGAGCACCTGGCCGACCATGACGCCGCCTAAGGCCTGGCCGCTTGAAATGACGCCCTCGACGCCCGTACCGGTCAGGTCAAGGCGCGAAGTGAATTCGGCAAGACTGTACTTCTGAAGCGGGAGACCGGGCAGAAGTTCATGTAACCAATTAAGTGAGACGCGCATGTGTGCAGGTCCTCTCTAGAACTGACGGAGAAAGCGCATGTCGCCTTCGATGAGTAAGCGGATGTCGGGCAGGTCATAGCGCAGCGCCGCGATGCGCTCGACTCCCATGCCAAACGCGAAGCCCTGGTAACGTTCCGGATCGATGCCAACGTTGACCAGCACATTCGGGTCGACCATGCCGCAACCAAGGATCTCGATCCAGCCGGTCCCCTTGCAGAAGCGGCAACCGGCGCCATGGCAGATCTCGCAACTGACGTCGACTTCGGCCGAAGGCTCCGTGAAGGGGAAAAAGTGCGGACGAAAACGCGTGCTGCGCTCCTCGCCAAAGATCTTCTTGACCACATAGTCGAGCGTGCCTTTGAGGTCAGCGAAGGTCAAATGCTCATCGACGGCCAAGCCCTCCATCTGCGTGAACTGGGGCAAATGGGTCGGATCGGCGATGTCACGGCGATAGACCTTGCCCGGAGAGATGATGTAGATAGGAGGCTTGCTCGCCTGCATCGTGCGTATTTGCACGGGTGAGGTATGCGTCCGCATGAGGACTTCCGAGGGCTCAGGACCATCGAAAGTCGCGGCCTCCTCGGAGAGATCGCGCACATAGAAGGTGTCGCTCGCGCTGCGCGCCGGATGCATCGGGCTGTGGTTGAGCGCTGTGAAATTGTGGAAGTCATCCTCGACCTCGGGACCTTGCGCAAGGCGATATCCCAGGCCAAAGAAGATCTCTGAGACTTCGTCTGCAATGGCATTGATGAGATGCTGGGTACCGATCGGGCGGGAGCGACCCGGCAGGCTGACATCGAGGCGCCCGGACTGGATCTTTGCGGCCAGCGCCGCATCCGCAAGCGCCGCTTTACGCTGCTGGTAGGCTTCCTCAAGCTGTCCGCGCACTTCGTTAGCATGCTGCCCGACCGTCGCGCGCATATCTGCCGCCAGCTGGCCCAGGCCACGAAGCGTACTGGTCAGAGCGCTCTTCTTGCCCAGCCAGGCGACGCGCGCCGCCTCTAAGGACGCTGGATCAGTGGCGTCTTTGAACGCTGCCAAGCCTTGCTCATACAGCTCCTGCAGCTCATCGGTGATAGTCATATACTTTTCTCCTTTTGAGGTCTTTTCAAGTATACAGCACCGCTGAACCAAGCTGGGACAGAGGCGCGTCTCTGCCCCTCATCAGGCAAGTGAGCTATAGATACGGAGCTTGGTGACAAAGTACCTGGTACTTTGTCACTTACCGTGAGAGAGCGCCGTAGTTGCGGAGTCTCTGGTCGCGTGTTGCCAGGAGTTCAGCTGTGGGTTGGGCGCAGAGCTCTGCGAGCGCGGTGGCGTAGTGGGTGCGGAGCGCAGTGTAGTCGAAGTAGTTGCTTGGACCAGCAAGGGGACGCTCGGCGATGATCTCGTCGATCGCGCCTTGTTGCTGCAAATCGGCTGCCGTCAGCTTCAAACACTCGGCTGCCTCCTGAGCACGGCCCGCGTCCTTCCACAGGATCGAGGCGCAACCCTCCGGGGAGATGACCGAATAGCAGGCCGTGTTAGCCATCCAGACGCGGTCGGCTGTCGCCAGCGCGATCGCGCCACCGCTGCCCCCCTGCCCCACAATAAATGCGATAGTCGGGACGCGCAGCTCGGCCATCGTGAGAATGCTCTGGGCGATCGCCGGAGCCTGGCCCCGCTCTTCTGCTCCGATACCGCAATGGGCGCCTGAAGTATCCACGAGGGTAAGTACCGGGCGGCCAAACTTCTCGGCCTGTTTCATAAGGCGGACCGCCTTGCGATAGCCTTCGGGATTCACGCCGCCAAAGTTGCAGGCCAGGTGTTCACGAGTATCGGCGCCCTTGTCGATCGCGATCACCGTGACCGGGCGGCCATCCAGAGTGGCAATGCCACCCACCAGCGCCGGGTCATCGCCGAAGTAGCGGTCGCCGTGCAGCTCGACGAAGTCATCAAAGAGCGCAGCAATGAGTACGCGCGCCGAAGGGCGGCGATTGTCGCGCGAGCGTTGAACGACCTCATAAGGGGTGTAGGGAGGGAGTTTGGGGAGGGTCGGCAAGGCTGGATCACTACCCTTCACGTCCTCGCCACGCCTGTCTTGTGTGGCTCCCGCAAAGCCGCCACTGGCTGCGGAGTGTTCAGGGCTAGTAACCCAGCCTTGCCGACCCTCCCCAAACTCGGGGGAAGAAGCAGTCAGCTCCGGAGTCTTTTTATCTTGATGCAATCTCAGCAGGTGTGACAAGTACTCGCGTTGGTCGCCTCGGGCGACGATGGCGTCGACAAAGCCATGCTCAAGCAGGTACTCTGCTCGCTGAAATCCCTTGGGGAGCTTCTCGCCAGTAGTCTGTTCAATGACGCGGGGACCAGCGAAACCGATAAGTGCGCCGGGCTCGGCCAAGATGATATCGCCCTCGGTTGCAAACGAGGCGCTCACACCGCCCGTGGTCGGGTCGGTGAGTATCGGAATGTAGAGTCCGCCCGCCGCATTATGGCGCGCAACTGCCGCCGAGACCTTCGCCATCTGCAGCAGCGAAAGGATGCCCTCCTGCATACGAGCGCCACCTGACACGCAGTAGCCGATGACCGGCAAGTCTTCTGTGATCGCGCATTCGAACAGGCGCGTTATCTTTTCGCCCACCACACGCCCCATCGATCCCATCATGAAACGCGGATCCATTGCAAAGAGCGCTACGCGCTGACCGTTAAGGCGCGCAAGTCCCGTGACCACCGCCTCGGCCTCTCCGCTGTTGCGGCGCGCGGTCTCCAGCTTCTCGTCGTAGCCGGGAAAGCCCAGCACATTATCGGAGTTGAGTCCAACGTCAAGCTCCTTGAAGGAGCTGGAATCGACCAGATCCAACAAGCGCCCACGCGCCGAAAGCCTCTGCTGCACGCTGGCCTCGACCGCTGAGAGCGGAGCGGTGACCAGCGTGTAGGAATACTGTTCGCAGAGTTCGCGGAGGTGTTCGTCAGCCGCAAGCAGGCCAAAGCCAGGGTGGATCGAGTGCGCGCCAGACAACTCGGCAATGGTCAGGATCGCCTCAGCATTCAGGTAGCTGTCACGAAAGTTTGCAGGCCCCACGCAGTAGGCTTCGTCAGCCGCTTTGACATGGGGCGCTTCGCGCTCAGCTTCAGAGAAGATCGCCACGGTGGCTACGCCAGTTTTCTTGTAGGCGTTGATCAAGCTTGTCGCCACCGGCCCGCGTGTCGCAATGAGGATCTTTGAGATCATGCGTTCGCCTCACTGGCCGTAGCTGCCTCATTCGGGACCAGAGCGAAGGAGAAATCTGCTTGAACACAAGTCTCGTCACCCACATGCCCGACGCCGCTCGCCCAATAGAACATGCCGCGCTGGCGCGTGATGCTGACCTCGGAGTCGAAAGTTTCGCCGGGGCGCACCGGGCGGCGGAACTTCACATTAGTCAGCCCCGTATAGACAGGTGTCACTTCCGCCGCCGCGGCCTCCTGGCCCAGAAGGACGCAGCAGGTTTGTGCGAGGATCTCGCACTGGATGACGCCGGGTAGAAGCGGATTGCCAGGAAAGTGGCCCTGAAGAAAAAACTCATCGCCGCGGATTTCCAGCTTGCCGCGGGCGACACGGTTGCTGCTGTTGGCGCTCCCGCTCTCGCCCCCCTCCTCTTCATCAAGCGTCACACTGTCGAGCAACAGCATCGGGTCTCGATGCGGCAACAGCGCTTTGAGCTCTTCGTGCGAATAGGTTTGCGAGCTTGTCTGGGTCATCAGAGGGCTCCTTTCCTCAGCGCCAGGCAGGCGTTGTGACCGCCGAATCCAAACGAGGTCGAGAGCGCGCCGACCAGATCGGCGTGACGCGCCTGGCCAGGCACATAATCGAGGTCGCATTCGGGATCGGGATCGCTCAGGCCGATCGTCGGCGGAACGTCGCCGGTCTCGAGCGCCTTGGCCGCCATGATGGCTTCGATGCCACCGGCAGCGCCCAGCGTATGGCCCATCATCGACTTTGTCGAGGAAATGAGCACCTTGTGCGCGAGCTGGTCGCCAAGCGCCAGCTTGAAGGCCTTGGTCTCCATCGCGTCATTGAGCGGCGTTCCCGTACCATGCGCGTTGATATAGAGCTGCTCCTCGCCCGCCAGTCCGGCTTCATCCAGCGCGAGGGCGACCGCGCGCCCGGCGGTTGTCGCCTCCGGGTTGGGGGCGGTCAGGTGGTACGCGTCACACGTCGTGCCATAGCCCGCGACCTCCGCGTAGATATGCGCGCCACGGGCTTGGGCGCGATCTGCGCGCTCCAGGACCACCAGGCCCGCGCCCTCGCCGATCACGAACCCCGTGCGCCGCTCGTCAAAGGGCAGCGACGCTTGTGTGGGATCGTCGGCCAGCGCGAGCGCCTGGCAGTTGATGAAGCCCGCAAAGGTGAGCGGATGCAACGCCGCCTCTGCCCCACCAGCGATGATGGCATCAGCCTGGCCTGCGCTGATCGCGCGAAACGCCTCGCCGATCGCGTTAGTACCCGTCGCGCAGGCGGTCACGATCGGCAGGCAGGGGCCTTGCAGATCGAAGCGCATGGCCACGTGAGCGGCAGCCATGTTAATGATCATATTCGTGATGAAGTGAGGCGAAACTCGCGAAGGGCCACGCTCGTGTATCGTGACCACATTATCGTAAAAGGTATTGATACCGCCGGTACCCGAGCCAACATAGGCCCCAAAACGCTCCGGCCCAACACCGATCGCCTTAAGTCCGCCGGCATCGGCAATAGCTTCGTCTGCGGCGACCATCGCGTACTGCGCAAAAAGGTCGGCCTTGCGCAACAGCGAACGCTCAAGGTAGTCGAGCGGGTCGAAGTCCTTGAGTTCACCCGCGACATGGGTTTTCAAGTCCGCGTCATCGAAGCGCGTGATCGGCCCGATGCCGAGCGTACCCGCGACCGCGTTCTTCCACGTAGTCGGCGCATCGTTGCCCAGCGGGGTCAGCGCCCCGATCCCGGTTATCACAACCCTGTTCATATCGTCATACCTCCGTCGACGGTAAGCGTAATGCCCGTGATGTAGGCGGCCTGGTCTGAGGCCAGCCACACCACGGCGCGCGCGATATCCTCTGGCTGGCCCAGGCGGGCGAGCGGAATCTCGGCGAGCATCTTCTCCTGTAGTTGTTCGGAGAGCCCGGCGGTCATGTCAGTCTCGATGAAGCCCGGCGCTACCGCGCAGCAACGCACGTTGCGGCCCGCCAGCTCCTTGGCGATCGATTGCGTCATACCGATCAGGCCCGCCTTTGCCGCGGCATAGTTTGCCTGGCCCGCGTTGCCATGCTGCCCGACGATCGACGAGATGTTAATGATAACGCCGGTACGCTTACGGATCATCTTTGAGGCTGCCGCCTTGGCCACATTGAACGCCCCTTTGAGGTTCGTAGCGATGACCGCGTCGAAGTCTTCCTCGCTCATTGCGATCAGCAGTTTGTCGCGCGCAATACCCGCGTTGTTGACCACGATATCAAGCTGACCAAAGTCGGCAATGACCTGCTCGATGAGCGCTTTGACCTGCTCGGCCTCAGCCACATCGCAGGCATAGGTTCGCGCGCTCACGCCCAACGCCGTAACCTCTGCTGCAACCTGCTCGGCTTCCGCAGTGTTGGCGCGATAGATGATCGCAACATCGGCCCCTTGCGCAGCGGCCTCAAGTACCGTCGCTCTCCCGATACCCCGCGACCCACCAGTCACAAGAATGACCTTTTCTTCAAGAAGACTCATGCGAGCTGCTCCTCTCGTTCGTGACAAAGTACCTGACCCTTTGTCACCCTCTCCTGCTTTAACTCTGCTGCTGCTGCGCGGGCCTGCTCGGCATTGCTGACCGGGCGGCACCAGGCCCCGGGCAGGGTCTTGCGCACCAGGCCTGTCAGCACGGCGCCCGGGCCGACCTCCACAAAATGCGTGATACCAGCTGCGGCAAGATTCTCAAGCGTGTGCGTCCATTGCACCGGGCTGGCGATCTGATGTGCCAGAAGCGTCTTGGCCTGCGCCTCATCAAAATGGGAGAGGTTGCCTGCTTTATTGGCCTGCAGAGGATAGGGCTCGCCAGTAACGTTTCCGTAGACCGGGATCTGTGCGGCAACAAAGTGCGTCTGCGCAAGCGTCTGCGCGAAGCTGTCCGCAGCAGGGCGCATGAAGCTGCTATGAAAGGCGCCACTGACCGCAAGGGGAACCGAGCGCACGCCCCGACTCTGGAGGAAGTCACCCAATACAGCAAGTTCGGTGTGCGGGCCTGAGACGACGATCTGCGTCGGCGCGTTAAAGTTGGCTATCTCCAGTCGACTCTGGCCACTCTCTTGGAGCAAGGTTTGAAGCTCGGCTGCAGTCTTGCCCAAAACGGCACGCATGCCGCCATGGGTTGCACGCGCAGCCTCATCCATCAGGCGCGCGCGCTCAGCTATAAGCATGAAAGCAGCCCGATCATCAAAGACGCCGGCCAGCGCAAGCGCGCCGATCTCGCCAAGCGAGAACCCCGCGACCACTGCAGGATGGACTCCCGCCTCTTCCAGCATCCGTGCGCAGGCCAAGTCGACCGCGAGTACCGTCGGCTGGGTGACTTGCGTGCGCGCCAGCTCCTCGGCGTCGACCGTCAGGCAGCGCTCGTGCGTACCCGGGCAAGCCGTGTCAGCAGCAGCGAAGACCGCGGCAGCCGCTGGGCTGGCCTCAGCCAGGCCTGCTCCCATACCCGGATATTGCGCACCCTGACCCGCAAAAAGAAAAGCAATCTGTGACGCGTCGCTCACAGGCAGACCAGCTCTTGGGCACGGCCCGTCAGCAGCGCCTCGGCCTCCGTGAAGAGCTCCGTGACAATTTCTACGGCGGACTGCTCGCGCGTTACCAGGCCAGCAATCTCTCCCGACATGAAGCAACCGTTTTCAAGGTCACCCTCGACAGCCGCCAGGCGCAGGGCGCCCACGCCGATCCCCTCCAGCTCTTCCAGGCTGACATTCTCATCAGCTTCTTTGGCAGCCAGGCTCCGCGAAAAGGGGTTCTTCAGGCAGCGCACCGGATGGCCGAGGCGCTTGCCGGTCGTGATCGTCTCGCGATCCTTGGCCTCAAGGATCTTGCGCTTGTAATTGGGATGGACGTTGCACTCGGTAGCAACGACAAAGCGCGTGCCCATCTGCACACCCTCAGCGCCGAGCATGAACGCAGCGGCGACACCGCGCCCGTCACCGATACCGCCCGCCGCCAACACGGGAATGCTCACAGCGTCGACGACCTGCGGCACGAGCGCCATCGTGTTAAGCTCGCCAATGTGGCCGCCCGACTCGCCGCCTTCTGCGATGACGGCTGCTGCGCCCTCCTTCTCCGCGCGCCTGGCAAGCGCGACCGAAGGGATCACCGGGATGACTTTCGTGCCCACGGCGTCCCAGCGCGCGATGTATTTACCCGCGTTGCCCGCGCCTGTTGTGATAACCGCAACGGGATCGGCGACCAGCAGATCGGCGACCTCATCAACGTAAGGGCTGATAAGTGGGATGTTGACGCCGAAGGGCTTATCAGTCAACTCACGCGCGCGGCGAATCTGGTCGGCGATCCAGGAGGCCGGGGCACTGCCCCCGCCGATAATGCCAATGCCACCAGCGTTTGAGACGGCCGCCGCCAGCTCGCCGTCAGAGATCCAGGCCATCGCGCCCTGGAACAGCGGATACTCGATGCCCAGCAGGTCAGTCAGTTTTGTCTTGATCATGTGTGTCTCTCTTCCTTTTCTTCATTACTTGTGACAAAGTGTGACAAAGTACCTGACCCTTTGTCACATACGTATCAGCGCGGCGCCACTGATCAACCCGGCGCCAAACGCGGCACACGCGAGCAGTGCGTCGTCCTCTATTTTTCCCGCGCGAACCAACTCGTCGAGCAACAGTGGGATGCTCGCCGCTGAAGTGTTGCCGTAGCGCTCGATATTGGTGGGAAACTTTTCCGGTGGCTGACCGAGGCGCTCGCGCGCGGCCTCGATGATGCGCTTGTTCGCCTGGTGCACGAGAAAGAGATCGACCTCTTCTGGCATGACGCGCGCCTGCTCCATCACTTTCGTCACATCACTACACAGGTTTGTGACCGCGAACTTAAAGACCTCGCGCCCATTCATCTCGATATAGGGATGTTCCTCCGAGTTTTGAGAGTAAGGTGAGTTGCCCGTAGGAGCCAGCGCGTGGAGCGGATCAGGATTGCCACGGGCGTGGATATGAGTGGCCAACAGGCTACTCCCCGGGGTGAGCACGACCGCCGCCGCACCGTCGCCGAAGAGCACACAGGTCGCGCGATCCGTCCAGTCGACATAGCGCGTGAGCGCTTCAGCACAAATGATGAGCACGGCGCGGGTAGCGCCGCCGGTCTCGAAATAACGCGCCGCAATATCAAGCGCGCCCACAAAACCCGTGCATCCGAAGTTCACGTCGAAAGCCGGCGCGCCTGGAGCGCCAAGCTCAGCCTGCACCACACAGGCAAGCGCGGGCACCTGGTAGTCATGCTTGGTCGTCGCGCCGATGATGAGGTCGAGCTCGCTGGCAGTCACGCCAGCCGCCTCCAACGCACGTCGCGAAGCCGTCACCGCCAGCTCGGTCAGCGTTTCGGTCGAAAGGACATGGCGCGTCGAGATACCCGTGCGGGTGACGATCCACTCGTCATCGGTCTCGACCACGCGTGCCAAGTCATCATTGGAAACGACCAGTTTCGGCGTTGCGCTGCCGGTCCCTGCAATTTTAAAGTTCATAGGCACGGGCATCCTCCGACAGGCTCGAGAAGAACTCGTTGAGCTTGATGACTCCTTGCAACAGGACACCCTTCTCCTGGGGTGTGAAATTGCGCGAGATCGCGTTGACCATGCGCCGATGGAACAGGGTGTGATACTCGTTGACTGCCTCACCCAGATCGGTAAGCGCGACATAGACCTTGCGGGCGTCGCTGGTGGCGCGCACCTTTGCGAGGTATCCCTTTGCCTGGAGCTTGTTAACCGCGACAGTGACCGAAGGCAAGGTGACCTGGAGATAGGCTGCCAGGTCGCTGACCGTAGCCTTTGCATGCTGGAGCAACGAGACCGCCTCGATCAGGTGCATCTCGCTCATCGAGAGATCGACGCTGCCGCTCTCTTTGAGCGCGCGCTCTTCGACCCGCAGGATCGAATGGAAGGTGCAAACGATAAGTTCGTTGAGTTGCTCGCCGAAGTCGTCCGGGTTCATAGTCTCCTCCTGCCCCTCTCTTAGGTTCTCGTTAGTTAGTTAGTTTGACTAAGTAATTATACGGAATGGTCAGATGTGTTGCAACTCGGTCATATTTCCCCAGAAACGCTTAGGCAGGAGGTTCTGACGAAGCTTGGGGTTGAAGCGCTCCTTGATCGCGATGGCGTCATAGAAGGTGCGCCACAGCTCTTGGTACCGAATCTCTTCGGCGCTGTCTTCGGGCAGGTTTAACTCGCCGGTCTGGGCCAGGTACCACTGCTGGCGGTCATAGATACCCGCCAGGTGATGGCGCTCATCGTAGATGATGAAAGGCTGGATGTTGAAGCGCGCGGCAAAGTGATCCATGATGAGCGGCACGACCGAGTGTTCCGGCTTGATCCTGGCGAACCACACGCCGTTTTCCTTTTGCTCAAAGCGCGCGAACTGGACCATCTGGTTCTGCTCGCGCGCGACGCGGCGGTAGAGCGCCTCGACCGGCTCGCCCACCTCGCTCGTGATGTCAGCATAGATGCGCTTACCCACTTTGAAACCCTTGAGCACCCAGCGGCACAGCTTGGTCGCTTTCTGTGGATCGGAGGCCAGGAACACACCGCGTATCTTCAACTGCGCTCCGCTGCCTATGCGTCGCCCGATCCCGCGCCAGACACGATCGGCCTGATCGAGGCGTGTCTCGATCGTGCGAAGTTGCTGGTCGAAGCTGAACTGCAACTGCGACTCCTCCACGATCTCGTCGGGAACCTCGTGGCACTCATAGATCACGAAGATGCAGCAGAGTAGCCCCTCCAACGTGCCGTCATAGGTGTAAGTCAGCATATACAACACATCCTAGCTGACAGAATGGGGTCAGGCACCGTTTTGTCAGTTTCATCTGACAAAACGGTGCCTGACCCCATTCTGTCAGCTGCATCAGAACTGCCCGGTCAGCGCCTTGCGCGCCTCGACCGGCAGCAACGCGTCGAAGTCAAACAGCCCCGGCTGGGTCACGCCGGGATCCAGGCGCTGACGGCGCGGCAACGAGAGCGTCGAGGTCAACGCGCGATAGATCTCGGCGCCATCGAAACGCAGGCCGGCACGATACTTCCCGCCACAGGTAATGAAGTACTGCGCCCGACGCGCCACGATCTTAAGCAGCTTCAGATCATCGTAACTGAGCCGCGCAGCGCGGCGCGCCCGCACGATCTTGCGCGCGCCAAAAGTCCCGATGCCCGGCACACGCATGAGCTCCTCTAGCGTTGCCGTGTTGACCTCGATCGGAAAGAAGTCGAGGTGGCGCAGCGCCCACTGACACTTCGGGTCAATCAGAGGATCGAGGTCCGGATGCGCCTCATCGACGATCTCGTCAACGCTGAAACCATACATCCGCATAAGCCAGTCGGCCTGATACAGCCGGTGCTCACGCGCCAGCGGCGCCGGTTTGCCCTGGGGCAAGAACTCGCTTGTGCCCACCGGGATGTAGGCGGAGAAAAACACACGCCGCAGGTCGTAGCTGCGATACAGCGCCGATGACAGGTTCAGAATCTGGTGATCGGTCTCAGGCGTTGCGCCCACGATCATCTGCGTGCTCTGCCCCGCGGGCGCAAACCTCGGCGCGCCTTTGTAGCGCGCAAGCGCCTTGGTCTGCGCCACGCCATCGCGAATCTGCGCCATGGGCCCTAAGATCGCACGCCGGGCCTTGTTTGGCGCGAGCAGCTTGAGGCTGCGTTCACTGGGCAGTTCGATGTTGACAGACAGCCGATCAACCAGCAGGCCAAGGCGTTCGACCAACTCCGGCGAGGCGCCCGGTATCGCTTTTGCGTGAATGTAGCCGCGAAAGCGATACGTCTCGCGCAGCAGCATGATCGCCTCACACATCTGCTCAGTCGCATGATCAGGACTGTGGCTGACCCCGGAACTCAGAAACAGGCCTTCAATGTAGTTGCGCCGATAGAAGCCAATCGTGAGGTCAGCCAACTCTTGGGGTGTAAAGCTTGCACGCGGACGATCATTGCTCGCACGGTTCGTGCAATAAGCGCAGTCATAGATGCACTCATTGGTCATGAGCACCTTCAAAAGTGAGATGCAGCGCCCATCAGCCGCAAAGCTGTGGCAGATGCCCGCGCACGATGCCGAGCCCAGCATTCCCGGCCTGCTCGCGCGGTCCACCCCACTCGACGTACAAGCCACGTCATACTTGGCCGCGTCAGTGAGTATCTCGAGCTTCTCGTTTACGTCCATACCGCTCCCTCTGACAAAATGGGGACTGTCCCCCTTTTGTCACCAGTATAGACGAACAGGCGTGCGTAGTCAAACAAACGTTCGCTACGCTAGTACCATCCGTATGTCAGCTTATGATTGAAAGCTTCATGGATACTCTGATATCGCCCGCCCCGCATATAGTGAAGTATCCATTTGGTCGACCAGGCCGGATCAAACGCTTCTGTCTGAGTCACGCCGGGATGCGATGAAAGAAGGATCTGCCAGCCTCCGGCAGCACCGCTTGTTGGGTTGACTCCTGTCCAGCTGATCGATTCATGCATATGGATCCACCAGGCCTCAGAAATCTCGGTCCCGGAAAGGCCACTCTTGTGCAATACCGCTAAGGCCTTTGCGTCTGCGCTTGATTGCGAAATGGGTGCAGGCGCCTTAATCATGCCTTGTTTCTTCCCGTTCCATGACGAGATTCTCTGCTGCTGTTGTGCCAAAACCAGGGTTTCCTGAGGCAAGATGGCTTTTGTCTGGGTGCCGATCAGCACGGTCGGCTCCTCCGGGGCATTAATGTTCTGCGGATGCACGTTCTGATCATACGCAGCATATTGAGCAGAAGAAATCGCAGCCGCTTCTGATGCAGCATGTTGACTTTGAGATATCGACGACCCTTTGACCGCAGAGGCAGTCCGCGCCGCTACAGTTCTTCCTGAGGTAAACCGCGGAATCAACGCGACTGCCGCAGGTATACCTCCGGCCAAAACTATCACCACAACGATCACAGCCACCATGGCATGCTCGACCTTGCGAAAAGCCCGATCCACCTTTTGCTCAGGCTTTCTCTCTGTCCTGGCTTTACGCACGATGCGTTGTTTCGCCTCTTCTCATCAGAGCTACCGACACGTTATTCTGTCTCTCCCCGATTGAGCTTTCAGCAAAATCAGGAAATAGCTCACAACCTTATCCATATTCAATAATGCACCATAATTGTGCCTACAGGGTAAACTTTCACTATGGTTACATAGAATTGGGAACCTCAGTGGTCATCAAATGCTCGGCCTGGCCTTCCTCCAACGCTTTGATAGCATGAAAAAGAAAGGTGTTGATAGGCACTGATACATCCAGCTCACGTCCCAACCTCATCACCATGCCAGCAAAAATGTCGACCTCGGTCCGGCGATGCGCCACGATATCCTGGCACATTGAAGTCAGGCCCTCTGGGCCAAGCGCGTCTATGGTCGCAAAAGCTTCATCGATGTCTGCCTTACCCAGATCAATGCCCCGCTTGACGGAAAGCTCACAGACCTCACGCATCGCCATCTCAACAATATAGCGAGTATCAGACGAGCTCTGGAGCAAGGCATAGGGCGCACGCAAGAGCGCCGAGACCTGATTGACGCCCACATTGAGCATGAACTTCCACCAGAGCGTACGCATGATGTCCTGCTTGCACTCAAAAGGAATGGCCACCGACTCGAAGAGGCGAGCCAGGCGCTCAAGATCACGAGGGCCGGTATCTGCGGATGGCCCGAAAAAGATACAGCCAGGGCTTGAGAACCATACCGTGTGCTCGGTTCTGGTCGCGTTAGTTCCCGAGATTATGCAAGGGACCACATGCGCAGGGCCATAGGCACGAGCGATAGCCTCCTCACTGGATATCCCATTAAGGAAGGAGAGAATGAGCGTATCGGGGCCTACGCAGCTTTGTGCCAGTTCGATGGCGTCATCCAACCCATAGGACTTAACGGTAAGGATTACAAGATCAGACGGTCCTGCTTCTGCGGCCTCATCGGAAGAGACAAAACGAAAACGCTGTTGATCGCTATTGGCATAAAACTCGCTGTTGCGATAGCGCTCGACCCGCGCGGGATCGGCGATGAACCGCACCTGCTCGGGGGTAAGGTGCTGGAGCATCAAACTTGCATACATGATGCCGAGCGCCCCGCAGCCTATGAATGACACCGTCCTGATCTCCGCTGGCGCCGAGGCCTCTGATGTTACCGATGCTGCTGGCTCTGATGCTGGCCCTGCCGGTCTTGATTCCATCGATCTTGCCCTTCTCACGAACAGCTCCCTGGCGTTGTTCTCCGCTACCTCCCTATGTTATCGCTTTTCTGATCCAAGATGCATCAGGAGAGGGATTCCGTCTGGGCACGCCTCAGCCGCAGACCGGACATCCGGCCCGATATGCAACAATAAAGAGAGCAAAACCGTCAACAACAGGATGTACATGAGAGGAAGGATCCGTGGCAACTTTTGAAGCGCTCTTGATCCTGTTGGCTACGATCCTGCTCTCCAGCATCATCAACCAGTTCCTTCCCCGCTTTTCTGTGCCGATCGTGCAGCTGGTGCTCGGCATCGTCATCGCGCTTATCTTCCCTCATTTCAACATCCGCTTCGAGCCCGAGATGCTCATGCTCGTGCTCATCGCGCCTTTGCTCTTCAACGAAGCGCGCAAAGCTGACCGGCGCGCGCTCTGGCGCCTGAAATGGCCGATCATCGGGCTGGCCGTCGGGCTGGTCATCGTCGAGACCGTCGCTGTCGGCTTCCTGTTAAACTACCTCGTGGCTGGCCTGTCACTGGCCGCCGCCTTCGCGCTGGCCGCGGCGCTTTCCCCCACAGACTCGGTCGCTGTCAGCGCGCTGAGCGAGCGAACCTCCATTCCATCTCACAGCGAGCAGATGCTCACGGGCGAGGCGCTCATCAACGACGCGAGCGGTATCATCGCCTTCCAGTTTGCGCTGGCCGCCGTGCTGACCAGACAGTTCTCCGCATTCGGCGCCACGCAGCACTTTCTGTTCGTCTTCATCGGCGGGCTTGTGGTCGGGGCGCTGTTTGGCATCGGGCGCGCGCTGTTTGTGCATTGGGTGCGCTCCATCGGACTGGAAGACATCACCTTCCACATCATCGTTGAACTACTGACGCCGTTTCTTGCGTTTCTGATCGCTGAGGCACTGGGCGTCTCCGGTATTCTGGCCGTCGTAGCCGCGGGCTTCGGCGTCTCGTTTCGTAACCGCCGCCGGAGCACACCGGCAACCGCGCGCCAGCGGCTCGTCTCGACCAGTGTCTGGGAAGTCGTCAGCTTCATCTTAAACGGGCTTGTCTTCCTGCTGCTCGGAACTGAGCTCCCTTCAGCTTTGCGCGCGATACTTACCGAGGGCAAGCACGGCACATTCGAACTGATCGCCTATATTCTGGTCGCGACCGTTGCGCTCTACGCGCTGCGCGCGCTCTGGGTGACGCTGATGACAGGAGCACGCCGCTTGAGCAAGCGCGGACGCAGGCAGCTCCGCAAGCAGCAGCGCGAAGGTCGCAGTCGTAGTCGCAGCCTGCGCGAAGTGCTCACTTTCACCTTCGCGGGGGCGCGCGGCGCGGTCGCCCTTGGCGTCGCACTCACCATCCCGGTGATGATCGCTCCCGGAAAGCTCTTCCCCGAGCGCAGCCTCATCATCTTTATCGCCGCGGGCGTCATCGTGTTGACGCTGCTTGTGGCCAACTTCCTCCTGCCGATACTGGCGCCCGCGCAGACCCGTGAGATGTCTGCCGAAGAAACTCAGGCCATCCTCCAGATCCTGCACCGCGTGATCACGCGGCTGAGCGACGAGCGAACCGACGCCAACCGCATCGCGACCGAGATGGTCATCCGCAACTACCAGACGCGCATTCAGGAACTTGAGGAACACATCAGCAACATCGCCGTCAACAAGCTACGCCTTCGTGCGCTGAACTGGGAGGAAGAACATACCCAGCAACGGGCGGAGTCCGGCGAGATATCGGTGCAACTAAGCCTGCTCACCACCCAACAGATCAGGCGCGCGCGCAGCTTTGTCACCCGCCGCGCGGGCCACGGCTGGCTGGTCACGCTCCTCGGCCTGCTCCTGCGCCGCAGCCATATTACCCAACGAAAAAAACAGAAGGACCGGGAGCTCAAACGACAGCAGAAAAATCCCCAGCTTGCATTAAAGGAGCAACGAGCGCTGGCCGAAGCAAACCGGGAGCTACGGCTGGAGAACTACCGCTTTGCCGCTGAACAGCTGGAGAAGATGCTGGTGAGCGATTCCGCGAGCGACTCTGGGAGCGATTCCCCAGCCGAGCCTGCAACCGACCCTGCAGCTGACCGGATCACCCGGGCGGTACTTGACGAATACCGTCGGCGCATCGAGCGCCTCGAAGGCGTACAAACCCGGCTGGCCGACCAGGCAATAGGTGATGAACTGCAGAAGGGCGCCGATCGCCTTACGGCACACGCCCGGGAACATACCGACCAGCGTCTTGACCCGGACAGCCGGGATGGGCGCGGCAACGGCAGCCATCTGAGAGTGGATCTTGAGCAAGAGGTCTCCCGGATCACTGCCCGGGGCCTTGAGCTTGAACTTGAGGGCATCAACCAGGCCGTAAGCGATGAGCTGCTTAGCCAGCAAGCCGCCAAGGAGCTTCGCGACAACGTCGCCTTCATGGAACTGGATTTACAGGAAAGCGCCTAGCGCGTTATTTCGGGCCAGGCGGTGGCAAAATCTTTGAGTGCGCTCACCGTCACCTCATAAAGCAGCGCCTGATTCTCCGAGGTCTGGCGCTCCCAGATGTCATTGTGAGCGCGCGCTAACAGCCAATCCTGCAGGCGGCCGGGGCGAGTCTTGGTCAGGACCTCGTCGTAAGCTGGATACATGCCATGGATCGCGCGATACTTGCCATGCAAACGCCGCAGGGGAAAGCCCCAGTATTTGTGCACAACCTTGCCAGGCTTGACCACCAGATTGTTGTGGGAGCAGTAATCCTGGATCACATGCAACGCTTGCCCCAGCTGTTTCAGGTCGCCGGTCTCCAGCGCCTCGTCCAGCAAGCGCTGCCCGAACTCCCCGTCAAGATGCCACTGCGCGTCGCCCTTTTGCACGTCGCTCTTGAGCGTCCAATGATGCACCGTATCGACCAAGTCATCAGAACGGGCGACCAACTCGGCCGCGGCTTCAGAGAAGCCTGCTTCGCAGGTCGCCCACTTCCTGGTGCGATTATAGTGAAAAGCGCCGTTCATGGCTGTGTGGGCGCAAGCGCCCGGGCCACTCCCCTATGCCGCCAGGGCCGCCTTCGCGGTCTGGACCAGGCTACTAAAAGTCGCTGGATCGCTGATCGCGATCTCAGAGAGCACTTTGCGGTTCAACTCGACGCCCGCCTTGTTCAGGCCGTCGATAAAGCGCGAATAGCTCATGTCGTTTGTGCGACAGGCTGCGTTGATACGCGCGATCCACAGGCGGCGTATCTCGCGTTTCTTGTTACGGCGATCACGATAGGAATACTGAAGGCTGTGCTGGACCTGCTCTTTGGCCGCGCGATACGTGCGGCTCTTCGCGCCGTAATAGCCTTTGGCACGATCAAGGGTGGTCTGGCGTTTTTTATGAGCGGTTACCGCTCGCTTAACTCGTGGCATAGTTCATGCTCCTTAGTCTCATGCGTTACGGGGCGGCGTCTAGCCACGACCCAGCTTCTTGTTGATCATTGGGGTATCGGCCGCAGAGACCGGCGCCTCCTGGCGAAATCCACGAATACGCTTCGGGGATTTCTTGGTCAGGATATGGCTTTTAAAGGCTTTCCCGCGCATCAGCTTACCACCCGCGGTAACCTTCACGCGCTTCGCCGTTCCTTTATGCGTTTTGATCTTCGGCATGAGCGTTCTCTCCTTTTTCCTTCATAATAGCTTTCGCCTTGGGCAGCGGAGCAATGAGCATAGTCATATTGCGGCCCTCAAGCTTTGGCTGGTTCTCTATCACAGCAAGCTCCTGCAGTTCCTCAGCAAGCTTCATCAGGATATTAAGGCCCTGTTCCGGATGCGAGGTCTCACGCCCGCGAAACATGATCGTGACCTTGACTTTCGCGCCTGCGGCCAAAAAGCGCAAAATGTGCTTCTTCTTGGTCTCGTAGTCGTGCGTGTCGACCTTTGGGCGAAACTTCATCTCTTTGATGTCGATGCGCTGCTGCTTCTTGCGTGCCTGCTTCTCTTTGACGGACTGCTCGTACTTGAATTTGCTGTAGTCCATAATGCGGCAGACGGGCGGCTGAGCCTCAGGTGCGATCTCGACCAGGTCAAAGCCCAGGTCATCAGCACGCCTGAGAGCGTCGGATACGTCAAAAATTCCGACCTGCTCGCCATCCTGATCGATCAGGCGGCAACGGCTTGCCATTATTTGTTGATTGATACGATATTCGAGTGCTATCGTTTTCACCTCCCGTGTGAAAAAATAATCCCGCCAGCGAGAAGCGCTGACGGGATCGTGTGAGCGATGAACAGGGCGCGCTGCCTCCCGGGCACGCGTCACCTTGCTTCTCGTGTTTTCTCACTCGACCCACAAGCACTAATAAGGCCGGTAGGTGGGGCGCCGTATGGACACCCACTTACAGAAGCAGCCCACTGCCACTTCCGGGTTATTCAGTGTAACACAGCAATACAGGCACGAGCAATTCTTACACAGTGGGGTGATAGAGGCGATAGGGGGGAAGCGCCTATACGTTATACGTCACTGTGGCCTCCGAGCCGCAATCTCAGCAGGTGGCAAAAGATCCCGGGAAGCCCGGGGTGACGTGAGGGCTAAGTTGGGGCGCTTGAAGGGAGGCTCCCCTTACGTAAACACCCGGCGCAAGGTGCTGGGACGCGGCACATACGACGCACAGGTCTTGGTATAAAGATCCTCAATACGGTGCGCGAATGTTTCAACTGAAAGCGCCTGGACCGCGCGTTGCCCTTGAGCCAGATAGTCCTCACGGCGATCGGTAAACAGAAGTTCGTCAAGGCGAGCCGGGAACTCACCGGCGCTTTTGAACAGGCTCGCGCTTACGCCGTCCTCAAGAATGCCATCAAAACACTCGTTATAGCGAGCGAGCACGGGGCAGCCTGCCGCAAGTGACTCAATATAGGTAAGCCCTTGGGTCTCAGACTCCGACATCGACACGAAGACATCGCTGATCTGGTAGTACTGCGGGACGTCTTCCCAGGGGACCTCGCCCGTAAAGATCACGCGGTCTGCGATGCCTCGCTCAACTGCCTGACGGCGCAGGTCGCTGAGCGCAGGACCGTCGCCCACGACCAGGAATACTACGTCGCGGCGTTGCGTGCCCCGTGCGGGATCAGATACCGTAAGGTAATCTGCCACACTCTCCAGCAGTTGCACAACGTTTTTCTCATACGCGATGCGGCACAGCGTAAGCACTACCTTGGCGTGCGGGGCGATTTTCAGTGATTCCTTCAACTTTCGCAGAGCCTGCCAGCCTGAACGCTCCCCGGCAAAGCGCGCGCTATCAATGCCCGTCGGTACGACATCGATTGGCGTGCCTACGCCGTAGTCGCGAAGTAACGCCCGTGTTTTATCACTGGGCGCTACAATGCGATCACAACGCTCGCAGATATACTTGCTTGCCAGCGTCACGATCTTGCGCGCCTGCTTTTCAGCGTGCCCATTGGTGATATACCAGGTGTAGTCCTCATAGACAGTATGGTACGTGTGCACATGCGGAAGTTTCAGTTGCGCCGCCGCCCGGAAGCCAAACTGCCCCACACTGAACTCTGTGTGGGTGTGAATGAGATCGAACCCCGCGTTTTTGATACGCCGCTCAAGCAAGGGATCGATCGGGGTCGCAAAACGATGCGTCGGGATCCGCTTGATCGCAAGCGAGGGCAAGCGCACGACGCCGTCGTCAGCGGGCGCATCCGGATACGTGGTCGCAAAGACTGTGAGCTCATGGCCGCGCGCAAGCAAGCCAGCACGGAGCGTGCGTACCGATACCGCCACGCCATTAGCCTGAGGAGCATAGGTATCAGTGAATAGCGCGATCTTCATATCATGCCCTCCGGATTGGATGGCGGATAATCGACGGCGAAACTTTGGGTTGATACAGTTCCTTGAACTCTTTCTTGAAGTCGAACATAACGTCGCATTCCTCACTGAGCTATCCTATGAATACGATACCTATCGTACGTTCTTCAGGGAAGCACAGGGAAGCGGAAAACAACTATGGATACCAAACGGATACGGGTTTTCGACCTGCACTGCGACACGCTCGACCGGCTGGCGCTGGGCGGAGAGTTTGCCGAGCCGGGGCAAGATCCCCGGATAGATGTCCCACCCGCTTCTTTGCGAACCAACAGCGCGCATATCTCCTTGGACCGGATGCAGGGGTTCGATTGGTGCCAGTGCTTTGCGGTATTTATCCCTGATGAGCTGAGCGGGGTGAAAGCCTGGGGTTTTTACCAGCAGGTGCAGTCTTACTTTACTAGCCAGCTTCGGGCTCACGCAGACCGCCTGATGCAGGTTCACCGCGCCGCCGACATTGAAGCCGCTCTCACGTCAGGCCGTTGCGCGGCGCTACTGACGATCGAGGGAGGCTCGTTCCTGCAAGATTCACTTGAGCCCATCTCGCAGATCGCCCGCGATGGGGTGAAAATGCTGACACTCACTTGGAACGCCCCCAACGCCATAGCAAGCGGGAGCACATCCGTCGGCGGGCTGACCCCCTTTGGCAAGCAGGTGGTTCGCGCGCTTGAGGAGCAGCGGATCATCGTTGACGTCTCACATCTCAACGACGAGAGTTTCTTCGACGTAGCGCATGTCGCCACCCGGCCCTTTGCGGCTTCGCATTCAAACGCGCGCGCTATTTGCGATCATCCGCGCAACCTAACCAATGAGCAATTCCACCTCATTGCTGAGCGGGGCGGCGTTGTAGGGCTCAACTACTTCAATGAGTTCCTGACGACTGAGAAGCGCGAAAGCACCCCCGATGACCTGCTGCGCCACCTCGACCACTGGCTGGCACTCGGCGGAGAAAAGACCATCGCCTTAGGCAGCGATTACGACGGCGCTGACATCGCTGCCTGGCTGACCCCCTGCGACAAGGTGGCCGCGCTTCACGCGCTGGTTACCCAGGAGTTTGGCCCGCAGGTCGCCGACGACCTCTTCTTTAACAACGCGCAACGGTTCTTTGCTTCTCAGTAAGAGAAAACAGGCCCACCGAATCCGATGGGCCTGTCGCACTATAAAACTTGTAAGCGCCGGACTATTTTTTATCCCCTAAGGGCATGACGCTGTGGCCGTATTCGCCGTTCACGACCTGTCCCAGGGCATTATAGATAGCGCTGAGCCCGCAGATAATACCCACGATGCCTGCGATGGTTCCGACCATCGCAACGCCAGTGAAGGCATGAAGGGCCAGGAGCAGGAACAGCAAAGCCAGAGAGAAGAAGACCATCTGGTTTGCGTGGTTGTGCTTGAGCGTGCCGATCGCCATGAACAGCGTAAAGACGCACCAGAGCAAGAGGTAAAAACCCAGAGATTTCGCATCGGCGCCTGGCAGGAACTTCCCGGGATTTGCCCAGATAAAAACAAGAGACCACCAGAAAAGCCCATACGCAGTAAAGGCCGTGCCCCCAAAGGTATTGCCATTTTTAAACTCAAGTACGCCGGCAATGATCTGTGCGAGCCCGCCCAACGCAAAGCCCATCGCTGCTATCGTCATCGAAAGCGGCATGACACCCGCGTTTGCCAGGTTCAAAAGGACAGTGGTCATCCCGAAACCCAAGAGACCGAGTGGGGCAGGATTTGCGATTTTGTTTTCCATAAGTGTGCCTCCTTTATTAATTTCCATCTTGCAAAACCGGTCGAAAAGCTCCTCCTTCCTTGCGGCATTCGTCCTGAAAAAATAAGGGAAAATTATAACGTGCGCAAGCAGGACTTTTTCTGCATCAGAGCAAAATAGTGAGCAAAATGACCGCTGGCCACTCGAAAAATGACCTTTCACCCCTGTTTGCAAGAGAAACGACTGATTTGTGGTGCGCAAAAGTCTCCGCATTAAGGATATGAACACCATGGGATATTGCGGCGATAAAGCGTATCATGAAAAAGGTAAATCAGATCTCATAGTGAGGGGGCGCTGTGCTCCAATTAGTAAGTATCACCAAAGCTTATGAAACCGCCGGCTTCAAACAAACCGCGCTTGATAAGCTCTCCGTAACGTTTCGTGATAACGAGTTCGCCGCGATACTCGGGCCCTCCGGCTCGGGAAAGACCACCTTGCTCAACATCATTGGCGGGCTTGACCGCGCCGACAGTGGCGACCTGCTGATCGATGGGGTCTCCACCAAGCTCTACAAAGACCGCGACTGGGATACCTACCGCAACAACCGCATCGGGTTCGTGTTCCAGAGCTATAACCTGATCGCCCACCAGACTGTGCTTGCCAACGTTGAGCTTGCTTTGACCTTATCGGGCGTGTCAAAGTCCGAACGTCGGCGCCGCGCCGCGCAGGCGCTGGATGAGGTCGGCCTGTCAGACCACCTCCACAAGCGCCCAAGCCAGCTTTCCGGTGGCCAGATGCAGCGCGTGGCGATCGCGCGCGCCCTGGTCAACAACCCCAAGATCGTCCTGGCTGACGAGCCAACGGGCGCCCTGGACTCGACTACCAGCCTGCAGATCATGGACCTGCTCACCCACATCGCAAAAGACCGGCTCGTCGTCATGGTCACCCACAATCCGGACCTGGCTCACGACTATGCCAACCGCACCGTCACGCTCTCTGACGGGCGCATCCTGTCCGACAGCAACCCGGTCGCGCCGCTTCCCGCTGCTGGCGCTGAGGAGCCCGCTGGGACTACTGATAACGCTGCCGTCACAGAGGCCGCCGCTGAAGCGACAACGGAGGCCACAGGGGCCACCGCAGGAACCAGGGCCACAGCCGAGGCAGCCAGCACGGCTAAACCCCCCAAGCACAGCTCGATGAGCTTTCTCACGTCAATCGCGCTCTCGTTCTCCAACCTCATGACCAAAAAAGGCCGTACGATCATGACCGCTTTCGCGGGGTCGATCGGCATCATCGGCATCGCGGCGATACTCGCGCTTGCCACCGGCGTCAACGGCTACATCAACAACGTGGAGAAGGAGACACTGTCCCAGTACCCCCTGTCCATCAATAAGAGCGGCATCGACCTGACCTCGCTTCTGACCAGCTCTGGCCTGGGGGGCGGCTCGAGTTCGAATAAGACCTCGAATGGATCGACCACCGCCAGCGCTCAGGCGGATACGGTACAAGAGAACAGCATCCTTTCCAACGTATTTAAGACCATCAATACCAACGACCTGGCGTCGCTCAAGACGTTTTTGGATGACAACTCACAAAGCCATATCAACCCGTACGTGAGCTCGATCGAATACACCTATGACATCACGCCCCAGATATACCTGGCCGACACTTCTAAGCAGGTCTGGCAGGCTAATCCGGACATGATTTCGAGCATGATGAGTGGCAGTAGCTCGGCGATCGGTAGCGTCGGCAGCGGCAGCGGCGGCGGCACAAGCCGGGCCAGCTCCGCTATGAGCATGGGGATGAGCATGAGCGCTTTCAACCCCCTGCCGCGCGATACCTCGCTTGTTAAAGACCAGTATGACGTCGTGGCCGGTTCGTGGCCCACCTCCTGGGATCAGTGCGTGCTGGTACTGTCACCAGAGGGCAAGACCAGTGACTATATCGCTTATGTCCTCGGTCTGCGCGACCCCGCGCAGCTGCAGAAGATGCTCACCGATTTCTCGAACCAGAAATCGATCACGGTCCCTGCCGGCAACCAGGACTTCAGCTATGACCAGATCATGGGGGTCGACCTGCGCCTGGTCGAGCCGAGCGATTACTACACCTGGGACAGCACCTACCATGTCTATGTCGACCGGCAAAGCGACCAGGCCTATATGAAGGGGCTCATCGCGAAGGCCGAGAGCCTGCATATCTGCGGCATCATCAAGCCCAAACCGGGCAGCAACCTGACGGCGCTGCGTCCGGGGGTCTGCTACTCGCCCAAGCTGATCGATTACCTGATGGGGCGCTCTGCGCAAAGCGCGATCGTGAAGGCGCAGCTGGCAAAACCCGGCATCGACGTCTTCACCGGCAAGACCTTCGCTGAAGCTAACAAAGAGGGCGGTATGTCCGGATTTGATATGAGCAAGATGTTTGCGGTCAACACCAAAGGGCTGAGCAGCGCGCTCGGCTCTGGCTTAAGCGGGCTTAACCTGGGCAGCATGGGCAACATCAAACTGCCCAGCACGTTAAACGCTGACACCCTGATGAAGAATATGCCCGCGCTGCCCGCCATGGACTTGTCGAAGATGCTCGGCACGCTCAAGCCGAGCGACTTGCCGCTGGACGGCCTCTCGAAGTTTGCCACGGCGGTGCTCACCGATTACTTAAACGCCCGCCTACCCGCTGGCGAGCAGCAGGCGCAACAGATCCTGGACGGATTCACGGCCTACCTGCAAAGCCCTGCGGCACAGGCCACCATCACGGCTGCCCTGCCCAAGATCGTCGATACCGCCGGGCTGAACACCCTGGCGACCAACGTGCTCACCGAGTATCTCAATTACTGCGGCGCCCACGGCATCACCAATCCCCAGGACATGATCGCGGGCTTTCCTGCCTGGATAAGCCAGCCCACGGTCTCGGCAGAGATCACCGCGCAATTGGCGCCGCTAATCAACACTGACGCTTTAAACAACCTGGTAATGAAGCTGGTGCAGGATTACCTGGCAAGCTCTGGCCTCTCGATCAACGGCCTGGTGGGCGGCGTCGCCTCTGACTTCAGCTCCTGGCTGTCTGAGCCTGCCGTGATGGCCAAGGTGCAGAAGCAGTTCGCCGCCGATGTGAACCTGAATCCGCTCATGAAAAAGATATCGGCGTCGCTGGGCGCCTACCTCCAACAGATGCTCAAAGGCTTCATGACGCAGTTCATGGCGGTGCTGCAAAAGCAGCTCTCGTCGGCGATGGCGAGTTCAAAGAGCCAACTGACCGGGATGCTCAGCAGTGGGCTGGGAAGCTTTAACCCCAGCAGCCTCGCGGGGCTCTTTAACTTTAAGATGACCCAGGACCAGCTGGCGCAGCTGATCCTCTCGATGATGGGCACCCAGCAGAAAAGTTACGACAACAACCTGCAGACCCTTGGTTATGCCGATATTGCCCACCCCTCAAGCATCTCGATCTACCCCAAGGACTTTGCGAGCAAACAGCAGGTCCTCAACATCCTTGATAACTACAACACCCGCATGAAGCAGAGCGGCCAACCTAAGAAGGTCGTCGTCTATACCGACCTGGTGGGCGCGCTCATGAGTTCGGTAACAAGCATCATCAACATGATCAGTTACGTGCTGATCACCTTTGTGTCTATCTCGCTGATCGTCTCAAGCATCATGATCGGGATCGTCACCTATATCTCGGTACTGGAACGCAAAAAGGAGATCGGCATTTTGCGTTCGATCGGCGCGAGCAAGCGCAACATCAGCAATGTGTTTAACGCCGAAGCCCTGATTACCGGCCTTGCCGCCGGGCTATTGGGTGTCGGCATTACCGCACTGATCTGCATACCGGCCAACATCATCGTGAACCACTTGCTCAACGTGGAAAACATCGCTCACCTGCAGCTGGCGCCCGCAGCCATTCTGGTCGGGATCAGTTGCCTGCTCTCGTTTGTGGCGGGCCTGATACCAGCCGCTGCGGCATCGCGGCGCGACCCAGTTGAGGCGCTCAGGAGCGAGTAAGGGCCTTGTGGTAAGGGGAGCAATCCCCTTACCACAAGAGAACCCGGCATCACAGAGGGACTCACGAGGAGTTCTTCTGTATCCGTGAATCAGAAAATAAACGGGATCAAACGTTTTGAGTGTTTCTGATATTCCCGGTAGCGCTCTCCGAAAATCTCAATGAGCATTCTTTCTTCTACCCGGATGCGATACGTATAGGCCGCCACGAATGTCACAACAATAACGATCAGCGTGATCAAATTACTCATTGCCAATGCCAGGCCAATAAAGATCAAAAGATCAGAAAGATATCCGGGGTGGCGGATGAAGTGGTAGATCCCACTGGTGATCAAGGTGTGATCTTCAGCCTCGCGCAAGGTGCGGGAGAAAAAACGCCCCAACGTGGTAAACGCACTATACCGGATGATAAGGCCCGCAACCCCAAGGAGCAGCCCCACGATACTCAGCCACATAAGATGAAACGAACCAATACCCAGCCAATTCAACAACGGTGAGCAAGGCACCAGAATAATCGCTGCTCCCATCACTGCTGAGATAAACGTTGTGCTGCCTCTGTCATGCTCAGTCCGGTCCATATTTTTAGTATCTTTTCCACGCCGTACAAAGCGCTCGACCACAAAGAATCCAGCAAACACGACATAGGCAAGAATATAAATGATCAACATTGCTTTCAAACCTGCTTACCTTTAGGCTCGTCGGTCAGACGAAGTTTGGGCTCGTCGATCAGACGCAGTATAAACGGTGTCTGGCGCGGCGCCGCAAAACGTGGCGTTTAGTACGCGAGTTTTACGGGAACAATGCCAGACGACGTTTAGGCAAGTCTGTGGTAGGGGTGGTGGGATTCGAACCCACACTGTGCGGATTTTAAGTCCGCTGCCTCTGCCGTTGGGCTACACCCCCGCCTGAACGGGCAGCTTCAATAGTATCCCATAGAGCAGGTCCGTGTCGCTCACGCAGAACTGTTCCAGGCCCAGGTAGTCGAGTATCTCCTGTAAAATGAGCGTCCCGGCAACTATCACGCTCGCACGCTGAGGCTCCAAGCCCCTGATCGCTTCACGTTCTGATGTCGGGATCAGGCGAAAGCGTCTCATTAAAGCCTGCAGGTCGCTTCTCGTCACACATGCGCCCTGAACACGCGTCGCGTCATAGGGGTCGATACCGTCACGCACCGTCACCATCGTGGTCGCCGTGCCGGCTACCGCAATCATCTCGCGCACCTGGCCGTGCAGCTCACTAAGAGCGGATGTGAGCAGGTCGCGGACGACAGCGCTACAATAGGCCAACTCGACCCGCGTGGGTGGGTCGCTGCCAAGCATCGCATCGGTCATGCGCTGCGAGCCAATCTGAAGCGAGCGGGAAAATTGCACCTGTCCCGGCAAATCACCCAGGACGAACTCCGTCGAACCACCACCGGGATCGACCACCAGCAGGCCCTTGCCGCAGCGCCCGTAGGTCGCCCCGGCAAACGAGAGTTGCGCTTCCTCCTCGCCACTGATGACCTCGAGTTGCAAGTTGGGTCGTGCCAGCTTCTCGGCCAGCTCGTCGGTGTTGTCCGCGTCACGCGCCGCAGAGGTCGCCACACAACGACAGGCCTCGACATGCTGTTCATCGACCAGGGATCTGAATTGCGCGCAAGCCGCCGCGACGCGCTCGATACCGCCTGCATCCAGTTGCCCCGTCATACCCAAGTCAGCGCCCAAGTGCGTGATCTCGATTCGGCGGAGTAACTCGGTGACACGACCGTCTGTGACCTCAGCGATCAGCAGCCGGGTCGTCACCGTCCCTATGTCGATAGCAGCACATTTCATAGTCTTATTGTAACAACCATCGAGATATTACAGGTAAGGAGAGGTGCTCTGTCACTTCAGCTGGCTAGGCGGGCAAACGAAGTATTAAACCCACGGGCCTTTGCCCTTGGGTTTAATGGTGAGCGCAGCCCAACAACGCCAGGTGGTGCGACAGAGCACCGTAACTCTATACGTTGGCGACGAGAGATTCTACTTCCCAGGTCGAAACACGGGTGCGATATGCTTCCCACTCAGCGCGCTTGTTGGCCAGCAGGTACTTGAAGACTTGCTCCCCCATTACCTCGCGCATCAGCTTGCTCTCCTCAAACGCCTTGATAGCCTCGTTGAGGTCGCCGGGCAAGAGCTCGATACCTTTGGCCTCGATCTCTTCCTCGGTAAGTTCAAACACATCGTACTCGGTATCCTCGGGTGGCTCAAGACCGCGCTCGATGCCATCAAGACCAGCAGCGATCATCGCGGCAAATGCCAGATAGGGGTTGCAGGAAGGGTCAGGGCTGCGCAACTCGATGCGCGTCGCAGCCTCCTTGCCCGGCTTGTAGAGCGGCACGCGTACCAGCGCCGAACGATTCAGGTGCGCCCAGATCAGATAGACCGGCGCTTCATAACCGGCAACCAGGCGCTTATAACTGTTGACCCACTGATTGGTTACGAGCGAGAATGCTGGAGCATGTTTGAGCAGGCCAGCGACGTAACCCAAGGCAACGCCAGATAACTGGAACTTGGCATGAGGATCATAAAACGCGTTGCCCTCTTTTGTGAAGAGCGACTGATGAACATGCATGCCACTGCCATTGACCCCGTTGAGCGGCTTGGGCATGAAGGTCGCATGTACGCCGCCGAGCACCGCAGTCTCCTTGACGATAGCGCGGTATGCGATGACCTGGTCGGCCATCTTCAGCGCCTCTTTGTAGCGCAGGTCGATCTCATGCTGGCTGGGCGCAGCCTCATGGTGCGAGTATTCGACCTCGATACCATAGTCCTGCAGACGCGAAACTGTGTCGCTGCGAAGCTGGCTTCCCAGATCGATCATACTCTGATCGAAGTAGCCGAGCGTATCAAGGCCTGTCGGATTGCTGCCCGCATCCTCCAGGTAGAAGTATTCGCATTCCGGACCCATATAGGCGGTATAGCCCATGTCTGCGGCCTTCTTCAGCACGCGCTTGAGTACCTCGCGTGGGTCACCTTCGAAGGGTGTGCCATCCGGCGTCTCGATGTTGCAGAACATGCTGGCCACATTAGTCCCGTCGCAAGGCGACTGGCGGATCTTAAGTGTCGAAGGATCAGGAAAAGCGATCATGTCCGACTCTTCAAGACGGGTGAAACCCTGGACTGAAGAGCCGTCAAAACCCATACCCTCGTCGAAAGCATGTTCGATCTCACTGCTTGTCACCGAGATCGTTTTCAAGTAGCCAAGGACATCGGTGAAGAGCAGGTGAACGAACCCGACGTTGGCGGACTTGATGGTCTCGATCGCGACCTGTTTCGCTTTCTCATCGAACGGCATAGTGGGTCTTCCTCTCTACAAGGCCTGGAACATGCGCCGGATGACGGTGGGGTCCGCCGGAGCCTTACCTTTGATCCAGCCACGGCTGCGGGCATAAAACGTAGCAGAGAATCCCAGGATGAAGATAAGCAGAACGAGCAGAATGGTCAGGACGAAACTCCTGAATGCGCGGCCCGCCGAAGAACCTTTCTTGTCCTGGTCTTTCTGGGTACTTTTGCGACCCTGTCCCTTCTGGGTACTTTTGCGACCCTGTCGCGAAAGTTGCGAGAAATCCTGTTGCTCCTGTCGCGAAGGCTCCTGCATTGGGACGTCGGTATGTGGGTTAGTGCCATTACTCATAGAACTCATCCTACTACACCATGATCCAGATAACAGCCATCGCCAGAAAAACTGAGGGCAGCATGTTACCCACCGGAAGTTTTTTCTTAAATGCCAGGTTGATGCCGATGCCTGCGATCAGCACGCCACCGACCGCCTCAAGCCCGGCAATAGAAAGGGCGGGGATGAGCGGACCGATCCAGTGCGCCACAAGCGCCAGGAGCCCCTGAAGCACGAACACGGGGACAGCCGCAAAGGCCACTCCGATCCCCAATGAGCTGGCCAGAAAGATCGAGATCACGCCGTCAAGGAGCGCTTTGACAAAGAGCGTCTGGGGGTTGCCCAGGCCATCCTGGATGCTGCCAAGCACGGTCATAGCCCCCACGCAGTAGATGAGTGAAGCGGTCATGAAAGCCTCGACGAATTTGCCGTCACTTTCTGCTTCGGTGTTGGCTGTGGCTACGACCGTTGCCTCCGCGCCATCCATCGCAGCGAGCTCTGTAGCCGACTTCGACATCGCCTTAGCCCATCCCTGCTTTTTCTGCAACAGCTTGTTGATTCGATGACCCAGACCGGCCAGGTGGTCTTCAAGGCGCAAACCCTCGCCGATCAACGTGCCAACGATCATTGAGCCCGCGAAAATCAGCAGGCTGACCGTACCGATCGCCCCCTTTGCGGCAGACAGCTTACCCAAGCCGCCCAGAGTCTGCGAGGCGCCGAGGAAGATGACCGCAAGCCCCAACGCCGTCACTGCGCTGCGGTGAAAGCGCTCGGGGATGGCGCCATGCACAAAGCTACCCACGGTTCCGGTAATGGCTACCGCAACGGTATTGACGAGCGTACCCAGGCCCGGAAACATCAGGCTTCTGGCTTTCTGCGCTGCTGGGTACTAGTCAGGCAAAGCATCAAGTGCGTCTTTCAGAGCAGCCAGGAAACCATCGACTTCCTCTGCGGTCGTGTCCCAGGAGCAAACCCAACGCACAGCGCCGGGGACTGACTCCCACTCATAGAAATGAAAGCGTTCCATCAATGGCTCACGAATGGGATCGGGCAAGATCGCGAAGATCTCATTGGCGTCCGGTGAGTAGATCGGCGTGACGCCCAGGCCCTTGAGGCCAGCCACGAACTGCTTGGCCCTGGCATTGGCATTGCCTGCGCACTCGCGCCAGAGGTCGCCCTCATAGAGCGCGGTGAACTGAGCCGCCACGAAACGCATCTTGCTCGCCAGCTGTGCGTTCATCTTGCGCAGCTGCCAGAGCCCGCTGTGGTGACGCGTGTTAAAGACCACGACCGCCTCGCCGCCCATTAGCGCGTTCTTCGTGCCGCCAAAGGTCAAAGCGTCGAGGCCAACCTCGCTGGTGATCGCCGCGATCGGCACGCCGCTGGATAGCGCCGCGTTTGCCAGGCGCGCGCCATCACAGTGCACCAGCAGCCCCCGACTGTGCGCGTAATCGCATAGCGCGCGCAGCTCGCCGGGTGTATAGACTGTGCCATACTCAGTCACGTTGCTGATGCTGACGACCTTGGGCTGGCGCGCGTGCTCAAAACCCTGGTAGGCGTCGAGTATCGGCGCGATCAGCTCTGGCGTGAGTTTGCCATCAACCTCCGCAGGAACCGTATAGAGCTTGATGCTGGCCATATGCTCGGCCGCACCGCACTCATCGGTATTAATATGCGCATTGTTCGCACAGACCACGCCATCCCAGGGCGCCAGCAGCGCAGACAGGCCCACAATGTTCGCGCCCGTACCATTAAAACAAAAACGGATATCGCAGTCAGGACCTACATGGCGGCGCAACACTTCGATTGCTTCTGCTGTGACCGGGTCATCGCCATAGGCGACCGCATGCTCGCTGTTGACCTTAGCCAGGCGCTCCAGCACAGCCGGGTGCACTCCGGAATAGTTGTCAGAGCCAAATACTTTCACTGTTGTCTTGCTCCTTCTTTAACAAAGGCGCGCCATGGCGGCAAGGAAACGATTCCCCCTTGCCGCCTGTGGCGCGCACTGTCACTTGGTACTTACTTTACTTCTTGACCGTGATCTTCCAACCTGTCGTATTCATCGCGCTGATATTTGCCGTAGAAGTCTTATAGGCCCTGACTGAGTAGTAATAGGTCTTGCCCTTAACCGCAGTCGTATCAGTTCTGGTAAGGGTACTG
>WRFR01000007.1 GCA_009778715.1 Coriobacteriia bacterium | reverse complement strand
GGTAGCATTTGACTTGGCCATTGTTCCTCCTTATTCGATTGTCGTTACAACAAACAATCTTGAAGGACAATGGCCATCCTTGTCGATGGCTATCTGATTTTACAGAACTTTTTTGACGCTACCACTAATTCTTTCGATTGTGTTGTTGGGATATCTACGCTAGGGGGTACCTACGGTAGGGCTTGTAGGAGATGCTATAGCGAACTATATAATGTTTAAGGCAATAAAAATCTTGGAAATTGAATAATCTTATGGTGGGTGTCCTTGCTTTTATTACCATATAATAACGCTTGACGTTATTATTGCAACACGTTATTATTGATACATGATAGCTTCCTTCGCTGATAAAGATACTGAAACGCTGGCGTGTGGATACCGCGTGAAGCGCTTTCAGGCGTTTGAGTCGGTAGCCAGGAGGAAGCTACGTCAACTTGAGATTGCTTCTTGTCTTGCCGATCTGAAAGTGCCACCAGGGAACCGCTTGGAAGGACTTGAAGGTAAGCGAAAAGGGCAGTACAGTATCCGTATTAATGATCAATATCGGGTCTGCTTTACTTGGGCTGGCACAGAAGCGCATGATGTTGAGATCGTTGACTATCACGATTGAGGTGAAAGGTATGGCCAAAAAGTTGAATCCAATTAGTCCGGGGGAGCTCTTAAACGAGGAGTTCCTGGTTCCTCTGGGCATTACCAAGTACCGCCTTGCAAAAGAGATTGGCGTACCGGCGCAGCGTATCGGAGAGATCGTTGCTGGTAAGCGTTCCATTACGGCAGATACCGACTTGCGACTGGCTCGCTTCTTCGGACTTTCTGAAGGATATTGGCTGCGGGCACAGGCTGCTTATGATACTGAGATCACCCACGAAAAGCTAGCAGGCGAGCTTGCAAAAATCACGCCGTGGCAAAAGATTGCTGCAATTATGGTATCCCTGTAGGCAAATGCTAAAGAATACTTGCTAATGCTAAAGAATACTTGCTAATACTTGCTCATGTTATAATCGACGACAGAACATGAGCTGAGGGCTCAGCATTATCGCATACACCAAGGAGCGTTATGAACAGCACACGCAATCCGTTTACCCCTGCCTTCGGGAGCGAACCTCTCTTCTTTGCAGGACGCGAACATATCATACATGAGATATTGCAAGGTCTTAAGAACGGGCCAGGGGATCCCAATCGCTCTTCTGTGATCATTGGTCCGAGGGGGAGCGGCAAGACTGTTCTCCTGTCAAGGATCGCTGAGGAAGCAGAACAGATCGGCTGGATTTCAGCTAACGTCACAGCGGTAAAGGGAATGCTGGAAAGTATTATCGAACAGGCAGCAAAAAATGGCTCTAATTATTTACCCTACAAGACAAAACAGAAACTCACAGGTCTTAGTGCTTTTGGGGTTGGGATCGACACGGCACTTGTGCAGCAGCCAGAACAGAGCTGGCGTATGCAAATGACAGAGATCCTTGAAGAGCTCAACGCTCGCGATATAGGCCTGCTTATAACAGTTGATGAGGTCGACGCACGATTTGAAGATATGATCGTCTTGGTCTCAAGCTACCAACACTTTGTTCGCGAAAAACGTAATGTCGCCTTACTTATGGCTGGATTACCGGGCAAGGTGCTGCAGATGTTTACTGACGATACAATTTCGTTTATTAGAAGAGCGTTTCAGCATAAACTTGAGAGGGTTCTTCAAGAAGACGTCAAAACCACTATGGAAAAGACCATCGAGGCATCTGGCAGAACTATCTCAGGTCAAGCGCTTGAAAAGGCCGCACGCTTTACCGAAGGTTTTCCCTTCCTCATACAGCTGGTCGGCTATCACATCTGGAGACAGTCGCCTGATGAAAATGAGATATCCATGCAAAACGTCAAGGCAGGGATACGAAGCTCTGAGGAGGCCATGGATCAGATGATCCTTGAGACGACGGTTAAAGAGCTGTCAGATACAGATCTTGCTTTTGTGATGGCGATGGCTCAGGACGATACAGTGAGCCGCCTCAGTGATGTCGCAAGCCGTATGCAGATTAGTTCGGCGAAGGCGGGTCAGTACCGCTTGCGCTTGATCAAGCAAGGAATTATTGAGCCCTACGGAAGGGGGAAACTTCAGTTCTCGCTTCCTTTACTGCGAACTTATCTTCGTAAGCAGCAGTAAATTTGTTAGCGTTCCTGAAAGTGTAGACCTATGTTCCCGATGCGTGGACTCGTGGGCCAACTCAGGTGCAATACTCAATCGGGTAATTTCGCATCTCTATGACGTTTTGCTGTAACGGTAGAGGCTCCTGCTAACATATGTATCATTAGTACTGCATGAAGTACGGCGGTACGGGAGGCGATCATGGGAAACTACACTTACTTAACTGGAGGACTCACGTCAGCTGACCTGGCGAACGCTTTGGGAGCAGTCCTTTTTTCAGTGCTGTTCGTACTGCTTATCGCGGCGTTTTTTGTCGTGTTGTTCTATCGTATTTTTCATCGGGCTGGCTATAGCGGCTGGCTGGGATTGCTGTCCCTGATTCCTGGTTTTGGCACGCTGATTTGTCTGTGTATCCTGGCGTTTGATACGTGGCCAGCAAAGAAGAAGCAAGATGAGTCAGCCGTGCGATGCGTGTTGCCTGGTTTTGGTGAGGGGACATTTATGCCTGATCAACCGGCAGCGCCTGAACCGGCGCCTGCTCCGGTTGTTCCGGCTCCTCCTGCTCCAGCTGTTCCGCAGGATGTGCCCCCTGAGCCAGTCGCTCCTCCTGCTCCTTTGCCAGAGGAAGGTCAGACGCTCTAGCCTATGAAGGGCCCTGTCGCAGAGATCATCTTCATCATTGTTCTGGTTGTGATCAACGGCTACTTCGCGGCAGCCGAGATCGCGCTTATCTCTGCGCGCAGATCGCGCCTGCAACAGCTTTCTGAAGACGGCAAGCAGGGCGCGGCGGCAGCCCTTAAGCTCACCGAAGACCCGACCCGGCTTCTGGCGACCATCCAGACTGCGATCACGCTGGTCGGGATGCTGGCGTCCGCAACCGCGGCTGTGGCGCTTGCCACGCCCCTGAAGAACTGGTTTGTCAGCCTGGGATGGGCCCCGCTCTCGCGCATCGCGAGCGGCCTGGCGTTGGTCTTAGTCACACTGGTCATCGCCTACCTCAACCTGGTGCTTGGCGAGCTGGTACCCAAGCGCCTGGGCTTGCAGCGCGCTGACGGGGTTGCCAGCGCGGTGTCGCGCCCGGTCGCATTCCTGGCGGCGGCAGCGCGTCCGGTCGTGTGGCTGCTGACGGCAAGTACCAACGTGGTCAGCCGCCTCTTTGGCATCAAGCCGGAGGACGAGGCGTCCGGCGTCAGCGAGGAAGAGATCCAGCTGATGGTCGCTGAGCAGGACACGCTCGAAGACGAAGAAAAACGCATGATCAATGAGATCTTCGACTTTGGTGATACGGTCGTGCGCGAGGTCATGGTCCCGCGTGTCGACATGATGTTTGTTGAGGACACACAAACCGTGCGCGAGGCGGCGGAATACCTGCACGCCACGGGATTTTCCCGCGCGCCGGTCTTTCATGAGGACTTCGACAAGGTGATCGGTATCCTCGTGCTCAAAGACCTGGTCCTGCCGCTCTCAAATGAGCGCGGCAATGATTCGATCGCCGCCTATCTGCACGAGCCGGTGTTTGTCCCTGAGACCAAGGACCTCATTGCGCTGCTCAAAGAAATGCAGCAGCATCACTACCAGCTGGCGGTGGTGGTCGACGAGTACGGCGGCACGTCCGGCATGGTGACGATGGAAGATATCGCAGAAGAGATCGTGGGCGAGTTCGACGATGAGTTCGATCGCGACACGGTGCAGATCCGCGAGGTCGGCCCGGACGAGTGGCTCGTGCCCGGCGATTTCGACGTCTCTGACGCCATTGAGGATCTGGGCTTTCCCCTGGAAGAAAGCGACGAGTATGATACGATCGCCGGCTGGCTGCTGGACATGCTGGACCATATCCCGCACGTTGGGGAGCAGCTTGAGCATGAGGGCTACCGTTTTACCGTGATCGCCATGCGCAGGCGGCGCATCAGCCGCATTCAGGTCAAGAAGCTGGAGCCGGATGCCGGTGAGGACGCCTGTGACGACGAGGCCGGTGTTGATGATGAGAACTGATTATTTCTGCGGCCGGTCGCTGGCGCTTCTTGGTGCGGCGGCCTTGCTTTTTGCGGTGTCGGTTCCCCTTGCTGGCGCCGTGACCCCTGCGCCCTCCAGCGGCCTGCTGGGATTGCGCGCTGGCCATACGCGTCGTCTCTCAGCCCCACTTTCAACAGAGCAACGGTTCAACTTGCAAAACTTCCTGCCAGTCACGAGTGCGACGGCGCCTGATGAGGCTGCGCTCGGCGAGGCTCGCGTGGCAGGCTATACTTTCTTGCGGAGCCTGGACACCCCGGTGTTGCGCACAGCGGTCGGGCAAGCTCCCAATCGCGACTATGCGCAGATCCAGCAGCAATTGGCGCAGCAGCAAAAAGACGCGCAAACGGCGCTGTTGGGACAAGGCGACCTCTCTGCGATGCTCTTCGGGGTTGGGCAGCCGGGGGATTCTTCTTTGGTCGGCGGCGTTGATTACCTGACGCCGGCGCAGGTCGCCGCCATCACGGGCTGGCAGACAGCGAAAGCCAGCTGGTATGGGCCGGGTTTCTTTGACCACCATACAGCGGATGGAACTACCTATAACGACACGATCATCCTGGTCGCCAATAAAACGCTTCCTCTTGGCACGAAAGTTGCGATCAGCTATGGTGGGCGCACGGTCATTGCTCCGGTCAAGGACCGCGGGCCGTATGTGGCGGGGCGTGACTTCGACCTGTCCGCAGGTCTGGCCAAGGCTCTGGGCTTTTCTGGCGTGCAGACCATCCGCTGGGCAATTGTTCGTTAAGGCAGGGACGAGATGAGCTCATGAGCGCCCCGCAAACAGCGGCGCTACGATCCCCCCGACGCTGGACGTCGCGCCTTGCGGTGGTCACGCTCCACTCCTATTCCGGCAACACGCTACGCCTCTACTACGAGCCACAGCCAATGGCGCCAACTATGACAGACGAGCTTAATGTCGATGTCACATCGCTCTTTGAAGCGCTGCCCGGTTTGCGGCGCCATCGTTGTGACAATGGGCGGCACCGGAGTTTTTTTGATGAAGCGCGCCATACTGAGGTCGCTCACCTGCTCGAACATGTGCTCATCGAGCTTCTGGCGACCAGCGGGTGTCCGCGTTGCCAGATACAGGGTGCAACGAACCTCGACGAAGCCCCTCGGCGCTATCGTATCAAGGTGAGTGGCTGGGTGAATGTCGCTCAAGCTGAAGATTGTATAGAGAAAGCATTGCTCCTGCTGGGGAGCCAGGAACTGTAGGTATAATAGAAAGAAGCGTTAAAAGACGATAAATGACAATCAACCATATAGGAGGTATAAAGATGTCAAAAGAGAGTGCAGGATTTGGGCTTGGTGGTTTCGTACTGGGCGCCCTGATCGGCGGGGCGGCTGGTTTGCTGTTCGCGCCTAAGCCGGGCAAGGAGACCCGCGAATTCCTTTCAGAGAAGGCCAAAGATTATATCAACAACGCCGGCGATATCTATGAAACCGGCAAGGATAAGGCTGTTGAGCTCTATTCGACCGCCAGTGATCGTGCGGGCGTGGCCAATACGCAGATCCGCGAGAAGATCGAGATCGCGCGCGCGCGCCTCAACGCCGCGGTGACTTCCGCAGCGGGTACGGCTGCTGATGGGCTGCAGGCTGCTGGTGAAAAAGTGGCGAAAGTTGCGAGCGCTGATGAAGAGCCGCCTGCGCCGCCAGCTCCAGCCGCAGACGCCGCTCAGTAAACGCCGCTTTGCAAGAGTCGCGCTGCCAACGCGCAACGCGCCCTCAGATAACCGGATTTTCACGCGATGCCTGTAACGCCTGCGCCACAGATCTCTCTTCGGGAGATCTATCGTACGCCCGTTCTGTTTGAAAAGCCCAATGGCAAGATCAAACTTCTCGGGAAGGTCGATGACGTGCTCTTCGATCTTGAGGGACTCTACGCGGTAGGGTTCTCGGTCAAGCGTTCCTGGCCCGGGCCGATCTTGCCGCGCCGCTACAAGCACCGCTACCTGGCGCGCGAAGCGTTGGTCGCGACAATCGATGGAGAAGGAAATCACGTCTTCACCCTTGCGCCGGGCGCAAAGGCGGGGCAACCACCGGCCGGTGCTGACCGCAGCTTCAGCTGGGATCGTACGGTCATCTTCTATGGGATGCCGGTCTATACGACCGACCTTGAGCGTCTGGGCAAGGTCAGCGATGCGTTGATCCGCTGGACAGACGGTCGTCTGGGTGGCCTTGAAGTGAGCGCGGGTACGGCAAGTGATGCTACTTTGGGCAAGCGGACGCTCCCCGCGAGTTATGTGCGCGAGTTTGTTGAGGCGCAGCGAGACGATGTGCCGCATGTATTGCTGGTCGATAACGCATCGATGGCCTGTGGCTACGCGGGAGGGCTGGCATCGCTGGTCGGCACGATTTCCGGCAAAGCAAACATCGCGGCAGAGAAGGCGGCGGTGGCGGCGGGAGCTGTCGCCGGCCATGTTGTAAACGCAGCCTCGACTGTCTGGGGCGCCAAAGGCCGTCCGATAGCGGCCCAGGCGGGCGAATCAATGACGAACGCGACCGTGAAAGTGATCGCGGGGACCCAGCAGACTGCCAAGAAAGCGATACAGAGCGATACCGCCAAGGCCGCGAAGAAGCGTGCCCAGGAGATGCTGAGCGGGTTCTCCGAGGGTTACCAGCAAGGGCTCAATGAGGCTGACGATGACACCTGAGGCGCATCAACATAAAGGCGCTCCAGAGCCACGCCGGATCGTGATGAGGAAGAGTCCTCACCCAGCGCACAGGCGATGGGTGCCATTTCTTTTGATTGGCGTCGCCGTGGTCCTGGCGATGGCAGCGTACGGCGCCTATGTCTGGGTGCCCGTGTGGTTTCACCTGCCGGTCTCTGTGACCGTCAATAGCCGGCCTTATAAGGTCGATTCAGGAACTAAGATCCATACATTTTTAGATGATACCTTTGGCCTGGCTTCATACCAGGGAAAACTGAAGGTCGATACCGGTCAAGTGCTTGATCCCCGTGGGGGAAAACCAGCCGTGATCACCGTTGACGGGCACCCCCTGCATAGTGGTGAGCGGATCAGGTTTGGCGGTAATGCCATTAAACTGGCGCGCGGGGCCGACGTCATCCATCCGACTGCACAGAAGTCGGTGGCCATTGCGCCAAAGGTAAGCCTTCAAGGGGGCAATGGTCGCCTGATCAGCCTTCTGCGCGCGGGCAGGCCGGGGACGGTGCTGGAAACGATCGATACCGTGACGGGCAAGGTGCTGTCCTCGAAAGAAGCTACCTCTGCGATCGATACCCGCCTGCAGGCCTTTACGACTACCGGAATCAAAGCGCGCGCGGTCGCGCTGACTTTTGATGATGGTCCCAACGATGGCGAGACACAGGCGATCGTTGCGACGCTGAAAAAAGAGAATGTCAAAGCCACCTTCTTTGAGTTGGGTATCAATATCAAACGTTATCCAGCGTTGACAAGGGCTGTTGTGAGTGGTGGGAACCTGGTGGGCTTGCACAGCTGGGATCACAAGGATTTCACCAAACTGAGCACAAGCCAGATCAGCGGGCAATTGAGTGATTCACAAGCCGCTTACAAAGCGGCTACTGGCCAGGCTACGCAGTGGTTCCGTCTGCCCTATGGGGCTTCGACGCTGACGATCGACGGCCAGCTCACCTCCCGGAATTTCCGCCTTGCCTACTGGACGGTCGATCCTAATGACTGGAGGCGCCCGGGTGTAGACAAGATCGTTTCACGCGTCGTCAGTGGCGCCCGTCCGGGGGCCATCATCCTCATGCACGATGGTGGTGGCGACCGGAGCCAGACCGTCGCAGCGCTCCCAAAGATCATCGCAGCCTTGAAAAAGCAGGGCTACACGTTCGTCACCGTCGATGAGCTGTATCGGCTTTCTGGAGGCAAGTAAGAGAATGCCGGTCAAGATCAAGAATGGTTTGCCCGCGGAAGCGACGCTTGCGCAGGAAAACGTCTTTGTCATGACGGATGTGCGCGCGGCGAAGCAGGATATCCGCCCGCTTCACATCCTGGTACTCAACCTCATGCCGACCAAAGAGACGACCGAGACCCAACTGCTGCGGGTGTTGGGCAACTCGCCCTTGCAGGTCGAAGTGACGTTCCTGCGCACTGCCACCTATCAGGCAAAGCATACCGCGCCCGAGCATCTCTCGGTGTTCTATAGCACGTTTGATGAGGTCGCCGACGCCCATTGGGACGGGCTTATCGTGACGGGCGCCCCGGTCGAGACCCTGGGTTTTACTGAGGTTGATTACTGGCCTGAGCTGGCGGCGATCTTTGAGTGGGCACAGCGCAGCGTCTTCAGCTCGCTGTTCATCTGCTGGGGAGCCCAGGCGGCGCTGTTTCATTACTACGGCATCGACAAGCATCCCCTGGCCCGTAAGTGCTTCGGGGTGTTCAAACACACCGTTACCGATCCCATGAACAAGTTGACGCGCGGTTTCGACGATGTATTCTATGCGCCACACTCGCGCCATACGACGGTCGCGGCCGACGATATCAAAGCCTGCGACGCCCTGGACCTTTTGGCGGCTTCCGATGAGGCGGGCGCCTATCTTGCGGCAAGCAAGGACGGGCGCCAGGTGTTTGTGACCGGACACGCGGAGTACGAGGCTGACACGCTCAAACAGGAATACGAGCGCGACCGTGCCAGTGGCCTGGTGATCGAGCCACCCCGGCATTACTTTCTCGATGACGACCCGGGCAAGCCACCGGTCGTACGTTGGCGCGCGCATGCCGACCTGCTGTTCACGAACTGGCTCAACTACTGTGTTTACCAGGAAACACCGTACGACCTGACAGAGCTGCAGGCGCGTACCGGGATAGAATAAGAACGTATGTCACGCAAGGGGGATGACAAAATGGGGACAGTCCCCATTTTGTCACGCGAAGGGGAGATCGATATAATGCCTGAACATGATGAAGAGCAGCCGCAGGTAAAAGCAACAGACAAGAAAGCAGAGACGCCCGCAAAGGTAAAAGCGACAGACAAGAAAGCAGAGACGTCCGCAAAGGTAGAGGCGGGCGAAAAAGCAAGTGACCCTTCGCCGCGAAAAGGCGCTTCCCGGGTAGCGCTGGTCTTCTCACTCATCGCGCTGGTGATAGCGGTTGCCGCAGGGGCAGCAAGCGCGTTTGTGATCTATCAGCAAGTGAAAGCCTCGAAAGCTGCTCCCTTAGATATCAATGCTCCCGCAAAGGACGCCACTCTCCTGCATGGCCAATGGGTGCAGGCCAATCTTGCCTCGGGCAATCACTATTACGGGCGCCTTACCTATGACCGATCTTTGAGGGCCTACCTGCTCTGGAATGCCTGGTGGGCCAATACCCCAACGGACAGCAAGGGCGCCACTACTGGGCCGACTACCTACAGCAAAGTTGGCAGCGAGCTCTACAAACCGCTCCCCTATATGGTCATCAACCCCCAGAACCTTTATACGTGGCAAGAACTTCCTGCTTCCTCCAGTGTTCTTCAGGAGATCAAGATAACAGCAGGGTATACTGACGTGGTCGAGCCAAAGGCAGCCGACATCAAGAACGCAAAGTACTCGGCGGTGTTTCTTACGGACCAGTCGGTGCTTTATGGGACGATCGTTCGTAATGGGACTCAGGTCGGGATCAAGAACGCTTTTGTCATGATGCGCAAAGATGCTTCTGCAAAAGCGGACCAGCCCATTACTTCACTGAATGACTTGCAACTGATCCCGCAGAAGGATATCGCACGGGGCGTCGGTGATACCCTTTGGATCAATTCAAGCGTGCTCGTGAATTATGTGACGCTTTCTGACCAGTCCCCGGTTGTACAGGCTATCCAGCAGCAATAGCGCAAAAACAGCTTACGGGCATGCGCCAATCTGCTATACTGAGCTAAATCAAAAACCAGTCCGGATAGTGGGGCCAGGGTGCAAGAAAGACCGCTGCTTGAAGTGCGTGATCTTGAAACGCATTTCTTTATCGGCAAAGACATATACAAGGCAGTCGACGGGGTGACGTTCACTATCCACGCTCAAGAGACCCTTGCGTTGGTCGGCGAATCCGGCAGCGGCAAGAGCGTCACGGCCTCATCGATCCTTCAGATCGTTCCTGACCCGCCCGGCAAGATCGTTGGCGGCGAGATCTTCTTTGAGGGCGAGAATCTTCTTGAGCGCACTGACGAGCAAATGCGTGAGATTCGCGGCCGCTCTATTTCGATGATTTTCCAGGAGCCGATGACGAGCCTTAACCCGGTGTTTCGCATTGGCGACCAGATCGCAGAGGCCATCCTGCTCCATCAGGAGCTGTGCGACGCCTCTGGCAAACCTCTGGGCAAGCGCGCCCGCAAGCGCAAAGCTCAGGAACAAGCCATCGCGATGCTTGAGGCGGTCGGGATTCCTGACCCTGCCACGCGGGCACGCGATTATCCGCATCAGCTATCCGGTGGTATGCGCCAGCGTGTCATGATCGCCATGGCGTTAGTCTGCCATCCCAAGCTCATCATCGCTGATGAGCCTACTTCTGCCCTTGATGTGACCATCCAGGCTCAGATCCTGCGCCTGTTGCGGCAGATGCAGGATGAGTTCCATACGGCTATTCTGCTTATCACGCATGATTTTGGCGTCGTGGCAGAAAATGCCGACAGTGTTGGCGTCATGTACGCCGGCCAAATTGTCGAGACCGCGCCGGTCGATGATATCTTTGCGCATCCTTCACACCCTTACTCGCAGGGCTTGCTTCTCTCAATACCACGCCTTGACCAGCAGGGGCAGGAGCTCTACGTCATCAAAGGGGTCGTGCCTAACGCCGCGCGTTATCCTGCGGGATGCCGGTTTGCCCCCCGTTGCCCGATTTGCCAGCAACGATGCCGTGAAGAGATGCCGCTTCTGCGTGAGCTGGCGCCTGAACACTTCGTGCGCTGCCATTTTGCTGATCTAAACGTTAACGCTACCGCACAAGCCGCTGCCGAACAGAACGGGGGGAACTGACATGCCTGAAGTCACCGCGCCGTTCCTTGAGGTGGCGCATCTCTCAAAGAACTTTAACGTCAAGGCTAACGGCAAAAAGGCCATCCTCCGTGCTGTTCACGACATTTCTTTTACGATTGACCGGTGCGAGACTCTTGGCCTGGTTGGTGAATCTGGCTGTGGCAAGTCAACAACCGGGCGCCTCGTCATCAATCTACTTGAGCCGACCTCCGGCATGGTCAAGCTGGAAGGCCAGGATATATTTGCGGCCAAAGGCCCCCAGAAGAAGGCGTTGCGCCGCAAGATGCAGATCATCTTCCAGGACCCGTACGCCTCGCTTGATCCGCGCATGAAGATTTGGGACACGATCGCAGAACCGCTTATCATTCACAATCTTGCCAAAGGCCAGGCTCTGCATAATCGCGTCAACGAGCTTTTAGGCTATGTGGGGCTTTCGGTCGCGCAGTCAGATCGCTTTCCGCATGAATTCAGTGGCGGGCAGCGCCAGCGTATCGGCATCGCCCGCGCGCTTGCGGTCGACCCGCAGTTCATCGTCTGTGACGAGCCGGTCAGCGCTTTGGACGTCTCGGTCCAGTCCCAGGTGCTCAACCTGCTCAAAGACCTGCAGCGCGAGTTAGGGCTGACTTACCTGTTCATTGCCCATGGGCTCAACGTGATCAAGCATATGAGCGACCGGGTGGGCGTCATGTACCTGGGGCAGATCGTTGAGTTGTCCCCGGCCCATGCGCTCTACGAAGACCCGCTCCACCCTTATACCCAAGCTTTGCTGTCTGCTATCCCCATACCTGATCCTACGATCGAACGTGAGCGCTTCATTTTGGAGGGCAACGTTCCATCCCCGATCGACCCGCCCGAAGGCTGCGCGTTCTGCGAGCGCTGCCCGTACAGCGATGAGATATGTCGTACCCGTCGTCCTGATTTGGCTGAGCTTGCGCCTGGCCATTGGGTGGCCTGTCACAAAGTCGATACATCAACCATCACGTCTGAGAGATCAAGTTCCGCTTTCGCAGAGACGGAAACGACATGCAAGGAGGACACATGAAAAGAAAAGTACTACTTGTAGCGCTTGCGGTCGTACTGACAGGGAGTCTGGCCCTTGCGGGCTGCGGGACTTCCGGCAATACAACGGCCGACAAGACGAAGGACCAGGTAGTCGTCGGTATCTCGTCAGAACCGACCTCACTCGATGAGGAGCAGATCACTGACTACAACTCTGATCGTGTTGCCAGCGAGATCTACGACACGCTGGTGCGCTTCAAGGACAAGAGCATGGAAGTTGAGCCAGATCTTGCGACTTCCTGGGACATCTCAACAGATGGCCTGACCTACACGTTCCATCTTCGTGATGGCATCAAGTTCCAGGACGGCACCGCCTTTGACGCGCCGGCGGTCGTTTGGAACTACAAGCGCATGACCGATAAGACTGCCCCGGGCTATGACACCGGCACCTACGGCTATGCCGAGACGATCTTTGGCGAGGTCAAGGACTGCACGGCGCCTGACGCCAAGACCGTGGTCTTCACACTGAAGGAGCCCTTCGCTCCCTTCCTGTCGATGATGGCTATGACGCAGTTCTCGATCAATAGTCCCACCGCTGTCATGAAGTATGGCAAGGACTACACGAAGAACCCGGTCGGGACCGGCGCGTTCAAATTCAAGAGCTGGAAGACCGGCACCGAGGTTGACCTTGAGGCTAACCCGGATTACTGGCGCGGCGCTCCTAAGATCAAGACGCTGATCTATCGTTTCATCAAGGACGACAACGTTCGTCAGAACGAGTTTGAGTCCGGTACGCTCAACTTCATGGTTGATATCATTCCGGATAACCTTGCCAACCTGAAGGCAAACAAGAACTATGTGGTCGAAGAGGGCGAGTCCCTGCACACCTGGTACCTGTCGCTGAACTGCTACACGAAGCCCTTCAATGACGTTCGGGTACGCCAGGCGTTCATGTATGGCATCAACCGCAAGGCGATCGTAGATGGTATCTTGCTCAACACCGGTACGCTGGCAGACAACCTGCTTCCTCCGGCGATTCCGTTCTACACCGACGATGTGCCGAAGTATGACTACAATCCTACAAAGGCCAAAGAGCTTTTGGCCGCGGCGGGGCAGAGCAATCTCACTGTCGACTTCTACGTACCTGAGTCCGGCTCTGGTATGCAGCAGGCTGATACGATGGCAACCGCCATTCAGTCCGATATGGCCAAGTGCGGAGTAACGCTCAAGATACAGAAGCTTGAGTGGGGCGCCTATCTTGACAAGATGTTCCGTGATCCCAAGGGTCAGGACATGCTGCTGGGGCAGATGTCCTGGATGTCTGATAACGGCGACGCGGATAACTTCCTGCGCGTACTCTGTGGCGGCGACCAATGGCCAGCCGCGGGCTTTAACAGCGCGTACTTCAAGAACGCTGATCTTGACGCTGCCCTGAAGCAGGGCATGCAGTCTTCAGATCCGGCGGTTCGTACGGCTGCTTACAAGAAGGCTCAGCAGATCATTATGGAGCAGGTACCGTATGTGACGGTCGATCATGAGAAGCAGATCGTTGTCTATGACAAGGGTCTGACCGGCGTGGTCGTCAATCCACGTGGGTTCTTCCGCTTCCAGGATGCAAGCTGGTCGAACTAGCTATCGTTACCATGAGGGGGAGGGACGCTTTTGCGCCCCTCCCCACCCCAGGCAGGATTTGAGAGGCATATGCTTAAGTACATAGGAAAACGACTATTAGGGCTGATCCCAGTGCTGCTGGGGGTCTCAATACTTGTCTTTCTTATCATGCAGCTTACTCCGGGAGACCCTGCCCTTATCATGCTGGGGCCGAAGGCCACAGCGACAGAGCTTGCCACCATCCGCCACCAGCTTGGGCTTGACCTGCCGATCTGGCAGCAGTATCTGCGTTGGATCACGAACATCTTCCGTGGCGACTGGGGTTACTCGATTCACTATAAGCAACCGGTGCTCGACTTGATCTTGCAGCGTTTTGGCGCGACCATGTTGCTGACGGCAGCCGCGATGATCATCGCGACAGTCTTTGGCGTTCTGGCCGGTGTTGTCTCTGCCACACGGCAGTACTCCTTCGCCGACCGCTTCATGATGACTGCCTCGCTTGTAGGCTTTTGCCTGCCGGTGTTCTGGTTGGGGCTGATCCTCCAACTGTTCTTCGGTATCCGATTAGGTTGGCTGCCGGTCTCTGACATGCACTCGCCGGGGGTGACCGCCCTGGGCGATACGCTGCTGCATCTGATTTTGCCAGCATTCACGCTGGCGATCGCCTCGATGGCGACGATCGCGCGTATGACACGCTCGAGCATGCTTGAAGTCACCCGGCAGGACTTCATTCGCACCGCGAAGGCCAAGGGCGTCTCGAAACACAATATCGCCTATAAGCATGCGCTGCGCAACTCACTGATCCCCGTTATCACGGTGGTCGGTTCGCAGTTTGGCTACCTGCTATCTGGTGAGGTGTTGCTTGAAGTCGTGTTCAACTGGCCTGGTTTGGGATCGTTGATGGTGAGCGGGATCTTGTATCGTGACTTCCCCCTGGTGCAAGGGACGATTTTGTTTGTGGCGACTGTCTATGTGTTAGTCAGCCTGGGGGTCGATCTCTTGTATGCCGCGTTCGATCCACGTATCACGTACTGAGGAAAGGAGGAGAGATCAAAGTATGGATGATGAGAAAGTTGTTCTAGGCGAAGGCGAGCAAGAGTTCCTTGCGCCCGAAGACGCGCAGACCTACGAAGACGCTCTTCTCCAGCATGATTTGGAAGAGGATCTGGCAGCGGATCAGTTTGCGCAACGCAGCGATGGCGCGATGCCAGAGGCTGCAGAAGATATCGAGACCGTCTCGATGTGGAGGGATACGCTGCGTCGCTTGCGGCGTGATAAGTTGGCGGTAGCAAGCGCGATCCTTTTGTTAGCGGTCATTGTCATATCTGCGTTAGCTCCTTTGATCGCGCCGCATGATCCCTACACGGTCGTGTTGACCGATCGGCTTAAACCGCCCTTCACGCCGGGACATTTATTCGGTACCGATCAACTGGGTCGTGACGTACTTTCCCGGCTGATTTACGGCGGACGTATCTCGGTCACGATCGGTGTAGCAGCGGTGCTGGTCGCCTTGGCTTTTGGCATCGTGATCGGGCTTTTGGCCGGATACTACAAGGGTTTTGTCGATACCGTTTCGATATTCGGGTTAAACGTGCTCAACGCGTTTCCTTACATCCTGCTGGCGATTGCGATCATCGCGGCGCTGGGGCCGGGACTTACTAATGCAATGATCGCTATCTCGATCGTGGGGATACCGTACTACGCCCGTATTGTGCGTGGGCAAGTATTCTCGCTCCGAGAACGTGACTTCATACAGGCGGAGCGTGCCTTAGGCGCGAGCGATTGGCGAATCATCACGCGCCATATTCTGCCAAACTGTATTTCACCGATCATTGTCGCGGCGACACTTGATGTGGGCTGGATGATCGTGATGGCAGCTGGCCTCTCATTTTTGGGCTTGGGCGCACAGCCGCCAACCGCTGAGTGGGGCGTGATCCTTTCAGATGGGCAGCAGTATATCCAGAACGCGCCCTATATCTCACTGCTTGCTGGCATGATGATATTTATCGTGGTGCTGTGCCTGAACTTCTTGGGTGACGGCTTGCGTGACGCGCTCGACCCGAACCTGAAGAACTAGGTGGCAAAGGATGACAAAGTACCTGGTACTTTGTCATCAAGTAATAGCTGGGTAGAGAGCGTGGGCGCCAGCGCTTTTCTGTTTCAAGAAATCAAAGGAGATACTCATGACATTTTCGATCGTTGGATTTGACCCGCAAACTGGTGAGGTCGGCGTTGCCGTCCAGTCGAAGTTCCCCTGCGTGGGAAACGTCGTGCCGTGGGCCAAAGCGGGCGTGGGCGCCATAGCGACTCAGGCCTGGGCCAACCCGAAGTATGGCCCCGATGGCTTACGTCTGTTGGAAGAGGGCCACTCGGTCGATGAGGTAGTCAAGCTCCTGACCGCGGCTGACCCGGGCGCTGAGGACCGACAATTCGGCGTCATTGACGCGCAGGGGCATGCGGCCACGTTTACGGGCTCAGGCTGTATGGACTGGGCCGGGGGTATCGTGGGCGAGAACTTCGCCTGCCAAGGCAATATCCTGGTGAGCGAGGCGACCGTTCAGGCGATGGCGCGCGCGTTTACCGAGACCGTGGGGGATCTGGCGGAGCGGCTCACCATGGCGCTCATGGCCGCGGCTGAGGCTGGCGGTGACAGCCGGGGCATGCAGGCGGCGGCGCTCTACATCGCCAAGGAGAACGGCGGATACCTGAGCAACAACGATCGCTATGTTGACATCCGCGTGGATGAGAACCCCGACCCCATCGTAGAGCTGCGGCGCATCCTCAAGATGTATCGCATCCTGTTCTACAAGACCAAGCCCGAAAACATCATCACGCTTGAGGGTGACACAAGCGCCTTCATGCTTGCTGAGCTAATCAAGGGCGGCTATTACGCGGGCGCTGCGAGTGACGCCTGGAATGAAACGGCGCAGGAAGCGCTCAACACTTTCTACTCGACTGAGAACTTTGAGGAGCGCATCTGCGACTATGGCAAGATCGACCGTGAGGTCATCGACTACCTGAAGTCAGTTTAGGGGCATCGGGCGAGACAGGGTGAGACAAGAGAACCGCCCCCTGTCTCATAATGTGGCAGTAACTCCCTTGGGGTAGTTTTGTCACCAAGTCAGTAGAAGGTGACGGAGTGCTTGCTGAGGACATCGCCGTCGTACTCGAAGTACGCGGAGAAAAACGGCGCGCCGTCGACGATCCACTCCCAGAACAGGTGGTCGCCCTCCCAGCGCTCAAGTTCGGGAACTTTGTCCGTGTCGATCCATGCCAGCGTGCCCTCATCGCAGTCGCCGACCACGCCGGTGTAGGCGCTCGCGGTGAAGATGAAGATATAGAGCGGCTCGCTTGAGCCATCAAGCGTGACAAACGTCATCACGCCATGGAGTTTGAACTCCGTCAGCGTGACGCCGGTCTCTTCCTGGACCTCGCGCAGCAGGCATTGCTCGGGTGTTTCCCCCGGTTCGAACTTGCCGCCGACGCCCAGCCACTTACCCTCGTTGATGTCATGCTCCTTCTTATTGCGATAGAGCATGAGCGTCTTGTCGTCTTGTTGGATATAGCACTCAGTACACAGTGTCATGCGGGGCCTCCTTAGATCTTTAGTTGGCGAAAAAATTCACCTGATGATGAGTGTGTCATATATCTGCACGAACGTTGCAAAACCGATAGCTATGGCCATGGTGACTATGAGGAGCGGGGTAAACAGACGCTGTTTCTTCGGGGTCGGCTCCAAAAAATTGGTTGACGGTTGTGGAGCGGGTGGCCCGACGATGGGAGCAGGCGCCCCTGGATAATATATGGGAACCACGGGCACGCTGACCGGAGGGTTCATGCCGAGTCTCTTGCGGTTATATTTCACGAATGATTGATAGATCCACCAGAAAAGAGCACCAGCAAAGACGGCGAGAACAAGCGCGCTCGTCAAACTTGCGATCTGAGTTGTGCTTGTGGTGGTAGGAGCGTTTGAAGCGAGATGCGCGCGCGAAAGAAAGGAGGCAAGAGTGGCGATGCCGTTATACAAGAAGTGAAACAACATCGTAGCGATGATCGATTGCGTGTAGTAGAGAATGAAGACTACAAGGAAACCGAGCACCACCGTGTAAAAGAACTGATTGAAATTGAGGTGGAAAAAACCGAAACAAAGCCCCACTAGAAGCGCTTGCTTTTTTAAAGGATAGTCACTGAAGCCGTCGTGCACGATCCCGCGGAATGCCAGCTCTTCCAAAAGGGCTGGCTGAAGTGCGATGGCGATTAACATGAACCAGAAAGCAGTGGAAGTATAGGTCCTTGCTGGACTCTGCAGGATGGGATTTGGGAATATGATTCGTGTAACTGTAGAAATCGCTATGGAGAGGGGGACGAACAATAAAACTAATAGCACAACATAGATGATGTTTCGAAAGCTGATCTTATGGAATAAGAAAACATCGCGAGGCTTTTCTTTTGTGATGAGAAAAAACAACAGGAGCGGGATACCAAGTACGGTTACTTCCCGGAAGTCGACGAGTAATGTGGTCAGATGGTTTTTTGGGATGTGAAAGAAATAAAATATCAGTTGAACAGATATCCCCAGGAGAAGTATCCCAATCACAAACAGGTAGGTTCGTTTTATCTTCGACGTAATGTGCTCCATTGCTAGTGCGGGTGGTGACAATAGGACTTGGTAACTATTAGATTATTACATGCCGTATTTGTACAAGCCACCTGATGTTTACAACTGCGTAATGGAGGCGCCCTGGCGCGTGTTGACTGATGAAAGTCACTAGGGCACTATTCTGGTAATTTTTGTATCAAATTTCCAGTCGTGCGGTGGGTTCAAGGCGCTTTTATGGCTTGGAGAGCCAATTTTGGAGAAAATGAGCAAGAAAACAACCACACAAGTCAAATTTTGATGCAAAAAGTTAGAAGGATGTGCCAAAGCGTCGTAATTGAGCCTGGCGGAGAGGGGGGGATTTGAACCCCCGAAGCCGGGGTTGCCGGCTTAACGGTTTTCGAGACCGCCGCATTCAGCCGCTCTGCCACCTCTCCGCATGTGTGCCTCAGGCGCGGCGCGCTCTTAATGATAGCAGAACAGATGTTGTGACAAAACGGTGCCTGACCCCATTTTGTCACCTGGTACCTCTTGTCAGTCACGGAGAGTGTATGGCGCTGTCCGCTCTCCTGCTAAAATGGTCAACAAGAACTAAGTTGATAAAGGAGCCCCCAGATGCTCGATGTAAAACTCATCCGCGATGACCCTGAACTTGTACGCAACGCCATGCGCTCGCGCAACAATGCGTGGGATGTCGATGCGTTTCTGGCGATCGACCTCAAGCGGCGGAGCGTGGTTTCCGAGCTCGAGGCTCTGCAGGCTCGTCGCAACGAGAGTTCGCGAGTGATCGGCGCGCTCATGAAGCAGGGCGAGTGCGACCAGGCAGAGGCGGCTAAAGAGCGGGTCCGCCTTATCAACGAGCAGATTTCGGCGCTTGAGATCAAGCAGCGCGTCGTGGATGCGGAGGGCTTTGAGCTGCTCTCGACCGCGCCCAACATCCCTGACCCCTCGGTGCCGACCGGCTGCGATGAGACTGAGAATCGTGAGCTCAAGCGCTGGGGTACGCCGCGCGATTTTGACGCCGAGGGCTTCGCTGCTTGTCCCCACTGGGACCTGGGCCCGGCGCTCGGCATCATCGATTTTGAGCGTGCGGTCAAACTGGCCGAGTCGCGTTTCGTGCTGCTGGGTGGCGCGGGCGCGCGCCTGGAGCGGGCGCTCATCAACTTTATGCTCGACACGCACGCCGCCGCTGGCTTCAAGGAGTGGTGGCCTCCGGTGCTCGCCAACACCGACACGCTGTTTGGCACAGGCCAGCTCCCTAAGTTTGAAGACGACCTTTACAAGACGGCCACGACGAGCGACGCCAACGAGGGCTGCTCGATCGGCGACAAGGCTTGCCAGACCGCTGGCAAGCTCTACATGATCCCGACCGCCGAGGTCGTGCTGACCAATATCCACCGCGGCGAGGTACTCGAAGCTGCCCAGCTGCCGCTGCACTATACGGCTTATACGCCCTGCTTTCGCGAGGAGGCGGGCAGCGCCGGGCGCGACACCCGCGGCATGATCCGCGTGCACCAGTTCGACAAGGTCGAAATGGTCAAGTTCGCCACGCCTGAGACCAGCGCCGATGAGCTGGAGAGCATGACGCTTGAGGCCGAGAAGATCCTGGAACTGTTGGGGCTACCGTACCGAAGGATCGTGCTTTGCACCGGCGACATGGGCTTTGGAGCGGCCAAGACTTACGACCTGGAGGTCTGGATGCCCTGCTACAACGCCTACAAGGAGATCTCGTCATGCAGCAACTGTAGCGACTTTCAGGCGCGCCGCGCCAGCATCAAGTATCGCGATCCGGGCTCGTTTAAGGGCTCACGGTTTGTGCACACGCTCAATGGGAGCGGCCTTGCGGTGGGGCGCACCCTGGCTGCGCTGCTGGAGAACTACCAGCAGGCCGACGGCACGGTGATCATCCCCGAGGCGCTACGCCAGTATCTGGGTGGCCAGGAGCGGATCATGCCGGATCCAGCGTAGGAGCGCAGTAGCGTAGCGATCTTTCCCCATCAACATCTGCGGCAAACTAGCTTGTCAAAATAGCGTGCTTATGGCTGCGTAATTAGCGTGGCATGGGTCACGTTGTTACGTGCTTAAGTGCGTAAAGGGTGAGTTTTTGTGCCAAAATTCACCCTTTTCTTTCACTTTTTTCGGGGGTACACTTTTGTCATAGTCAGAGCTGCTTCAGAGATAAGGTGCCGACCTGGAGATTATCTGGGAGCGCGCATGTAACCAGGAGGAGTCAATATGGCAAAGTTTTGTTCATCCTGCGGAACCCAGAGTCCTGACGATGCGGGATTCTGCACCGTCTGTGGTCATCCTTTCGAACAGGCGCCCGCCGCTGCGTCAGTGGCACCGGCTGTTGCATCAGCACCCGTCGCGCCAGAGCAGCCGGTTCCTGTTCCCATTCCCCAGCCAGAGCAGCCGACACCTGCGCCAGTTCCGCCAGCACCTGCCGCTGTGCCAGAGCAGCCCGCTCCGGTTCCGCCGATGCAGCCGGGTCCCATCCCGCAACCAGTAGCGCCAGTTGGAGCGCCAGCTCCCGCGCCTGCACCCGGAGCGCCAGCTCCCGCTCCCGCCGCCCCAAAAAAGAAACGTCGCGTGCCGCTGGCGGTCAAGATCATCGTCCCTATTGTGGTTGTGATATTGCTCGGCATCGTGGGCGTCGTGCTGGCGGTGGCCATCCCGCTGAATAACACGGCCAAAGCAGACTACTACACTATCGGCGCGGACCAGATCCCTTCGGTGAAGCTTGCTTTGGGCGAGACACGTAAAGTGACCGGCATAAACACTTCGATCTCGAATGGAGTGACCACGAAGGTCATCAAGTATCAGGTCAGCGGGACCAGCCAGAACAAGGATATGTCGAAATACATGGTTTATCTGCATGACAAAGATGGCTTTTATACCTTGACTAACATCGATTTCAGCACTGCGTCTGCAACGGGTGGCCTGGGCCGCAACTCAAAGGACAGCGGACAGGAACTGCTGGTGCAGATCGAATATAACACCAGTGGCTATACCATCACGATCGTCAAGCAGAAGGGAGAAGTCACGCTCAACGGTGGGGGAGACACGTCGGGCGGTGACACCTCGGGCGGTGACACGTCGGGCGGCGGTGACACGTCGGGCGGCGACCAGAGCTCTTCGACAACGGGCGCCAAATCACCCAGCATTACCCCTGCAAGCGGGTGGGTAAAAGACGCGACCAGCTGGCCGCCGGTCTGGAACAAAGGCGACGCGAGTATCTCTCTGGTACTCAACGACGTGAGCGGCGTCACGCAGACTCACCAACAGTACGTACAGGCACGCATGGATGACATGAAGGCGGTATACGGGGCTGACAAGATAAGCGACGCATACCAGGGGACCCTGGGGGGCCAGGAGGCCTGGCAGTTCAGCTACACCAATGGCACTCAGGCGTTTCGCGAAGTATATATCTTTGACGCGGACGGGAAGGACATGTATGAGATCACGGCTTTCTTCCCGGTAAGCGCTTCAGAGCAAACCTCAACAGAGATAGATAGCATGATCGAATCATTCTCTCTGAGGTAGGGCAGGCGGCACAGGCAAAGAGTATGAGATAGGGCAGGCGGCACAGGCAAGAGTATGAGATAGAGCGAGCGGTACAGGCAAGGAGTACGAGACAACAGGTTTCAACAGGCAAGGAGGAGCACATGAAAAAACGGGCATTTGCAATTCTTATCGCGGCGCTGTTGGCACTCACGATGCTCAGCGGATGCGGGAGCACCAACACCGGTGGCACAAGCAACGCAGGTGGCACAGGCAACACAAAAGTGAACGTTGGCGGAAGTAGCGTGGAAACCGGCCAAGCCTGGCCCGCCAATTGGCCAACGGACATCCCCAAGCTTGATGGCAAGGTCAAGTCTTCGGTTAGTACCGACGTACACTCAAATACTGGACTGAGCGTTTTTTTGAGCGTGTCGGATGTAAGTGTTGTCAAGGCTTATGCGGATAAGCTGGTATCACAGGGTTATAAGAGCGGAACCGTGCTTGATGAGGGTGGCGATTATGCGGCGTCTTTAAAAGGCAGCGCCTATTCAGTAAGCGTTACCTTCAGCCACGATACCAATGACGCCTCAGTCACCGTCACGGCTGCGCAGTAAACGCGCCAGATTTGATAGTAACGCAGCGGCAAGGGATCAGGTATTTTGTCATCAGACGACGAAGTACCTGATCCTTGCTAGTTCTTGTCACTTAAGGCCTGTGCCCTTACCGCAGTTTTACCGCAGTTTTGCTGAGGATTTTCGGGGACTTCCCCTCCCTTTTTTGTCATACTTAAGGTGACAGATACCCCAGGGATGTTTGTCACCAGGGTAGCAATGGGAAAGGAAGAGGAAAGCTCTGAATCAAACACGTGAAAGAGAGCGGTTCAGCATAGATGAGCAAGAGAAGCTGGAGAGCAGCCTCCTGCCGTATCGTTGCGCGCTGAAGGTTGTCGAGACCAAGCTCACCAATCTCAACGACTACTACGCAACGCTCGGCGAGAGCAACCCGATCGAACACATCAACTGCCGCATCAAGTCGCTGGCAAGCATCGCTGGCAAGCTGAGCGACCGGGGCTTGCCGCTTACAGCCAGCGCCGCCGCCCAGCTCTCTGATATCGCTGGCGCGCGGATCATCTGCTCCTACGCGAGCAACATCACCGAGCTGGTCGATGTCATCAAGGCGCAGGATGATCTCAGGGTCGTCAGCGAGAAAGACTATCTCACGCACCCCAAGCCGAGCGGCTATCGCAGCTATCATCTGGTCGTCGAGCTCAGTCCCGGGCTGCCGTTTGAGACGCAGGCCTGTCGGGTCGAGATCCAGATCCGGACGGCTGCGATGGACTTCTGGGCAAGCCTGGAACATAAGGTCCGCTACAAGTACGGCGGCGAGATCCCGGAGCATCTGAGCCAGGAGCTTCAGGTCTGCGCGGAGAAGTCCCACGAGCTTGACGAGCGCATGTTCCTGATCCATGAGCTGGTAGAGTTGATCAATGAGTAAGATGACAAAACGGTGCCTGACCCCATTTTGTCAGGAAAGGCAGGGCCGCGATGGACGGCGCGAGTGAAACAAAACGCATCTATATCGCTGATGATGAGACCAACATCCGCGAAGCGATCCAGACCTTTCTGGAAAACGACGGCTACGAGGTCTGTGCGTTTGAGACGGGCGACGCGCTGCTTGCGCAGTTTAGCACCGACCCCGCCGACCTCTGCATCCTCGACGTGATGATGCCGGGCTCCAACGGCTTTACCATCTGCAAGGCGATTCGCAAGACCAGTACCGTCCCCATCATCATGTTGACCGCGCGCGACAGCGATCTCGACTACGCCACGGGCCTGAGCCTGGGCAGTGACGACTATTTCACGAAGCCCTTTTCCCCCATGTCGCTGGTGATGCGCGTCAAGGCGATCTTTCGGCGCATCGAGTTCGACACGGCCCGCGCATCCTCCGGCGCGCGCGTCCGGCCGGAGCCCCGGACGCTCGGCGATCTGATGGTAGACCCGGGCAGCAAAATGGCTACGGTCAAGGGAAAACCGATCGATCTGACTCCCAATGAGTTCAACTTGCTCGGCTACCTGATAGAAAACTCTGACAAGGCGATCTCTCGCGCAGAGCTGCTCGAGAGCCTCTGGGGCTTTGGGAGCGAGGTTGAAACGCGCGCGGTCGATGATACGGTGCGCCGCCTGCGCAAGAAGATCGCGGGTAGCAACGTGACCGTCGACACGGTATGGGGCTACGGCTTCCGGCTCAAAGTTGAGGCCGACCATGCCTAGGCCCCGGACCCAGCCCCAGCCCAGGCCCCACCCCCAGCCCCGGCGCCTGATGAGCCTGCGGACCCGGCTTTTGATCGTGGTCCTGGGAGTGTTCCTTGTCGTCTTTGTCAGCATCACGACGATCTTTAACGTGTTGATGGACAACTACATCGGACGAACCGCCACCGCTCAGCTCTCGGCCGCGGTCGCGCAGCAGCACTTCTTCCCGCAGCAACAGGGCCAGGACGTTAACGGGCAAGGCGTTCGGATCCAGATCCCGGACCTGAGCAAGGCGCCAGCCAGCCGCTTCAACATTCATCCCGCGGTCTTTACGATGAACGACGACTACGAGGTCACGCTCCCCCGCAATGTCTCGGCGCAAGAGGCCCGCACAGCGCGCGCCATTGTGGCAACGCTCAGGGCCCATCATGTGGAGCCAGCCACGCTCGGTGGCCACAAAGTGCGCGCGGGCGCCAGCACCTTCTATGTCCAGAGCAAGGTGCTGGAGAGCGTCGCGGGCACAGACACGGCGACCGCTGCAGCCGCTATCCCTTCAGGCGCTGTCGAGTACCTGGTGTTCTACGTGGATGTGACCGGCATCGCCAACTTTGCCGCCAGCGTCAACTTGTTCCTCATGCTGATCATGGTGGTCGCGATCATCATCACCTTCCTTGTCACATTCTTCATCACGCGGCGGATGACGCGCCCGCTCGCTGACCTTACGGAGTTCTCCGCGCGGATCGGCCAGGGCGACTTCACACCCTGCACGGAGAGCTTCCATGATCGTGAGCTCGCGACGCTGGCCCATAGTATGAACCAGGCCGCCGTGCAGCTCGACTCTTACGACAAGGACCAGAAGACCTTTTTCCAGAACGCCTCCCACGAATTGCGCACGCCGCTTATGTCCATCAAGTGCTATGCCGAGGGCATCGTCTACGACGTCATGGACGCGAAGAAGGCGAGCGGCACGATTCTGTCTGAGACTGACCGGTTGAGCGAGATGGTCGAGGACCTGCTGGCGGTCTCGCGCATCGATACCATCGCCGGTGACCAGCGCTCCGCGATGTGTGACTTACGCGAGTTGCTGTCTGCCGCCGCCGACGAGCAACGCGCGGTGGCCGAGCGTAACCAAATAGAGTTGGTCTTCGACTTTGATGAGGCGCCGGTCATGCTCTGGGCCAATGAAAAGACCCTGCAGCGCGCGTTTTCCAACCTGATATCGAACGCGCTACGCTACGGGCGCAGCAAGGTGACCCTGAGCTGCAAACAGGAGGGCGAGGTGATCAAGGTCATCGTCGCCGATGACGGCCCTGGAATTGACCCGGAGGTGCAACCGCATCTTTTTGAGCGCTTCAGTAAGGGAGCAGACGGCAAGCACGGCATTGGACTTTCCATCGTGAAGTCGGTAGTCGATCGCCACGAGGGCACGATCGAGGCAGCAAGCGACGCCGCCGGCGCTTCCTTCACCTTGACCTTTAAGCGTCGTTAGCGCTACGATAGAAATCCGCGTTTGAGCGGACTGCGTGCGCCCTTACCTCAGCTGGATAGAGGGTCTGACTACGAATCAGAACGCCACAGGTTCGAATCCTGTAGGGCGCACCAAAAAACCCGCAGATGAGGGGTACCGAAGTGCCTCTCATTTTTTTGTCACGCTTGCTTGTGCTGTCTTCCTGCCATGTGAGCAGCCCCCACAACTCTTGTCACTTTTATGGTGGTACTTTCGTTCTGCCAGAGTATGTAATACAATGAATACACGTATTCATAAAGGAGAGAACATGCCAACAACCATTCGCCTTGATAAAGAGACTGAAGAAAGACTTACGCGTCTTGCTCGTGATACGGGTCGCACCCGGGCTTTTTATCTGCGCAAAGCAATAGAAAAATCACTCCCTGATCTTGAGTGGGAGTATGATCTTTTGCGTAGGGCGGAGAAGGTTCGTTCTGGTGAGGCCGAGACCTATACGCTTGAGGAGGTAAGGAAGAGCCTTGGCGCATCAGATTAGGTTTGACGCTGTCGCAAAAAAGCAACTCAAGAAGTTCGATCCTTCCGTCGCGCATAAGATCCTTGACTACCTGGAAGAAGTGGCCCAACTTGAGGACGCGCGGTCGAGAGGCCATGCGCTTAAAGGTAACCTGCGAGGGTTCTGGTGCTATCGATGGACCAACATCCGTATCATCTGCGATATTCAGGATAGAGATCTGATCATATATGTCCTCGATGTAGATAATCGCGATAAGGTGTATGACTAGCAACAAAAAAGAAGGCCCGTTAGTTTGAAGATCATCGATACTCACGTTCATGTTTTTCCTGATGCCCTGGAACCACGGGCGATCGAAGCGCTGACGGTCCCCGGGCGAGGCGCCCAGATCCCTGGTACGCTGGATGCTGCCCGTACGCGCATGCAGCAGGTGGGCGTTTCATGCAGCTGGACGATCCCGGTAGCGACGAGGGCTTCGCAGGTGGCGACCATCAACGAGTATGCGCTTTCCCAGGACCGGCACTACTTTCTGCCGTTTGGCGCGATACATCCCGATGTCGAGGACGCCTACAAGCTGCTCTCCACCTACAAGGAGCTCGGTTTCCCTGGTTTCAAGATGCACTTCGACTACCAGGACGTCAGCCCGCTTGATCCTCGCATGCAGCCGATCTATGACGCGGCGATGGACTTTGGTCTGATCTGCTATTTCCATGCCGGTGATGATGTGCAACCGCATACCTGCCACGGCTCGCCGGAGGTATTCACAACGGTGCTCGACTCCTATCCGGGCATCAAGATGGTGCTGGCGCACTTAGGTGGCTGGCGCATGTGGGATGAAGTTGAAGAGCGCCTTATCGGGCGCGATGTCTATTTCGATACCGCTTATTGCAGGGGGGAGATGCCCACCGACCAACTGCTGCGCATCATGCTGAGTCATGGCATGGACAAGATCCTCTTCGGTACCGACAGCCCCTGGACCGACTTGGCGCAGGAAATCGCCTTCTTCATGGCGCGCGACGAGCTCTCCGGCGCAGACATTGAGGCCCTCTTCCATGGCAACGCAGAAGATCTCCTTCACCAAGCTTTGTAAGATTTCTCCCCCTTCAGTGCCTACATAAGTGAATAGGAGTTAATTGTATTAATTGGAGGTTTTGCTATAACCTCCAATTAATGTAGGGCTAATCGGGGGTTTTCAATTGAGCTCAAGGGTTTCAGCAGGGCTTAGCATCGGGAGTTCCAGTGCGCGGATTTTCACTCAACCCATTGGCGGTTCCCGTCAAATCCGGGGCGTCAGAGGGGAGGCATCCATGCTATAATCAATTGGGCGAGCTATCGGCTTCATATAAGATCAAAAGGTAAAAACACATGGAAAGTATGCAACAACCAGTACAAACGATCGGTCACATTCGCGAGATGCTTGAAGACCGCCAGGGCGAAACAGTTAAAGTCCGCGCAAACATGGGTCGCTCGAAAGTGGTCGAGCGCGAGGGCATGATTCTGCAGTGCTATCCGTCGCTGTTCGTGATCGAGGTGTTTGAGAAACGCTCGCGCCGGGGGCGGGTATCCTACCAGTATGTTGATATTCTGACCGGATCGGTCGAGTTGATCGCTACCCAGACGGAAGAACCGATCTTTCCCTGGATCACGTTTACCGGGTGAGCTTTATCCGCGCCCGCGCGAAGATTAACCTCACACTGAATGTGCGCCCGCTGTCGGGGTCTTCGGATCCAGGCCAGCGGGTCGCTTCTCCTTATCATGAGCTGTCCAGTGTGTTTCACCTGATCGAGCTGGCTGATGAGGTCAGCTGGGGGTCCGCGCAAGACGGGCGTTTTGGCCTGAGCTGCACCGGCCCTGGCGTGGAAGATTTGCCGCTGTCTGAGAACCTGGCCTGGCGAGCTGCCCAGGCGTTTGCAAAGTCCACCGGGCGTGAGCTCCCCGCCATCCACATCCACATCGAGAAGCACATTCCTTTGGGCGCCGGCCTGGCCGGCGGCTCGGCGGATGCGGCGGCTGTGTTGCTGCTGCTGGCGCGCGCTGACAAAACGGTGCCTGACCCCCTTTTGTCATCACTTGCGGCCAGCCTCGGCGCTGACGTCGCGTTCTTCCTGGCAAAAAGCGCTGCCTGCCTGATGGGCGGCGCAGGCGACGAGCTGCGCGCGGCGTTGCGTCCGGCTGCGGGACTGCCGGTGGTTGTTGCCTGGGACCCGGCTGCTCCCGTGTCGACACCGGAGGTCTATCGTGCCTTCGACCAGCATCTGGCGCCGGTCGATACTGCTGGTGAGGCGGCCCTGGCCAGTGCGTTGAAATGTGCCGATATTGAGCAGGTAGCCTCACACCTTTACAATAATCTTAGTGCTGCGGCGTTTTCGGTCAGCCCTGCGGCGCGCAAGGTCTTTGAGTTTTTGGATGGCGCCCCTCAGTCTTTGGCGGCAGCGCTTTCAGGTTCGGGCGGCGCGAGTTTTGCTCTCTGTGCCTCTCCGGACGGGCGCGATACGCTCGCGCGCGACGCGCGCGACGCTGGCCTGTCTGCCTGCGCGACTGAGCTGGCCGGCAGTACAAGTATGCTTTCAGGGCAGATTGCCCCTGATCAGAAAGTAGGTTGGAAATGAGCCTTCCCTCGGAAAATCCGATCCCTTCTCCCGGGCCCGAGGTCGATCCGCTTCGCAATTCACAGGAGAGCGGGCAGGTCGATGCTGTCATCCTGGCGGGCGGCAGCGCTGAAGCGCTTGATCCGCAGTGTCCTGCAAAAGGCTTGTTCCCGGTTGCCGGCCGTCCGCTTGTGGCATGGGTTGCCGCTGCGCTGCGTGAGGCGAAGTCTATCCGCAAGATCGCGGTCGTGGTTCCAACTGATAAAGACCTGGGCGACTGGACCAAGCTGGTCGATGCGGTGGTTGTCTATGACGGCAGTTTCTCTGAGAACCTGGGGGCTGGCATCGGCGCGCTCCCCAAGGATCTTCAACTGGTGGGCGTGACGGGAGACATCCCGGCCCTGACGCCGGAAGCCGTCGATGACCTGGTGGCCCAGACCCTCGCGCGTAAAGTGGCGGTGTGCTACCCGCTCATCTCCGAGGCCGACATGACAGAACAATTCCCCGACAGCGTGCGGACGTTTTTCAAGCTGAAGTCCGGGCGCTACACCGGTGGTAACGTGATGCTGGGCGATCCGCGCCTCTACGCGCCGCTCCATGACCTTACCCAACAGCTGTTCGAAACCCGCAAAAGCCCGGTCAAGATGCTGCAGCTGATTGGCCCGGCGTTTGCGATCAAGCTTTTGAGCGGGCGCCTTGAGCCGGTGGACGTAGAAAAAAGGCTCTCTCATATTATGGACGCTCCCTGCGCGGCGATCTACACGCATTATGCGAGTATCGGCGCTGACGTGGACAAACCTGCCGACATCGCGCCAGTCGAGAGCATTTTGGGGAGCTAACTATGTGCGGAATCGTCGGGTATGTAGGACCGCGCCAGGCGGCAGAGGTGTTGATGGGCGGCCTGGCCCGCCTTGAGTACCGGGGCTACGACAGTGCCGGAGTGGCGGTCTGTGACGTAGACGCGGACGCGAGCGATTTGGCGCCTCGCGGCCTGCACGTGCGCAAGACCGAAGGCAAGCTTGAGAACCTGCGGCAGTTGCTCGCGGCAGATCCGGTGCAGGGCACGACGGGCATCGGCCACACGCGTTGGGCGACCCATGGCGCGCCCAATGAGGTCAACGCGCACCCGCAGCTGGACTGCACGGGCAAGCTCGGCGTCGTCCACAACGGCATTATCGAGAACTACGCAGAGCTGCGCGAGCAGCTCCAGGCTCACGGACATACCTTTGTCTCGGCTACTGATACAGAAACCGTCGCTCACCTCATCGAGCACTACCTTGACAAGGCGACCCAGCCCACCGAAGAAAGTTTTCTGCAGGCGGTCGCGCAAGCCGTCATGCGCCTGGACGGCGCCTATGCGCTCATCATCACGCACGCGGACTTTCCCGACGTGCTCATCGCGACGCGCAAGGACAGCCCGCTCATCATCGGGCGCGGCGACGGCGAGAACATCATTGCCTCTGATATCCCGGCGGTGCTCGAATACACGCGCGAGGTCATCATATTGCACGACGATGAGCTGGCCCTGGTCCATGCGGACCGGCTTGAGATCTGCAACCTCTCGCTCGAGTGCCAGGAGCCGGAGCGCATGGAAGTCGAGTGGGACCTCGCCGACGCGGAGAAGGGCGACTATGAGGACTTCATGCTCAAGGAGATCTTCGAGCAGCCGCGTGCCCTGCGCCGGACCCTGGAGGGGCGCTGCGGGGCAGATGGGACTATCCAACTCTCAGAGCTGATGCTGAGCGATGACGAGATCCGCGCGCTGAGGCGCGTCTACATCATTGCCTGCGGCACCAGCTATCACGCGGGCGTCATCGCGAAGACACTCATCGAGCGTTGGGCGCAGCTCCCGGTCGAGGTGGTCGCGTCAAGCGAGTTTCGCTACGGCCAGCCGCTGGTCGACGCGCATACGCTTATCGTGGCTATCACGCAAAGCGGCGAGACCACCGATACGATGGCCGGCGTGACCGAGGCCCACGCCAAGGGCGCCAAGGTCATCGGCATCACCAACGTGCGCGGCTCGCGCATCACGCGCGAGGCCGACGGCATCCTGTTGACGGCGGCCGGCCTGGAGATCGGCGTGGCGGCGACCAAAACTTTCACAACGCAGATCGCTGCGCTGACCGTGCTCGCGTTGAAACTGGCGCAGGTGCGCGGCGCCCTGCCGCAGCCAGAGATCGAGGCGGCCTTTGCCGAGTTGTCCCGGGTGCCGGACCTCCTTGAGCGCCTGCTCGCCGACACTGACGACATCATCGCGGCGGCTGGCCTGTTTGCTGGCGCACAGGATGCGCTGTTTCTGGGGCGCGGCATCGGCGTACCTGTGGCTATGGAGGGCGCGCTCAAACTCAAAGAGATCAGCTACATCCATGCCGAGGCCTACCCGGCAGGCGAGATGAAGCACGGGCCGATCGCGTTGATCACAGGGCAGGTGCCGGTCGTGGCCGTCGCGACTGACAGCGCCACGCATGACAAGGTGCTCAGCAATGTGCAGGAGACCCGCGCCCGCAATGCGCGCGTCCTGCTGGTAGGGACCGAGGGCGACGAGGCCCTGGCGGCGCTCGCCGACCACGTGCTCTACGTGCCCCGCGCCAGCGAGTTGCTCTCGCCGATCGTGGCGGTTGTTCCGTTGCAGTTGCTGGCCTACTACGTGACAAAGCAACGGGGCTACAACCCCGACATGCCGCGCAATCTGGCCAAATCCGTCACCGTGGAGTAGCAACGCGCCTGTTTGCAGTGAACCGCAACTCATGCGCAGGCTGCGAGGCGCCAAAGAATGCTCCCCCTGCTACTTCATGGTATGATAGTATAATGATTGATATGATCATTATGATATCAGTAACGAGTAAGTGAGGCAGCAAAATGGTCACAGAAGTAAGCGCCGTTAAGTTCCGGCAGAATCTGGGAGAGATGCTTTCGCAGGTACAATACCGCAACGACAGTATCCTGATCAAAAAAGACGGAAAATCTGTAGCCGCACTCATTGATGGGGATCTTTTTGCTCGTATCCGCCTGATGAGGGAGCGTTTTGACGAGTTAACTGGACACCTTGCCAATGACTACGCTTTGGTCGATGAGGAGCAAGGACTAGCTGAGATCGACGCGCTTGTGTCAGAAGAGCGTGCCATTTCGCGTAAGAAAGCTTCTTAATGCGCGTCGTACTTGATACCAATGTGCTTGTGTCTGGCGTCGTGTACCCCGCAAGCACTCCCGGACACATCGTCACTGCCTGGCGTGCGGGCAGGCTTGATGTCGCGCTCTCACGCTACATCCTTGATGAGATGCAACGTGTTCTTCCCCGTCTCTCACGCTGCACATTAACAGTTGCAGAGATCAGAGAGCTCGCGGATCTGTTTCTGTTTCTGGCGCTTGTTGTAGAACCTGTCAAGGTATCGGCCAAAGAGGTGCGCGACAGAAATGACCTCCCGGTACTGGGAACATTGCTTGCTTCTGAGGCAGATTACCTGATTACTGGGGATAAGGATCTGCTTGCGTTGGCGCAGAAATACCCAATTATTACTCCCGCAGAGTTCTGGAAGCGCTACGGCGAATAATGACGAGCAAGGAGCAGCAGAAGATATGGTAGTTGGCCTTGGAGTAGATATTGTTGAGATCGAGCGGATGCGGCTGGCGCTTCAGCGCAGGCCTCGCATGATCGGGCGCCTGTTCTCTGAGGAAGAGCGCCTTTACTGTGAGCAGAAAGCGCGCCCCGAGGTTCACTATGCCTTGCGTTTTGCCGCCAAGGAAGCCGTCGTCAAGGCGCTCGGCACGGGGTTTTCCGGCATGCGTTGGCGCGATATCGAGGTCACGCGCGATGAGAAGGGCCGCCCCTATCCAATTCTACGTGGCGGCGCTGAGGCACGCGCAGCCGAGCTGGGCGTCACAGAGATCCACCTCTCGCTCTCATTCACTCATACCACAGCCGTGGCAAGCGCTGTCGTGTTGACGCCAGAAGCGCGCCCGGTCCCAGCCGACGATCCTGAAAGCCAGCGCGAAGAACTGGCGCGGCGCTTCAAGGAGGCGCGCGACCTTGTATAACCTGATGACGATCGCGCAGATCCGCTCACTTGAAGACCACGCGGTCCGTGAGCAGGGCATCACCGAGAAACGCCTGATGCTTGACGCCGGCACCGCGGTCGCCGACTTCATCACCAACAACTCGTACCAGGCGCCCGTGGCGGTGGTCTGCGGCCCGGGCAAGAACGGGGGAGACGGCTGGGTTACCGCGCGCGTTCTGCATAGCCGGGGCCACAAGGTCACGGTCTATACCACACAACACCCCAACAAGGCCGAAGGGCTTCTGGCAGAGATCATCTATGAGGCGACCAGCGCGGGCGTGCATTGGGAATACTGGGAGGTGAGCCCGGGTCCTGAGGTCTTTAACACCTATGGGGTGCTGGTCGACGCTCTGTTGGGGATCGGCTGTCGGATACCGCTGGGCGCCGAGCCGGGGGAGCTGGGCTATTGGTGCCGGATGATGAACCAGTCGCGCTCTCCCGTCGTGGCAGTTGACGTGCCCTCCGGGGTGTCCGGGGACAGCGGCCAGGTCGATGAGAACGCCATCCTTGCCGAGACCACCGTCACGATGCTTGCGGCTAAGGTGGGCCTGGCGCTGGCGCCTGCGGCGCGCCACACGGGAGATGTGGTCGTGGCGGACCTGGGGGTCAAGACCGATCAGGTCGCAGATCGCGATAGCATGCCAGCGGTCTATGTCGATCAGGAGTACGCGCTCCAGCTTCCCCTGCCTGCTTTTGACGCTAACAAGTATTCTCGGGGGCGGGCGCTTATCATCGCGGGGAGCCGGGATTATCCGGGCGCCGCGGTCATGGCAACGCTGGCGGCCTGCCGCTGCGGAGCGGGCTATGTTCAGCTGGCAACGCCTGCCAGCATCGCACCGTTGGCGCGCACTCACCTGCTGACCGCCCCGGTTGTCGAACTTCCCGAGACACGTGGAGGCCTCATCAACGGCCCCAAGGCGCTGAATGTGCTGCTCGAGTTGAGCCTTCAGGCGGATAGCGTGTTGATCGGGCCGGGCCTGGGACGAGACGAGCGCCTGCTCGAGCTGGTACGGCGTTTGGTTCTTGATCGCCAGGAGGGGATCGTAGAGATACCGATCGTCATCGACGCTGACGCGCTCTATGCATTCGCGGGCCATTCGGAGCTCTTACTGTCGCCGATGATCGGGCGCGAGATGATCCTGACCCCACATGGCGGGGAGATGGCGCGTTTGCTTGGTCGCCTCATCACAGCGCAGGAAGCCTTGTCCCAGGCAGTCAGCCTGGCTAAAGAGCTGTCGAGCTCCCTGGTCACCTGCGTGTTCAAAGGACCTTCGACGGTGATCGCCAGCTCATTTGCAACGATCATCGACAGCCAGGGCCCGCCGACCCTGGCCACAGCTGGCACGGGCGACGTGCTGGCCGGGATGATCGCAGCGCTGCTGGCGCAAGGGCTGGATCCGCGTGTCGCGGCCGCGCTTGCGGTGCGTCTTCAGGCTCACAGCGCCGCGCTGGCAACTGAGGACCTGACGCCGCTCTCGGTCACGGCGCTTGATGTGATCGAGAACATCCCGGATGCCGCGCGCGTGGTGATGCAGAGTTTGCGCGGAGAAAACTATGCGTAAAGGGAGCTGCTATGACCACACATCGTGACGCCTGGGCAGAGATTGACCTGGGAGCTCTTCAAGCCAACGTGCGTACGTTCTGCGAGCTCATCGGACCGGCGACACAGTTCATGGCGGTGGTCAAGGCCGACGCCTACGGGCATGGCGCGCTGCGTTGCGCCCGTGCGGCGCTGGAAGCAGGCGCCACCTGGTTGGGTGTGGCCACGGCCGATGAAGCCCTCCAGCTGCGTGCGGCTGGCATCGGCGCGCCGATCCTGATCTTTGCGGAAGTTCCCGAGGCCGCGCTGCCCGAGCTGATCGAAGCAGGCGTCGACCTGTGCGCGAGCAGCTTGCGTTTTTTGCGCGCGGCGTCGCGTGAGGCCGCCCGGCTGGACCGCCCGGCGCGTTATCACTTGAAGATCGATACCGGCATGCACCGCATCGGTGTGGCGCCGGAAGAAGCGACACGTGTTCTGCTGGAAGCAGAAGACCTGCCTGCGCTCGAGCTGGCGGGCGTCTTCACTCATTTCGCTACAGCCGACGTCGAAGGCGACTGGGACGCGGACATTCAACTGCGCCGTTTCGAGAAAGCGCTTGCCGCGATACGCGACGCGGACATTGACATCCCCCTGGTGCACGCGGCCAACTCAGCCGCAACCGTGCTGATCCCCGAGGCCCGCTACGATATGGTGCGCGTGGGCATCTCGCTCTACGGTCTGTATGCGAGCGAGGACACACCGCGCCACATTAAACTCCGCCCGGTCATGTCTGTCAAGGCACGCACGACGCTGGTCAAGACGATCGCCACCGGCGAAGGCGTCAGCTACGGGCTGACCTGGCGCGCTGCTGTGCCGACCCGGATAGCAACCTTGCCGCTAGGCTACGCTGACGGCATGCCTCGACGGCTGAGCAATCGGGCCGGGTTCCTGCTGGAGCGCGACGGGCGCCGGGTCTCACAGGTAGGGCGGATCTGCATGGATCAGATGATGGCCGAGGTTCCCGCTGACGAGCAGGTCAAGGTGGGGGATACCTTCGTCATCATCGGCCAGGCGCAGGTCCCAGGCGTCGCTCTGCATCCCGCCCACACCGACGAGATCACGGTCGAGCAGTATGCGAAAGCGGCCGACTCGATAGAACACGAGATCACGATCGGCTTCGGTCGTCGCCTCGAGAAAGTCTATATCGCCTGATCATAGCCTGAAACGGCTCTTTTGCGCCCTTATTTTAGCCTTTCTCAGCTTCTAAGCTCTACCCTAAGGTTGAATGCGATCATGCATTTCTGCTGGTTGAGAATTGTTATACTATAAAAAGTGAAATTAGAATTTATCCAGTATTATGGAAGGTAATGTCAATGGATTTTGATAAATCTTCTCCGGCTTTATTAAAGAACAGGAAACCCTATCCATTTTTGATGCTCTGCCTCTCTATGGTGGCGGTTGGCATTGCTGCAGAACTCATCTACGCTACCAGTGGGCGATTCAGCGCGGTAGGGGCCAGCGTATTATTGATGATTCCTCTGGGAATTATGCTGTATGGCGCGCTGGAGCATTTCTTTTCTGATTTTTGTCGTACCTCTCGCAGTTTAGCCCCACTTCTTCTCTTGCTTTATAGCATTGGGATGCTAGTTGTCGATAGGGTGCCGTTCTCGCTTCCCATGGGTGCACTATTTGGCATTCTGATCGGGTTGTTTATCTGTGCGTCCCTGGTGAGTTTTCTCGAAAGCGGCCCGATCAAAAATTTAGGACTTAAAGCTGGTATATCAGCAAGCCTTTATTCGGTTGCGGTGTTTCCCCTTAGCATGGGTTACCATTATTTCTCAGATCTTCTTCCAAGGATGTCCATTACGACATTAGGGTTTCTGATCCTCATGGCGCTTCTTCTTGTCATATTTTTTTGTTGGCCAAAAAGCAGTAGAGATAATAAAACGGCAGACCTTGCTAAAGGCCGGGTCGTTGCCTCGCGTAACCTGATTATCCTTTTGATGGGGTTTGTGTTGTTGATCGCTTTGGGCCAGCTGATGAATTCTGGAAACCTGGAAATACCAGGTGGCTTAGTAGAGGTGCCTTGGCTTTATTTTGCGGTAATCATCCTACGGATCCCGTTTGCTGCTCTTCTGGGGTATTGGATTGATAGACGACTCAGTGTGCTGAATTTGGCTATTCCGATCGCGTTGATGGTGCTGGGCTGTCTTGCCGCTCTTTTTCTCGATGGTACCTTTACAGGAAATGCAATGATTTATATTGTACTCAATCTTGGAGAAAAGGGCTGCGTGTTTCTTGTCTGCATCCTCTGTATGATGGCGGCTGCACGACATCCTCGTAAGGGGTTCATTGCGGGATTTGGTTTGCTCGTCTACTTTGCCAGCGAGGGATTATTAAATCTGCATATGCTCGGTATTTCACAGACGAACTTTGACAGACGGTGGGGGTTTCCCCTAACGCTGACGATCGTTCTTGTTGCGTTACTTGTTTTCTTGTTTTTGTTTTACTTGGCTACGCGCGTGCAAAGCAATCAGATTACTGAGCCAGATGACCGGGCAGATGATACAACCAATGAGTCTCTGCAAGGTATTGTAACCAAGTATCGGCTTACTCCCCGGCAGATAGATGTCTTCAAATTAATAGTTGAGGGCATGAGCGCAAAGCAGATTGCACAGGAGCTGACTATTGATGTGGGCACTGCGCAAAACCATATCGGGGATATTATGTCAAAAATGGGAGTGCGACCGCACGGAGTGTTGGCTGCAAAGTATCGGCATCTAAGGTTTTAACCGGCACTTTTCACAGTATATGTGAATCCACATGAGAGATGATATCTACCATGTGAAATCACATGAGTTTGCTCAATTTCCCAATTCATGTGAAAACACATGAGTTATCCTTGCTATCTTGTCTGTATTACCGGAGAGCGAGGAAGGAAAGCTTATGAAGCAGGCAAGTCAATCGTTGACATCACCGCAGAACCTTAACTACTCAACTAATCTTTTTAGCAGATCGCTTTGTTTTCTGCTCTCAGTCGTGCTGATTTTAGCTATTGCTCCAACATCAGTTATGGCGGTAGGCAGTCTTTCCACTGATGCGCTTCTCACGTCAGATCTCGCTTCCCAGATAAAACCTCCGGCGATTATGGCGCCTCCGACACTGAAGAAAGAGACCGACGCAAATCTCTATACCGATGCTGCTGGTCAGACTACCGCAGAGTATTTTTCCTCGCCGGTGCGCTTTGCTGATAAAGACGGCAAGCTTGTTGATTATGACCCAACGCTGAAATCAAGTGATAGGGCTGGCTACCGGTACGAAAACGCTGCGGGAGACATGAAGCAATACTTCCCCGAGACGATAGATGCTTCAACTCCGCTCCTTCTTACCAACGGCGATTACACGATCGATCTTTCCCCTGTTACGAATACAGATTTCATAACACAGAATCTTGGAAACTTAACGCACGTTGGCGAGATAGCAAACAAGGCCGATGGACTTGTCACGGGAAAAACGATTACTGATGCAAAAACTGATCTTATTGCAGCTGATAGCGCCTATGACTTAGACATCAAGAAGAGTGCATATCCGGCTATTCCAACAAACCCGGAATCAGTTAAAGAGAGCTACACCGATGCCTATAACAATACTGAACAGGTACCTCTGAAGGCTCGTTATGACCTGAACGACTCAGCCCATCTTGAATACACTTCCTCGGATATTGGTGTTAAAGAAGAGATCGTATTAGATGATGTTCCAGACGCCAATACCTTTGTCTATAATCTCAACTTGAAAGGAACAATCCCTCAGCTTTCAGAAGACGGACGCTCGGTGATGCTTCTTGATTCACGTGACACCACTAACGTGGTTGCTGTAATTCCCGCAGCGTCGATGAAGGATAGTTCAAAAGATGGCGCATCTTCAGATGCGCTCTATTTTACGTTAGCCCAGAAAGAGAATGACCCGGACAGCTACCTGCTTACTTTGGTGGTAGATAATGACTATCTCCAGAGTCCTGATCGTATCTATCCAGTCATCGTAGATCCCACGTTGACCTGGCAGGGTACTTACGCAAATACCACTACCGGTACCGGGCTTGCTACTACCTTCATCAGAAGCGGGTCATCTTTTGCCAGCATAGTTGGTTATGGCACCGTGATGGCGGTTGGCAAGGGGAGCGAAGGGACTTCGCGTTCTTTCCTTAAAGGAGAAAACTTCAATAGCGACGTTAAGGGAAAGTCAGTAACAGGCGCCACGTTAACACTTCGCCAGGTCAATAACTCATCGTATAACAAAAACATCACGGTCGCCGTCCATCAGGTGCTTACCCCCGGAACCGGGCAGACCAATACTTACGGAGACCTGTGCTGGAACACCCGCCCAGGCTATGCCGCAACAGCTGTTGCCAGCAAGGCAACAGGGACTACCAGCTATGATATCTCCTTTGATGTAAAAAGCTGGGTACAGGGGGTAGCAAACGGGACTATTCCCGGATATGGCCTGATGCTCAAACAATCAGATGAGACCTTAAGCAATTACACTCAATTTTGCGGTCAGTCTACAGCGACCGCTTCCTATCGTCCTAAGCTTACGGTGACCTATACTGATCCACCTACCACAGCTACAGCCTTAACCATAACGCCAAGTACCTGGAAGCCCGGCAATCCTCTTCCTAAGATTACCTGGACAGGCATCAGCTCAAGTTATCTGGACAGAGTAGAGCTCCGGATAGCCAATGGAACGACGGACGCAGCGGGAACCCACAGTACAGCCTCTACCAACGTCAAGGAATACGCTACTTCACCTTATACTTCCAACAGTGTCGCAACCTCTGGCTACAGTCTACCTATCACAAGCTATACCCAGGGTTGCTACGCGGTCTATATCAGAGGACATGACTCAAATGGGGCGGTAGGTACGGGTAAAGGGGCCTGGTTCCATGTTGACACGACCGCTCCTACTCTTAATATGCCAACGTCTCCGGTAAGTCCTGCTACGACAGCAAGCTCATATTCAAAAACGCTTCCTACCATTTCATGGACTTCAGCCACTGACAAACCAGTCTGTAATGCAGGCGCATTTACGTTGGAAGCCTATGTTAAACGTCCTGATGGCACTACTTCTGCTGTACACAGTGTGCCGGTTACCAAAACTAACTCTTTTACCCTCCCTGGTGGCTCCTACACATTTACCGCAGCAGACTTTATCTCGACCACTGCCGGTGCTCATACCCTGGTACTTCGTGCTAAAGATCGGATAGGCAACCTGAGCGCCGAAAAAAGCTATGCGTACTACTATGATGCGACGGCGCCAAAAATGAATACGCCGACACTGAGTCCTGCGGCAAACTCTTTTGGCTGGTATAACGCGGCTACGCCGCCTGCCATTGTCTGGTCAGGGCTGAGCGATGCTCCTGCTTATAGCGGCAATACTTTCAAGTTGCAGGTAGAGACCAATAAAGCAGGGGCGACAGCTGGCGCTTATAGTGATCTGACAGCTCTTGCAGCCACAACTTCTGGCACGACAGCCCTTCCAGCAAGTCTTTTTCCCGACAGCGGGAAATACGAGGTTAGAGTGCGCTCGGTTGATAAGGCCGGAAACACTGGCACAGCCTACCTGATCAACTATTGGAAAGATACGGTGGCGCCGGTACTCGATTTCAAACTTTCTGACGGACCCACCGGAAACCCCATTGCAGACACGACGAGTACCTCTTCAAATCCGGCAGTAGTTACCAACACGGTCACTATTGCTACAACGGTGACCGAGGCACTCAGTGGAATCGATGTGGCCACATTAACTTTGGAAAATACGACAGACGGAAGCTCAACAGTCATTGCTCCTGCTGCAACTCTGTCCTCAACGCTTTCTCTGATCACCAATACCTATCCTAACGGTCTCTATGATTTGATTTATGCCGGTAAAGACAAGGCCGGAAATGATGCCGGTACTAAGACGCTTCATCTTCAAATCGCAAATCGACTTGCGGCCCCAGTTCTTACCGTTGACAGTACTGTAAAAAGCACTAATGCTTTTAATATCAACTGGATCTTTTTTGGAGGCCAGAGCGAACGCACAGGTATCCAGTATGCAATAGAGAAAGATGGGGAACGTAGTGACTACAGTGAAGTGTTCGCTGACCCCTCTAACATGGGTAGCCTGACCATCTTTACCCCAGTAGATGATCACGATATTCCAATTGAAGGTACTTACACTATCTGGATGCGAGCAATGTCATCTGAGGGAATACCTGGTGACGAACGCTCTATTACCGTCACCGTGCATACAGAAGGACCAGATGTTGCTCTTACGCAGATGAGCGCTGGTATTCTCGCAGGCAGCGTACTAAGTGACTATCTTTCTGGCTACTACGTCTTCGTTAAAGAGGCAGGAGATCCTGATAGCAGCTACGAGCTTGTCGGTAGCGGGGACAGTGAAAAAACTAATAGTGCGCTTGCTTACTTTGACTTGTCTTCAGAACGCCCAGCACAGGCGACCTACACTTTCAAGCTTCAAGCTAAAGACCTTATGGGCAATGTGAGCGAGACTACGCTTGATGTCTACAATCCAATCTCCTCAACAGAGCTTTACGGGCAGCCTGGTTCAGGGCTTACTTGTCCTACAGGTGGCGCTATTACCTCAAAAAGCGATCTCTTTGCTCTCGCTAATCCTTCGACGTATGGCTCTTCAGCGTTTGATTGGTATATTGATGGAATTCCAGCAAAGCATGTCAGCAGTGTTGCGCAAAACCCAACGTTTGCTGACGATTTTGCTGACATCTCACGTTATGGCGAGGGCAATTACTACACCATTCTTGGCACTACTACTCCAAGCTCTATTGCCGCATCAACTGCCAAACAAGCCTCCGGAATCCTGTACGCAGCGAACCTAAGCGATGAGCAAGACTTCAACTGCATCGGAGGGCATTTTGAAAATGGCACGTTTACCTTCGATGCCGACTTCACTTCTGCCGAACTTGTTACCCAGGAAGTGACTTCGGCTTTGCCCTTTACTTCACTTTCTTTTCAGCATCAGGTGCAGGTAACCGGCGATGCAGCAATTTCGTACTATATCTCTGTTGACGGAGCGCCCTATAAAGAGATCGATGCAGATAGCTGGTCTGCATATAGTGAAACCGGTAAATTCTATGTGTCAAGCGTCCGCTTTAAAGTAGTGCTCAACCGTAGTGTTGGCAGCACGGCTACAGCCAGCTTGAGTTCCTTGAATGTAACTGCAAACTTTACCGCGCCTGATGTCTTTAAGATCGACTTCTTAGGGAAGGCAGCTCCTGCTAACTTAATCGCACGTGACAAGCTCGACTACAAAACCTATCTGGGTTGGGATAGTGCTTCAACTGAAAATATCTTGCCACAGATCAGCTATGAAGTACTGTACTCTTTTGATGCTAACGCTCCAGTCAGAACCTGGAAGAGCTCAGCAGAGGGACTTAAGGAGCACTACTTCGCTTCCCCTAATACCGATTACTCAACGACGCTCTATTATCGGGTACGCGCGGTAAGAACCGAGCAAGTAGCTGGCAAAACAGTTAACTACTATGGCGCCCCCTCTAATGTAAGCGCCTCTACGGTAGCAGACTCCGATGAGCTTGCCAAACGTCTGGGGACCCAGGACTACTGGGACTACGAGAGCGTGACTACTCCTATCGGATCAGGTCAGATCGAAAAAAGCTGGGGCAACTTCGTCTTCACGCAAACCGATAAACCGATCGAGTCTGACAGTCTGCTTAAAGATGGCGTGACGCGTACCTATAACTCCCAGTCCTCACTTGTTTTCCCCTTCGGGCTGGGTACCGACTTTTCATATAACGTCGAGCTGCTCAAGCAGATCTCAGGAGAGGGCTATGTCTTAAAAGATGACACAGGGACTTTGCGCACCTTTGCCTGGGATGAACCTAACCAGACCTACTTCACCTCTGATTCCAAACGGGTACGCCTGACAGTCTTTGACACTCCAAAGCCAGTACGCGTCTTGACCCAAAAGGGGTCAGGAAATAATGAAAATACCTATGATGTCTTACTGGTCAAATATGTGGTGACCTTTGATAAGAAATGCGAGTACTGGTTCAATCAAGGCGGGCAGCTGGTCTATATTACTGAAAAAGCTCAGCAGCTTGATGAGGCGCTACCTGCAGGTCAGGATACCTACTTTGCAGATGACAGCCAGTCCAACTTGGTACTAAGCTATGACGCTAAGCGCGGGCAGTTGACGGAAGTAGTCTCTAAGGGGCTGCGCAAAATACGCTTTGCGCACAATCCAGATGGTCTTATCAGCGTAGTCTGGCTGCCCGATGAGACGGTGATCGGCTACACGTACCAAGAAAAACGCTTAGTAGAAGTACGCGACTACTCCACACATCTCAGTGAGCAAGCCTTTGTGAGTGGGGATCTGCCACAGACGTCAGATAATGACGTGTCCTACGTTTATGACTACATGAAGCCAGTCTCAGATATTGATCGTTACTATATGACTGCTATAAATGGCGTGGCAAACTCACAGACGCAGGCGCCCCCGCGGACAAAAATCAGCTACAACCCCGCCGGACAGCTCGACACGCTAATGCAAGCAACCGGCGCAGAAGATGCCCACGGGGATATAACCAAGTTGGTCTATGGGAACATGACAGAGCCAGTCACTTCTAGCTACTATACTCCGGCAGAGCTAGCCGCCCCTACTCGCGAGACGAAGACAACCTATGGCGCGGCAGGACTTATGGCAGATACCTGGGCCGGCACTCCAGATGAGGTTGCAAATCAGACCGCACGTCATACGAGCTATGTCTATCAGGATTACCTGCTGATGTCTTCTACAGCTGATAGCGACTATCACAGCATTGACGGTTCAGGAGTAATTGAAACTCACAGTGTGCCAAAGACCACAAAGGCTGAATACAATACTTTGGATCTACCAACGACAACGGTAGAAGACAACGGTTCGATTACTGAGTCAACCTATGACAGCGCGGGCACGATAAACGAAGAGGAAGTTACCTCAGAGAAAACTTATGACGAAAACGGCGTACTTATTTCTGATGGTGCGTGGGATTATGACGCTGACGGCCAAGAAACCTCAGATGTGGATCGTATAGAGGAATCTGCCATGACAAGTGAGTATTATCCCAATGGCAATCTGAAACGTACGCTTACTTCTCTCCAGAAATATGTCAACGGAGTTCCTCAAGGCGCCGCTGTCCCCCAAAGCGAGACAACTTACGAATACGACCAATACGACAATATTACGAAACAGGTAGATACCACCTACGGAAGTCCGGATGTCATCACTGAGACTGATAGCTCTTATGACGGGTTGGCTCGGGAACTTTCAAATACTACCGGCACTTTGAGTTCTGGTGTGCTTACAAATTGGATAAAGGCAACCAACACTTACGATTTTATGGGCAGGCCTACCTCAACAGTCACCCAGGAAGAAGGAAGCGACGCCAAGACAACAACGACTACATATAACAAGGACGGAAGCATCAATCATCAGACTGATGATTTAGGAACACAGACAAGTTTTCTCTATGATGAGCTTGGTAGGGCGCTGACAAAGACAGTAGTGCCCCAAGGGCGTCCGGCGCAAGTCTCCACGACTGCTTATGGCTTTGAAAATGTCACGTTGAACGTTCCGGCAGGGACAAAGAACCTTATCGCTGGCGTTACTACTTCTACTGACCCTGCCGGTGTGGTGACGAAGTCTTATACCGATGAGCTTGACCAGCAAGTGCGCAACAGCGCTGTTGGGGTTAACTCTGATACAACCTATACTAAAGACGGAAAAGCTTTCGCCGTGATCACTTTGCCAGCGACGCATTCCCGTCAAGAGGCAAAAACCGATCTAAGCCTCTATGACGAAAACGGCAACGCGATCGCTTCTGTGCGGCAGCCACTATATGCAGGCGGGCATTACTATCTGGGCGATGATACTATCACCACTCAATCGGTCTTTGATAGCGAAGGCAAGGAAAAGGAGAAGACCGATGCATTGGGTCAGGTGACGCATTATACGTACGATACAAAAGGAGAACTCGCTTCAGTTACCCAGCCTGAAACCTCTGTTATTATTAATTCGTCAAGTCTCTCGGCGCAAGATCAAAATCGGGAGACGATCGCGCCTGTCACTTCTTATATGACCGATACTATTGATCCGATAGATCAAACGACGTCAGATACGGTCACCGATGCCTTGGGTCGTCTGAGCAAGACAACTAAAGACGCCGCAGGTAAAACACTTTCTGTTACGGACTTCGGGCAGGCTTCAGCTGCATCAGGGGCAGGGATTACTACAAGCTATCTCTACAACGGGAAAGAACAGCAGGTAAAAGAAACCTATTCCAATGGCGACTACAAGACTTTCGCTTATGATACGCGCGATAATCTGACCGAGACTAAATGGTATCGCGTCAATGGCACGCTGGAGCTTTCCAGCGTAAATACTTACGACAGCTTTAACCGCATAGTCTCAATTACGGACTATCGCCATCAAGGATCTGTCACTACGGTTATCTACTATCAGCGCAGCGATTACGATAAAGCAGGCAAGCTTACAGGCAGCTATGAGGGGACGTCAATACCAGCAGATCCAGAGCATATCGCCGATAAAGACAAGACTTGCTATATCTATGACAGCGCGGGACGTCTAATCGAGCGCGATTATCCTGAAGACGTAGCGGATAGCACCAATGCCCCGGTAGCCCTGAAATACAGCTATGACAACCAGGGGCGCATCTCTCAGATCAAGGCAGTGCTGAAGACAGGAACCGTTACAAGAGAGGCGACACTTCGTCAATACAATTATGATGATTGGGGAAGAGTATCTTATCTCAAAGATTACCCCGGCTTTGCTAAGGGAAGCAGTCAGTATCTTATCAAGCAATACAGCTATGATGACTTTGGCCGAGTAATCTCGCTTGGCTATGAGGGCTTTGGTAATAACTTAGATGGCTATGACTACTCTTACAACAAGAGTTCTCAGATCATCTTTGAAGAGCATGTTACTAACTATCCGGGAGAAGATACCACCGATCAGGTACGTGAATACACTTACGATGAACTTGGCAGGCTTATCTCTTCTGATGTCACCGATAATATAGAAGGCAGCACTGAGTCTTTCACGTATGGCTATGATGCAATCGGCAACCGCAGGATGGAGGGCATAGATGGCGAAGAGAACTATGCCATCTATAATGGCCTGAACCAGATGACGAAAAAACAGATTGGGGCGGCAACCGCAAGCTTCAGTTATGATGCAAATGGTAACCAGATAGCTGAAATCACAGACAAGACGATTACGACTAGTACTGATGAAGACGGTAATGAGACTACCTCAGTAGGCCCAGGAATAACCCAGAGTTTCTCTTATGACATAGATAACCATCTGACGCAGGTAAAGCAGGGCTCCACTATTTTTAACTCCAATGCTTATCGAGGTGATGGTCAACGCATCTCAAAGACCGAAGCGGATGTGACCACCAACTACGCTTATCAATCAGGACAAGTTCTTTACACGACCAATAGTTCTGGGCAAAAGATAAGCTTTAATCTCTACGGAGACGGTGGAGAGATTATCTCCTCTAAGCGCTATGGTGGCGATCAGGCAGACAAGTATCTTACCTACACAACCGATATACGTAACTCAACGAGCAGCGTACTGGCTGATGACGGCACAGACCTTCTTTCCTACACCTATTCTGACTTTGGAGAAACAAAGCGTTCAGGAGATGCAGACACCTATAACGAGATCGCCTATACCGGTGGCATCTATGATGAGAGCACGAAATTATATTACTTAAATGCCAGGTACTATAACCCAATTAATGCTTACTTCTTGACTCAAGACACCTATAGAGGTGAAAATGAAAATCCTGATACTAATAACTTGTATTCGTATTGTTCAAATGATCCAATAAATAATACTGATCCAACAGGTCACAAGAAAAAAAGCACCAAAAAGAATAAGCCAAAAAAGCCCAACAATCGAAATGGGCGAAACAAAAATGATGCGCACCCTGAAGCAGAGGTGCACAATCGAAAAAAGCAAGGGACGGGTGGTCGCGCGGCTCGTCGAGTGTATACTTGGGTTTGGGAACATAGAAGTACTATTGTATGGATGACGTTTGTAGCTGTAGTCACAATTGTTGTGGTATATGTGGTCGTGATCTATCTTTTACCTTGCTTTTTCGCGCCTGCGGTTGTGGTCGCTCGAGTGCCACGAGCAAGAACCATTCGTGTCGCCAGAACAGTGCGCAGGCCTATCTACGTTAATAGGTGGGTGCTTGTGCGAAAAAGCAAGTATGTGTAAAGAGAACTGAGGCTAAACAATGCAAGTGAAAAAACTAGAGAACGAGATAGGGATAATTTACTATCCCGTACCGACGGCGCACTCTGTCACTGTTGGACTTTATATAGGAGTAGGTTCGCGATTCGAGACCCCTGCCAATAATGGGATAACTCACTTTTTGGAGCATATGCATTTCCAGCAATTGGGTGCGATATCCCAAGATGAAATACGCTATAAGGTTGAGCGTATTGGCGGATCATTAGACGGGGCGACCTCTAAAGAAATGCTTCGTTTTTTGATGCAAATACGACCGCACTACCTAAGGGAGTCGCTCTGGTTTTTTGAGCATATCTTTCAAGATACCCCTTGGAGTAAGCAGCAGTTCAATGCAGAGCGGCGAATCATACTTAATGAGCTGCGCGAAAAGCCAGCTGACTGGGATTTAGACATTGATGAGGCAAAGGCCATGTGGAAGTCGCACCCGCTCTCTTTGTTGCCACTCGGTACAAAGGCTTCAATAAAGGCATTGAATCTGGATGATATAGTTCGTCATAAGAAGCGGTTCTTCTGCAAAGAAAATGTATGGCTTGTTGTTACGGGAGATATATCAGCCGATGACTGCGCTTATATTGATGATCTGTTCGGCGGGTTGTCGTTGCCCAATAACCATCTTGTTGAAGCTTCGGATGAAAGTGGTCGCTCTGTACAGTTTAACCGTTCTCCCGACGTCTTATTAAAAAAGTGGGAGTATGACGACACTGATCTTCGTATATCATTTGATGTTGATACATCGGTTATTGCCGAAAACGAATTTCTCTTCCTGAGTAATCTTGTTGGAAGTTCGGGAAGTTCTGTTTTACCCAAGCTCATTTCTGAGGATTTGGGTTTGTCCTATGAGATTGATGCTACGGCGGAGATATTTGCTCATGAGGCTGTTTTTAATGTTGCGCTGTCGGTAGAAAACAAAAAGGCGGTTCTGGCTCAAAAGGAGATAGTGGCCGCACTCCATCAACTCAAACACGGCATCTCGGCGAGAGACTTTACTGTAACCACGCCGTTTTTTACTGACAATCTTTGGTATCGGCTTGATGAATGCGATGATCTCAATATAGAGTTGGGATGGGTGGCGGTCAGGGGTAAGCCGGTCATTGATGTAGAAACCATGATAGAGCGTAACCATGCAATCACTCGTGAACGACTAACGGAAGTGGCTGGCCTGATCTTCCGCCCTTCAAATACAACAATAACAATAGCGTCTGAAAATATACCTTTTACCGAGGCTGACGTGCAGGAAATCTGGCAAGAATTGTAATAAAGCACATAGTAAAAGGCGAAGCGATAAGCGCGGTAATTCCCGCATCAGAATTGCACTGCGCTGAAAATACGCTAGTGGTTTATTGTCGTAGGTATACGCAAACAAATCATGAGGGATCACTGGGAGTCGGCACTTTTCAAGGCATTTGTCCCAAATTTGTCCCATTTTTCAGAAGGGACAGTCGGCGCTATTCCAGCACCAGGAACTCTGACGGGCTCATCACCTTTGGTCGCTTTATATCTAGATTCTTGAAGTGTTTATCGCCGCTCACAATGACATCCGCTTCACCTGAAACAGCAGCATCAAGAATGGGCTGATCCTTTGGGTCAGCGATAACGACATCAGCCTGGTCGCTCTCTACTGCCAGCTCAAAAGACATCGTGCTAAATAGCTCCTGTGCCGCAGGAAGAAGCTTCGGATACTTCAAACGCAGAACACTCTCAACCTCGTTGATGAGGTAACTGCTCAATACCATTTCATGTCGACTTGCAATGCGGGTTAGTACCTCAGCAGGCTTTGAGTCCGGAAACATCAAAGCTGAAATGATGATGTTAGTATCAGGCATTACCCGCATCAGGCATTACGTCCGTAGCGTTGCTCCATAACCGTCTCAACAACATCATCATCACTTTTCCAGCCAATTTCCTCAGCAGCTCCAGCAAAAGCTGCTTGAGCTTTTTTAATAGCGGCTACCGATGCGTTGTCGATGACTACATCACCATTTGCGCGTTGGAAGAACAGGACTTTATTGCCCGGCTTAACGCCGAGAAGCCGCCGCACCTCAGCCGGAATAGTCACTTGCCCATTGGTTGTCACAGTCGAGAGATCCATGATCGCTTCAGACATGATATTCACCTATCTCCTAAATCTAATAACCTTATTAGATTATAGCATCTATTTGCCGCAGCCATTCAATAGCGCAATTACAGCTACGACGAGCTGGGCAGGCTTCAAATATGTTCAGTGCAATAACAAAAATTGCGGAGAATTCTTCTTTGGAAATAGCTACAGGCTACCACTTAAGCTACGCATGACAACTCATTCGTCCTTAAAATAGCCAAAATATGCTAAAATACGTCCTTATTTTAGCACTCTTGGGCTATAATAAGGATGTATTGATACAGATGAAAGGGCTGCCATGGAACGTCAATTGATGTCAAAGCTTGTTGACTGGAAAAGCAGTCGTCGCAAGAAGCCGATCATTCTCAACGGAGCTCGTCAGGTAGGTAAGACATGGCTGCTCAAGGAATTCGGCGCGCGGTATTTCGACAACGTTGCCTATGTGAATTTTGACAATAACAAAGCGATGAACCTATTGTTTGAGGAGGGTTATGATAGCGCGCGTCTTCTCACGGGGTTGCAGGCAGAGGCGCATGAGCGCATCGTCGAAGGCAAAACCCTAATTATCTTTGATGAGATACAGGAGTGCCCGAAGGCCTTGACTTCGCTCAAGTACTTTCGGGAGAACGCTCCAGGGCAGATGATTGCTGCTGCTGGGTCGCTTCTCGGACTTGCTGTTCACCAGGGGACGGGATACCCTGTGGGTAATGTCACGACACTTGATCTCTACCCTCTGAATTTCCGTGAATTTCTTGACGCGACGGACAATCAGTCGCTTCGAGAGATCATTGATGCTGCAGATGCTGCTGCTGTCTCAGCATTCTCATCTAAGATTATTTCCTTGTTGCGGCAGTATTACTTTGTTGGCGGAATGCCTGAAGCTGTCCTGGCGTTTGCAGAGAGCGGCGTTCTTGATGACGCACGCAGCATACAGAACCAAATACTCTTTGACTATCGCCGTGATATCACCAAGCATCTCACGGTGTCGGAGACGGAATATGCCCTTGCTATATGGGACTCAATTCCCGCTCATTTGGGGCAGGAGAACAAGAAGTTCATATTCGGGCATATTAAAGAAGGCGCTCGGGCCAAGAATTATCACTCAGGGATCACCTGGCTTACAGAAGCTGGGCTTGCTGCCTGCGTGCGCCGCGTCTCAAAACCAGGCGCTCCGCTTTCAGCGTATGTAGACGAGTCTGCTTTCAAGCTCTTTGCGCTTGATGTGGGGTTACTCGGAGCCATGGCTGGGCTTTGCATGAGCAGCGTGATAAGTGGAAACCAGGTGTTTGAGGAATTTAAGGGCGCTCTGACAGAGCAGTTTGTCTGTCAGCAGCTTATATCTGATTGTGAGCTACGGCCATTCTATTGGTCTGCCGAAAACTCCCGCGGCGAGATTGATTTTCTTGTTCAGGATGAGGATCGAATCTACCCTATTGAAGTCAAAGCCGCAGAGAACCTGCATTCCAAGAGCCTGCGTGCTTTCAACGAGAAATACAAGGGCATGAATCCGCGTCGCTTCTCACTTTCGGGGTATCGCAATGAGAGCTGGATGCACAATATCCCTCTCTTTGCGATCGGGAATATGAAGAATTGGAAATAATCAAGCGACAGAATAGTGCCGAGCATCTTTTCCTGGGTTCGAGTTTTTTTGCGTAAGTTTTGCGTACCTATATAGAGCAAGTGTGTAAACTCTCTCTTTCTGGTTTAAGGCAGCGCTGGAGAAGAGGAGAATAAAACTGCAATTTTCAGGAGGAAGTGAGGACCACGACATCATGGCTCGCAAGAATGTTCAACCTACGCCTGACCCAAACCAAAACTTTGGGCAGGGCGAAGCAGTAGCTCCAACAGAGGCCCCCGGGGTCCCGCAATCCCCGGAAGCAGAAGCGGCCGGGCAGGCTCCAGCGACCTACTCCGAGCAAGCCCCGGTGACCTACACCGAGGCGGCTCCTGTTTATACGGTGGACAACCAGCAGGTCGCGCTGTCATATGCCGAGCAACAGCAGATGGCACAGAAGAAGAAAAAGCGGCGTAACGTTATCATCGGCGTCATTATCGGCGTTGTTGTGGTCGCTGCGTTGGTTGTCGCGTTTCTTATGCTCCGCCGCGCGTCGGCTCAGACCAGCGCATCGGATTATGTGACCGCTCAAGCCCAGACCGGCTCGATCGAAAAGACGATCTCCGGCAGTGGGCAGCTTCAGGCAGCGACAACTTCTGAGGTCAGCGCCAAGGTATCTGGGACGGTCACCGACCTGTCGGTCAAGTTGGGCAGCGAGGTCACGACCGGAACCGTGCTGTTCAAGGTCGATGATAACGGCACACTTGCTGATGCAGTGACGAGCGCCTCAAACAGCCTCTCCAGCGCCAAGCTCTCGTTGACTTCGGCGGAGCAGTCGCTTAAGTCGGCCCAGGCAGCCTCAACGACGACGGCAGCGGAGCTGATGGCTCAATCGAAATCCGGTACTTCCCAATCCAACACGGGCAGCAGCTCTCTGGGTTCTGGCAGCGGCATGGGCCAGAATAAGACGGGCGGGTCGAGCTCGACTTCCTCAAGCACAAGTTCCTCCGGCGCCCTGACGCCGGCACAGGCAAAGGCGCAGGCGGCTCAGGCCAACGCCCAGCGCGCAGCCGCGATCGCCTCTGCGCAGGCGCAGGTCAAGCAGGCGCAGGCGCAGGTGACCTCAGCGCAGTCAGACTACGACACTGCCGTTAAAAACGCAGGCGAGACGGCTGTTACGGCGCCAGCTACGGGCATCGTCACGGCACTCAATGTCTCAAACGGTGACAGTGTGACGGGCAGCAGCTCCAGTGCCTCCTCAAACAACAACTCAAGCAACAACAATTCATCCAATAGCTCGCTGAATTCGCTGCTCGGCAATTCAAGCAACAGCTCAAACAATAGCTCGAGCAACAGCTCCTCAAGCTCATCAGCGGTCGAGATCAGCGACTATTCCTCAGCGATGACCGCTGACATCAGCGTCAGTGAGTCCGATATCTCCTCAGTACAGAAGGGGCAGGGCGTTAACCTCAGTTTCAGCGCGTTTCCCAGCCTCGAGGCGAGCGGCACGGTTACGCAGATCTCGCCGACGGGTACCAGCTCGGGCAGCCTCGTGGACTTCACGGTCACAATGACCCTGAAGGATCCCGACAAACAGCTTCGCCCAGGCATGAGTGTCACGGCAGAGATCGTGACGGCTTCTGCCAAGAATGTGCTGTTGGTACCTAACACGGCTATTGATCAGGCCTCTGACGGTACCTACACCGTGCGGGTGGCACAAAACGGAGATACGACCAACCTCAAGACGGTCACCGTTACCGTCGGCGTTGCCAACGACAGCTACACGGAAATCAAGTCCGGGCTGACTGCTGGCGAGGTCGTCATCTCCGGTACGACCAGCTCATCATCAAGTACCAGCTCGTCGAGCGGCGGCATGTTCAGCCTTGGCGGCGGCATGCGAACCAATGGCGGGGGTGGCGGAACCTACCGCAGCATTGACAGCGGTCAGGGTGGCAACCCTGGTGGTGGCCAGGGCCAGACCTACCGGGGCGGCAACTAATGGCGATCGCAGTCGACCTGCAACAGGTCACGAAGATTTATACGACGGGGGCTGGCGACCAGGTCGCGCTCAACGATGTATCCCTACTGGTCGAAGAAGGCGAGTTCGTCTCGATCATGGGGCCGTCGGGCTCGGGTAAGTCGACGCTCATGAACATCATCGGGCTGCTCGACCGGCCAAGCTACGGTAGCTATTGGCTGGCGGGGCAGGATACCTCGGTGCTGACAGAGAAAGAGCTGGCGGCTTTCCGGGCGCGCACGATCGGCTTCGTGTTCCAGTCGTTTAATCTGCTCCCGCGCACGAGTGTGCTGAAGAACGTGACGCTGCCGATGGAATACACCGGGGTGGCGCGCGCAGAGCGGCGCAGGCGGGCGGAGTCCGCGCTCACCGCGGCTGGGCTGCGGCCGGAGGTATTCACGCACAAGAGCAACGAGATCTCGGGCGGGCAGATGCAGCGTGTCGCGATCGCTCGCTCGCTGGTCAACGATCCGGCGTTACTGCTGGCAGACGAGCCGACCGGCAACCTTGACTCAAGGACCGGCGCGGCGGTGCTGAAGATGTTTCAGGAGCTCAACGCGCAAGGGCGCACGATCATCCTGATCACGCATGATCCGGGTATCGCGCGCCATGCGGGACGCACGATCCACATTCTTGACGGGCGGCTTTTCGAGGGTGAGGAAGGCGAGCGGGCAGTTGCTGCCGCGCAAGCCCAGGGGGTGGTCTCATGAACTTCGATGACAAAAAGGGGTCAGGCACCATTCTGTCATCTCAGGAGGTGAGCGCATGAACCTTCTTGATATCCTCTCCGAGACGTTCCGCTCGCTTACGGCGAACAAGGGACGCACCGCGCTGACGATCCTGGGCATTGTGGTCGGCATTGGCTCGGTCATCGCGCTGATCAGCGTGGGGCAGGGCACTTCTGCCAGCGTGCAGCAGCAGATCACCGATGCTGGCACAAACATCATCCGCATCACGAGCACCGCGCAGACAGGCAACGGCCTGACCGATGGCGACCTGGCGGCATTGCGCGAGCTACAGGGCGTGTCCGTTGTCGCGGGGACCCGCTCAACTTCTGAATACATTGTCGCAAACAACACGAGCACCAACGCGCAGCTGACGGGCATTGACGCAAACTATATCAAGGCGATCAAGAGCGACGTGGCCCACGGCAGCTTTATCACAAGTTATCAGAACAGCATCGCGGCACACGCCATCGTACTCTCTTCCAATGCGGTCGAGAGCATCTGGGGCGACGCGAGTTATAACGCGGTGGGCCAGACGGTGCAGATCTCCGGGCAGAACTTCGTGGTTACCGGCGTGCTGAGCTCCAGCAGTGGCGGCTTGGCGGCGGCGATGAGCGGTAACGCCTGCTACATCCCGCTCTCGACGATGACGGCTCAGTTCACGGGCAAGACCTCGTATTCTGTGGTGATGTCGACGGTGACGATGGAGGACCAGACCGCCGTATCGAACCTGACGACCGCGCTGCTTAAGTCGCGCCATGGGATCGCGGCTTCCGATGATCCGGACTTTAATGTGACTACCATGTCGTCGATGCTGAGCCTGACGAGCTCTATTACGAGCATCCTGACCACGCTGCTTGCCGCGATCGCCTCGATCTCTCTGGTGGTGGGCGGTATCGGCATCATGAACATGATGCTGACGTCTGTGACTGAGCGCACCCGTGAGATCGGCCTGCGTAAGGCCATTGGGGCGACGCCGGGCAATATCACCTTGCAGTTCCTGGTCGAGTCGATCGTGCTGACCAGCCTGGGCGGCGTGATCGGCGTGTTCATTGGATGGCTGATCTCGGTCATCGTGAACGCGACCGGGACTATCAGCGCGAAGGTCACGGCTTCTGCTGTGTTGCTGGGGGTCGGAGTCTGCATGCTGATTGGCATCGTCTTTGGCTTCTACCCGGCGCACCGCGCGGCGAAGCTGGACCCGATCGACGCGCTGAGGTATCAGTAAGTTACGGTACTCTGTCGCTCCATCTGGTGGTGTTGGGCTGCTCTCGCTTGTTCGGTTACGGGCGAAAGCCCGCTCCCTCACAGCTCGTTTGCCCGCCTTGCCAGATGAAGTGACAGAGTACCTCTTTCTATCTGCAATACATCGATAGCACAAGTTCGTCATTCTGGGCGCCCTCGTCATCCCGGGCAAGACCTTAGGATCTCCCCTATAGATAGCGCCACCACGTGAGTCCTTTATTTCAGGGCTCAATCGACCTCAAACAATCAATCAGTGATAATATGTTAAGAATCGAAAAAAGCCTATAATTTTCTAACAAATCTGTTAAGAATTGAACAAAGTTCATTAATTTCCGATCAATTTGCGAGGAATTATTAAATAGTTTGTAAGTTTCCGATTCTTTTGGCGTCTACCTATATGAAGGGATGCGCCGTTTCGTTTTTTCGGATGCGCGAAATTATACCGTGGACGGTGTGTCAGGAGGAACGATGGCTGATAATAATGATAGGAAAATGAAAAGAGGAAGCCTCTCGGAGACTGATTTGAAGCAGCTTCCCTCTATGGTTGACCGCGCACGGTCCGGTAACTCTGATGCATTCTCAAAACTCTATAACGCCTACTATCAACGCGCGTACTTTACCGCCTTCAAGATTTTACGCAATGAGTCCGCCGCAGAAGACGTAGCCCAGGACTCATTCTTACGTCTTTTTACCAAGCTTGATACGCTTCGTGAATCTGAGCGCTTTGAAAACTGGTTTTTCTCTATCGTCTACCGACGCTCGTTTGACTGGCTGCGCAAGAATAGCCCTGCGGAGCTGATAGATTCGCTGGACACGTTTCAAGAAAATGACGACAGGATGCCTGCGTGCGCCAATACTGAGCTTTTGCCCTTTGAGTCTCTGGAGGCCAAAGAGAATCGCGCGCATTTGCTGCGCCTGGTCAACGGGCTGACCGATACCCAAAAGATCACGGTCTTTCTGCATTACTACCAGGGGCTTTCTGTCGCAGAAGTTGCGGAAACCCTTGATAGTTCTGTGGCAACGATCCACAAAAGACTTTACGACGCGCGCGCGTCGCTTCGGGCAAGCGTTGCCCAAACGGCGACCGCCTCCTCACATATCAGGTACTGACGTGAGCGATCACGGTAAAGAGGGAGAAGGGGCATGATGGGGGCACTGGCAATCAAGGGAAGAAAAACGGCAACCTGGAAGCGTGCCCTGAGCCTGGCGATTGCGCTGGTCGTGATTTGTGAGGTGTTAGGGTCCGCGCCGCCGCAGACCGCCCAAGCCTCAGGCCCCGTGGGAGATGTTATCTCCAACTATCCCTATAACCCGGCAACGAACGCCACTACTATAGACGAGCTTGCATATAACAAAGTCGATCACAACGACGCCAGCGTGCTGCAAGCAGACGGCAGGCCTCTACAGGGCTACGAGCAAGCCTACACGCAGGCAGAGTCCGCGAAGTGGAACGGTGGCGTAGCCACTCCCGATCACGTAGTTCTGTCAGGTTCAAAGATATCATTTTATGGCTATGGCATCATGCCCTATATGGACTATGTCTTTGCGCCAGCAGAAGCCGCCACCTCTTCGGGCAGCTCTTTCACGCTGATCCCTGACAACATGAACTTCCACTCATTTTCTGAGACGGGCTACCTGTTTAACGGGGAGATGACGCAACAAGGCGCCAACACCTACTACACAGGTTATGCTCTCATCCTTTCCTGCGCCAATGACGCCGGTATGCAAGAACGCGACCCCAACGCCCAGAATACAGCGTCTCTGCGCCTGTACTATATCAATAATGAACGCTGGGATACTGAAAACTTTACACCGGGAACAGTCGCGACGACCCGTACGTTGATCGCCACCATAAAGACCGGGATCCATAACCTGGACCCTACCCCATTTCGCGTCAGTACTGAGATCGATCCTACTACCCGCGCGGTTAAGGTCTATGTCGATGGCACGCTGGTTGCAACGGTTACAAACCCCATCGGAGGGGCTAACGGGCCTCAGGGTTTTGGCTACTATACGGGCTATTACGCCCATGACTGCAATATATTGACCCGTATCTCTTATGAGGATGCTACGATCAACGTCGAGGCTATCCCGCCAACGCCGACGACTTCTACAGTCAACTTTGTCGAACAAGGTACCGGCACCGTGCTGCGTATCCCTGAGACAGAAGACGGTGTTGCCGGACAAAAGTATAAGATCACCCAACCCTTAACGGTCATTGGCAAAGACGACGGGATCACCTACTACCTGGTCGGTAACGACTATTCTGGCCCCAACAGAAGTGATATCACACGCCGCTATGCCGCAGACCCCGCAAGTAACGTCACGACGCTGTACTACAGCGCAGCTACCGACCTAAAGTCCCAGCCGCCCCGCAAGGACGCCCGGGTCAACGGAGGCGACTGGGACGCAGGGGCGCCCGATGCGCCGGTATCAGTGGCGGCAGGCGATACGATCGACTATACAGTTACCGCCTACGCGCCGTCGACGCCGACCGCAATGATCATGCAGGGCTCAAGCGGTGCGGCCACGACGACAGACTGGCTCAACCAAACAGGAACTTCCACGGTAAGGCCTACGGGCAGCACACTTTCTGGCCCACTGCAAAAAGGCCAGATAAGTTCCGCGTCCTTTGTCGACCTGCCTGACGATTTGACCTATAGCGCGGCAGACCCTGCCTCGGCGGTCAAGCAGTTTTTAGCAAACCGCAGCGACTGGGCTGGCCAGGCTATCTTAGAGGCCTGGGACGCGACCGAGACCAATACGACCATTAACCCCAACGTGGCGACCTCGCGCGTGATCGCCTGGATTACCGCTGACGGCTCGGGTGGCTACAACCTTTATATCGGCGGGCAGGCGGGGGTGTTGATGAGCGCGTCGACAGCTCTCTCATTCTTGTTTAACAACTTCAGCCGCATGAGTACCTGTAATCTGGATCAATTCAATACCGCAAGCGCAAGAAATATGTATGACATGTTCTATGGCTGCTCCAACCTTACCAGCCTTGACCTGAGCAGCTTTAACACTTCAGCGGTAACGAACATGAGTATGATGTTTTCCGGCTGCTCCAGCCTTACGAGTCTTGACCTGAGCAGCTTTAACACCGCGGCAGTAACGGACATGAGCTTAATGTTCTTCAACTGCCCCAACCTTACGAGTCTTGATGTGAGCAACTTTAACACCTCAGCGGTGACGACCATGGTCAGCATGTTTTACAACTGTTCCAGCCTCACCAGCCTTGATGTGAGCAGCTTTAACACCTCAGCAGTGACGAGCATGATCAACATGTTCTTTGGTTGCTCCGGCCTTACGAGCCTTGACGTGCGTAACTTTAACACCTCAGCAGTGACAAACATGAGCGGCATGTTCAATAACTGCAACAGGCTTACGAGCCTTGACGTGAGCAGCTTTAACACCTCAGCGGTGAAGGACATGAGCAACATGTTCTATGGCTGCTCCAGTCTTACGAGCCTTGACGTGCGCAGCTTTAACACTTCAGCGGTGACGACCATGGCCAGCATGTTCTATGGCTGCTCCAGTCTTACGAGCCTTGACGTGCGCAGCTTTAACACTTCAGCGGTGACGACCATGAGCTACATGTTCTCTTACTGCTCTGGTCTTACGAGCCTTGACCTGCGCAGCTTTAACACCTCGTCAGTGACGAACATGAGCTATATGTTCTACAGGTGCCCCAGCCTTACAAGCCTTGACGTGAGCAGCTTTAACACCTCAGTGGTAACAAGCATGAGCTGGATGTTCGGCTACTGCTCCAGCCTTACAAGCCTTGACGTGAGCAGCTTTAACACCTCAGCGGTGAAAGATATGAGCGTCATGTTCTTCCAATGCTCCAGCCTTACGAATCTTAACCTGAGCAACTTTAACACTTCAGCGGTGACGAACATGGCCAACATGTTCTATGGCTGCTCCAGCCTTACGAGTCTTGACGTGAGCAGCTTTAACACTTCAGCGGTGACGAACATAAGCTACATGTTCAGAGACTGCTCCAACCTTACGAGTCTTGACCTGAGCAACTTTAATACCTCAGCGGTGACGAACATGAGCTACATGTTCTTTGGCTGCAAGAACCTGAACTCTTTGGCGATAAATCACTTTGATGTGTCAAAGGTCAATATGTTCGATGCTATGTTTGCCAGTTGCACTCAACTAACTTCACTTGATTTAAGCTACTGGTCGCTCGGCGCTGTTGCCACGGCTACAACGACCACTATGTTCCAGGGTTGTAACCAACTCACTGATCTTTATCTGGAAAGCGCGCCTTTGGACCAGCTTACTACGACTCAGCCGGCGTGGTTCAGCAATAACACGGTGACCGTTCATGTGGGTAGCGTCGTCGCGCGGGATTGGGTCGCGGCGCAGTCAACCCAGCCAGGAGGCGGTATCGTTATCGATAGCGTCCCGGACCCTGCCTTGCGTCCTCAGCCGACAAACTGGCAGGATTCCTATAAGCCCGCCGGTAGCGCATGGATGGATAGCTATGACCCCGCCGACCCTGACGCCTGGAGGGATTTTTTGACAGACTGGCAGGATTCCTATAAGCCCCCCGCTGCTTCAGGTTCTGGCGGCGGAGGTTGGACCACGATCTCTGATGATATCCCAGAAGGGTTAAGCATCAAGTCTGTCAGTGGCACTGAAAGCGCAGACAGCTTAGATGACGCGATCACCTGGCAAGTGTCAGGCCAAAGTGTCACCTGGAGTGTGCCTAACTCAATGCTTCCAGCTACTGTTACGGTAACAGTAACAGTAGATACGGGCCTTGAGGATGGAAAGACCTTCGATAACATCGCCTATGTAGGATCAGATCCAACTAATCTTACCTACCAT